>DATKEC010000027.1:0-38600 GCA_035544575.1 Acidimicrobiia bacterium
GTCGGGCTGGGGAGATTTGAACTCCCGACCTCTTGACCCCCAGTCAAGCGCGCTACCAAGCTGCGCCACAGCCCGAATCGGACGTCGTCCGGGCGCCAGGTTAGCCGCTGACCGTCTCCCACAACCAGGCGATGCCCTGCAGGAAGCGGTACAGGATGTAGGCGGCTGCTGCGATCAGCGTGATCCGGAAGCCCCACGGCGTGGGTTCGTCGGGTGCGCTGTCCTCGTCGGGCAGGAACGGCGATTCGGCCACGATCTTCACTCGGTCCGGGATTTGGAGCGCGGGAGGATCCGGACCGGTGTGCCGGTCAGATCGATCTCGTCGCGAATCCGGTTCTCGAGAAAGCGCAGGTAGTCCTCGCCCAGTTCTCCACCCGAGATGAAGACGATGAAGGTCGGCGGTGCGGCCGCAGCCTGCACCGCATAGAGGATCTTGGGACGACGTCCCTTGCGGACCGGGGGAAGGTGGGCGGAGGCCCACGCACGCACCGACCGGTTCAGTTGGCCGGTTCCCACGCGGCGCGCCCGGTTCTCGAGCACCGCTTCGATGGCCGACCCGATGCGCTTTACGCGCGCTCCGGTCTCTGCGGAGAGCCGGAGCACCGGTGCCCAGGAGACGAACCCCAACCGATCGGGTATCGATCTTTCGGTCAGTTCGCGCTGTTCCTCGTCGATGGCGTCCCACTTGTTGATCAGCACCACGAGTGACGCCCCCGCCTCGACCACTTCGGCGGCGATCCGCTGGTCCTGATGGGTGACGCCGTCGAGCGCGTCGATCATCAACAAGGCGACATCGGCCTTCTCCAGGGCTTCACGTGCCCTCAGCACCGCATAGAAGTCCGAGTCCTCGGTGATCTGGGGCTTGCGGCGGATGCCGGCGGTGTCGGTGACCCGGTACTCGCGTCCGTCGAGTGTGACGACGGCATCGATCGGGTCTCGGGTGGTGCCGGGACGATCCGACACGATCACGCGGTCTTCTCCCAGGAGGCGGTTGAGCAGCGTGGACTTGCCGACGTTGGGGCGTCCGACGATGGCGATGCGGGGGCGGTCGTCGAACTCCGCCGGTCCCTCGTCCTCGGGCAGGACCCTGACCACTTCGTCGAGGAGATCACCGATGCCCCGTCCGTGAAACGCCGAAACTCCATATGGGGTGCCCAACCCGATCCGCCACAGGTCGTCGAGCAGACCGCGCCGGCCGATCTCGTCGATCTTGTTGGCGGCGAGCACGACCGGGATCTCGGCTGCACGCAACAGTCGTACGACGCCGGCGTCGTCGTCGGAGATCCCGGTGGTGGCATCGACCACGAAGATGACGGCGTCTGCGGAGTGGATCGCGGCCTCGGCCTGTGCCCGGATCTCCGACGTGAGCGGTTCACCGGGGGTGAGTTCCCATCCCCCGGTGTCGACGAGCAGGAACTCCCGGCCGGTCCACTCTGCGTTGAACTCGCGCCGGTCCCGGGTGACACCCGGCTTCTCCTCGGTGACTGCCGGGCGACCGCCCACGATTCGGTTCACGAGAGTGGACTTGCCCACGTTGGGGCGGCCAACGACGGCAACGATCGGAAGGCGGTTCATGACGCCACCAGCGTAGGGGCCGTTCCGGATGTCCCCTGACGGGGCCTAACGTTGTCGGCAATGGTTGAACGACTGCTCCTCGCCCAGCCTCGCGGGTTCTGTGCCGGGGTCGAAATGGCGATCAAAGCCCTCACCTGGATGGTGAGGATCTTCGACGGTCCGGTCTACTGCTACCACGAGATCGTGCACAACGAATGGGTGGTCAGGGCCTTTGAGCGCGTCGGAGTCGTGTTCGTCAGCGACATCGACGAGGTCCCGGAGGGGGCTCCGGTCATGCTGTCCGCGCACGGTTCTTCACCCCAGGTGGTCGAAGGTGCCGCGACGCGGGCAACGGTCGTCATTGACGCCGTGTGCCCGTTGGTGACGAAGGTGCACCACGAGGTCAAGCGGATGGCGAAAGAAGGCTTCGACATCATCTACGTCGGCCATGAGGGCCACGACGAAGCGGTGGGCACGGTGGCCGAGGCGCCGGAGGTGATCACGCTCGTCGAGCCCGAGGTTGGCCTGTCGAGCTTCGAACCGAAAGACCCGTCGCGGGTTGCGCTTCTCGCCCAAACCACCCTCGGCATGTACGAATGGCAGGCCGTCATGGACGAAGCCTCTGGCCGCTATCCGGAACTGTGGACGGCCCGCAAGAGCGACCTCTGTTATGCCACCACCAATCGCCAGTCGGCCGTCCAGGCGCTGTCGGCCGAATGCGACCTGATCCTCGTGGTGGGTTCGGACAACTCCTCGAACACACAGGCTCTGGTCAGAGTCGCCCGGGAGCACGGTATCTCCGCGTACCGCATCGACTCCGCGGCCGAGATCGAACAGGAGTGGCTCGATGCGGCGACCGTCGTCGGTGTCACCGCCGGTGCCTCGGCACCGGACCACCTCGTCCAGGAGGTGATCGACCGGGTCGATCCGCGCCTCGGATTCGAGCTGTTCCGTGTCACCGACGAGGAGGAATACTTCCCGTTGCCCCGTCAACTTCGGGCTTTCGTCGGAACCCTGCAGAGCCTGGTCGAGGCGAGTCTCACCGCTCGGCCGTCCGGTCCTGGCCCCCTCGACCGCGACCGTGACTGGACGGCCACCGAGGCCCTGGACCTCATCACCGGTAGCCCAGGGACAATCTCGGCTCAGGTCTGAAAGCCCTCGGCGAGGGAAACGATCGAGTCCACCACGGCACCGATGGCCATGTCCGTGGTGTCCACCATCACCGCGTCGGCTGCGACGGTCATCGGCGAAGCGGTGCGTGAACCGTCGATGGCGTCGCGTCGGCGTATCGCCGAGAGGTGGGCGCTCGGGTCTTCCCCGCGTTCTCTCGCTCGCCGGCGGGCCCGTTCTTCTTCGTCGGCTGTGAGAAAGATCTTGACCCGGGCGTCAGGGAACACCACCGTGCCGATGTCCCGACCTTCGACGACCGCGCTTCCACTCTGCTCGGCGACCCATGACCGCTGACTGTCCACGAGCAGTTTGCGGACGTCGGCATGAGCGCTCACCTGGCTGACCGCCGCCGTCACGTCCCTCTCCCGGATGGCCGCTTCGACCACGTCGGAGTCGATCGTCGTCAGACCGCCGCGCGAGGAGATGCTCACGTCGTCGAGCGCGGCGACGATCGCCGCAGGGTCGGCGAGGTCGAGTTGACGGCGGAGGGCGAGGAGCGTCGCCGCCCGGTAGAACCCGCCGGTGTCGAGATGGGGCAGCCGCAGCCGCGCCGCCACCAGTCTGGCCACCGAAGATTTCCCTGCACCCGCAGGCCCGTCGATGGCCACGATCAGGTCTGACACATCGCCTCCAGCGCCTCGAAGTATCCAGGCCAGGTCTTGGTGACACATTCGGGGTCGCCGATGACGACTCCAGGGATCACGAGTCCCGCCAGCGCAAAGGACATCGCCATCCGGTGATCGTCGTACGTCTCGATCTCGGCCGGGCGAAGTGGCCCGGGTGCGATCACCAGACTGTCGCCATCGATCGCGACCTCGGCGCCGAGCTTGGACAGTTCGGTCCGAAGTGCCTCCAGACGATCGGTCTCCTTCGCTCGCAACGTTCCCAGGCCGCGGAGCCGCGACGGTGCGTCTGCGAACAGACACGCCACGGCGAGCGCCAACGCTCCGTCGGGTGACCCAGCGAGGTCGGCGTCGATCGCCCGCAGCCTTCCGCCGTCGGATTCGACGACGATCGCCTCGCTCTGGCGCTCGACCCGACAGCCCATCTGCTCGAGGAGTTCGATGACGGCGAGGTCCGGCTGACTCGAGGCGGCCGGTATCCCCGCCATGACCACCCTGCCACCGGCGATGGCCGTCCCGACGGCCGGGTACACGGCGGCGGACGCATCCGGTTCGATCGAGAAATGCGCCTTCTGGTAGCCAGTGGCCGCCACTCGATACGAAGTGCCTTCGACACTGACATCCGCGCCGAAGGCCCGCATCACGTCGAGGGTCCCCGCCACGTACGGCGCGGACACGAGCGAACCCCGCACGGCGATCTCGACCGGTTCGTCCAAAACGGGAGCAACCAGCAGTAGCGCGGAGAGAAACTGGCTCGAGACGCTTCCGTCCACTTCCGTCCTTCCGCCGTGGACTGGTCCGGTGATCGTCACCGGCAGACCGCCGGAGGCAGTGCGGACGTTCGCCCCGAGCTGCTCGAGAGCAACTGTCAGATCAGCGATCGGGCGCTGACGCATCCGGTCCGTCCCGTCGATGGTGACCGGACCATCCGCCAGCGCCGCCACCGCGGTGAGGAAGCGTGCTGTGGTGCCTGACGCTCCTGCATCGATGATGGTGTCGCCCGTCAGGTGCCCACCGGTGCCGAGGACGAGCCACGGGTCGTCGACCTCGTCGATCATCACGCCAAGCCTGCGGAGCCCCGAGGCCATCACGACCGTGTCGTCGGCGTCCAGTGGCCCGAGAATCCGGCTCACCGATCCCTCCCGCACCAGGGCGGCGACGACAAGCGCTCGATTGGTGAGGCTCTTCGACCCGGGCGGCCGGACGACGGCCTCGATCGGTCGGCTGACCGGTCTGATGGGGCGGCTGGCGGTGCGAGACATGGTCAGGCCCGACCGTAGCGGTAGAGGGAGGCCACCTCGCTGGGAGTGAGGAGACGCCAGGTCCCGGGTTCGAGGGAACGATCTGAGATCGGTCCGATCGCGGTCCGCGCCAGGCGGCGGACCGGATGACCGACGGCCGCGCACATGCGACGGACCTCGCGGTTGCGTCCTTCGTTCATGACGATCTCGACCAGCGATCGATCTCCCGAGAGGTCCAGCCGGCGCGCCGAGACCGCCCGGGCTGTGCCGTCTTCGAGTTCCACGCCCGTCTCGAGTGCTCGCAGCGCACTGCGGCCGGGAGCCCCTTCCACCTCGGCGACATAGGTCTTGGTCACGCCGTTGGAGGGATGGGTGACATGATTGGTGAGATCACCGTCGTTCGAGACGAGGATGAGGCCTTCGGAGTCGGCATCGAGGCGTCCCACCGGCCACACCCTCGGTTGCGGCGGGACCAGATCGACGACGGTGCGACGGCCCTGTGGATCGTCGGTGGTCGAAACGACACCGAGCGGCTTGGACACCAAATAGGTGACAAGGCCCGGTGCCACCGGAATGCGCGCGCCGTCCACCGCCACGATCGAGGTCTCCGGATCACATCGGTCTCCCAGGACCGCGACCCGGCCGTCGATGGTCACCCGGCCCGCTCGGATGAGATCCTCGGCGGCTCTGCGCGACATGAGTCCAGCCGCACTGATGGCCTTTTGAAGTCTGACCTCGGTCACTCTTCGATGATCGTCGGGTCCCGGAAAGTCTCTTCGAGAACTTCGACCACTGATGCGGGTGGGACATGTTCGGCGAGCGGGGGAAGCTCGTCGAGTGCGTTCAGGCCGAGCTTTTCCAAGAAGACCTCCGAGGTGCGGTAGACCGCAGGGTTGCCCGGGCTCGGGAGACGCCCGGCCTCCTCGATGAGACCGAGCCGCTCGAGGGACCGGATCGAGGACTCCGAGTCGACGCCCCGGATTTCGGCGATCTGGCCGCGGGAGACGGGTTGGCGGTACGCCACCACCGACAGGACCTCGAGAGCGGCTGCCGACAGTTTGCGAGCGGTCGCGCCGGCGGCGAACCGCTCGAGGTAGGGGTGGGTCTCGGGCCTGGTGTACAACCTCCAACCCCCGCCGACGTGGCGGACCGTGAGGCCGCTCCCCCGCTCGTCGAGGCGGCTCGCCAGGCCGGCGAGTTCTGCTTCAACCGCCTCGGGGGCCATCTCGAGGAGTTCGGAGAGTTCGGCGACGGGGATGGGGGTCTCGGTCACGAAGAGGATCGCTTCCAATGCGGCGACGGTCTCCATCACTCGGCCCACTCTGAGACGAGTCCCCGCCCGTCACCGGTGGCACGTCTCACCTCGATGTCCGCCAGCCAGTCGTCCTGGGCGAGGACGACCAGACCCCACCGCGCCATCTCGAGGAGCGCCAGGAAATAGGCGGCGACCTCCACGCGACGGGTGCAGTGCGCGATGAGGTCCTCGAAAGTCGTCTCGGCGAGTTCGGTCACCCGAACCCGCAACTCGTTGATGGCGGACTGGACAGACGGCAGGTCGAGTTCGAGGTGGTCGAGGTCGGGTTCGAGGGTGCGGCTGGCGAAGACCCGCGCCGCTACCTGCGCCAAGCCAGCCGCGTCGATTCCCAGCACCGGGTCCGGCGCGGGGATCGCGATCTGGGCGTCGAGACCGACAAGTCGGGGGACGAAACGGTTGGACCCCTCCATTCGGGCGGAGAGAACGGCGGCCACGTCCTTGAAGGTCACACACATGAGGAGGCGGCTGAGCAGCCGGTCGCGCTCTTCCATCAACTCGAGTTCCTCGTCGAGGTCCATGTCCGAGTCGGTCGGGAGGAGCTGGCGGATCTTCAACTGGATGAGCGTGGCGGCGATGAGCAGGAACTCGGATGTCACGTCGAGGTCCAGGGTGCGCATCTCGTCGAGATGGGCGAGATACTCGGTCACCAGGTCGGCGAGGCTGACCGAGGTCACGTCCACTTGGTGGCGGGTGATGAGTTGGAGCAGCAGGTCGAGCGGGCCCTCGAAGACCGAGGTGCGGACGTGGTAGGACATGACGACCGTGAGGCTACTTGCCGGTGCGGTTCGCTCTGGTGACCGTCGTGTCGGCGGCCACCAGCAACGCCCAGTCCTCGGGGGATACCGCGTTGGGTCGTTCGCCGTGATGGTGGCGAGTGAAGGTCACTGCGAGACCCTCGACACCCAGCGCGGCGAGTTCGTCGGCTCCGATTCTCGGGTGGTCGAGGTAGGCCGCGAGCCGGCCGAACACCGGGATTCTCAATCGGGCACAGACCGATGCGAGCACGCGACCCGCCACACCGAGTCGGGCCCCGCGTTTGCCGATGTCGTGGAGAAGCGCCGCCACGGCGAGTTCACGTCTGCCGCCTCGGGCAGTGACCGCGTCGGCCGACTCCCAGCCGTGACGCTGGTCGCCACGACCTTGATCGAGGAATGCCGCCAGCACCGGGCCGTCGACGAGCGCCTCGACTTCCTCCAGTTCTGCCGGCGACAGCGGCGCAACTCGGATGGACCAGAAGAAGCGGCGGGCGAGATGGCCCCACGATCCGGGCAAGGCTCAACGGTTCTGCTTGCAGTTGACGCAATGGATCGACGAGGGACGGAACTCGAGCCGATCCGCGGGGATGTCCTTGCCGCAGATCACGCAGACCCCGTAGGTGCCCTTTGCGATGCCCACCAACGCGGCATCGATGTCGGAGAGTTGGGACTTCAGCGATTCCACCACGACCAGCACTTCGGTGCGTTCCGCGGTGGCCGCGGCTGCATCGGCGAATCCGTCGCCATAGTCGACGTCACCCGTCAGCTCACCGGTCTCGGTCACCCCGAGTTCGATCATCTGATGGACGATCCTCTCGCGCTCTTCTGTCAGGGCGAGCTTGGCCGAAGTCGTATCGATGGTGGTCATCTCTGTCCTCACTGGCTTCTCGGGTGTGCTTCGAGGTAGATCTCCCGCAGGTGCCTGGGAGTCACTCTCGTGTACACCTGAGTGGTGCTCACGTTAGCGTGGCCCAGCATTTCTTGGACTGATCGAATGTCCGCCCCCGCTTCGATCATGTGTGTCGCCGCGCTGTGACGCAGTACATGGGGTGACACTCCCGACGGGTCGAGACCGGCCGCGTCAGCAGCCGCCTTGACGATGTCGAAGACCGTCTGGCGGGTCAGACGACGCCCCCGCAGGTTGACGAAAACAGCGTCTGCGGGCGGTGCCAATTCGATCCTCGCCGCCAGCCATGCTCTGAGGGACTCGACCGCCGGTCTGCCGAGAGGCACCATTCGCTGCTTGTTTCCCTTGCCGGTGAGGATCGCAGTGGCCTCGTCGAGGTCGATGGAACCGAGATCGAGGTCCACGATCTCACTCGCCCGCGCTCCGGTGCCGTACAGCACTTCGAGCATGGCCCGGTTCCGTGCGCCCGCCGGAGTCGACTGGTCGGGGGCCGTGACCAGCCGGATGCACGCATCGACGTCGAGGGCCTTCGGGATCGAGTCGGGCCGGCGAGGAGCGTCGATGAGTCCTGAGGGGTCGTCGCTTCGGAGGCCCTCTGCCACCAAGAACCGGTGATATCCGCGGATTGCGGCGATCTTGCGAGCCACTGTCGTGGGAGCGAGAAGGTTCATCGACATGATGAAGTCGTCGATCGACGCCACGGTCGGGTCGGCGTCGCTGAGGTGTTGGCGATACTGGCGGAGGTCGCGGCGATACGCATCGATCGTCGCCGGCGAGAAGCCGCGCTCGACCGCCAGAGCGGCGAGGTACTCCTCGATCCAGTGCTCGAAGTCCGTCATCGCCGGGTCAACCGGCGAGCGCCACCGTCGGGTCGACGAAGTCCCGTCCCAGGCTCGCCGTCACGGCGATGTTCGTGAGGGCTCCGCTGACCACGCTCACACCGCCGAGCAGCTCGGGATGGCGGTCCGCCGCCGCCCGGGCGCCCAGGTCGGCGAGCGCGACCACGTATGGCAGCGTGGCGTTGGTGAGGCCGTACGTCGACGTGTTCGGCACTGCTCCGGGGATGTTGCCGACCGCGTAGTGGACGACATCGTGGACCGTGTAGACCGGATCCGTGTGAGTCGTCTCCCGACTCGTTTCGAAACACCCGCCCTGGTCGATGGCGATGTCGACCAGGACCGATCCGCGCGGCATTCCACGGACCATGTCGGTGGTGACGAGTTTCGGGGCGCTCGCCCCCGGGATCAGGACGCTGCCGATGACGAGGTCGGCGTCGAGGACCAGTTCTTCGAGGGTGAGCCGGTTCGAGGCCATCGTCGAAAGCCGGCCTTCGTAATGAGCGTCCAGTGCGCGCAGGCGCGCCAAGTCCCGGTCGACCACGGTCACATGCGCCTGCATTCCGACGGCGACCGCTGCGGCGTTCGAACCCGACGTTCCGCCTCCGATGATCACGACTTTGGCCGGCCGGACGCCAGGGATGCCACCGAGGAGAACGCCCCTCCCCCCTTGGGCCTTTTCGAGGAACCGGGCGCCGACCTGGGTCGCCATCCGGCCGGCGATCTCCGACATCGGCGCCAAGAGCGGCAACGAGCGGTCGGCGAGTTGCACCGTCTCGTAGGCGATGGCGGTGACCCCGCTGGAGATCAGCGCATCGGCCACCGCCGGGTAGGCGGCGAGATGGAGGTAGGTGAAGAGCAACTGACCCGGGCCGAACAGACCGAACTCCTCCGGCTGGGGTTCTTTGACCTTGAGGATCATGTCGGCATCGGCGTACACATCGGTGGCGTGCGGGACGATTCGGGCTCCCTGCGCCTCGTATTCCTCGTTGTGGATCGTGGATCCTTCGCCCGCATCGGACTCGATGAGCACTTCGTGGCCGTGGTCGACCAGTTCCCGGACGCCGACCGGTGTGAGCGCCACACGGAACTCCGAGGTCTTCACCTCGCGGGGAACTCCAACGATCATGCGAACCTCCTCGACCACTTCATCAGCGCGATCTGGGTCTTGGCGTCGGTGATGCCGCCGGTGTCGATCGCCGCCAGGGCTTCCTCCACCGGCATCACGACTATCTCCGCTTCGACCTCTTCGACCCCGTCGGGTCGCCTCGCCTCGGCGACGATACCGCTGGCTGCGAACAGGTGGATGACCTCGTCGGTGTAGCCCGGCGACGGTTCCATCGTCCCCAGCGACACCCAGTCGGTCGCCTTCATGCCCATCTCTTCGTACAACTCGCGCCGAGCCGTCTCGACGGGAGGCTCCCCGTCCACATCGCGCTTGCCGGCCGGAATCTCCAACAGGTCACGGCTGACTGCCACTCGAAACTGCTTGATCAGCCACACCTGGCCTTCGTCGACCGGCAGCACCGCCACTCCGCCCGGATGTCGGAGCACGTCGCGTGGATGGGTCGTACCGTCGGGCGCCTGCAGGATGACCTGTTCGAGGCGTACGAGAGCACCGGTGCCGAGGGTGGTGACACCCGTCTGGGCGAATTTCACTGGACCGGCTGGGATGCGACGTCGGCGGCCGCCACGTCTTTGAGCCGGAGCGAGGCGTTGCGGCCGGCGGCTTTGGCCAATCCGGCGAACAGAGGGTGGGGAGCATCCGGACGAGACTTGAACTCGGGGTGGGCTTGCGTACCGACGAAGAAGGGATGATCGGCCAGCTCGATGAACTCCACCAGCGAACCGTCCGGTGAGAGTCCAGAGAGATGCATGCCGGCGGCCTCGAGATCGCGACGGTACCGGTTGTTGACTTCCCAGCGGTGGCGGTGTCGCTCGTAGATCAGCTCTTCGCCGTAGAGGCTTCGAACCAGCGAGCCCTCGGCGAGCTTGGCGGCATAGAGACCGAGGCGCATGGTCCCTCCCAGGTCCTCGACACCCTCCTGGCTCGCCATGAGGTCGATGACCGGATGCGCGGTGGTCGGATCGAACTCTGTGGAGTTCGCGTCACCGAGGTCGAGCACGTTGCGGGCGAACTCGATGACTGCGCATTGCAGACCGAGACACAAGCCGAGGAATGGGATTCCCTGTTCGCGGGCATGGCGGATCGCGGCGATCTTCCCTTCCACCCCGCGAGAGCCGAACCCTCCTGGAACGACGATCCCGTCGAGATCTTCGAGGTAGCTCGACGCGAGCATCCCTGTGAGCTCGTCGGAGGGGATCCACCGCAGGTCCAGGCAGAGGTCGTTCGCCACGGCCCCGTGCCGCAGCGCCTCGGCTACGGAGAGGTAGGCGTCGGGGAGGTCGACATACTTGCCGACGATCCCGATGGTCACGGGCTTGTCGGCAGTTCGGATTCGTTCGACCATGGTGCGCCAGGCGGAGAGGTCCGGTGGCGGACAGTCCAGACCCAGCCGCTCGCACACGACCGCGTCGAGGCCGTTTTGGTGCATCGTCAGCGGGACCTCGTAGATGTCGGTGGCGTCGGGCGCGCTCACGACCGCCCGGGTGCTGACGTCGCAGAACAACGAGATCTTCTTGCGCACTGAGTCGTCGATGGGCCGGTCCGAACGGACCACGATCATGTCCGGAGTGATGCCCTTGGAGCGGAGTTCGGCAACGGAGTGCTGGGTGGGCTTCGACTTCAGCTCTTCGGAGGAGGCGATGTAGGGGACGAGGGTCACGTGGATGAACATCGCGTTCTCGCGTCCGACATCGTTGGCGAACTGGCGGATCGCTTCGAGGAAGGGGAGGCCTTCGATGTCGCCGACAGTGCCGCCCACTTCGACGATCACGACGTCGACGTCCTCCTCGGAGCCCACCTGGCGGATGCGGTTCTTGATCTCGTTCGTGATGTGCGGGATCACCTGGACGGTGTCGCCGAGATAGTCGCCTCTCCGCTCCTTCTTGATCACGGACAGATAGATCGACCCGGCCGTCACGTTGGACGACCGGCGCAGGTTGGTGCCGACGAATCGCTCGTAATGGCCGAGGTCGAGATCGGTCTCCCCACCGTCGTCGGTGACGAAGACCTCGCCGTGCTGGAACGGGTTCATCGTTCCCGGGTCGACGTTGATGTACGGGTCGAGCTTCTGGATGACGACCTCGAGCCCGCGGGTCTTGAGGATGCGGCCCAATGATGCCGCCGTGATGCCTTTGCCGAGGCTGGAGACGACCCCACCGGTGACGAAGACGTACTTGGTGGGACGGCCCTTCACCGGGTTGCCCCGGTGGCTCCGCACAGACGGTTCTGATACCTGTTCAGCACGGGACTTCACCGTAGCACGACACGCCGTCTGGCCCGCGCACCCTCAGTTGATGCGCTTGGTGTGCTCGGACCACAACCCCTCCCGAAGAACGAACTTCTGGATCTTGCCCGTGCTCGTCTTCGGGAGAACGTCGATGATGTCCACCTCGTCTGGGGCCTTGAAGTGGGCGAGCCGCTCACGTACGTGGGCGATGATCTCCTCGGGGGTCGCCGTCGCCCCCGGCTTGAGCGTCACGAATGCCTTGGGTCGCTCGCCCCAATGGTCATGGGGCATGGCGACCACCGCGGCTTCGAGCACTGCGGGGTGCGAGACGACGGCTTGTTCGACCTCGATCGTCGAGATGTTCTCCCCGCCCGAGATGATGATGTCCTTGGCGCGGTCGCGCAGTTCGATGTAGCCGTCCGGATGCCACACGGCGAGGTCGCCGGAGTGGAACCATCCGCCTGCGAAGGCCTTCTCGGTGGAGGCAGGATCGTCGTGGTATCCGGCCATCACGTTGTTGCCGGCCATGACCACCTCGCCCATGGTCTCGCCGTCGCGCGGCACGTCGTTCAAGTTCTCGTCGACCACGCGGATCGGATCGGCGCCGATGTAGGACACTCCCTGGCGCGCCATCAGCCGGATCCGTTCTTCCGTGCCGGCTCCCGTCCACGAGTCCTGAACCTCGCAGATGGTGTAGGGGCCGTAGGTTTCGGTGAGACCGTAGACATGGACGAGATCCGCCCCCAGCTCGGTCATCTGACGGATGATGGTGGGGCTGGGAGGAGCTCCGGCGGTCGTGATGACGAACGGTCTCCCGAACGGGGCGGCGGCCGGGTCGTTGGCCATCGAGATGAGGACGGTGGGCGCCCCGTTCAGATGGGTGATACCTTCGGCATCGATGAGCCGCCAGATTTCGGCAGGGTCCACCTGGCGGAGACAGACGTGACGGCCTCCGATGGCGGTGACACCCCAGGTCGTGCACCAGCCGTTGCAGTGGAACATCGGAAGGGTCCACAGGTACACCGAGTTCGTGGAGTGCCGGCTGTGGATCACTTCGGCCAAGGCGTTGAGGTGGGCGCCTCGGTGGGTGTACATCACCCCCTTGGGCCGCCCGGTCGTGCCGGAGGTGTAGTTGATCGAGATCACCCGTTCCTCGTCGTCGACCCGCATCGCCAGCGGGCTGTCGTCGCCCCGGGCGACGAAGTCGGCGTAGTCGGTGTGTCCGGCGATGTCGGCCACACCGGAATGGAGATCGTGCAGGGTCACGACCTCGCGCAACCTGGGCCGATCAGGGAGATGGGGCGCCACGGTCGGGTACAACGCCGTGTCCACGACGAGGATCGACGCACCGCTGTGATCGAGGATGTAGGCGATCTCCGGCCCGCTCAGCCGGGTGTTGATGGCGACCAGCACCGCGCTGACGAGCGGCACCGCGAAGTGCGCGACGAGCATTTCGGGCAGGTTTGGCAGGAGGTAGGCAACTCGGTCTCCCGGTTCGATGCCGGATTCCTGCAGCGCCCGGCCGACTCGATTGACCTCGGACCGCATCTCCGAGTAGCTCATCGACCGCTCCCGGTATGTCACCGAGGTGCGTTCACCGAAGACGTCGGCGGAGCGCTCGAGGAACAGCAGCGGTGTCAGCTCGGTGATCGAGACCTTCTCACGCACGGCCGGCGCTACTCCGGCCATTGTGGGGATCGTTTGTCGAGAAAGGCTCCCATGCCCTCCTGGGCGTCGGCCATCCCGGCGTTGGCGGACATCACCGCCTTCGTCAATTCGTAGGCCTCCCGCTCGTCCAGTCCGTCCTGGGACCAGAACGCCTCTTTCCCGAGCCCGATGACGCGTCCCGAGAACCCGGTGATTCGTGCCACCAGCGCGTCGACCTCCTCGTCGAGCTTCGCCGCCGGAACCACCCGGTTGACAAGGCCCCAGTCTGCCGCCGTCCGAGCATCGATCGACTCGCCGGTCAAGAGCATCTCCATGGCCCGCTTGCGTCCGATGGCGCGAACGATCGGAACCATCGGCGTCGAGCAGAAAAGTCCGATCTTCACGCCCGGGGTGGCAAAGATCGCGTCCTCCGAGGCGACGGCGAGGTCACATGCTGCGACCAGTTGACACCCCGCAGCAGTGGCGGGGCCGTGCACCCGGGCAATCACCGGTTGGGCGATGTCGTGGATGCGTTCCATCACGACGACGCACGCCTCGAAGAGCTCCGAGTAGAACTCGGCCGGCCGGTCGATCATCTCGCCGAGGTCGTGTCCGGCGGAGAATGCCGGGCCCGCCCCGCTCAACACCACGACCTGGGATTCCGGAGGCACCGACCCCAGCGCCTTCTCGAGCGCATGGAGCGTGTCGAGACTGAGGGCGTTGCGCCGCTCGGCCCGGTTGATCGTCACCGTTGTTCGCGGTCCGTGGTGCTCAGTGAGAACGAGACTCATGACGTCACTGTATTCCCCACGCGGGCGGCCCGGACGAGGAGCTCCTGGACGGCTTCCCGGCCGCGCGCGCTCTCGGGCATACCGGCCAGCATCCGGGTCAACTCCTCGACCCTGGCATCGCCGTCCACCTCGCGGACGGTCGCCTCCTCGCCGTCGCGATCGACCACCCAGTGCGAGTCGGCGTGCGCCGCCACCTGCGGGAGGTGTGTGACACAGAGCACCTGGCGCCCGACGGCCAACGAGGCGAGCTTTGCTCCCACTGCGATCGCGGTCTGGCCACCGACCCCGGCGTCGATCTCGTCGAAGACCACTGATTCGGCCTCGCCCGCGCCCCCCGCCAGACGCAACGCCAGCACCAGACGGCTCAGCTCGCCTCCGGAGGCAACCTTGGCCACCGATCCCGGTTCGAGTCGGTCATCGGAGGCGAACAGCACCGTGGCGGTGTCTCCCCCACCGGGACCATGGTCCGCCGGGTCCACTCGGATCTCGAGCAGCGGACGGACGAACCCGAGCTCCCGGAGGTGGTCGAGAGCATCCGACGCCACGATTGCGGCGATGCGACGTCTCGCGTCACCCAATGCCGCCGCCGCGGTCCCCAATCGGCGGTCGGCTGCTTCGATCTCCTCGTCGATCCGATCCGCCCGTGCGAGCAGGGTCTCGAGTTCTGCCGCCCGCACCGCCTGCCGTTCGCCGAAACTGATCACATCATCGAGGGTCGGGCCGTAGCGACGGGTGAGACCGGCGAGGGCGGATTGGCGCTCCTCTGCCGCTTCCAGTTCGGAAGGTTCGAGATCGAGATCCTCGAGCAGTGTGATGAGTTCGGCGGCAACATCGCCCATCTGGCTCTCGACGCCGTCGACCATCGCCAGCAGATGCTGCGAGGCCGGGTCGAGGGCCGCCAGACGCCGCAGGATTCCCACTGCAGTTCCGACATCGTCGCGGGCACGCCCGATCACGTCGGAGCCGTCTGACGCCAGTGCGCGGATCTGCTCGGCGTTGCGGAGCCTGCCCAACAGCTCGGCGAGGCGATCATCCTCGTCGGACGTGAGCCCTGCAGCCCGGATGAGTTCGGCGTCGTGGGAGGCGGTCACCCGCTCGCGTTCGAGTGCCGGCCGGTCACCGCCGACCGCCCGGCGGTCCGACTCCAGGCGCGTGCGTTCCTCCCAGGCGATCCGATACGCATCCCGAGCGCCCAGCCCTTCGGAATCGAGGTTGCGGTCGAGCAGCCGGCGGATCTCGGCGGGGCGGGTGATCGTCAACTGGTCGTGCTGGCCGATGATCTCCACGGCATCGCCCGTTGCCGCATCCAACGCTTCGGCGGACGCGATCGAACCGTTGAGGTAGGCCCGACTCCTCCCCTCCCGCTTCAGTCGACGACCGACACCGACCTCCGCCCCCGCCGCCACGAAGCGCCCCTCGACGGTCGCCTCGTCGCCGAAGGGTCCCACCAGGTCAGCTCGCGCTTCGGCGCCGAGCAACATGCGCAGAGCCCCGAGGAGCAGCGTCTTCCCCGCCCCGGTTTCACCGGTGACAACCGTCAACCCTGGACCGAAATCGAGGCGGGCGTCACGGATCACACCGAGGTTCCGGACGACCAGTTCGTCGATCATCGGATGTTCAACCGGAACTTGCGGGTGACCCGGCTGGGAAAACCCTCGCGTCTCATGCGGACGAACTCCGCCGGCGTCGGCCCCGGCCCGATCACCGCCCGATCCCCCTCGTTCATCGAGCCGAGTTCCCGGCCGTCCGAGCTGACCCGCACCGGACGATCGTCGGCAACGGTTATCGCCACGACGGAGTTGGCAGGGATCACGAGGGAGCGGTCGAACAACGAGTGCGGGGCTACGGGCGTGACCAGGATGCCGTCGACGCGTGGATCCATCAGGGGACCCCCTGCTGAGAACGAGTAGGCCGTCGAACCAGTGGAGGTCGCGACCACCAGTCCGTCGGCGCGATGGCGCAGGAAATGCTCGCCATCGACTTCGACGTCGAGCACGACGAGCCGTTGAGAGTCGATCTTCTCCACGACGACGTCGTTGATGCCGAGGCCCTTCGTCCCGTCCGGCAGCGTGACCTCGATGGTGTTGCGCTCCTCGATCCCGAAGCGGCCTTCGGCGAGGTTGGCCACCGTCTCGTCCAACTCCTCGGGCTCGGCCTCCGCGAGGAAACCGATGGTGCCGAGGTTCACGCCCACCACCGGCACTCCCCTGATCACCGCGGCGTGGGCTGCTTCGAGGACCGTGCCGTCGCCGCCGACCGCGACCACGAGTTCGACGTTGGTATTCGGGTTGAGCGGTGCGGCCGACATGCCGGCGGCGGCGGCGGCGGCGATGAAGGCCTCGGCATAGGCGTCGGCTTCGGGGGTTCCGGAGATCACGAGACCGATGTCTCTCATGGGGTGTCCTTCATCGGCTGATCGGGCTGGACATGTACGAAGAACTCGACGTTTCCCTTGGCCCCCGTTATCGGCGACACGCAGGTGGCCACCGTACCCAGCCCTGATGACCCCAGACACGTCACAACGTCGTCGAGGGCCCCGCTCCTGGCAACCTCGTCCCGAACGATGCCGCCCCGTCCGACCTGTGCCCGCCCCACTTCGAACTGCGGCTTGACCAGGAGGACGCCGTCGCCCGCCTCGCCGACGAGCCTGGCCAGAACACCGGCCACGGTGCACAGCGAGATGAACGAGAGGTCGCCGACCACCAGTTCGAACGGCGCTCCCAGCGATACGGGGTCGGCGTGGCGGATGTTGGTGCGATCCACCACGGTGACCTCGGGTCGCTGGGTCAGGCGATCGTCGAGTTGGCCGTAACCGACATCGACCGCGACGACCGACGCCGCGCCGTGCTGAAGCAGACAGTCGGTGAAACCTCCGGTGGAGGCGCCGAGGTCGATGCAGCGCCGCCCCGAGGGGTCGACGCCGAACTGAGCCAACGCCGCCTCGAGCTTGAGGCCTCCCCGGCTGACGTAGCGGGGTTTCGGGCCGATGAGTTCCACCGGAGTTCCCGGATCGACCAGGGTTGTGATCTTCGGGGTCGGAACACCTCCGACCCGAATCGATCCTGCTTCCACCAGGGCCGCAGCCTCCGCCCGGCTCTTGGCCATCCCGCGACGCACGAGTTCCCGGTCGAGACGCTGACGGGTCAGAAGTCGTCTCCCTCGTCGAGCATTTGCTCGAGGATGGCGGCGATCCGGGTGAGCGGTTCCACCGAGTCCGCAGGATCGCTGGCTACGACCGCAGCCAGGAGTTGGGCGACTTGTTCGATGGGATCCTCGTGCGGCGATGTGGTATCCATGCGACGCATTATCGCGGACGCTACCGACAGGACCGGTTCTTGCTCCCGATCCGAGACGACAACCCCACGCACCGGTACGCCATCGTCACTGGCCTGATCCTGGCCGCTTGTGTCTACGCGTTCTTCGCCGAACAGCCCTTCGACGAGGCCGATCTCGCCTCGTTCCTCTACGAGCGGGCGGCGATCAGCTGTGAGGTCGTCACCGGCCAACCACTGACGCCCTTCGAGATCGAGTCCGGTGTCTGTGATTCCGCGCCGGGGCCGGCGGTCTTCGCTGACAAGAGCATCCTTCTGAGTCTCGTCACCTCTCTGTTCCTCCATGCCAACCTCGTCCACCTGCTGGGGAACATGTGGATCTTCTGGATCTTCGCAAACAACATCGAAGACCATCTGGGCCACCTTCGATTCCTGGGCTTCTATCTCGTCTCCGGTCTCGTCGCCACGGGCGCGTTCGTCGTGATGAATCCCGACTCCACGGTCCCGCTGATCGGAGCCTCGGGGGCGATCGCCGGAGCGATGGGGGCATACCTGATCCTGTTTCCGAACGTGCGCATCACCTCGATCATCCCGCCTTTCTTCTTCGTGCCGTTCCGGGTGCCGGCTTGGGTCTTCCTCGGGTTCTGGCTCTTCGGCCAATTCGCCATCTCTTCGGATGCCGGCCAGGTCGCCTGGGAAGCCCACGTCGGGGGGTTCGTCGCCGGAGCCGTGTACGCGGTGGTGAATCGCCGCCGGATCCTGGGGCGGGGCCGGCGCTACTCGAGGAGGTGATCGACCAGCGCCGCCAAGTCTGGAACCGCGATGGTCGGTGCGAAACCCGCCGCGGGAGGAACCCCGGTCGCCACCAACGCCGTCGACCATCCTTCGGCCCGGCCCATCGCCAGGTCGGTGTCGTCGCGGTCGCCCACGATCCAGACGTCGCCGACTGTCCGCGACGCCAGAAGCCTCCTCATCGGGAGATGCGGCTTTCCGGCCACCTGGGGTTCGACTCCGGTGGCGCGGACCACCGCCGCCACGATCGCACCCGCTCCGGGCCGGAGACCTTCGGGTGTCGGGTAGGTCGGATCGTGGTTGGTCGCCACGAACCGGGCACCTCGCCCGATCGCCAAGACCGCTGAGGAGAGTCGCTCGTAGCTGAGCGTGGGATCGAGCCCGACGACGACGGTGTCGACGTCCTGCCAGTTGGCGGACACGCGACAGCCACGGTCGATCACGGCTTGTTCGAGCCCTCGTCCTCCGAGCACGAAGACCGAAGACCCGGAGTCGATCATCGTCGCCGCCGCCTGCGCCGATGTGATCACGTCCCCGGCGTCCACCTCATATCGGGTCACCCGCTCGATCTTTTCTGCGGTCTCGGCAGGGGTGCGGGAGGCGTTGTTGGTGCAGAAGAGGATCGTCCAGCCCGCGATCGACAGGCGCGACAGAGCCTCACCTGCACCGTGGATCTCCCGGTCGCCGAGATAGACGACCCCGTCGAGGTCGCACACGAGCGTCGCCATCAAACGACGCGCCAACGACTCAGGATCGAGGAGAGCAGGGACGTCGTGGCGTCGACCGAGGCCAGCGAGACCCGTTCGTCGTGGCCATGGAACATCGACAGGAAGTCGGGGAACGACATGGACTCGTCGAACAGCCCCACTCCGTAGGCGGTGACGCCGCGGGCCCGGAAAAATCGGGCGTCGGTGGTGGCCGGCATGAGGGTGGGCACGACCCGACGGCTCCCCGTGTGGGATTCGATCGAGTCGACGATGCAGTCCCACAGAGTGCCTCCGACAGCCGACTCGTTGGCTTCGTGATCGGCCACGGGCACGATCTCGAGGCGGTCCGCGGCCGAACCAACTGCTTTGCGGATGTGGTCGTCGACGTCGGAGCGGCCCTGGCCGGCCAGGCCCCGCACGTCCACCTCTCCCTCGGCGCTGTCCGGAATCACGTTGGCCTTGACACCGGAGTGGATCACGTTCGGCGACACCGTCATGTGCGTGCAGGCGTGCAGGTACGCGGCGAGTCTCGGGTTCGTGGCCGCCACCTCCTCGATGGCGTCATCGACCGCGTCGGGATCGGTGAGCCGGCGCGCCAGATCACCGTCGAATCCGGCACTCTCGACGAACGCCCGCCAGATGTCGGAAATGAGCACAGGCGAGGCTTCGACGAACAGTGCACGCATGGCTTCGACGAGCGGAGCAATCGCGTTGTCCCCGCCGTACGGCACGGAACCGTGGCCGGGTCGACCGTGGGACCGGAGCACAGTCCAGAACGGTCCCTTCTCTCCCACCGAGATCGGATAGGCGGCCTCGCCGTCGAGGCGCAGTGGCGGGTAGGCGATCTCGGTCAGCAGATAGTCGGTCGCCACCAGATCCCAGCGCTCGTCGACCATGGGCTTGGCACCCAGACCGCCGCCGGCTTCTTCGTCGGCGACCGCCAGGAAGACCAGATCGCCTGGGAGGGGTGGAACCTCATCGAGGAGATACTGCTTGAAGACGACCGCCATCGACGAGGCCAGGTTGAGCATGTCGACCGCCCCCCGACCCCATACGAATCCGTCGGCGATCGTGCCGGCGAAGGGATCGGTGGTCCACCCCGCCTCACTCACCGGCACGACGTCGAGGTGGCACATCAGGCTGAGCGTCGGGGCGGACGGGTCGCGGCCGGGGATGCGGTAGACGCTCGACGTTCGTCCGGGCGCGGTCTCGAACAACTCCCCCGAACGGCCGAAGAAGTCGCGCAGGGTTTCCACCGAGCGGATCTCCTGTCCGCTGGTCGGCGTGCCGTCGTTCACACAGGCGTTTCGGATGAGGGCCCGGAGCAGCTCGACAGTTTCAGACATTGGTGGTGACGGTACCGCTCAGGATCGGAGGTATGGTCCGAGGCGCTCGAGCAGGGCGGGCATCGTCGGGATAAGGTCGAGATCTCCCGCCTCGGACGGCGTCACCCAACGAACCTCGGCGGCGTCGTCGCCCGCCACGAGCACACCACCGACTCGAAAGCCCACGAAGTCGACGAGCGTGTAATGCCACGTCGGCGGTGTGGCGGAATCGATGACCTCCCCGGTCCAGACCACAGGCCCGAGACGAACCTCCAGACCGGTCTCCTCTCGGACTTCGCGCACGGCGGCCGCGGCCATCCGCTCCCCCATCTCCACCCGCCCCCCGGGAACCGCCCACCGTCCCGCCCACGGGCCCCGGTCCTTGCGCACCAGCAGGATCCTGCCCTCTTCGATCACCGCCACGCCCACGCCCGGGACCGGATGCTCAGACATCTTCATACCGGGACATGACGATGGAGCGCGCTTTGAACCCTCCCGCTTCGAAGAAGTTCTTGACGAGACGATGTCCGGGGAGCACGTGTGCGTCGAACGTCGTGACACCTCTCGAACGGAGCTCGTCGAGACCAGCATCCAGCATGGCCTCGCCGACACCCACTTCCCGCGCCGGCTGGTCGACGAAGATGAGCCTGATGGACCCGATCGTGCGACCGTCGGCCTGTGGAAGCATCTCTTCGACCTTCGCCACCAGAAACCCGAGCGCCACGCCGTCGATCTCGCCGATCACGATGACGACGTCGGGGTCGGCGACGAGTCCGCCGAAGGCCGCATCAACGGGCTCTGCCAGCCCGTCTGCGAGCGGCCACAGGTGCGACAGCGGGGTCATCTCCTCGGCGAGCGCCCGGTACAGGGACGTGAGCGAGTCGATGTCGGCAGGTGTTGCAGTTCGAGCAAGGACTGGCAGCATGTGGTCGCCGGCTTACCGCGGGGTTCGACCGAGGCGCCGCGCCAGTCCCCACCGGGTGACGAGCCACATCGCTTCGCGCACGATCGCACCGTCCATCTTCGAGGTTCCCACAGTGCGATCCCGGAAGATCACCGGCAGCTCGACGATCTTCATCCCCGCATCGTGGGCACGCATCGCCATCTCCACTTGGAAGCCATACCCGGATGCCTGGGCGTTCTGATAGGGCAGCTGGCGCAGCGCGGCGGCTCGGAATGCCCGAAATCCAGCTGTGGCGTCGCGAACCGGCATCCCGAGCATGAGCCGGGCATACAGATTCCCCCCGCGTGACAACAACCGGCGGTGGGCGGGCCAGTCCGGCGTCCCACCGTCTCCCACGTAGCGCGAGCCGATTGCCAGGTCCGCACCCTTCCCGACGGCTTCGACCAGGCGCGGCAGGTCGGCAGGGTTGTGCGAGAAGTCCGCGTCCATCTCGATCACGACTTCTGAATCACCTGCCAGCACCCTGTCGAAACCGGCGGCATAGGCAGGCCCCAGACCCTCCTTGGTTTTGCGGTGGAGCACGTCCATCAACGGGTCGGGACCCGCGATCGCCTCGGCGACGGTGCCGGTGCCGTCTGGAGAGTCGTCGTCGACCACCAGCAGGCGATAGCCGTGCAACCGGATCGCAGCTGCCAGATGCGGCAGGTTCTGACGTTCGTTGTAGGTGGGAACGACGACCGTGACTTGGTCGCTACGCACAATCGAGGCAGAGCATCTTCCGTCGGTTGGCGAGCTGGGTGGCACGTTTCACGAGGAAGCAGGACTGGCAGACGAATTCGTCACCGGTCTTCGCCTGCGCCTCCACGTTCATGGTCAGCTCTTCGCGTCGGATCGCTCGCAGTTCTTCGGCTTCGTTGACCAACAGCGACTCGGACGCCTCTTCGTCGAGCAGTTCCAACTCCTCGGCTTCGAGCTCGTCGAGCGCCTCGTCGGCTTCTTCATCGTCGACCTCGTCGTCCTCGTCGTCGACGACCGCCACCTCGTCGACGTCGGCGATCACGTCGTCTTCGATCGGGTCGATCTCATCGTCGAGATCGAGATCCTCGTCGATGTCGATGTCTTCATCGATGTCCTCGACGTCTTCGACTTCCTCGTCGAGTTCTTCTACTTCTACGTCTTCGTCTGCCATGTGTCTGTGGGCCTCGTGTCTTGAAAAACTGGTGGTCTCTGTCGATCGCCGTTCAGCGCGCAGGGACCGCAACGCGGGGCGACAGTAGCCCATTCCCGTCGCCCGTCCACTCGTTCCGAGCCCGATTCGCTCAGATCTTGAGTTCGACGGCGGCGGGGAGCACCCGGGCATCCACGGGCGTCATTCCGAGATAGTCGCCGTCGGCTTCCACGGGCCAGGGAGTCGAGGTGTGCAGCGACAGAGAAGACAGGCTCATCCGGCTCACCTCGGGCAGGCTCAGGTGGGTTCCCTTGATGATCCTGGGCACGATGTTGATCGCCTGACGCTTGCGGGCGGCGATGACTTGGACATCCAGTTCACCGTCGACGAGCATCGCTTTGGGAGCGACATTCCAGCCCCCGGCGAAGAATTGGGCATTGGCCATGATCACCGCCAGCGCCCTCCCGCGATGTCCCCGCCCACCCCGGAGGTCGATCTCGGCCACGGGAAAGCGAGGCAGCCGCGCCGCAAACGCCAAGGGGTACCGCCCGGGACCCAATCGCCGGGAGATGTGAACTGCGGTCTGGGCCGCGGCGGCGCCCGCCCCGGCCTGGGCGACGTTGACGAAGTGGCGGCGGCCCCATTCGCCGTCCAGACGGCCCACGTCGATGCGGTAGGTGGCATCGCCTGCCAGATGGCGGGCGGCACTTTCGAGGTCCGAAGGGAGACCGAAGGTCTTCAACAGGTCACAGCCGGTCCCGGCCGGGAGAATGCCGATCACAGGCATGCGCGCAGGACCGGCGTGCATCAGGGCGTCGACGATCAGCGACACCGTTCCGTCACCACCGACGACCACCAGGTCGTGGTCGATGGCGGCGGCGAGAGCGACCTCCTTCATCTCGCCGCGGTCTGCGGGCTGGTGGAGGGTTGCCTCGACTCCGGCCGCGGCGAGCGCAGCTCTCACTCGTGCGCTGTCCACGGGTCGCCTCCCCGCCGTTGGGTTGATCAGCACCGCCCACTTCATCAGCCGGCACCCTGGGCTGCGACCACGCCTCGGTCGACGGCACGCAGCGCCGCCCTGGCGTCCTCGGCCAGCTCCGGAAACGCGTCCCGGATCTGCTGGAGGAGGTCGACGAGCTGGCGGCTGACCCGGACGAAGTCGCCGGCGGCCAACGCACCGTATTCGAGATCGTCGAGTTCCACCATCGATGCCCATCGGTAGGCCGCCTTGGCGAACCCGCCATCGGGACGACGACTCGGGCTCAACCGGTGTCGACGTTCGGCGTCGGTTTGGATCTCCCACAGCTCGCGAATGCGGTCGAAGCGGGCCGCCACGGCGGGTGTCGGCCACTCGGGGGCACTCTCCTGGTCGCTGCGTGGCTCGTAGACGAAGGTCGAAGCGACTGCTGCCATCTCGGGAGGCGTCAGCGACCAGAACACGCCTTGTTCGAGCGCCTCGGTGAGGAGGAGATCCATCTCGTTGTAGACGAAGCGCAGCCGTGTGCCGCGCGGGGTGAGCGACCAGCCGTCGACGTAACCGAATTCGGCGAGCAGGTCGGTGATGGCGTGGAATTCCTCGACCAAGCCCACCCCGGCGTCGCGCAGCTCGGTCCGCAGCCGTTCGAGCCGTCGCGCGGTTCGCTCCGCCTTGCCCAACCACTGCAGGTGCGCTGCGGCGTCCGGACAGCGCGCCACGGGATGATCGACTTCCACCCTCGACTGCTTCCTCTGCTCGGCCGGAGGGATTGCCCGCAACTTGCGGACTGCGAGCTGTTGAAACTTGCGGTCCTCGCCGCCCCGGTACTGCTGAGGCAGCTCGATCCGGCCTGCCCGCTCCACACCACTGCCCAGATCCCTGGTGCCGAGGGTCGTCATCCGACCCGAGGTGCCCATGACGAGGACCCGCATCCCCTTCGTGCCGCGATTGAGGCGTCGTACCACGACGTATCGACCTGCGTGCTGACCGGCCGGGACATCGAGCACATCGCCGGGATGCAGCTCTCCGAGTGACATGCGCCGCTCCGGGCTCTTCGAGACCAACTCGGCGTACTCCTCCACCGAGCCGCGCTCGCACTCCGCCCGCAGCCTCTCGTCCACGAGGCGTTCACCCATCTCCGCCAGGTGGCGCTGGCTGGAGACCTGTTCGCCCTCCCGCTGGTACTGGGCGAAGCTGGCGGTGAGGAGTTGCTCTGCCCGGTGCTCTTCGTAGTTCCCGATGAGATTGGCGGCCATGTTGTAGGTGGGCCGGAAGCTCGACCGCAAGGGATGGGCTCCGAGTTCGGCGATCTTCAGCACCTGATCGAGACGCACGTACGGCGAGTGGAGAACCACACCGTGTCCGATGACGTCGATGCCACGCCGCCCGGCGCGGCCGGTGAGCTGGGTGTAGTCGCCCGGCTTGAGCAGCGAATGGCCTTCGCCGTCGAACTTCGACAGGGAATCCAGGACCACCGTCCTCGCCGGCATGTTGATCCCCAGCGAGAGAGTCTCGGTGGCGAAGACGACCTGCAGATGTCCGTGGGCGAAGAGCTCCTCGACCGCCTCTTTGAAGGCGGGCACCATACCGGCGTGGTGCGCCGCCACGCCGGCCTCCAACCCCGCCAGCCACCGGCCGTAGTCCAACGCCGCCAGGTCTCGACTCGACAGCAGTTCGGTGCGACGTTCTGCCACGTCGCGGATGATTTCGACGCTGTTCGGGTCCGCCAGCCGCAGGCCCGATTCGAGGACGGCCAGCGTGGCGGCATCACATCCCGCCCGGGAGAAGACGAAGAAGATTGCAGGCAGCATCCCGCGTTCGGCCAGATCGGCCACCACTTCGGTGCGCCGTGGCGTCCGGAAACGCCGGCGGCGACCCTTCTCGAGGGACAAGAGATGCTCGAGCTTCGAGTTCGTCCGTCGCCGGCCGTCGCGCACCGTGAACATCGGGTGGAGGCGGATTCCCTGGTCGCCGCCTCGATCAGCGACCATGTACATGCTCTCGAGCGGGACGGGGCGCTCCGTCGTGACCACCAACTCCGTCTTGCCGCGACGCTCCTCGACCCAGCCGGCGAACTCATCGGCATTGGCGATCGTGGCGCTCAGACAGACCATCTGCAGATGGCGGGGGGCGTGGATGATCACCTCCTCCCAAACCGCACCGCGAAAGCGGTCCTGGAGGTAGTGGACCTCGTCGAGGATGACGAAGCCCACATCGTCGACGGCGCTGGAGTCCGCATAGATCATGTTGCGCAGGACCTCGGTGGTCATCACCACGATCTGTCCGCCACCGTTGATGACGTTGTCGCCCGTGAGCAGACCGACGCGGTCCGCCCCGTGGGCTCGCACCAGGTCGCCGAACTTCTGGTTGGACAGGGCCTTGATGGGGGTCGTGTAGAAGACGCGGGTTCCCCGCTGCCGCGCGAGGTGGATCGCCGCATCGGCGACCAGTGTCTTGCCGGCGCCGGTCGGGGCGGAGACGACGACGTTCGCCCCGCGGGCGACGGCTTCGCCGGCTTCGACCTGGAACGGATCGGCGGTGAACGCCAGCCCATCGAAGAAGTCGTCGAGGGGATTCGTCACTTGCGCAGCAGCAGCCGGACGAGCCAGTAGGTGACTTCGTAGAAGAAGTAGAGCGGAACGCTGAGGAGGGCGAGAGTGAGTGCGTCGCCGGTCGGTGTGATCAGGGCGGCGGCGATCACGATGATCAGCACCGCCCAGCGACGGCCGCGGGCCAACTGTTCGGAGCTGACGATCCCGGCGGCGGCGGCCGAGAAGAGGAAGACGGGGTACAGGAAGCTTGCGCCGAACGCCAGCATGAACCGCATCGAGAAGCTGAAGTATTCGAGCATCCGCAGGTCGGTGCGGACGTCGGGGAAGATGTTGAGCAGGAACTCGAGGCCGCGCGGGAGCACCCAGTAGCCGAAGGCGACCCCAACCGAGAAGAGGGCGGCGCAGGCGGCGATGATCGGAATCGCCCACCGGCGTTCCCGGATGGTGAGGGCGGGCGAGATGAACCCCCAGAGCTGCCAGAGGATCACCGGACTTGCCAGGATCACCCCGCCGAACAGACCGATCCGCATCAGCACCGAGAATTGCTCCGTTGCCCCGAGGACCTGCAGTTCACATTCGCCACACGCGTCGAGGATGGGCCGCTCGATGAGTTCTTTGATCCAGTCGCTGAAGACGAGGGCGACGATCGCCGCCACCACGATGCCCACGGCGATACGCACGATCCGCCAGCGCAGCTCTTCGAGATGCTGGAGGATCGGTTGGGGCGTGTCGCGTCCGGACTCGGTGGTCATCCGGCGAGGTCGTCGGGCTCGTCCGGCTCGTCGGTGACGGGGCGCCCGGTCCGCTCGATCTCGGCTAGATCGTCGGCGGCGTCCTCGGCAGTCGGACCGGACATCGGCTGGGGGCCGACCCAGGTCACCGGCTTGGTCACCTCGTTGAGGTCTCTGGAGGCATCCCGCATCACGTCGGTTACCTCCTTCATGGGGGCCCGGAACTCGTCCTGAATGCCCTTCAGATCGCCCACCTCGGCTTCGAGACCCTCCCGCAACTCACGGGCGGCTTTCCGAAGCTCTGCCGCCCAACCGCCCAACTTGCGGGCGAGTTCGGGTAGACGCTGCGGTCCGAGCACCACCAGCGCCACCAGCAGAATGACGAAGATCTCCTGTCCCTGGAGCATGGACTGCCGAGTCTACGGCATGGGCTCTCTACGGCGGCTCGGACGCGAAGCGGCCCCGGCAGGATCCCGATTCTGGGTTCCCGGCGGGGCCGGCTCGTGCGGATACAGCTGGGTTGGTTCGCTCAGTTGGCGAGCAACCGGAAAGGGTTCGTCTCTTGGTTGAGATTGACGACGAAACTCTCGATCTCGTCTTCGGTGATGGGGCTCAGCTTGATGACCTCGTAGGCGACTCCGGTGGCGAGCAGGACGCTCACGACACGGGAGTTGGCGGGCCGCCGCTGGGTGTCGCCGCATTCGGGGCAGGCGAACCGGTAGTTGCCCTCAGCCTGGGACGGGTCGAGCTCGAGAACGAGGTCGTCGGGTGCCAGCTCGACGTCTCCGCAGTCGGTGCATGTGGTCTTGATCGTTGTCATGTTCTTCAGTCGCTCCGCTACGACGCTTCTGAACTTTCATCGGCCACGACCCCAAAAACCTGAGCACTTGTTTCTCGCGGCTTTTTAGCGGGGCAGCGCGTCAGAAATGACGCGCTTGGCAGGAGAGAAGGCCGATCAGGCGGTCCGACGAATCGCGCGCAAGACTCGATCCACCACCGCGCCGGGCACCTGAAATATCTCGTTGTCCCACACCTCGACGACGACATAGCCCTCGTCTTCCAAACGCAAGCGGCGGCGGCGATCGGCTTGGGCGTCTGAGAGGGCGGCATGGAATCGCTCGGACTGGACCTCCACGATGGTCCGCGACTCCTGATGGAGAAAATCGACCCTGGCAGTCCAGGTGGCCCCCTCGATCCTCGCCTGCCGTTTGAAGCCGACACCGAGCGGCGCCAGGAGCGTTTCGAACCGTGATTCGATGTTCGACTGCGGTGGCACCCAGTCCGGGCCTCGTTCGCTGGCCACTTTGCGCAGCTTGACGATCCCATCGCGACCCTTGTTGGCGAGTTGTGTGTCGAGTTCCTCGAGATCGTGACCGGACAGGATCCCGAGGCTCCATGCGTTGTCGACGGCCCGGGCCAGGCGCGGCTTGCTCACCATCGATGCCAGATGCAACATCGTCAGTGCGGGCGTGGTGACCGGGATCGAGTCGAGGAGCCGGCGGTGATGCTCGATCCGACCGGTGAACTGGTGGACGTTCCAATCCAGTCGAAGGTGGTGGCGACTGGCTCGACAGACCACGACGTGGAGCGGCTGGAGGCGAAAGCCTCCGAGACCCCAGAGCGCGGCTGCGGTCGTATGCGACACCGCGGCGTCGTGACCTGTCTCGAGGACGGCAGCCAGGAGTTGCTGGCGCTCGGTCGACGGGACTCCGCCGACGGCGAAGGTGTTCAGATGGACGGGCCGGAGTCTGCCGCTCCGCACCCAGCGGGCAACCCTGTTGCGGTCCATCCCAAGGTGGCCCATCTGACGTCGGGTGATGAGCCCGTGCTGGGTGGCGGCCAGTTCGAGGATCGAGTTGAGCACGGCGCCAACCTGCCGCGGAACCCGACCGAGGTCCAGACCTCCGTTCTCTCCTGCCAATCGCGTCGCTTTTGACGCGCTGCCCCGCTAAAAAGCGCCGTAGCGGGTGAGGAGGGTGGTGCGGAGGGTGTCGAGGGCGGTGGCGACCTCGGGGCCTTCGATGAGGGTGGCGTTGGGCCCGAGGCGCAGCAGCAACTGCGCGGCGACCAGCGGCTCATAAGTCGAAAATCTCACGACAGCCCGGTCTTCGTCGCGCTCGACCACGTCGAGGCGGTAGTACTCCAGCACCCACAGCGCCCCGCGCCGCAACTCGATCGTGGCGACGACGTCGTCTTCGGTGGCGACGTAGCCGATCGGTGGTTCCGGGCGGGGCGACGGCGGCTCGAAGAGCTCGTCGGTGGGCGTGGCGCGGCGGATCCGATCCACCCTGAAGACACGCTCTCCCTTCGCCCGCCGACAGTGAGCCGACACGTACCAATTTCCGGCTGCGGCATAGACGATCCACGGTTCGATTTCGCGAACCGTGTCCTGTCCGCGGGCAAGGCCCGTGTATTCGATCTCCACGACCCGTCCTTCGGCTGCCGCGGTCCGCAGCGTCGTGGCCAGTTCCGGTTCGGCGTCCATGTCCACCACCAGCATGTCGTCGGCCTCGGGCAGCAGCGCCCGTCCCAGCTTCTCGACCGCCGATCCCAGCTCGCTGCTGCCCTGACCCGAGGCCAGCACCGTCATGCCGGCCGCCAGCAGTGCCAGGGACTCCGACGGCGTCAGGTTGGGAGCGGACGCGAAGTAGTCCGCCATGTCGACGATGACCTCGTCCTCCTCCACATACGCCACCATCAGATCGCCGGGTCCATATCCGGGAAGCCCGCACACGAAGACCAGGTCCAGATCCCTCAGCAGTTCACGGCTCGATGGATACCCGAAGCGTGCGCACACCTCCTCGACCGACGAGCCCGGGTTGGCGATCACCCACGGGATGAGCGCCAAGATGCGCGTGAGATGGGTGGCGGTGCGATTCATCCGTCGCCCCGGATCCGATCGACCATGCGCTCTCGCATCTCTGGCGGAGACACCACTTCGGCGGCCGCACCGAAGCCGAGCACCCAGCCGACGAACGCGTCTGGGTTGGACACGTCGAGGGTGATCAGCACTCCCCCGTCCTCCTGATGTTCGATGGTGGGGCGGCTGCGTCCGAGACGACGCTCCGCCCACCATGCCAGGGACGGGTCGATCCGCACGCTGGTCCGGATCGTCGGCTCGGTCCCGGCCTCCCACGGATGGGCTTCGAGTTCGTCGGCCACCCTGATCGACGGGTCACGGTCGAAGGTGTCCTCTGCGACCTTCACATCGCGCATCCGGTCCACCCGGAACACCTTGGTCTCCCCACCTTCGATCCCCACGAGATACCAGTGTCCGCGCCGATGACCGAGACCGTACGGTGCCAACCTCCGCTCCCGTCCGCTGTAGCCGAGTGAAATCATCCGCCGACGCGCCACCGCCTCGTAGATGTCGGCGAGGACGTCGGCTTCCTCACCGAGGTCGGCGCTGAGGGGCTCCAAGACTTCGCTGCTGATCGCCCCTCCCAGCTTGAGGAAGGATCCGAGCCCGGTGGTCCGCCCGCCGATGCGAACCACCTGCGACGCCAGCCACAGCGCGGCCCGTTCCTCTTCGGTGAGGTTGGGATCCGGCACCCCGTACTTGTCGGGGTCGATGGCGTAGGTGACTTCAGTTCGACTGCCCGACGCCGGGATGGTTTCGAGCGGGATTCCCATCTTTCGCAGGAGGTCCTTGTCGCGTTCGAACATCCGTCTGAAAGCCTCGTCGGCCTCCGGGTCGTAGCCGGCGACGGTCTGGCGGACTTCGTCGGCTGAGACGGAACGTCCGACGGTCAGGAGAAACGCGAGGAGATTGAGGAGCCGCTCGAGGACGTTCTTCATCGGGCCCAGCAGTACCGGACCAGCAGGGAGCGGACAAGGCCCGTCACAGCGACTCGATGAGCTTGTCCACCCGTTCGTCGAAGGCCTTGAACGGGTCCTTGCACAGCACTGTGCGCTGGGCTTGATCGTTCAACTTGAGATGGACCCAGTCGACGGTGAAGTCTCGGCGCTTCTCCTTGGCCGCCTTGATGAACGCTCCGCGCAGCCGGGCGCGGGTCGTCTGGGGAGGTTCGTCCACCGCTCTGTCGATCCGCTCGTCGGTCACGATCCGATCGACCTTGTCCCGCCCGGCCAGCATGTAATAGATGCCCCGGTCTCGATTCACGTCGTGATAGGACAAGTCGAGCATCGACAGGCGGGCGTCTCCCTGGGGTATCTGGCGCCGGGTGCGGTACTGCTCGAGCAGCTTGTACTTGATCACCCAGTCGACCTCGCGATCGAGGCTCATCGGGTCCTTCTCCAGGCCGGTCAGGAGATGCTCCCATCGATCGAGGGCGCCTTGGACGTCGGGGGCGAAACCTGGGCTGCGGGCAAAGCGCATCGCCCGGTCCAGGTACTCCCATTGGATGTCGAGTGCGGACAGCTCCCGTCCGTTGGCCAGGCGCACCTTGCGCCGGCAGTCCAAGTCGTGGGCGATCTCGCGAATGGCCCTGATCGGGTTTTCGAGGCTGAGATCCCGGAAGACAACGTCCTTTTCGATCATCTGCAGCAGTGCCACCACCGTCCCCACTTTGACGTACGTGGCGTACTCGCTCATGTTCGAATCGCCCGCGATGACGTGGAGGCGGCGGTATCGCTCGGCATCGGCGTGCGGCTCGTCGCGGGTGTTGATGATCGGTCGGCTGCGGGTGGTGGCCGAGGACACCCCCTCCCAGATGTGCTCTGCCCGCTGCGACATGGAGAACGTCGTGCCGCGGGGAGTCTGGAGGAGCTTGCCGGCGCCCAGAAAGATCTGGCGCGTGACCAGGAACGGAATGAGGACGTCGACCGTCCGATGAAAGTCCTTGTGGCGGGACACGAGATAGTTCTCGTGGCACCCGTAGCTGTTGCCCGCCGAGTCCGTGTTGTTTTTGAAGAGGTAGATCTGCCCCTTGATCCCTTCTTCTTCCAGGCGCTGCTCGGCGGACTCCACCAAGGATTCAAGGATGCGCTCACCGGCTTTGTCATGGGCGACGACGTCTTCGAGCTTGTCGCATTCCGGGGTGGCGTACTCGGGGTGGCTGCCCACGTCGAGGTACAACCGGGCGCCGTTCTCCAAGAAGACGTTGGAGGAGCGACCCCAGGAGACGACCCGTCGGAAGAGGTACCGGGCGACCTCGTCAGGGCTGAGCCGACGCTGGCCCCGCAGGGTGCACGTCACGCCGTATTCGTTCTCGAGTCCGAAGATGCGCCGATCCACACGAGCAGCCTATCCGGCGGTGATCGCTCCGCTCGGCAAACCGAGCCTTCAAACTGTGGGTGCACTCGGCCGTCCACGTGCCCGGTTTGCCCCGGGCGATGACCCGCGATGAGCTACTCAGCCTCGCTTCGTTCGAGGAACTCCAGCCTGTTCCCGAAACAGTCGTCGACGTAGAACCTGCGGAATCCGGGCAAGGCACTGTCCGGCGTCACCTCCGTCCCAGCGGTCGATAGGCGAGCGGCCAGTGCGTCCAGTTCGTCGGTCAGGATCCCTGGGTGCGCCTTCTTCGCGGGTGTGAACCCGTCCTCGACCCCGAGGTGGATCGCCAGCCCGTCGAGTCGGAACCACACGCCGCCCCGCTCAGCCAGGATCGGCGGCTTCGGGGCCTCGTGCATCCCGAGCAGGCCCACATAGAACTGGCGGGCTGAGTCTTCTTCCCCCCGCGGCATCGCGAGTTGGACGTGATGGATGGCGAACACGGGTACCTCGATCGTTGGGCGGACCGTAGACCCGCCGGTACAGGATGCCTCACCCAGGCTGCCGGGCTCAGGCGCTGTCGAGTTCGGACGGTTCGACCCGGCGGAACGTTCGCCGGCCGTTCGAGCGGTCGAGCACGGCCATCTCCCAGCCTTCGGACTCGCGCTCCTCGGTCGCGCGGAACGCCTCGACACCCAGTTCGAAGGCCTCCCTCAGCGTGAGGTCTTCGCGGTACCCGCGACGCAGCGCTGCCTCGAGCTCTTCGCCCTTTCCGCCGATGGCGGCGACGTCACGCAGGTCGAGCATCGTGCCGTCGTAGGAGACCTTGAAGAGCCGGTTCTCGTTGGATTCGGTGCCCAGTTCGGCGATGAGGATCTCCACTTCGAAGGGCTTTTGCTCGTGGCTGAAGATCTGGCCGAGCGTCTGGCTGAATGCGGTGGCGAGCCCCATCGCCGTGACATCCGAGCGCGAGTACAGATAGCCCATGACGTCGGCCTGACGGATGCCGGCTTTGCGGAGGGTCTCGAATTCGTTGTACTTGCCGACGCCCGCGAACGCGATCCGGTCGTAGACCTCGCTCACCTTGCGCAGCGCCCGGCTCGGGTTCTCGGCGAGCAGCAACACCCCGGTGTCGTACTCGACGGCGATGATCGAGCGGCCCCGGGCGATCCCTTTGCGAGCGAACTCGGCCTTGTCCCGAACCAGCTGTTCGGGCGCGACGTAGAACGGCATGCTCATCGCGTTGCATCCAGTGCGGCGATGGCCAATGTGGAGATTTCGGCCGCCGGCACCCACCTTCCGCCGGCGACGTCGATGGTCAGCACGGTCGGCAGGATCCCCCGGCGGACGTCCGGGCCACCGGTGGCGGTGTCGTCGTCGGCGGCAGCCACGAGCGCCCGGACGGCGAGGTCGACTGCACCCTCCCGATCGATGCCATCCGTGTATGCGGTGCGCAGATATGACTTGGCGAGCCGGGCGCCGGAACCGGTGGCGCCGAAATCCTGTTCTTCGTACCGGCCACCCACCACGTCGTATGTGAAGAGCCGGCCGGTGTCGGCCAGCCGGTCGTACCCGGCGAAGATCGGGACCACGGCGAGACCCTGGAACACCATGGGGAGTTGCTGGCGGACCAGCCGAGCGAGAAAGCTCGCCTTGCCTTCCAGCGAAAGCACGGCACCTTCGATCTTCTCGTAGTGCTCGAGCTCGGTCTGGAAGAGCCTGACCATCTCGATGGCGAGTCCGGCCGTGCCCGCGATGGCGACGGCAGAGTGGCGATCGGCTTCGAAGACCTTCTGAATATGGCGGTGGGCCACCAGGTGACCTTCGGTGGCCTGGCGGTCGCCGGCCATCACCACGCCCTTGCCGTACCGCAGAGCCAGAACCGTGGTGCCTTCGGGAGCGCTGATGGTTCCCGGCATGCCGCCTGTGATGTCGATCCGCGGCGTGAGTCCGAGGCTGTCGATGAGGTCCGAGAAGCTCGACCCAGGCGAAGGTGCCCCGAGTGGGAGCCCTGGCGTCAGGGTCGTGCGTTCGAATCGGCCAGCCATACTCGCCGCATCGTAGGTGAGCCGGTTGCCTGTGTCGTTCGGCGACGTCACACGTCCCAGGAGAGCCGATGGGTGGTGGCGATGAACTCGCGCTGTTCGGCGCTGACACCTGCCGCCACGGCGTGGTGGTGCCAGCCCCCCACCGCGTGCAGCACCTCGGTGAGTACGGACTCGGCATCGTCGACTCCTGCGGAGACCGCCACTTTCCTCACGTCGTCGAAATCGAAGTCGTCGGTCTTGGCGTTGACCGTCATCTGGTGGAGCGCCGTCCATTCGCCCGACGGGTTGTATGCCCACATCACGTCGTATGCGGGCGCCAGCCGCCATTCACCCGTCTTGTTCATCGCAAAGGAGATGTTCTTCGGATGGTCGTCCTGGTTGCGCGCGACGAGGTTGAAGACCATTCGTCTGAACATTTGATCGATGTCCGAATGCGACAGGTTCAGTTGCCGGCAGACGGCAAGGGCATCTTCGTAGCCGTAGCGACCGGCGCGGTTGAAGTCGAAGTGGGCCAGGCCCGCCAGTGTCTGGGTGTGGAGCTTTTCGCCGTCGACGGTGCGATCGAACCGTCGGGTCATGAAATGGACCCGGCCTGACGAGTCGGTCATCGTCCGACATTCGGTCATGGTGATGCCGGCGGCGAGCGCCATGAGGTGGTACGCGTATTCGACCGCACCAAACCCGCGTGGGTCGGTCAGGTCCCGGTCGTGTGATCCGACCCCGTCGAACTTGAGCAACCACGGCTCGAATCCCGCGGGGGCGTCGACCTGACCGGAACGTACCTCTCCGGTGACGCGGTTCCAGGCGATCAGAGCTTTGGCACGGGCGCCTCCGGCGCTGGTGCCGACCCGGAACAGGTCGACGACTCCCTCGTCGTCGAGGACGGCTCTCAGGTCACGTCGCTGAGACAGCACTGCTGCCGCCAGGTCTGCCAGTGCGTCCACGTCGACCGCCACGCTCTTCTCGGCACGTTCGGCGGGGGGCCGGTATTCGAGGGCACCCATGCCTCTGGTGCCGATGTAGAGCAACTGGTCGACGGGTGTGAACGTGTCCTTGGACCTCCCTTCGCGCTGGAGCCACGCGTCGACGACGAGGTTGCCGAAACGATCCGGCAGCGAGTCGGCGATGAGGCCGGGCAAACCATGAAAGGTCTCGCGGGCGAGTTCTGGGAACCGGAACACTCCGGGTCCGAGCGGCATCGTCAACGGCGCCAGTTCGATACGCGACCCGAGGAATTCCGGCGCGTACTCGAAATGCCCGACACGGCCGTCGGCATCCCAGGCCACCGCTCCGATCCGGCGGCCCCACAGGACCACTTCGGCAACAGGAATGCTCACCACTCCCACCCGGACTGCTCCGTCGTGCCGCGGCGTGATGCCCGTCGACGCGGTTCGCCCTGCCGTTCGGCGAGTTGGATCGGGCTGGGCCCGGGCTCTGGGAAGAGGGCCTCGATCCTCGAGAGGAGACCGTACGCCCGCAACATCGAGAGCAGGGTGGTGGTGGTGAAGGGCCGGCCCTCTTCGACGGCGCGCACCGTGCGTTCGGCGATGCCGGCCCGTTCGGCCACTTCGACGGTGGTCAAGTTCCGGTCGAGCCGCTCGCGCCGGAGGCGCGTCCCGATCAGCTCGTGGATCGCCTCATCCGACAGTCGTGCATCCATGAGCGGCATCATACTGCCGCTTAGAGCCATCTTCAACCCATGAGCGGCAGACTATTGCCGCTTGACGCTCAGGAGGTCGGCGACCCGGAATGCCAGGTCCAGCGACTGGCGACCGTTGAGCCGCGGGTCGCACATCGTCTCGTACCGGAAGTCGAGGTCGCTGTCGCCCACCTCGTGGGCGCCACCGAGGCACTCCGTCACGTCGTCGCCCGTCAGTTCCAGGTGGATCCCACCCGGCCAGGTCCCGGTCGCCCGGTGCGCTCGGAAGAAACCGTCGATCTCGGCCATGACATCTTCGAGGTGGCGGGTCTTGCGGCCGCTGGCGGAGGTGTATGTGTTGCCGTGCATCGGGTCGCAGGCCCAGACGACTGGATGTCCGGAGTCACGCACCGCGGCCAACAGCGGGGCGAGGAGCTCGGTCACCCGCTCGGCACCCATGCGGGTGATGAGCGTGAGGCGACCGGGAATGCGTTCGGGATTGAGTGCTTCGCAGATGGCCAGCACTTCCTCGGCGGTGGCGGTCGGGCCGATCTTGCACCCGACCGGGTTCTTGATTCCCCGGAAGAACTCCACGTGCGCCCCGTCGATCTGACGGGTGCGTTCGCCGATCCAGACCATGTGCGCCGAGCAGTCGTACCAGTCACCGGTGAGCGAATCCTGCCGGGTCATGGCCTCTTCGTATCCCAAGAGGAGCGCCTCATGGCTCGTGTAGAAGTCGACTTCGTGCAGCCGTGCATCGTCTTTCGTGTCCAGCCCGCAGGCGCGCATGAAGCGGAGGGCGGCGTCGATTCCGTCTGCGAGTTCGGCGTACTTCCGACCTGCCGGGGAATCCGCCACGAACTCCTGGGTCCAGGCGTGCACGCGATTGAGATCTGCGAAGCCTCCCTTCGTGAACGCTCGCAGGAGGTTGAGCGTCGATGCAGACCGGTTGTATGCGTCGAGCAGGCGCTCGTGGCGAGCCACCCTCGACTCGGCATCGAAGCCGATGTCGTTGACGATGTGACCACGGAATGAAGGCAGGGCTACGTCGCCCTGGGTCTCGGTGTCAGAGCTGCGGGGCTTGGCGAACTGTCCGGCGATCCGTCCCACCTTGACCGTTGGGACACCCCCGGCGTAGGTGAGAACAACCGCCATCTGCAGGATCAGACGCAGCTTCTCACGAATGTCGTCGGCGCTCATCGAATCGAAGGACTCGGCGCAGTCCCCCGCTTGGAGCAGGAAGGCTTTTCCGTTTGCCACGTCGCCCAGCGCCGCCTGCAGATCTCGAGCTTCCCCGGCGAACACGAGCGGCGGCATGGAGGCGAGGGTCTTGAGCGTCACAGACAAGCCCTCGGGATCGGGCCAGTCAGGCTGTTGCAGAGCCGGCTTCTGACGCCAGCTCTGAGGGGTCCATTCGGTCATCGCGTCGGCACCTGGTCGGGACAGTGGTGGTCCATCATCCGGCCCCAGACGAGCGAACGCAAACCCGGCCCACCGTCGGTGTCCGGACCGTACCCTGCGCGCGTCATCCATCGGGGAGTCACCCATGTACCTCCGTCCGATTCCCGAGTCTGAGGCCACCGGCGCCCTGGCCGACCTGTATGCCGCCGACCGCCAGGCGACGGGGTTTCTGCCCGAATACTCCCAGGTCTTCTCGCACCACCCGGATGCATATTCGGCGTGGAGGCAGCTGATCTCTTCGGTCCGCGGCCAGATGGATCTCCGTCGCTGCGAACTCGCCACCCTGGCCGCGGCCCGAACTCTGCGCTCCAGTTACTGCAGCACCGCACACGGCAAGGTGCTGTCGGAGCGGTGGTACGAAGAGGACATGGTGGCGGCGATGGTGGCTGATCATCGGTCGGCGGGGTTGGACCCGGTCGACGTCGCAGTGATGGACTTCGCCGAGAAGGTGGCGTCCGACGCCACGTCCATCACCGCCGCCGACGTCGACGCTCTGCGCGAGCACGGACTGTCAGAACGGGACATTCTCGACATCGTGTTGGCGGTCGCCGCCCGGTGCTTCTTTGCGACGGTGGTCGAGTCGATGGCGGCCGGGCCGGACCCGGAGATGATGGCGCCGCTCTCCCCCGAACTCCGCGAGGCGTTGTTGGTGGGGCGGCGTCCGACGTGAGTTCGACGCAATTGGCGCCGAGCGCGAGGATCTGACGATGCCAGCACCGCAAGAACGCCTCGTGCTCGTGTACATGGGCGAGCCGCACTATCACCGTCCGCTTCCGAGCGACCCGGAGCGGCCGGCGTGCACACCGACGCGGATGCGCGGCGTGACCGGGATGCGCGTCCGCGCCGAGCGCGACGGCCAAACCCCCTGCCCCCGCTGCTGGCCCACGTCCGAACAAACCCAGGGTTAGAAAGGACGTATACGTCCGATCTGGCCCGCGGAAGCGGTCCGGACGGAGGTCATCCGGCGGCTCGACTCGCCAACTCGCGCGTCTCGTCGGGGTCCTGGCACGACACGTGGAGTGTGTCCGAGTTCGCCTCGAGGACCAGATGGGCGCGACCGTCGGAAGCCTCAGCCGCGAACCCGGCGTCGAGTGTCGTGCCGTCCGCCATCACGAGATCGATCGGTTCGAGCTCGAGCTCCGCGGCGAACTCCCCGAGCGTCAACGACACCCGACAGAAACCACTCGGCGAGACGACATCGGCCCTGATGGTCTGGGACTCCGGGTCGTCCTCCGCCCAGATGCGCGTCAGATGCCACCCGTCCGGCAGTTCCAACGTGTACGTCCCGATTGGCACGAAACGCGGGTGGGACACGATCCGGCCATCGAACGTCGCGGGGAGCGGATGGCGGAGCACGCGCTCCCCGACGTGATAGAGATACCCGCCGCCCACGGCCAACTCCCCCAAGGGTCCAGGGTTGGCGATCACGCTCCACTCCCCCGACCCGTCCCACACCCCGATGCCCGAACACCAGTCGACGAAGATGAGCCCGTCACCCGCAACCGCGTCCGGAACACATTCGAGCAGCCGCAGAGGCATCGGCGCCACTTCGGTCCAGCGCCCCGACGTCGGATCGAACGTGGCCGCCGCCATCTCATAGTTGACCGCGAGCAACTCCCGCCCGTTCCACGCCGAGGTTCGGGCGATCTCGGGAATGGGA
>DATKEC010000028.1:0-3564 GCA_035544575.1 Acidimicrobiia bacterium
GGGCCGATCAGGTCCCAGACGAGCTTGTTCTCGGCGGTGCTCATGTCCACGAAACCATCGGGGCGGTCCGGATTCCAGCGTTGGTCGGCGTGCTGGCGGGAGACCTGCATGTACTCCAGCAGCGGGCTGTGATCGGCCAGATGTTCTCCGCGCTCGGACAGAGACGCCATCGGGGCACGATAGGGTCCGAGGATGGACACACCAGCAGACGTCGGAATGATCGGCCTCGCGGTGATGGGCCAGAACCTGGTCCTCAACCTGGCCGATCACGGCCATCGCGTGGCGGTCTACAACCGTACGACCTCGGTGACCGAGGACTTCATGGCGGGCTCGGCCGCAGGCAAGAACATCGTCGGCCACGCAGATCTCGTTGACCTCGTGGCGGGGCTGTCCACCCCACGCACGATCATCCTCCTTGTCAAGGCAGGAGGCGCCGTCGACGCGGTGCTGGGCGACCTGGCACCGCTGCTCTCCCCAGGAGACATCGTCATCGATGGCGGCAACTCCCTCTACACCGATACCGAACGACGTTGCCGCGAGATGGCTGAGCGCGGACTCCGCTATGTCGGCGCCGGCGTCTCGGGAGGAGAAGAGGGGGCGCGCAACGGGCCCTCGATCATGCCCGGCGGCGACGCCGAGGCATGGCCCGACATACGCGAGATGCTCCAGTCGATCGCGGCCCGAGCCAAAGACGGGACCCCGTGCTGTGACTGGCTCGGTCCGGGTGGTTCCGGCCACTACGTGAAAATGGTCCACAACGGCATCGAGTACGGGGACATGCAGGTCATCGCTGAGGCGTATTCGCTGCTGAAGGCCTCCGGGATGAGCCACGCCCAGATGAGCGCCACGTTCGGTGAGTGGGGCGAAGGAGTGCTCGACTCGTTCCTCGTCGACATCACGGCCGACATCCTTGCCACCATCGACGAAGACGGCTCGCCGCTCGTGGAGAAGATCCTCGACTCGGCGGGCCAGAAGGGCACGGGCAAGTGGACGGTGATCTCGTCGATGGAACTCGGCCAGCCCGTGTCGTTGGTAGCCGAAGCGGTTTATGCCCGCATCGTGTCGAGCTTCAAGGACCTCAGGGTCGAGGCGGCGGCGACCCGGCCGAAGTCGCCCGCGGTGGTCGACGTGGCCACCGACGACCTCCGCGACGCGCTGTACGCCTCCAAGATCGTGTCCTACGCCCAGGGCTTCATGCTGTTGCGGGCCGCCTCGGACGAGAACGGTTGGGACCTCGACTTGGCGCAGGTGGCGTCCCTGTGGCGGGCGGGATGCATCATTCGTGCGGCATTCCTGGACGATGTGATGGCCGCCTTCGCGGGTGGCGCCGACCACCTCCTGCTGGATCCGGGCTTCGCCGCGACGGTCGAGGCGGCCGAGCCGGGCTGGAGGCGGGTGGCGGCGGCGGCGGTGACGGCAGGGGTGCCGGTTCCCGCGTACTCGTCGGCCCTGGCGTTCTACGACGCCTTCTTCTCGGCAACGGTCCCAGCGAACCTCATCCAGGCCCAACGCGACTACTTCGGCGCCCACACCTACGAACGGGTCGACCGTCCCCGCGGGGAGTACTTCCACACTGACTGGACCGGCCGCGGCGGCTCGACCACCTCCGGCTCCTACGACGCCTGACCCCAGACCCAAACCAAACCCAAACCCAGGGTTCGTGACCACCTCTGTGGCGGGTATCTCTCACCAGTTCAGGCCGCCAGGATTGCGCGGAGCGAGTCGACAACGCGATCCGGATGGCGAATCACATCGTCCCAGGTGAACCGCAGGATCCGCCAGCCGTTGATAGCAGCATCCCGATCCCTCGCGCGGTCGGCCTCGAACGACGCCAGCTGTCCGTGATACCTCCTCGAGTCCCACTCGATCGCGAGCTTGGACGCCGGGTAGGCCTCGTCGAAACGCCTGTCGAGAGTCCACGGGATCGGATACTCCGAGTCCGGTGTCGGGAGCCCGGCGCCGCGAATGAGCGCCCTGCCCTTTCGTTCGAGCGCCGATGCGGAACGATCGGGACCAGATCGGACCTCGATCACCTTCCTCATCGTCTTGATTCCCGGCTTGCCCCTCCGGGCCACGGCTTCGACGACTGCTTCCACCTCGAGCAATTCGACCTTGCCGTCGGAGATCAAGCGGTCGACCGTCTTGCCGATCACGGCGAGTGGCCGCACTGCGGCCAGATCGACAACGGTTCTTGCGACCGTGGTGAGGCGGACTCCATCCACCTCGGTGACGTGCCAGGCGTCCAAGTCGTGAGTGCGGTGAACCTCCACGCCTGCGAAGCGATGGGTGGTACGTGAGTGGTGCGAAAGAGTGAGTCGGTCTGCGGTGATGTCCGGGAAGCCGTGGACTTCTGCAGCCGACTCATGCGAGACAACGGCGCCGGGCCAAGTAGCGAGCGCCGTCCGAAGCAGGTCGCGACGATCGCCGGATTCTGCGAGCCGGTAGACGCCGCGCCTGACGATCGACCACTGCCCGCGGCGCACGCGGCCTTCAATCATGCGCGCCGTGAATCCGAGCGACATCAAGTCGCGTCGACTGATCACGCCGCCGTTGGCGAGGGCTCGGTCGTACGCCTGGCGATAGATGTCGGACACCGGGACAAGGTGTCGGAGATGGAGCGTCGAGTCCAGACTCCCGTTCTGGTGCATCGAACCCGCCACAGAGGTGGTGGCGAACCCAGGGTTTGGGTTTCGTGGGGTGGGTCGTCAGGTGTCGTCGGTGCCGGAAATGTCTTCGCGGGGAATTCCGAGGAGGAAGAGGGCGGCGTCGAGGTACGGCACGTTGAGCGTGGTGTCTGCGGCGTCCCGCACCAGCGGTTTGGCGTTGAACGCGATACCCAAGCCGGCCGCAGCCAGCAGGTCGAGGTCGTTGGCGCCGTCGCCGATCGCGACCGACTGTTCCACCGGCACTCCGAACTTTGCGGCCAGTTCCCGAAGCACCTCGGCCTTTCGCTCTCGATCGACGATCCGCCCCACCAACTCCCCCGTCAGCGCCCCGTCGACGATCTCCAACTCGTTCGCCTCGGCGTGATCCAGTTGCAGCCTGTCGACCAGCCGATCAGTGAAGACAGTGAACCCGCCCGAGACGACCCCCACCGTCATGCCGAGCCGTTTGAGGGTCGCCACGAACGTCCGCGCTCCCGGCGTCAGCACGATCCGTTCGGCCACCCGGTCGATCGCCTCTTCGGACAAGCCCGCCAGCAGCTGCACGCGCTGGCGCAAGGCCGTCTCGAAGTCGATGGCGCCGTCCATCGCCCGCCGCGTGATCGCCGCGACTTCGTCGGCCACCCCAGCCTCCTCCGCCAGCAGATCGATCATCTCGTTCTGGATGAGCGTCGAGTCCACGTCCAGGACCACGAGTCGTCTAGCGCGTCGGTGCAGGCCCTCTGCCTGGATCGCGATGTCGACCGGATTGGTGGCGGCAACGTCGACCAGAGCCCGCCGCATCACGTCGATGTCACCGTCCGTGATGGCGAGTTCGTAGGCGATCACCGGGTAACGCGACAGCCGGAAGATCCGATCGATGTTCCCGTCCCCGGAGGCGATCGCGCTCGCCACTGCGCCG
>DATKEC010000029.1:0-19401 GCA_035544575.1 Acidimicrobiia bacterium
CGGGGAATGTCGAACGACACGCCCCGGATCGCCTGTTTCCATTGAGTTCCGATCCGGTACTCCATGCGGAGATCCTCGACCGACAGAACGGCGTCGATGGTGCGAGTGTCGGTCATGACAGCGTGTCCCTCATGTCTCGAAGATCTGAGCGATTGCGTCGGCGACGAGGTTGACTCCGACGACCAGGGAGGCGATTGCCAGCGCCGGGAACAGCGTCGGCCACCAGACGTCACCGGAGAGGAACACGTAGTGATTCGAGATCGACTGTCCCCAGTCGGGGATGGAAGGATCGCCGCCGAATCCGAGGAAGGACAGGGCCAGGGTCGTGAAGATGGCATATCCCAGCCGGACTGTGAACTCGACGACGATCGGGCCCATCACGTTGGGGAGGATCTCGATGAACATGATGTGGATGGGACCCTCGCCGCGCAGCCTGGCCGCGGTGACATAGTCCAGCCGCGCCTCGGACAGCGTGGATGCCCGCACCGTCCGGGCGATGATCGGGGTGAAGACGAGACCGATGACGAGGATGACCCCCACCGTGGTCGGGCCGAGTGCGGCGAGAACCAGCATGGCGGTGATGATCAGCGGAATCGAGAGAAACGCATCGAGAATGCGTGACGTGATCTCGTCGATCCATCCTCCGAAGTAGCCGGTGACCAGCCCCATCGCGGTGCCGGCGACGGTGCCGATCGACGTTGCGGCGGGCGCGACGATCAGCACCTGGCGGGCTCCCGCCAGCAGCCGGCTCAACACGTCACGGCCCAGCGAGTCGGTTCCCATCAGATGCTCCGAGGACGGTGGCGCCAGACGGTCGAGGATGTCGGTGGGTGTCCCGGCCGGGTCGTACGGTGTGACGAAGTCGCCAAAGATCGCGAACACGATCCATGTCAGGGTGATCGAAGCGCCCACCCAGAATGTGGCTGAGCCCCGGAGTTGGCTGAGACGCTGGGATCGGGACACGCCGGCGGTGGTCATGCGTCGGCACCCAATCGAACTCTCGGGTTGAGCACGCCGTACAGCATGTCCGCCAGGACGGTCGCCGCCTGATAGATGACGCCGATCACGAGGACACCGCCGGCGAGCAACGGAAAGTCGGCCTTCTGGGCGGCGTCGAAGATCAGTCGGCCGACTCCCTGGTAGTTGAAGAGTATCTCGACGGCTACGAGGCCGCCGAAAAGGGACCCGACCTGGGTGGCGACCACCGCGATCGTCGGCAGCAGTGCATTGCGCATCACATGGCGTCGGATCACCGTGCGCCGGGGCAGGCCCTTGAGGGTGGCGGTTCGGGTGTAGTCGGCATCGAGAGCGTCGATCATGCCCGCCCGCGTGATCCGGGCGATGTAGCCGAACAACACGAGCACCAACGGGATGGCGGGAAGGATCAGGTAGCGAATCTGTTCGAAGACCCCGGATCCGGCCGGGGCCTGGGCGCCGCCGGGCAGCCATCTCAGCGAGATCGCGAAGATGACGATGACGACGATCCCCGAGACGAACTCGGGTATGACTGTCGCTGACAATCCGAAGACCGTGATCGACCTGTCGATGACTGTGTCCCGCTTCAGCGCGGCGATCACGCCTCCGAGGATGGAGAGCGGAACCACCATGACGAAGGCGAGCAGCGCCAGTTTCGTGGAGTTGCCGAGCGCGGTGCCGAGCATCTCGGTGACCGGCCTCGCAAAGGACACCGAGTCACCGAGGTCGCCCGTGAGCACGCCGCCCAAGTAATCGAGGTATTGGGTGAGCAGCGGCCGGTCGGTTCCCAAGCGGGCGTTGAGGAGGTCGACCGACTCCTGGGTGGCGAAGGGTCCGAGGATGCGTCTCCCGACATCACCCGGAAGCAGGTTCGTCCCGATGAACACGAGCACGCTCAGCAACCACAGGCTGACCATGGCGAGTCCCAGTCGTCTGAGGAGGAATCGGAGCATGCGGTCCTGCCCGCGGACCCGGGCGACAGCGCCCGGGTCCGGTCGAGGCGTCGGTCAGCCGCCGAGAACCAGTTCGGTGATCACGACGTGTCCCATGCCCGTGGTCTCCAGGCCGGTGGTTCCCTGCCGGGTGGCGGAGTTGTTCGAGATGAAGAACGGGATGATGATCGGGACCTCGTCCCACAACAGCGCCTGGATCTGACCGCCCAACTCCCGCTGGGCGTCTTCGTCAGTCTCGGCCACGAACGCATCGACGAGCGCGTCGAAGTCGGGGTTGTTGAACTTGGCGGAGTTCCAAGTTCCATCGCTGCGCAGGGGAGCGCCGAGAAAGACGTTGGCGACGCCCCGGTGGCCGTAGTTGGTGATACCGAGCGTCGAGTCGAGCCAGTAGTTCCCGTAGTAGGTGCCTTGGTCGTCGATCTGGAGGTTGATCGTGAGCCCGATCTGGGCCCCCGCCCCCTGAACGAGCTGGGCGAGCAGCTCGATCTCCTCGAAGGCGGGTGCGTTCAGCGTCACTTCGGCACCCCGCACCCCGGCCTCGTCGATCAGGGCGTTGGCGGTGGCCAGGTCTTCTTCCTTCTGGGCCACCGCATCGGGGTGGTAGCCCGGATGCAGCGGCGAGATCGGGTGGTCGTTGCCAAGGGCTCCGTTCGACGCCAGCAAACCGTCCACCATCGCCTGGCGGTTGACTGCGAACGCCAGGGCCTGGCGTACCCGCTTGTCGGCGAACAACCCTTCCTGGGTGTTCATGTGGATCTGCCGGTGCTCGGAAGTCTCGATGACGCTGATCTGCGCGTCCGGATCGTTGAGCAAGGTCTGGCCCTCTGCTGCGGAGAACGAGGGGATCACATCGATACGTCCCTCCTGGAAGGCCGAGATCACGGCTGGGCCGTCTGCGAAGAACGTGACCTCGACGCGGTCGGGGACGACGGCGGGTCCCCAGTAGTTCTCGTTCCGCACCAGCACTGCCCCTTGCCCGGGGGCGAAGGATTCGACCATGAACGGGCCTGACCCGACGAAGTTCGCCTCGTAGGAACCTTCGCCGTACGAGTCCCAGAAGGACCGCGGGAGGATCACCGCGTTGTAGTTGTCTGAGCTGACGATGAACGGGAAGGCGCCGACAGACGCGTCCAGGTTGAACTGGACCGTTCGCTCGTCGATCGCCACCGTCCCCCCAGGCGAGAGCGCTCCGGTGCCGAGGGCGGACGCGGCGTTTCCCTCGGCGATTCCCTCGAACGTCGCCACGACGTCGTCGGCAGTGATCGGGGTGCCGTCGCTGTAGAGGAGTCCCTCGCGCAGCGTGAATAACCACTGTGTGCCGTCTTCGTTCGGCTCCCAGCTCTCGGCGAGCGCCGGCCGCAGACCGGTGGCGCTCGAGAACGTCAGTGTGTCGGCGATGAGGCTGATGAACTGGATCCGAGCCTCGTCGTTGATGAGAACCGGATCGATCACACCGGCCGGTGAGCCGAGACCGATTCGCACCGTCACCGGACCCTCCGACGTGGCGGCTGTAGTCGTCGTGTCGCCGGCGGCGGCGGTGGTGTCGGTGCTCCCCGCGGTGGTCGTGGTCGTCTCGTCGCTGTCCCCCCCGCAGGCAGCGATGAAACCGAGAACCGGCAGAGACATGCCGGCGATCGAACCGCGGCGGATGAAGTCCCGGCGGCTGATGCGGTGGGCCATGTACTCGTCGATGAGTTCGGTTTCGACTGGTGTGGCTGCCTGGCGGATCTCGTCGATGCGCTTGCTGGTATCGCCCATTTCTCCTCATTTCTTAGGGCACGGCGGGCGGTGACCCTTGGCGTGGCCGGTGTCTCCCGCCCGGACGACTCTAGGTCCCGGCGGGGCTGGACAGCCCGGATTCGGGGGAGAATCCGACGTGGTCGGTGGTGGGTCTGCGTACGATCCCGACATGGATTCTCCCCAGCCCGCCGTCGGCCGGCCCGCACGCCGCGGACGGAGGGGAGAGGCGGGGCGTCTGCGGGGCACGCCGCGATCGACCGAGAAGTACCGACGGCTCCGGAATCCGATCCCTCCTGTGGCCGTGTTCTCCGAGGATCAGATCGCCTCGATCCACGATCGCGCCCTCGACCTGCTGTCCGAGCACGGGATGCGCGTGCTGTTGCCTGCGGCGAGGCGGGTCTTCGCCGGAGCCGACTGTCTGGTCGGGGACGACCTGATGGTCCGCATCGAACCGGAGACCGTCGGGGCGGCGTTGGAGTCGGTGCCTGCGCGATTCGAGATGGTGTCGCGGACCGGCGCCAGGGACCTCACGTTCGGCGGCGACTCTGTGGCTTTTCTGCCCGTGGGAGGTCCGCCGCACATCATGGATCTCGACCGCGGGAAGCGCCCGGGCACCCTTGCCGACTTCGAGTTGTTCACGAAGTTGACTCAGGCCTTCGACGTGATCCACATGATCAGCCAGCCGGTCGAGGCCCAGGACGTGCCGACGAACCTGCGTCACTACGCCTGCACGCGGGCGGTCGTGACCTTGTCGGACAAGATCCCCTTCGTCTATTCGCGGGGCGGACCCCAGGTCGCCGAGTGTTTCGACATGCTGGCCATCGCCCACGGTGTCGATCGTGACGCCTTCGAACGGGCGCGACGGTGTTACACGGTCATCAACACGAACTCTCCCCGCCAACTCGACATCCCGATGTGCAACGGGATCATCGACTTCGCGGCGGCCAACCAGGTCTCGGTCATCACACCGTTCACGCTGGCGGGAGCCATGGCGCCGGTCACGATCCCCGGCGCACTGGTGCTCCAGCACGCCGAGGCCCTCGCCGCGATCACGCTCGCTCAGCTGGTTGCGCCCGGGTCTGCACAGATTTACGGGGCCTTCACCTCGAACGTGGACATGCGGTCTGGTTCGCCCGCGTTCGGCACCCCCGAAGCGGTGATCGCGGCGCTCGGCAGTGGCCAGCTGGCGCGGCATGTCGGAATGCCGTGGAGGTCGTCGGGCCCCAACGCATCGAACGTGGTCGATGCCCAGGCCACATATGAAGGGATGATGAGCCTGTTCGGGACGACGCTGGGTGGAGCGAACATGGTGCTGCACGCGGCCGGCTGGATGGAAGGCGGACTCTCTGCGTCACCGGAGAAATTCATCCTCGACGTCGAGGTGTTGCAGATGCTCGCCGAGGTGTTCGCGGGTGTCGACTTCGACGACGACGCTCTCGCCTACGACGCGATCGCCGGTGTCAGCCCGGGCGGCCACTTCTTCGACTCACCCCACACGATGTCGCGTTTCGACACCGCTTTCTACGAGCCGATCGTCTCGGATTGGTCGAACTTCGGCCAGTGGACCGAGGCCGGAGGGTTGGACGCAACGCAACGGGCGAATCAGGTCTGGAAACGTGTGATCGCGGAGTTCGAGGCGCCGGACCTCGACGACGCGGTCGTCGACGAGCTCGACGCCTACATCGCCCGGCGCACCGCCGACGGCGGAGCGCCACCGGAATCGTGAATACCGATCTGCCACCGGAGCGCAGGGTCCCGTCCCCTGAGCGGCTGTCGCCTGACCACCCGCGGTACGACGAAATCCTCGCGGCCCACGATCGTTCGATCGCTCTCGACACCTACGGGTATCGCGACCCGGCGACCGGCCTGCTCGTGTTCTCGGCCAAGTATCTGTGGGACCGCGCTTTTTGCTGTGAAACCGGATGTCGGCACTGTCCGTACGTCGGTCGCCCTGGGGTCGAGGACCTGGTCAGCCTTCGACGCGTGTGAGCGTGGCAGCCAGATGGTGTTGGAGGGGTTGACCCACCGCTTCCATCGCCAGCCGATAGTCCAGGCGGTCGCCGGTCACGATGATCTCGCGCTCCGTCGCTGAGACCTGCCTGGCCGCCGGGGTCGTGATTGCCACACCGTTGAAGGTGAGCCGGGTCGCCGCCAGCACGCCGGTGTGCACTTCGACGATGCCCGTGGGCTGGGCGATCACGAGTTCGACCCGCTCCGATCCGAACCCGCGGAGATAGCCGCTCTCGGAGTGCAATGCCTCATCGGTGCCCGCTCGCCACGTTCGTTGGGTGTACGCCAGGAACGGTTTGTTCGGGCCAGGGGTGAACGTGATCTCCTCGGTGTACTCGAAAGGCGAGATCGTCGGATAGACACCGGTACCCGTTCCCCGCCACGTGCCAATCAAGAACCCGAGGGCTCCAACATCGGGATGCAGTTGCATCCTCGTCAAGGTATCCGGTTCGGCGGGGTCTCGCCCGTATCCTGCCGGGCATGGAACCCATCCTCGACCTCGCCATCATCTTCCTGCTGAGACTGGCGGACGTGTCGATCGGCACCGTGCGAATCGTCCTGCTCGGCCGCGGTAGCCGTGGCCGAGCCGCGTTGCTCGGGGCGGCCGAGTCTTTCATCTGGGTGCTGGCGGCTGCCCGAGTCCTGGACGGTCTGGACGACATCTGGCGGATGGTGGCCTTTGCCGGCGGATACGGCGCCGGCACCGCGCTGGGAGTCACGATGGAGCGTTGGCTGGCCGTCGGTTCAGCGTTGGTCCGGATCGTCGCACCGTCGTCGAGCCCTCGTGCTGCCGAAGGTCTCCGCCAGTTGGGATATGCGGTGACGGTGCTCGTCGGGGATCGATCCGGAGACGACGTCCGGGTGAGTCTCGTCGTGGTTCCGAGGCGGAAGCTGAAGGAGGTCTACCGGGAGATCGCGCGGCTCAACCCCGAGGCGATGGTCACCATCGAGTCGACGAGTCAGGTCGATCTCGCCGCCGCCAGGATCAAGTCGGTGCGGAAGTGATCGAGCGCTTCCTCATTCAAGTCCGCCAGCGCGCGGACACGGGCTTCCTCGTCATCTCGCTTCTCGTCGGCGTGGTGGTCGGAATCGCCGCGGCCGCTCTCATCTGGGTGCTCGAAGCCGTCGAGCAGATTTTCCATTTCGTCGGCGACTTCGCCGGTGAAGGAGCGGAGTGGATCGTGCTCGTGTCGGTTCCCCTCGGCTTGTTCGGAGCATGGTGGCTCGCCCGCAGGTTCGCCCAGGAGGTCGCCGGCGACGGTGTGCCCGAGGTCTCGGCTGCGCTGGCCGTGAATGCCGGCTACATGGCAACCAAGACGATCCCGCTGAAGATCATCGCCACGGCTCTCACTCTCGGGGGCGGTGGATCGGCGGGCCGGGAAGGGCCGATGGTCCAGATCGGCGGAGCGATCGGATCCTCTGTGGCGAGGAGGTTCGGGCTGGGCGAGGATTATGTGCGCAGCCTCGTCGCAGCCGGCGCGGCGGCTGCCATCGGCGCTTCCTTCAACGCTCCCATCGCTGGGATGCTCTTCGGGCTCGAGGTCGTGCTCGGCTCCTTCGCCGTCCGCCACATGTCGGCGGTGGTCCTCTCGTCGATCGCGGCCGCAGTCATGTTTCGATCGCTGGTTCCCGAGAGCGAAATTCTCCAGGGCGCGACCTACAGCCTCGGCGGACCGGCAGAACTCGTGTTGTACGCGGGCCTGGCCGTGCTGGCGGTCGGCGCCGCCTACCTCTTTCTGCGCCTGCTGGACCGAGTCGAGGGTCTGAGCCACTCCCGGGCGCAGCCGGCCTGGCTCCGACCGATCGGGCTGGGCCTGACCGTCGGCCTCATCGGGATCTTCGAGCCCCGGGTGCTCGGGACCGGCCAGGAGTTCGTCGGTGAACTTCTCGAGTTGCAGGCCTTTGGTGAGGGCCTCGGGGTCGACACGATCGCTGTGTCGGTCCTCGCCATGCTGTGCCTCGGGAAGATCGTCGCCACCAGCCTGACGATCGCGGCGGGAGGCTCGGGAGGGGCATTCATGCCGTCGCTCTTCATCGGTGCCACCCTCGGAGCCGGATACGCCTCCTTCGTGAGCCGATTCTGGACCGCCACGACGATTCGGCCTGGTGCCTTCGCGGTCGTCGGGATGGCCACCGTGTTCGCCGCCGTTGCCCGAGCGCCCTTGACCGCGATCATCATCGTCTTCGAAGTCACGGGGGCGCGGGACTACGAGCTCATCCTGCCACTCATGTTGTCTGCCACGTTCGCCACGTTCGTGGCCGACCGGGTCCACCCCGAGAGCGTCTACACGATGCCGCTCGCCCGGCGGGGAATACGATTTCGTCCCAGCGGCGAGGTCGACCTGCTCGACACAGTCACGGTCGGCGACGTCGCGGTGATGCCACCTGTCATCGCCGCACCGGCGATGAGCCTCACCGAAGTGAGCCGGCTCATGGACGCGCACCGCTACCACGGGCTTCCGGTGGTCGATCCCGATCATGGCTTGGTCGGGATCATCACCGTCACCGACGTCCAACATGCCGGAGGGCCGTCGCTCGATCTGACGGTCGCCGATGCGATGACCCGGTCGCCGGTGACGGTGGGTCCGATGACACCGGTTTCCCAGGCCCTCGTCCGTCTCGCGGTGCTCGGTGTCGGGCGGCTGCCGGTCGTGTCCGAAGGCGACTCGGGCGACCTTGTCGGACTCTTCCGGCGGGAGGACGCGGTGCGTGCGTACCACCAGGCGCTCGGCACCGAGACCGACCACGCGCTGGAGCGCGACCGGCTCCGCCAGCGGGTCGACCCACGCGCCGGCTATTACGACTTCCGGGTGCCGCCTGGCTCGATGGCGGACGGCAGCGCGGTGCGCGACGTCAGATGGCCGGAAGGTTCGACATTGGTCTCGGTACGGCGGGGAACCGAGGTTCTCGTCCCCGGAGGAGCGACTGTCCTCGCTGCCAACGACGTCGTGACCGCCTTCGGGTCCGAGTCGTCACGGGAGCGGATGATCGAACGTCTGAATGCCGGAGCCGATGAGCCGACGGCGGAGATCCTCGTCCTTCCCCCAGATGAGCCCGAAGCCCCGGATCAGAGGTAGAGGCCCGTCTGTTCGGCGTCCTGCGGGGGATCTGTCTTGGGCCGTTGCAGACGCCGTTGCTGCATCTGGGCGAGTTGGGCCTGGGCAGCCATCTGCTGGCTGGCGAGTGAGACCTGGATGCCGTGGAAGAGGCCCTCGAGCCACCCGATCAGTTGAGCCTGGGCGATGCGCAGGACCGATTCGGAGGGGATGCCGTCACCGCGGATCGGTGCGAACACCTCGTCGAATTCCTCGAGCAAGTCCTCGGAGAGAACCTCGCGGAGTTCGGCCAAGGACTTGTCGTGGATCTCGGTCAGCTTCGTGCGGCCGCCCTCGTCGAGCCCGGCCGCCCGAGCCTCCTCGAGCAGGGCACGTGTCATCGAGGCGATCCGGATGATCTTGGTGGGTTCGGAAACCATCGACGCGGAAGCTTCCGACGCCTGCGGCTCCTCGACGGCGTCGGGTCGCATCGGCTCGCTCATGGTCCCAGACTAGAGCTCACGGCCAGGGCTCGTCTCGAAGCGTTCGGCGACTAACCTCGACCAACGTCACACAGCGAATGATGTCGAGGAGTGGCGACAGTGGCGAACACGAACACATCCGCGGACGCATCCGGGAACACATCGGCGAACACCGAAGACCTCCCCCCGATTCTGGACGCGGCGCAGGTGGCGGATCTGCTCGGGATGAATGTCCAGATGGTGCGAAAGTACGCCAGGGAGGGCCGCCTGCCGGCGTACAAGCTCCCCGGCGGGCGGACGTTCAAGTTCTTCCGAGACGAGATCTTCGAAACGCTGCGCGCCAATCCCGTCACCGCTGACGATGTCGAGGACGAGGAGACCGTCGCCGGATGACGGGGCGGTTCGGGTTCCGGAGATCAGTCCGGTTGTCGCATCAGGTCTGGGCCATCTCCCGCAACACGAAGTGCAGGATGCCTCCGTTGCGCAGGTACTCGACTTCGATAGGGGTGTCGACTCGGGCGAGCGTGTCGAAGCGCATGACGGTCCCGTCGGCGCGGGTGGCGGTCACCGGGATCGTCCGACGCGGAGTCAGCCCGTCGTCGACGTCGATGTGGTAGGTCTCGGTCCCGTCCAACCCGAGCTTCACGGCGTTGGACCCGGGCGCGAACTGGAGGGGGAGCACGCCCATCATCACGAGGTTCGAACGGTGGATGCGCTCGAAGGAGGCGGCGATCACTGCCTTCGCCCCGAGCAGGAACGTGCCCTTGGCAGCCCAGTCCCGAGACGAGCCCATCCCGTAGTCGTCCCCGGCAATGACGATCAGCGGGATCTCGTGGTGCCGGGCGCTCATCGCTGCATCGAAGATCGACTTCACCTCCCCATCCGTCCAGTCGATGGTGAACCCTCCTTCGATTCCCTCGACGAGCTGATTCCGGACCCTGATGTTGGCGAACGTGCCGCGTGTCATCACACGGTCGTTGCCGCGGCGCGATCCGTACGAGTTGAACATCGCCGGCTGGACGCCACGCGAGATCAGGTACTGCCCGGCTGGTGAATCGACCTTGATCGAACCGGCCGGCGAGATGTGGTCGGTGGTGACGGAATCGCCCAGCAGCACCAAGACGCGTGCTCCGTCGATCGGCCGGATCGGCTCGATTTCCGGCTCGAGATCCAGGAAGAACGGCGGCTCCTGGACGTATGTCGAGTCTTCGTTCCACTCATAGAGAGCTCCGCCGCTCGTATCGATCGACTGCCACTCCTCGGCTCCGCTGAACACGTCGGCGTACCGCTCGACGAACTGACGTCGGGTGACATGCTCACCCACGATTGCCGAGATCTCGGACTGGCTGGGCCACAGGTCTGAGAGGAAGACGTCCTGGCCGCGCCCGTCGGTGCCGATTGGCTCGGTCGTGGGGTCCCAGTCGACCGTTCCTTTGAGGGCATAAGCCACCACCAGAGGTGGAGACGCGAGGTAGTTGGCCTTCACGTCAGGTGAGATCCGCCCCTCGAAGTTCCGGTTTCCGGACAGTACCGAGGTGGCCACGAGGTCGTGGGCGTTGACGGCCCTCGAGATCTCCTCGGGCAGCGGTCCGGAGTTCCCGATGCAGGTGGTGCAGCCGTACCCGACGTTGTAGAAGCCGGTGGCTTCGAGATCGTCGAGGAGGCCGGCGGAGGTCAGGTACTCGGTGACGACCTTCGATCCCGGCGCCAGCGAGGTCTTCACCCATGGCTGGCGGTTGAGGCCACGCTCGCGCGCTTTTCGCGCGACGAGGCCGGCGGCGACCATCACATCGGGATTCGACGTGTTCGTGCACGACGTGATGGCTGCGATTACCACGTCGCCGTCCTCCATCTCGAAGCTCTGGCCGTCATAGGTCACCTCGACCTGTGCGATCTGGCCCATGTGGTCGTTGGTGGGTCCGCCCTCGTCGGTCATGGCTTCGGCGGTCCCTGTCGTTGCAGCCGAGGACTTCCCGAAGGTGTTGGCGAGGTCGCGGTGCCACTGATCCTTCATCGCGGACAGTGAGATCCGGTCCTGGGGGCGCTTCGGCCCGGCCAGGGATGGCTCGACGGTGGACATGTCGAGTGCGAGGTCCGCCGAGTAGGCCACCTGGCGGGTGTCATCCCGCCACAATCCCTGAGCGCGGTAGTACTGCTCGATGGCCTCGACCAGATTGTCGGGCCGCCCGGTGAGCCGGAGGTACTTGAGGGTCTGGTCGTCGACCGGGAAAAAGCCGACGGTTGCGCCATATTCGGGGGCCATGTTGGCGATGGTGGCGCGGTTGGCCAGCGGCATGTCGTCGAGGCCGGGGCCGTGGAACTCGACGAACTTGCCGACCACGCCGTGTTCCCTGAGCATCTGGGTGACCCGGAGCACCAGGTCCGTCGCGGTGGAACCCTCGGCGAGCCGCCCCGTGAGCCGAAAGCCGACCACTTCTGGGAGCAGCATCGAAATCGGCTGTCCGAGCATCGCCGCCTCGGCTTCGATGCCACCCACACCCCAGCCCACGACTCCGAGACCGTTGATCATCGTGGTGTGGCTGTCGGTGCCCACGAGCGAGTCGGGGTAGAGCCACGTGCCGTCGTCCCAGACGACTTTCGCCAGATACTCGAGGTTGACTTGATGGACGATTCCGGTGGCGGGAGGCACGACCCGGAAGTTGCGGAACGCCGACTGTCCCCACTTGAGGAACTCGTAGCGCTCTTGGTTGCGTTCGAACTCCTTGCGACTGTTGATGACCAGCGCGTCAGGGCGGTTGAAGGCGTCGACCTGGACGGAGTGATCCACGACGAGGTCGCAGGGAACTCCTGGGTTGACTTTGTCCGCCGCGCCGGGATCGCCTGTCATCCGGACGATCGCGGCGCGCATGGCCGCGAGATCGACCACCGCAGGGACGCCGGTGAAATCCTGCAGCACGACGCGGCCTGGGATGAACGGGATCTCGTTCTCCCCGACGTCGTGGGAGTCATAGGCGGCGATCACCGCGACGTCGCTCGACGTGACGAGTCGGCCGTCCTCGTTGCGGATCGCCGACTCCAGCAGCACCTTGATGCTGTACGGGAGGTGATCGACGTCTCCTGCCGTGGCGAGCGAGGCGATCCGGCGGTCGCCCAACGGAGTCGGGACGGTCGGGTGTGCGGCTGTCATCGGTGCGGCCCTTTCGGTGTCTCGTCTCCGAGTCTACGAGCCTGTCCCAACCCCTCAGCGGGAGGAGATGGACACCGGGACTTCGGTGATGCAGGCGTCGTCGTCGGCAGGGGAAGGGTGCAGAATTGGCTCGCAACCCTGACTCAACAGCTCGAAGAGACCGCCCACCATGCCACGGTCGAGAGAGCAGACGACGTCGGGATGGCCGCTGGCGGCGTCGCCGAACGGGCAGAAGGACGTGAGCAACCGATGACCGGCGAGATCGGGCGACATGTGGAAGCCGACACCGGTCATCGCTTCGGCGACCGCCTTGACCGCTTCGTCGTAGCCGCGTTCGTCGGGGCTCCCGATCTCCGACGCGATCTCCCTGCCGTATTCCCTCCCGACGGCCTCAGCCACCCCTGGCAGGTCGTCGACACCGGCGCGGGCGACGATGCGGAGTAGCAGTTCGATCAGAACGTCGGTGCGGCGGCTCGGGAAATGGAGATCGATCTCCTTGGAAGTGGACTCGTAGCATTTTGCGGGACGGCCGGCACCGGGCCCGGTTCGCCCGTTCTGGCGACGATGGGTGACTCGCAGGTATCCGTCGGTGGCGAGTTTGTCGAGGTGATGACGGGCGACATTGGCGTGGATGCCAAAGAGCGAGGCGACATCGCTGCTGGTCATCGGGTCACCGGATTCGCGCACCGCGATGTAGATCGCGCGGCGTGTCGGGTCGCCGAGCGCCGATGTCAGGTCGCCGATCGTTCTATCCAGCTCCCGGGATTCGGCGGAAATGGGTTGCGACACCCTGAAAACTATAGTTCCGAGCGGTTTCTAAACACGATCACGGTAGGGGAAATATGGCGGACGGTCAGGATCTGCGAGAGGCGGTGGGGGCGGTGGAAGACCCGCTGCTGGGTCGTCGGATCGGGGGGCTCGGCATGGTGGCGATCGCCGAACGCCGCCGGCTGGGGAGCGATCGGTTGACCATATCGGTCCCGGTTCCGAACTATCCGGCGCTCGACGAGCTGAAGGCACGGATCCAGTCGGCGCTCCTGGCTGCAGGGAGTGATGCAGACGTCACGTACGACGTGATGGACGACGCCGCTCGCGAGTCGATGATGACGGAGCTCCGTACGAATGCACCGCCGGCAGTGGGACAGACCGGGTCACGTACCCGGGTCGTGGCCGTGTCCTCGGGCAAGGGGGGCGTCGGCAAGTCTTCGGTGACGACGAACTTGGCCGTCGCACTCGTGGGCAAGGGCCATTCCGTCGGTGTGATCGACGGCGACATCTGGGGTTTTTCCATCCCGCGCATGCTGGGTGTGTCCCATCCCCCCGTCGTCATCCACGAATCGATCATTCCGCCCGTGGCCCACGGCGTGAAGGCCATGTCGATGGACTACTTCGTACCGGATGACAAGGCTGTCATCTGGCGCGGACCCATGCTCCACAAGGCGATCGAGCAGTTCCTCCAGGATGTTTGGTGGGACGACCCCGACTTCTTGATCGTCGACATGCCGCCGGGAACGGGCGACATCGCCATCTCGATGGCGCAGTTCCTGCCTCGTGCCCAGGTTCTCCTCGTCACGACACCTCAGCCGACTGCGCAGCGAGTGGCGAAGCGGGCCGCACTGATGGCTGCCCAGGTCAACCAGGAGGTGATGGGCGTCGTCGAGAACATGTCGTGGTTCACTGGCGATGACGGCAGGCGATACGAGATCTTCGGTGCCGGGGGTGGCCAGGATCTCGCCGACGACCTCGGTGTCCCACTCATGGCTGCCATCCCCTTGCTGCCGGCGATGCGGCAGGGAGCAGATGACGGGATCCCCGTCGTCCTCGTCGCTCCGGACTCTGAATCAGCCGCGGCTTTCGATCGTCTGGCCGAAGAGGTCCTCGCCAAGAAGCCCAGGGTGCGCACCCATCCCGAGCTGGTCATCCGGTAGCGATCGTCCTGGGGCGCGTCTCGCTTCAAACCTGGTCGATCGGTCCGGTTTAGCGTTTGCGTTTCCCGGCATTTGGAGACTCACGTTGCTCATCTGGACACTGATCGCCGCGCTTGTCGGAGGTGTGGCGTTCGAGCGGCTGCACGTTCCGGCGGGGGCACTCATCGGCGCCATGGTCGGGGTGGCGGCCATCGGCTTGGCGGGTGTGGAGACGGATGGCCCCGGCACGGCTCTGCGTTTCGCGGCGTTCCTCATCATCGGGTGGGAACTTGGTGCGCAGATCGATCGCGGCACGCTCGAAGCGGTGAGAGTGGCCGCGGTTCCCATCCTCGTCGTGGTCTTGGGACTTCTCGTCGCGGCAGCGGTGTTGGCGTTCGTCCTGCACGCGGCTGGTCTCGACCCTGCCACATCGTTCCTCGCTGCATCGCCTGGCGCCTTGTCCCAGATGGCGGCATTGGCCGCGGAATTCAAGGCGAACGCCGTGGTGGTCACCATCGTTCACCTGGTCCGAATCGTGGCTGTCATCTTGATCACACCGCTCGTGGTCAGGGCTCTGACCTGACCAGCTCAGATCGCAGGCAGTGATCCGCTGGCCGCCCGGTAGGCCCAGACCGCCGCGAGTCCGAACACCAGACCGCCCACCAGCCACCGCTCGATCGTCCGGGATCGCCACTGCCACCAGCCCGCCCGACGACCGAGCCACGCCACCCATGCCGTGATCGCGACAGCCAGCACCAGCCACGCCAGGGGATGGAAACCAAACGAAGCCGCGAGGTCGCCCCGCACCAACCGCGCCACCCCTCTGGTGAGACCGCATAGCGGGCACACGACACCGAAGAGCAGCGCCGATGGACACCACGGGATCCCGGAGTCGGGCGGGTCCACGGCAAGGAGGGCAGTCGCTCCCAGCGCTCCCACGACGAGCGGTTCGGCGCGCCCCGCTGGCGGGGCGAGGTTCATTCCGGGCTCTCGGAAGCCAGGTGCTGGTGGTGGCGGATCACTTCTTCGATGATGAAGCGGAGGAACTTCTCGGAGAACTCGGGGTCGAGGCGGGCCGATTGAGCCAGATCCCGGAGGCGAGCGATCTGGATCTCCTCGCGCTCAGGATCGGCCGGAGGCAGTCCGACTTCCGCTTTGTACATGCCCACCTTCTTGGTGATGGCGAAGCGCTCGGCGAGCAGGAACACCAGGGCAGCGTCGATGTTGTCGATGCTCTGTCTGAAGTCGGCGAGAGTGGGATCGGTCACGCGGGGCAGAGCCTGGTCGGGGTGAGCAGACCCTACCCGTCTGCCCCCTGCTCAGAGCGCTTCGAGGACGGCGGAGACGAAACCGAAACCCAACAGCAGCCCGAAACCAACGAGGCCGACCACGGCGAGTACCGCGTAGGTCATGAACAGGTGCCTGACCTTCTCGGTTCCCCGCCGGAGACGTTCGACGTCGGACGTGGGATGACCGTCCTCGAGTGCCGAGGCCGCTTGCCACAGGAACACGCCGATCATCGCCGGGATCCATGCGAGCACCAGGCCGACGACGCTGAGTGCATTCAGCCCGGCCGCCACGAACAAGAGGACGGCCAGGAACTTCATCCAGTTGCGCGCCCGGTGGAGTGGTTCGATGACGTACGCGAGGGCGTCGCTGCGATCAGTGTCGGAAGTGGTCACGACAGGGTCTCCTTCGGTCGATGGACGCTGAACGTATGGGACGAAGACTGCGCCGGGAACCCCCTCGGGACGGCAGGGACTCTCCGGTGCGTACAGTGCCGCCGATGCAAATCGCCTTCGTGGGTGGCAGTCGGTGGTCGGCGGCAGCCGGACGAGTCCCGAATCGCTCGGTCTTGGTGGACGGTGGACTCATCGTCGGTCTCGACATCGAGCCGGTCGGCGATCGCATCATCGACGTGGGAGACGGCCTGCTGGTGCCCGGTTTCATCGACGCTCACGTCCACCCCCTCACCGGCGGCATGCGAATCCTCACGTGTGACCTGACCGAGATCACCAACCGGGACGATGCCGAAGCGCGGATCGCCCAGGTCGCCTCCTCGCTTCCCCCCGGTGAGTGGCTCACCGGGGGCGGTTGGCTGTACGACTGGTACTCGCGGGGCTGTCCGTCCGCCCAGCTTCTCGACCGGCTCGCCCCGGGGCGTCCCGCTCTGATAAAAGTTCGGGACGGTCACTCCACATGGGCCAACTCGGCGGCACTCGCCCTGGCCCGACTCACCGCCGACACGCCCGACCCCGCAGACGGCAGGATCGAGCGCAATCCCGACGGCACCCCGCAGGGAAACCTTCATGAGGGAGCGATGCGTCTCGTCGAATCGGTGGTTCCGACGCCGGACCGGGCCACGCTCGACGCAGCCCTGCAGGCCGGAGCGGCCTACCTTCACAGCAAAGGTGTCACCGCCTGGCAGGACGCGTCGGTGACCGACCTCGAGCACCCGTCCTATCGGCACCTCGGCCTCTCAACCGAGGTCGTCGGCGCCCTGTGGTGGGATCGTGGTCGGGGTCTGGATCAGATCGATGAGATCGTCGAACGCAGTCGGGAACACGCTGGTTCGTATCGACCCTCGGCGGTGAAGCTCATGCTCGACGGTGTGTGCGAGAACTTCATGGCCTCACTCAGCTCGCCGTATCGGGGTCCGCACGGGGGTCCCCCCGACCACTCCGGGATCGACTTCATCGAACCCGGCTTGGTTGGCGAAGCGGTGACAGCACTCGATCGGCTCGGGTTGCAGTGCCACTTCCACGCCATCGGTGACCGCGCCGTGCGCTCGGCGCTGGATGCCGTGGAGTCGGCGCGCACGACGAACGGTTGGGGGGGACGTGTCCATCACATCGCCCATCTGCAGGTGATCGACCCGGCGGATGTCGCACGGTTCGCCGAGCTGCGGGTGGCTGCCAACTGTCAACCGCTGTGGGCGTGCAACGATTTCTCGATGGTCGAGCTGACTGTTCCCTACCTGGGTCCCGAACGGGCGGAGTGGCAGTACCCATTTGGATCGTTGCTCCGGGGCGGAGCACTACTCGGTATGGGCAGCGACTGGCCCGTTTCCTCGGGCGACGTCATGGACCAGATCTCGGTGGCCCTGCGGCGCCGTCCGCCCGGAGACGATGGTCCGCCGGTGCTGACTCCGGATGAGTGCCTGACCCTCGACGAGGCACTCACCGCATTCACGCTCGGCTCAGCCACGATCAACGGCTCCATGCGACCCACCGGCCGGATCCGCGTCGGTAACGTGGCCGACCTCGTGGTGCTGGATCGGGATCCGTTCTCCGTGGCCGATCCCGCCGGCATCGGGGTCGGTGTCACGGTGGCTGCCGGGCAGGTCGTGTTCGAACGAGAGGGTGGTTTGTGACGCGCACAGCGGTGTCGCTCTCCGGAGTGACCAAGCACTTCGGCCAGGTGGTGGCGGTGTCGGGCATCGACCTCGATGTCGCCGACGGCGAGTTCTTCTCGCTCCTCGGACCGTCCGGGTGCGGGAAGACGACGACGCTGCGGATGATCGCCGGCTTCGAGTTCCCGACGGCAGGATCGATACGGATCCACGGCGCCGAAGTCGGCCTCGAACCCCCGAACCGCCGACCGGTCAACACCGTCTTCCAGTCCTACGCCCTCTTTCCCCACATGACCGTGGAAGACAACGTGGCCTTCGGTCTGCAGATGAAGAAGGTCGCGGCGAACGACATCTCCGATCGGGTCAAACGTGGCCTGGACATGGTCCAACTCGCCCACCGTTCCGCGGCGAAGCCGTCCCAACTGTCGGGCGGACAGCAGCAGCGAGTCGCTCTCGCCCGCGCTCTCGTGAACGAACCCGAGGTGCTCTTGCTCGACGAGCCGCTCGGAGCCCTCGATCTCAAGCTCCGCCAGGCGATGCAGGTCGAACTGAAGGAACTGCAGGAGCGCGTCGGAATCACGTTCATCTATGTCACCCACGATCAGGAAGAAGCGCTCACGATGAGTGACCGAATCGGTGTGATGAGTGCAGGAGAACTGCTCCAGGTGGGGACTCCCGAAGAGATCTACGAGCGTCCCACGTCCCGGTTCGTCGCCGACTTCATCGGTGAGATCAACCTGGTGCCGGCCACGGTCGTCGATCCGGGGACAGTGGAGTTGCTCGGTGGCCACCGGGTGGCGGCAACGACGGACTCACCAGCGGGGACCGAGGTCACACTGGCGATTCGACCGGAGCGCTTCGAGCTCTACGACGTCGACGAGGTAGTTCCCGACGCCACCAATCGCATCGGGGGCACCGTGGTGCGGCGTACCTACTACGGCGACGTCTTCTACTACGACGTCGACACGCCGGCGGGCCGAATCGAGGCGAAGGAAGAGAACCGGCCGGGCGTCGAGCACTACTCGAACGGCGACGAGGTGGTCGTCGTGTGGCATCACGCGGCGATGGCGGTGGTGAAGGATTGATCGAGGCGCCCCCGTTCAGCGAGCGCGACGCCCTCGAGCAGTCCGCGGAGAAGGCCGACTCGCGTCGGGGCCTGTACATCGCCCTTCCCGCCTACGTCTATCTCGCTTTGTTCTTTGCGATGCCCTTCGGAATCGTGTTCATCTATTCCTTCGCCACACGATCGCGCACGGGTCGCACCGTTCTCGAAGGATGGAACCTCGACAGCTATGCCCGTCTCGGCGACCCGATCGTTCGGGACATCGCGTTGCGATCGTTGACCCTGGCGCTCGTCACGACCGCGATCTGCCTCGTCGCCTCGTACCCCTTCGCGTATTACATCGCGACGCGTCGGCCCGCGGTTCGCAACATCCTGCTGGTGCTGGTCATGATCCCGTTCTGGTCCAACTTCTTGGTCCGCACCTACGCCTGGCGTGTGCTACTCGGCTCCGGTGGGCCGATCAGCCAGATCAGCCAGTTCTTCGGCGGTGAGGAGATCAGGATCCTGTTCACCAACACGGCGGTGCTGATCGGCCTCGTCTACGGGTATCTGCCATTCATGGTGCTGCCGCTGTACGCCGCGCTCGAGCGGATGGACTGGAACCTCGTCGAGGCCGGAAGGGATCTGTATGCCAGCGGGTGGACGGCTTTCCGGCGTATCACGCTCCCATTGTCGATGCCGGGCGTCGTAGCCGGTTCCATCCTCGTGTTCATCCCTTCGCTGGGCGCCTATGTGA
>DATKEC010000030.1:0-34540 GCA_035544575.1 Acidimicrobiia bacterium
GGGATCGACGTATCGAGCCACATCCATACGCCACCCATCGATGTCGTACTCGGCGAGCCAGTACCGAGCGACACCGAGCATGTAGGCGCGGGCTTCGGCGTTGGCGAGGTTGAGCCTCGGCATGGTCGGCACGCCATACCAGGTTTCGTACGAGGGCTCGATTGCCGGACCATCACCGGACGCTTCCTCCAGGGGAACGGCGGTCTCTGCCTGCCAGGTCGTCAACCAGTCGCGCTGGCGGCGGGTGGCACGGTCGCTTCTGACTCGAATTCGGACCGGCCAGTCGTTGACGACGAACCAGTCGCGGTAACGGGACTTCTCGCCCTTTTCAACGAGGTCGGCGAAGGCGAAGAAGCGTGGATGGCAGTGATTGAACGAGGCGTCCAGGATCACGCGGATGCCTGCGCGGTGGCACGCGGCCACCAGCCTCCGCAACCCCTCGTCGCCGCCCAGGCCGGGATCGACCTGGCGGTAGTCCATCGTGTCGTACTTGTGGTTCGACGGCGACGTGAAGATCGGATTGAGGTAGATGGCGTCGACACCCAACCGCTGCAGGTGGTCGAGGTGGGCGACCACGCCATCGAGATCGCCCCCCTGGAACGTACGCGTTCCCGGAACCGACCCCCACGGGACCACTCCGGCTGGATCGTTGGCGGGGTTTCCGTTGGCGAACCGGTCCGGGAAGATCTGATAGATGACCGCCCCCTTCGCCCACGCAGGAATGTCGAGCGGCGCCTGCCCTGGGTCGATGGTCCAACGGTCGAGACGTTCGACCGAAGCTGAGACGCCCGTTCGGACCACGTACACCGGAGAGTGAGATCCTTCGATCCGGAACGCGAGACTCAGGCCAACCGGGCGGTCGAAGGGTCCGACGACCGCCGACCACAGGACGAACCGTCCCGCCTCCCGCGGTCGCAGAGGAATCGCGCTGACTTCGCCGCCGCGTATCACTGCGTGGCCGTCGGTGAGACCGGGTTCAGCGGTCACCCTGAGCCGGAACCCGCCGTCGCCGATCGCCTCGAGGTCCGCCGGATCGTCCGCGTCGAAGCGCACGTCCCAGGCTGAGACGTCACCCGGAAGCCCGAAGATGCCCAGGTCGTCGTCGAACCGACGGACCCGGCTACCCCTTGACGGCACCCTGGGTGAGCCCGCTGATGATGTGCTTTTGGGCAAACAGGAAAACGACGACGATCGGAAGCGACCCGATCACCGCCGCCGCCGCCAGCGCCCCCCACTTGGCCGCGTACTCCGACTCGACGAAGAGTTGCAGGCCCACCGCCAAGGTGTATTGGGCGGTATCGGTCAGCAGGAACGCGGCCAGGATGTACTCCGAGTAGAGACCGATGAAACTCAGCATGAAGATCACCGCCAGCACCGGCCGCGACAGCGGCAGGACGATGCGCGTGAAGATGGCAAACGGGCTGGCACCGTCGACGTGGGCGGATTCGTCGAGCGAGACCGGGATCGTGTCCATGAACCCTTTGATGAGGAATGCGTTGAACCCGATCGCTCCACCCATGTAGACCAGGATCAAGAATGCGTGGGTGTTGAGCCCGAAGGAGGGGAACACGCTGCCCACCTGCTGGGCCAGCAGGAACAGGGCGATGAAACCGAGGAACTGCGGAAAGACCTGCAACAGGAGGAGTGACAGCAGACCCACCCGCCGGCCGCGGAACCGCAAGCGGCTGAATGCGTAGGCGGCCAGGGCTGCGAGGAACACGTTGAGGAACCCCGCCACGAGAGAGACCTTCAACGTGTTCCACATCCAGCGACCGACGGGGACGCTCGGGTTCTCGAACAGGCCGGTGAAATTGTCGAGCGTGACCTCGGACGGGATCAGGGTGGACGCGCTCAAATTGTCGACGGCGTTGAACGACGCCGAGACCATCCACGCCAGCGGGAACAGCACGAAGACGACCGAAGCCGACAGGAGGACATGGCGCCAACCGATCTCGCGGAACCACCGGCGCGGGCCCATGTTGCGAATGGTCGCGGCGTGGCGCGGACGATCCGCCGCCACGGTCCGAACGACCTGGACGCCCTCAGTTGCCATACACGTCCTCCAGGCGCTTGGTGAATCGGAAGCTGAACGCGGAGATGATCGCAACCACGAGGAAGATCAGGACGACAACCGCCGATGCCAGCGCGAACTGGTTGCCTCGTCCGGCCCCGGATGCCAGATCGAACGTGAAGCTGATGAGGATGTCGGTAGCGCCCACCGGAACGTCGTAGCCGGACAGGGGTGGCCCGCCCTGAGTCAGCAGCAGGATCAGGACGAAGTTGTTGAAGTTGAAAGCGAAGGCCCCGATGAGGAGCGGGGCGGTCGAGACCAGCAGCAGCGGGATGGTGACAGTGCGGAACACCATCCACGGCGACGCCCCGTCCACTCGTGCCGCCTCCTTGAGCTCGATCGGGATCGACGTCAGCGCACCGGAGGTGATGAGGAACATGTACGGGAAACCCAACCACAGGTTGACCAACAGCACGGCCACTTTGGCCCACGTCGGGTCGGCCAGCCAGGGGATCGGATCGATGCCGATGTTGGCGAGCGCGTCGTTCACCTGTCCGAAGCGTTCGTTCAGGAGACCGCGCCAGATGAGGGTCGAGAGGAAGGCCGGGACGGCGTAGGGGAGAATGAGGAGAGATCGGTAGATCGCTCGGCCCCGCAACCGCTCGTCCTGGAGGGCGTTGGCGAGAGCCAGTCCCAGGATGAAGTTGATGGCCACGGTCCCCACCGCGAAGACCATGTTCCAGATGAACACACCCAGGAACGGCTGGCGGATTCGCTCGTTCGTGAACAGCCGGAAGTAATTCTCGAAACCGATGACCGTCCGCCAACCGGGAAGGCTCTGGTCGATCGATGAGAGCGGAACGTTGTGACACACCCCGCCCTCACACGTGATGGTCGAGTCGGAGCGGGCGATGGCGAGCGCCGCCACCTCGGACTGGGGAACGCCGGAGCAGACGAACGTGCCGACGCCGAGCTCACAGGTGCGGTCCTCCTGGGCGTCGTAGAGCGTCTCGGTCACCGGGTCGTAGAAGAACCGCTGCCCGGACTCCCGCACCCGTACCGTGGAGAACGTCTCGAGCCGAGCTTCTCCCCCTCCGGGGAGGTCCAATGCCAGACCCTCCAGCTGGGAGGCGATACCCGTCAGCTGCAAGGGACCGAGGCGGGAGTATCCACCGATGCTCCCCGGTGGGTCGGCGGGATCGATGGCGGCCCCGCCGACGTCGAGCGACGAGTCCGGCACCGGCTCAGCCCCGACCGGACGGGGAAGGCCGAAGAACGGCTCCCGATCGGCACCGGAGACCAGGAAGGCGATCTCTCCTGCATCGTTGCGGTAGACCGCCAGGGAGAGGATCTCCGAAACTCCCTCCGCGGCGATCTCGCGCTGCTCGAGACGTGCGATCGCCACGTCTCTTTCCAAGACATTGCCCGTCGCCCAGTTGGTGATGGACACATAGAACGTGTATCCGACCGGGTACACGACGAAGAGGGCCATGAACAGCAGCCCCGGGGTGAGCCACTTCGACGCTCGTGCCCGAGGGCTCAGATAGGCCCAGTTGACGGCGAGACCGGCCACGACGAACGCCGCCAACAGGACCCATGCCTCGTTGGCATAGAGAAGCGGGAAAGCGGCGATGATCAGCGCATCGAAGATGCCGACCGATATGAGCCGGATCCAAAAGGACCTTCCGACACCACGAGAGGGCAGGACCGCCGGCGGTTTCCTGCCCTCTCGCTCAGTCATGGCGCGAAGCTACTCGTCGCTGTGACCCCGTGCTGCCTCAGCCGGCCAGTGCCCCTCTGACGGCTTCGGCGGCGGCGGCCATCGCTTCGGCGGCGCTCAGGCTGCCGTTGCGGACCAGCAGGATGTTGTCGCCGAGCGGGCCCCACACCGATCCCATCTGCGGGATGTTCGGCATCGGATTACCTGTGGCGGCCGACGCGGCGAAGGCCTGGGCCACCGGATCATCGGCGAGCGCATCGGCGACGGACCGGAACGCCGGACCGCGGGGATCGGCGTCGTAGAGCGCCTGCTGGGTCTCCTCGGTGGCGATGAAGTCGATCAGGAACGACTGGGCGATCAGTGTGTTCTCCGAGAAAGCCGACAGGAAAAAGCCCTGGGATCCGACGAAGGGCGCCGGGACGTTCCCCTCGATGGTCGGCAGCGTGGTGACGGCCCAGTTGACCGTGTCCTGTGCTTCGAGGTTGGCGCGCTCCCACGGTCCGGTGATCCAGAACGGGATGGCGCCCTCCAGGAAGAGGTTCTTGGCGTTGTCGTAGTTCGTCGACTCGACGACGCCGGCGGCCACCTGCTGCTCGAGGAACTCGACACCGGCGACAGTCGCATCGCTGTCGAGGCCGATGTCGCTCGGGTCGTATCCGGTTGCCGGGTCGTAGGCGAAGATGTATCCGCCCAGGGCCGAGACGAACGGATAGTTGTGATAGGCGTCGGCTGCGTCACCGCCGCCGGGGAGCCCGACACAAGCGTCGGTTCCAGCCGTTTCGCAGAGTCCGGCGAGATCCTCGAAGGCGGCGGGAGCATCAGGGACGAGGTCGGTGTTGTAGTACATGGCCACAGCTTCGAGGGCGTAGGGCACTGCGTAGAGCTGTCCTTCGAAGTTGAACGCATTCAGCGCCACATCGAAGAAGTCGGCGGCCTTCGCACCGAGATCGATCGCCGAGATCGTGCCATCGGCGGCGAGCTCACCGGTCCAGTCGTGGGCGCCGGCGAAGATGTCGGGACCCTCTCCGGCGGGTCCGGCCACACCGACCTGGTCACGGATTGAGCCGAAATCGACGGTCTGGACCCGGACTTCGACACCGGTCGCCTCGGTGAACGCAGGAGCGATGGCCTCGACGACCGCGGTGCGCTGCTCATCGGCCCAGATCAAGAGCTCGACGGGTTCGGCGGCGGCGGTGGTCTCGGTCGTGGTGGGTGCTGCCGTGGTCGTGGTTTCGGCGGCGGTGGTGGTCGTGGTCTCTGCGGCGTCGTCTCCGCCGCCACAGGCGGCGAGGGTCATCGCGAACACTGCGAGCAGTGCCATGGTTCGCGTCCGATTCACAGTGGGTTCCTCCTCGTACGGATGTGAGCGGCCGAACGGACGGCCGAATGTGGGTACCCAAGCACAGCCCGCCCGACTTTGCAAACCGTTCCTGCAAACTTTGCAGAGCAATTTTCCAAGCCAGTGCGGGACGGCTAGGGTCCGGCGCCGATGACGACTCGGCCGAAGTTGCAAACGGTTTCAGACCGCACGGGGGTGAGCCTCGCCACCGTCAGCCGCGTCCTCAACGGCAAGTCGGGGGTGGCGGGATCCACGCGTCAGCTCGTGCTCGACGCGGTCGCCGACCTCGGATACACCCCCCAGCCGGTGCGGGCAACCAAGGCACCCGTGGTGGGCATCATCACGCCCGAACTCGACAATCCGATCTTTCCCACCTTCGCCCAGACGATCGAGGCCCGCCTCGCTCGCCGCGGCATCATGTCGATGGTCTGTCCATCCACCTCAGAGACCGTCAACGAACAGGACTATCTCAATCGCCTGATCGAATGGGAGGCGACGGGGGCGGTCGTGATCAACGGCCGCTACGCCGCCCCCGAACTCGGCTTCGATCCGTACCTGGACCTGGAACGGCGTGGAATGAAGGTCGTGCTCGTCAACGGACTGATCGGGCGATCGCCGGTGCCCGCGGTCGCCGTCGACATCCGCGCCGGCGCGGTGACGGCGACTCGCCACCTCATCGGGCTCGGACACGAGCGCATCGGCGTTCTCACCGGACCCTGCAGGTATGCGTCCTCCGACGAGCTCATCAACGGCTACGGGATCACGATGACGAAGGCGGAGCGGCCGATGGTCGACGAATGGGTCTCGGAGACTCTCTACACGCTCGAAGGGGGACGAGCCGGAGTGGCCGGGCTGCTCGAGGCCGGGGTCACCGGCATCGTGTGCGGATCGGACCTGATGGCCATCGGCGCGATATCCGGTGTCAGAGCCTGGGGCATGAGCGTGCCGGCCGACGTCTCCGTCGTGGGATTCGACGGCACCCAGATCGTCATGTTCACGGACCCGCCGTTGACGACGCTCCGCCAGCCGATCGGTCGCATGGCCTCGACGGTGGCGTCGCTCATCGATTCGCCCGAGAATGCGGGACGCCACGTCCACATGTTCAACCCGGACCTCATCATCGGAGGGTCCACGGGGCCGGCACCGGCGTGAGCCACGGCCGGTCGGCGACGCTGGCCGTCGTCGTTGCGCTGCTCGCCGCCTGCAGCCCACCCGCCACGGCGCCCTCGACCACGGCCGTTCCGACCACGGCGGGGAGCGCCCCCACCACCACTGCCCCCGCCCCGTCGGGGCTTGTAGCCGAACCTGTCCGGCATCCGGCACAGCACCATTCGATCTACTTCGTGATGCCGGACCGCTTCGCCAACGGCGACCCGACCAACGACACCGGTGGGATCGAAGGGGATCCGCTCGAACACGGTTTCCTGCCCGAGGACAAAGGATACTTCCAGGGCGGGGACCTGATCGGCCTCGCCGACCGCCTCGACTATCTGTCCGAACTGGGCATGAGCGCGCTGTGGCTCACCCCACCGTTCGCCAACCGGGCGGTCCAAGGACTGGGCGACATCGGGAACTCCTCGGCTGGCTATCACGGGTACTGGCAGATCGATTGGTCCCGGATCGACCCTCACCTCGGGACCGAAGAGGACATGCAGCGTCTCCTCGCACGGGCCCGAGATCTCGGCGTCGATGTGTTCTTCGACGTGGTCGTGAACCACACGGGAGATGTCATCACGTACTCCGAAGGCTCCTTCGCGTACCGGTCGAAGAACGCAGCCCCCTACCTCGATGCTGCCGGCATGCCGTTCGACGATGCCGAGTTCGCCGGCAGCGAGGACTTTCCCGAACTCGATCCTGCCGTGTCGTTCCCGTACACGCCGACCTTCCGCTCGCCGGAGGACGCCGCGATCAAGAGCCCCGACTGGCTCAACAACCCGATCTACTACCACAACCGGGGCGATTCGACCTTCGTCGACGAGAGCGCGTATTACGGAGACTTCTTCGGTCTCGACGACCTGTTCACCGAGCATCCCGATGTTGTCGACGGCCTCATCGACCTCTACACCGACGTCATTGGCCGCTACGACATCGCCGGCTTCCGGATCGACACGGTGAAGCACGTCAACGACGAGTTTTGGACGCAGTGGACACCCGCCGTGCTCACGGCTGCCGCCGACGCCGGACGCCCCGACTTCTTCGTGTTCGGCGAGGTTTTCACGACCGACCCGATCTTCAACTCCCACTACACGACGAACCTCGGGCTCCCGTCGATCCTCGACTTCATCGTCAACCAGGGTCTCGAGCAGTACGTCGCACGAGGTCTCCCGGCGGACACACTGTCCCAGGCCTTCGACCAGGACGACTGGTTCACCGACGTCGATTCGAACGCCTCGATGCTGGTGAAGTTCTTCGGCAACCACGACATGGGACGAATGGGGCGGCTGATCGCCGTCGCCAATCCCGGTGCTCGCCCCGCCGTGCACATCGAAAAGATGCTGCTCGGATTCGATCTGCTGTTCCTGACCCGAGGGATCCCCGTCGTCTATTACGGAGACGAACAGGGTTTCGTCGGGATCGGGGGGGACCGGTCCGCCCGCCAGACCATGTTCCCGGCAACCGCTACCGAGTACGTCGGTCAGGAGACGATCGGATCAGACGCCACGGTGAGCGATGACAACTTCGATCCCGAGCATCCGTTCTATCGACGAATCGCCACCCTCAACGCGCTGCGCCGCGACCACCCCGGCCTCGTCACCGGCGCCCAGATCGTCGGGCCGCCACAGGGTCCGATCTTCTCGTTCTCGCGGATCGACCGGGACGAGCGCATCGAGTACCTGGTCGTGGCGAACAACGGACCGATCGCCGTCGACGGCACGGTCGTCGCCCTCAGCCGAGACACGGAGTTCGTCGCGATCCTCGGCTCCGAAAAGGTAGTGAGATCCGACGGCGACGCCACGGTGACGATCTCGGTCCCTGCGCGATCGGCGGTGGTGTTGCAGGCGGCGACCGCGCTGGCGATCCCCGATACGGCGGCGACGGTGACGCTGACCAGACCGAACGCTGGCCAGGAGATCCCCACTCCGCGGTATCGGATCGAGGCGTCGGTGAGCGACAGTCGGTACGCCGAAGTGACTTTCTCGATCTCGGTCGACGGAGCTGCGCCGATCGTGCTCGGCGTCGACGACGCTCCGCCGTACCGGATCTACTGGAACAACCACGACATCCCGACAGGCGCCGAGGTGGAGATCACCGCCACTGTCACCGACGGCTCCGGCCGCACCTCGGCGACCACGCTCCCCGTCACCCTCGCCGACCGCGGCTGATCCATTCCTACCCAGGGTTAGATCGGACGTATACGTCCGATCTAGCCCGCGGTTCGGGCCGACCTGACGACGACCCCGCCTACCCAGGGTTTGAATGGACGTATGCGTCCGACCAAACCCAGGGTTTGAATGGACTTCACTCCATCCAGGAGGCCATGCGGTCGAGGAGGTAGAGGCTGACGTCTTTGGCGCGATCGAGAGCCGTGCAGAGTTGTTCACGCCCCATGATCATCGAGGCGAGCGAGACATCCGTCGTCCCGACGAGCTGCAGCCTCCGCTCCGGGGCGTCGGTCACCGCCGCGAACGAGTCGATGGCCGAAACCTCGACCGGAACGTCGGTCCCGCCGATGCCGGCGAGGTCGGTGGCGAGGACGAGCAGGTCGGGCGGGTGGGACAACGGGGGAATTCCCCAGTTGAAAAAGAGCTTCAGCTGCCAATCGTCCTCGGGTTCGGCGAATTCGTCCTCGAGCCCTTCGAGATGGTCGACGAACCCGAGCAGCACCCGCGGGTCGACGTCCAGGGACAGATGCAGATCGATCGGGCCGTTGCAGGCTTCCTCGGGATGGACGTCGATCTCCCAGGATTGACGCAGCGAATAGGTCTCGACGAAATGCCGTTCGTCGTGGACGTGGAATCCGTGCTCGATTGCGTGCTCTTTGAGGTCGGCAACGAAGCCGGCGATGTCGATTGCCATGCGCCCCCAGCCTATCGGCTGTGGTCTGCGGAGAAACCGGGCGTCACAAGGGACGCTCGTGAACGGCGGGCTCGATGGCTCCCAACCCGGAGACGGCACGCTCGAGCACCTCCATCACGGCACCCGTCATCATCCGCACCTTGTAGGCGGCCTGCGGTGCCGGTCGTGTCCCCGCACCCGCCAAACCTGCCGCGGCGGCGAGCGCGTCTCGGTCCACCGCCGCCCCGCGCAGCGCTTCCTCGACCGCCGTCAGACGCACCGGTGTTGGTCCCACACCCCCGATACCGACCCGCGCCTCGGCGATCGAGTCACCCGAGAACGACAACCGGCAGGCCGCCTCCACCAACGGCCACTCCGCCTGCGAGCGAGCCGCGATCCGCCAGTACGCACCTCGCTCACCGAAGACGGGCGGCGCGAGCAACACCTCCGTCAGTACCTCGCCCTGGTCGAGGGTGTGTTCCCGGGTGGGGTCGACCGGATCGAAGAGGTCCACGAGACGCATTCGGCGCGCCGGATGAACCGAGACCTCCGCGTCATGGAGTAGCAGAGCCAGCGCCAGGGACGACGGGTGCGGAGCGACGCACGAGCTCGTGTCGAAGACGTTGCCGAAGTGATGGAACCCGGTCCGAGCCGGACACCCATCGCTCCCTGTCTTGAAGCAGTCGACGTCGCCCGTTCGGTAGTACCAGCATCGTGAGTGCTGGAGGAGGTTCCCGCCGACCGTGGCGACAGCGCGGTTGTGGGGATTGGCGAGCGACGCCGCGGTCGACGCCAGTGTCGGATACTCCGCCGCCAGGTCCCGGGCGACGGAGGCCACCCGGGTCATCGCCCCGATGCGGGTCCCTTCGTCAGTCCGCTCGATCCCGCGCAGCCCCGGGATGCGGCGCAGATCGATCGTGACTTCGCCCACCAGCCCCAGTCCCCGCCGCGCCTCGACGTCGGTGCCCCCGCCGCGAAACTCGCCTCGGTAGGCAACGGCCTCCTCCAAGGTCTCGGGGTGGATCACGGTCACGAGAGCACCGCCACGACGTGGTCCGGCCGAATCGGCAGGCGGGTGAAGCGGTGTCCCACCGCCCGGGACGCGGCGTTGGCCACCGCCGCCGCCACCGAAGCCGTGGCCAGTTCGGACAGGCCGGCGCTACCACTGGCCGAGTGCTCGAACCCTCCGTCGATGAACTCGACGGTCATCTCCGGCGTCTCCCGGATGCCCGGGAGACGGTACTGATCGAAGTTCGTCGTGACATTCAGCCCGGTCACAGGGTCCAACAAACGCTCCTCGTAGAGCGAGTAGCCGATCCCCTGGATCACGCCGCCGTGAACCTGGCTGCGAGCCAACTCCGGGACGTGGACCCGTCCGACTGCCAGCGCGGCCTCCACGGTCACCGGCCTGATCCGACCGGTGCGGGTGTCGACCTCGACCTCGACGATGTGGGCGGCGTGGGTCAGTCCGAGACCCATGCGCAGGTCGCCGATCGTGAAAGGAGTGACGGGGCGGCGTCGGTCGGGGGGGCGACGGGCGGTCTCGCTCGTCGGTTCGAGGCGGGAGACGAGCTCGGACCACGGGATGAACTCGCCTGCGTCGGAGAGGCCGCCGGCGACGACTTCTGCACCGGCCATCGCCAGCTCCGCGCGCGCCTGTTCGGCGAGGCGACGAGCCAGGGCGGTGGCGGCGGCTGTGGTGGCGGGAAACACCGATGTCGTGGTGCGACTGCCCACCGACGCCGGGCCCCAGATCCCCGACGAACCGATTTCGACACGGACCATCGCCACGTCGACTCCGAGTGTCTCTGCCGCCGCCCGTGCCAGGGCGGTACGAGTGCCGTTGCCCAGATCCTGGCTGCCAGTGGCCACCACGAATCCGTCGGTCGTCGAGCGCACTTCGACCGTGGTGTCGGGGTCGTAGAAGTAGACCCAGAAGCCGAATCCGACTCCGACCGCACGCCGGAACCGGCCCGCGCCCGGGTCGGGCCTGTCCGTCCACAGCGGCCGTGACTCGGTCCAGTCGTAGAGCCGCCCCACCGCGCCCGCGTCACCCCATGACCGGCGCAGCTCGATCGGGTCACGGTCCAGGGCGAGGGCGTATTCGTCGATCGCCCCTTCGAGCGACGCGAACGCGAGCGGTCCACCCGGCGCCCGCATCGGTCGGCCGGGGGGGCCGTTCGTCAAGACGTCGTAGTCGTAGAGCCCGCGGGGCGATCCGGGATACGCCAGACGTTGGAACGTGCTGACGATCTGACCCGCCGAGGCTCCGCCGTCGGCGTACATCGAAGTCACGAACGGCGGAAGCTTCCCGTCCGCTCCCCCGGCCATCGACAGTTCGAGCCTCCCACCGGGCCGGTTACCGGCGACCTCGAGTTCTTCGTGCAGGTCGAACACGAGTCGTACCGGCCGCCCCGTCGCACGCGACAGTTCGATCGCAACGATGGCTTCTTGGTTCAGCCCCTGCTTGGCGCCGAATGCGCCGCCGACATGGTCGGCACGCACGGTGACGGCGGCAACGGCCAAATCGAAGCGTGTGGCGATCGACCGTCTGATCTCAGAGACCGACTGGGTCGAGACGTACACCGTCAGACGGTCATCGGTCCAATCGGCGACGCAGGCGTGGGGTTCGAACGCCGCGTGGCTTTGGGTCGGGAACTCCCAGCGCCGTTCGATCAGCAAAGGGCTGCCCGCCGCGTCCGTGACCGCTTTCCGAGCCAGAAAGCGGTGCACAGAGCCGACAGCGAGCGGTCCCCGCAGGTTCCCGCGCCGCAGGTTGGGCAAGGCCAGGAACTCACTGGATGAGGGCGGAGTCCACCCGCGGCCGTGGATATCGGGCGCGTCGTCGGCCAACGCAGCATCGATACCCACCACTGTCCCGAGATCGGCGTAATGAACCACCACCGCATCCGCCGCCCTCCGTGCAAGATCGTCGCTCGTTGCGGCGATGGCGGCTACGGCCTGGCCGATGTAGCGGACTCGTCCGTCGGACGGAAGGAGGAGGACGAAGCCTTCGACACCAGCCATGGCGACGGCGTCGGAGGGGTCGACGTCGATGACGTCAGCGTGCGCCAGCGGGGATCTGATGATCCTCGCGTGCAGCATTCGGGGCAGTGAGACATCCACCGTGTACAAGGCGGCGCCGGTGAGCTTTTCTTCGGCGTCCACGCGCGGCCCGATGATTGGACCCGTGTCGAACCTGCCTTCACACGCCTGTTGGACCGCGGCGATGATCCCCGGATAGGCGCCACAGCGGCACAGGTGACCGGCGAGCGCGCGGGTGACCTCGTCGGTGGACGGTGGAACAGTTCCGTGCTGATTCCGCCAAGCGTCGTGGAAGGCGGCGGCTTCCATGACGAATCCCGGCGTGCAGAAGCCGCACTGCAGGCCGTCGTTGGCAGCCAGCGCCCGCTGCACCGGATGAGGTCCCCGCCGGGAGATTCCCTCGACCGTGAGGACGCTGGCCCCGTCGAGGTCCTCGACCGGGAGCACGCACGCGGCGACAGCCGCACCGTCGACCTGGAGAACACATGCCCCGCAGCTGCCGGTGCCGCACACCATCTTGGCGCCGGTCAGGCCAAGGTCTTGGCGGATCAGCTCCAAGGCGGTCAGTGCCCCGGAGGTCACTGTCGTCGGCTCACCATTCAGCTCGAAGGAGAGCCGATTCACAGCAGGCTCATTTGCGGCGGCGGCCGAGCACGACGCCCACCAGGAAGGCGAAGACGCTGGCATTGACCACGCCTGGCGCCGACACCCGATCCTGGGAACGGATCGAGGCGTGGATGTCCTCCACGAAGCGGGATTCGATGCGCTCGTGGGGGGCGACCACGTCGCCAAACTCGAGGTAGTCGGCATAGACCTTGGTGACCTCGGCGCCGTAGAGGTACACGACCCACATCAGGTTGAAGAAGAACAACAGGATCGCCAGACCCCCGAGGACTCCGAAGGTGGACGAGCCCGACGCGAATGTCCCGAGGTACTGACCCACCGCGAATGCGGCGATGAGCCCGGTCATCGCGGTGGCGGCACCACCGCGGCGTGCCGCTCGCCAGGGAATCTCCGCCCGTGTGAGTACCCGGAACGTGAGTGCGACTGTGGCGATGAGCATTGCCAGAGAGACGAGGGGTACCGCCACCGACAGGGGGATTGCCAGCCACGAGCTGGCGATCGGGAGCAAACCGACGAGGAACCGGATCGCGCCCACGGCGATTACCGGAATGAGCACGAGGGTGGCGAGAACCACCGCGGCCACGACCGCGATCACCCTCGTGCGGACCACGGCGGAGAAGCCTTTGACTTTCTCTTCCGGAACGTGGAAGACCCAGTTCAGAACTCCCTGGACCTGGAGGAAGATGGTCGAGGCGGCAAAGGCGGCGATCGCCAGACCCACCGAGAGCGAGGCGCCGGCGTTCTCCCTGGCCTGACAGATCAGCTGCCTGACCGGGTCGCTCACTGACTCTCCCGCCACGTCGTCGAGCTGTACGACCAAGCGATCGAGCGGCCGGTCCGAGTCCCGGGCGAGGGCGATGTTGGAGGCGCGGTCACAGGCCACCTCGCCGGTGGCAGGGTCGAGAGGGAGAGCGTCCCTGGTCGGTCCGAGGGTGATCGCCGTCACGGCCACCGCCACGAAGAGCAGGGGGACGAGGGAGAACAGCGTGTAGTACGCGAGGGCGGCGGCCTGTCGGCCCGCCTTGTCCTCGGCGAACTCCCGCCCTGCTGTCTTCAGGATGTCGAACAACACCTCGCGCCGGCTCGGTGCGCTCTCGGTGGCCTCCATGCCCCGATGATGCCAGCCGCGACGACGGATGCGCCATCGCAACTGGCATGATCCGGTCCATGACGTTGCCGTTCGAGCCTCCGATCGAGACGATGGAGGCAAAGACCTCCGAAAACTGGCCCATCCCGAAAGGGTCCGGCTTTGCGTACGAACCCAAGTGGGACGGTTTCCGCTCGGTGACCTGGTCGAGCCCCGAAGCTCGAATCGACTCTCGGAACCAGCGTCCGCTGCTGAGGTACTTTCCGGAGCTGCGGTCCGGCATCGACCAACTCCCGCCGGACACGGTGGTCGACGGTGAGATCGTGGTGGTGGTGGGTGACGCCACCAGCTTCGATTCGATCCAGCTGCGCCTCCATCCCGCCGAGTCGCGCATCGCCCTGCTGTCCGGGGAGATCCCTGCCCAGTTCGTGGCGTTCGACCTGCTCGCCCTGCAAGGGACGGATCTGCGCGCCGCCCCGTTCTCCGAGCGCCGGGACCAACTCGTCGAACTGGCAGCGGGCCTCGGTCCGCCCTGGAATCTCACGCCATCGACTACCGACGAAGAAGCGGCGAAGCGCTGGTTCGACGAGTTCGAATCGGCCGGCTGCGACGGGATCATCGTCAAGGACCTCGACTTGCCGTATGTGCACGGCAAGCGGGCGATGACGAAGATCAAGCACCGCCGGACAGTTGATTGCGTGGTTGGCGGGTACCGGGAGCACAAGGACGGCGGCATGATCGGGTCACTGCTTCTCGGGCTCTACGACGAGAACGGAGAGCTCGGCTTCATCGGCCATTGCTCCGGCTTCTCGGACCACGATCGAGGTGAGATCTTCCGTCAGTTCGAGGCGCTCCGATCCGACGAGTCGTTTGCGGGCGATGTCCGCATGCCGGGCGGGGAGAGCCGCTGGTCGACCGGGAAGGATCTGTCGTGGACTCCGGTTGAGCCAGGGGTGGTGGTTGAAGTGAGCTATGACCAGTTGGAGGGGAATCGCTTCCGCCACGCCACGCGCTTTCACCGGTGGCGTCCCGACAAGGACGCCACCGATTGCACGACCGATCAACTCGCCCTTCCGTCCGGACCGGCCTTCACCGACGTGGTGGGGGAAGGGCGACCCTGATGGTCCCTGGGGTGGCTCGGGGATGGGTCAGGGTGACACCCGATACCAACCGGTCGAGGGATCGCGCACAGTGGGGGCATGAACGAAACAACCAACCCCACTCCACCGCGTCTGGAACGTCCCGCTGAAGGGCGCGTCATCGCCGGTGTCGCCCAGGGTCTCGCCAACCGGCTCGATGTCCCGGTCGGCTGGGTCCGCGCCGGATTCGTGATCACTGCGCTGCTCGGCGGACCGGGCATCGCCGCCTACGTCGGCGGCATCCTCCTGATGCCCTCTCACATCCAGTCGAAGGCGCCCGCCGTTGCATGGGTCGAGCGCACCTTCGACACCAGACCCCGCTCCAGCTGATTCGAAAGGCCCCCAATGTCCATCGTCAAGTTCTCCATCGGCGTCCTCGGCGCCCTCACCGTCGCCATCGGCGCCACACTCGTCGCCGTCGCCGTCGGCCTGTTCACCTGGGTCGGTTCAGGCCCGTCGGTCCAGATCCCCGAGACGCACATCACAACCACGAACGGAATGATCGTCGCCGAAGACATCGACTTCCTCTTCGACGACGCCCGATTCGTGCCCGATCTGGGAACGGCCAGCCTCCGCATCCGTACCGCCGATGGCGGCGCGGTGTTCGCAGGGATCACCGACCAGCTGACGGCGGACCGGTTCCTCGGCGCCGACGTCGACCCGAGCACCCAGGGCTTCTGGCTGGCGTCGGGCACGGGCGATGTCGCCGACCTCGTCTGGGACATCCAGCCCGGCAACTGGACATTCGTCGTCGCAGGGACCGACGGACTGACACCGTCGAGCATCGTCATCGACGGCGAGCTGAGCGCCGCTCCGTTCCGTCTCGCCGCCGGCACCGTAGCCGGTCTTGGTGTCGCCACCGGCGTCGCCGGGGGGCTCCTGCTGATGGCCGCCTTCGGCATCGGCCGCAATCGTCCCCCTGCACCGACTCGCGCCGCGAGGGTTCCCGCCACCGCCGGCGTGTGACGTCGGCCGCGTCCGATCCCGGCGATACTGGGACGGGTCGAAGAAGGATCGAGGATGCAACCAACGGTGGCAGTGATTGGCGCCGGCGCCATGGGCGAAGCGATTCTGCGTGGGCTGGTTGCCGCCGGATGGCCACCCGCTGCGGTGACCGCCACGGACACCGACCGCCCCAAGCTCGACAAGATCGGCGTCGAACTGGGAATCGTCACGACCGACGATGCGGCCGAGGCCATCGTCGGTCGCGACGTCGTCGTGGTGGTGGTCAAACCGAGTCATGTGACCGACGTGCTCACCGCGATCGCATCGACACTCCTCCCCACCCAGGTGGTGCTGTCGGTGGCAGCGGGTGTGCCCACCTCGACGTTCGAGTCGCGACTGCCTGGTGTGCCAATCGTCCGGGCGATGCCCAACACGCCTGCGCTGCTGGGTGCGGGCGCCGCCGCCATTGCTCCTGGCTCGCACGCCGAACGCAGGCATCTCGACATGGCGACGGCGATCCTCGGGGCTGTCGGCGTCGTGACCGAAGTGCCCGAGGAGATGATCGATGCGGTGACCGCCGTTTCGGGAAGTGGCCCCGCCTACGTGTTCCTTCTCTCCGAGGCCATGCAGGCAGCCGGACGCGAGCTGGGTCTGCCGTCCGAGGTTGCCGAGAAGCTCGTCAACCAGACGATCCTTGGAGCGGGCCGCATGCTGACCGAAACCGCCACGGACGCCGCCACGCTCCGCCAGCGGGTCACTTCGCCCAACGGGACCACCGCCGCCGCCCTCGACACCTTCGCCCACGGTGGATTCACCGGGCTCGTCACCCGCGCCGTCGCAGCCGCAGAACGTCGCAGCCGCGAGCTCGGCCGCGAGTCCTGACTCAGCCGACCTTTCGCACGATCCAGGCTTGTTCCGATGGGTACTTCCTGGCCCATTCGGGGTCGATCCCGAACCGCACATCGTCGACATCATCCGGCGCCTGGATCTCGTAGAAGCCATCCACCTCGAACCCGGTGGTCCGCAAGAGCCGGAACCACGCCGAGATCGGCAGGTTGAACTCGATGCTCGGATCGTCGTCGAGTCCCACCCACTCGATGCGATGCATACCGAAGTACGACCGGATTGCCGTCTCGCCGATGAGGCCGTCGAGGGCGCGCGGCGTGAAGACGTCGTTCCACGAACCGGTGCCGAGGAACGCGAGCCTCCCTCCATGGCGGAGAATCCGATGCGCTTCTGGAATCCACGCGTGGGGATCGGCCCAGATCGCCGCCCCATATTCGCTCAACGCGAAGTCGAACGACTCGGCGGGAAACGGAACGGATTCGGCGAGGGCCTGGACGAATCGGATCTCGATGTCGTGCTCGGATGCCAGGCGGCGGGCCGTCTCGAGTTGTCGGATGGACGGATCGATGCCGACCACCGCCGCCCCACGCCGGGCCATCCACGCCGATCCATAGCCGGTGCCGCAACCGAGTTCGATGGCGGAGAAGCCCGTCATGTCATCGGCGATCAGCGGGACCTCGGAGTTGGGCACACCCCAGATCCCCCATTCCGGTTCGCTCATCCACAGCCGCTCACCGGCTTCGACCCACGCATCGGCGTGCCGGTTCCAGTGGGCGACATTGGTGGCGGCATAGTCTCCGCCGGCGGTATCAGTATTCGTCATCGGCTTTCCGCTGTTTGCTGGGCTGGACCCGGGGCGGCTCACCCGGCTGCTTGGGATAGTGCGGCGGCCATGGTGCGTCACCGAGCCCATGCTCTTCGTGGTCCCGGACAACCCACTCCAGGAGGGTGTCGATACGGGACACCGCCTCGTCGATCCCCGCTGTCACATCACCAACCGCGGCGTAACGATCAGAAGCGAACCGATCCATCGGGAAGTCCTCGAGTTGCACGTCGTCGAGTTCGTCCCACCGGAATGGGGCGGACACGAAGCCAGTGGGTCGCACGCCGTAGGCCGAAGAGATCGTCTTGTCCCGCGCCATCTGGTTGAAGTCGATGAAGACACCGGTGCGCTCTTCCTTCCACCACTTGGTGGTGACCAGACCCGGCAGCCGCCGCTCCAGCTCTCGGGCGAAAGCCAACACCGCCCGGCGAACCTGGATGAAGTCCCAGATGGGTTCGACGCGAACGTAGACGTGGATGCCTCGGCTGCCCGAAGTCTTTGGCCAGGCTGTCATCCCCAACTCGTCGAAGAGCGACTTCGCCCCGCGGACCGCGGTCCGCACGTCGTCGAATCCGAAACCCGGCGTCGGGTCGAAGTCGATGCGGAGCTCGTCGGGATGATCGATGTCGTCGGACCGCACCGGCCAGGGGTGGAAGTCGAGGCATCCCAGCTGGACGAGTCGGATCACATCGGCTTGGCCCATCGGCACGTTCATGACCCCGGGTCGCTGGCTGGGAAACCGGATGGGGACCGTCTTGAAGGGGGTCTTGGGATCGGCGCGTTTGTGATAGACCGGATCCTCGCCCGTTCCCTTCATGTAACGCTTGAGCATCGTCGGCCGATCGTGGATTCCACGGGCGGCTCCGTCGGCGACCGCGAGGAAGTGTTCGACGACATCCAGCTTCGTCCAGCCGCGGTCGGGGAACACGACGCGGGTTGGCGACGAGATCCGGATCGCCTCGCCAGCGACTTCGACCGTCGTCTCGTCAGATGCCATGACGCGTTTCTACCAGGACGTTTCAGGCGGGGACGGATACCTCGAGCCTCGGAAGAAAGAACTGCACCAAAGGTCCGATCGTGAGCGAGAAGAGGACGGTCCCGACGCCGATGGTTCCGCCGAGCAGCCAACCGATCACGAGGGCGGAGCCTTCGATTCCCGTGCGGGCGACACGCAGCGACGGTCCCTGCCGGGCAATGCCGGTCATGAGTCCGTCCCGCGGCCCCGGGCCGAGATGGACTCCGATGTAAAACCCGCTGCCGACAGCCACGCAGAGAATTCCCCCGACGAGGAAGAGCCAGCGAAGAGCCAGCGAGTCGGGAGCGGGAACCAGGAAGATGACCAGGTCGATGAACAACCCGACCATCACGGCATTGGTCAGGGTGCCGATGCCGAGGGTTTGGCGGAGGGGGATCCACAACAACAGCACCAGCACGCTGACTGCGATGCTGGCGATCCCGATGCTGAGAGGTGTCCGAGTGGCGATTCCCTGGTGCAGCACCTCCCAAGGGGAAAGCCCGAGGTTCGCCTGCACTTGCAGCGCGCTGCCCGCTCCGAAGAGAAACAGCCCGAGCAGCAGGCGAGGGAACCGGGAGCGGACCACCGCCCAGGGGGCACGGATGAACATGCCTCCCGAGCGGCTGGCGATCATGCGCTGCGGTCGAGGACGACGTGCTTCGGCATCACGGGCCGAGGTTCGAGGACGACACCGAGGGTGCCGTCGTCTTTGCGGTAATAGATGATGAGACCTTGGCTCGTGGCGTGCGAGGAGACGACCGAGGAACTCGGCATGGTCTCAGGCGAACCGGAGCGGTGGTCGACGATGGGTGACATCAGGGACTCCAATTCTCGTTGGCTGACCCATCATCGGCCAGCCCACTCTTCAGGTCCAGCGATTCTTCGTGATGAGATCATGTAGGATCGCTACATGGATTTGAAGCGACTCCAGTTCCTGCGGGAGGTGGCGGCGCGCGGGACGATCAGCGCCGCGGCCGAAGCGCTCGGCTACACCCCCTCGGCCGTTTCACAGCAACTCTCGGTCTTCGAAACCGAGATGGGCACGCCATTGCTCGAACGCCAGGGCCGCAACGTCATCCTCACCCCGGCCGGCGAGGCTCTCGTGCGGGCGTCAGCGGACGTCTTCGCAGCCGTCGACCGGGCCGAGGCGGCCGTCGAGCAGGCAGGGGAACTGGCTGTGGGTCCGGTCCGCATCGGGTCTTTCCAGTCGATCGGCTCGACGATCGTGCCGCGGGCCTTCACCGCCCTGCACCGCAAGCGTCCGGCGCTCGAAGCTCACTTCGTCCAGTACGAGTACCACCTCATGCGCGACCTCGACCTCGGCGTGATCGACATCGCCCTCGGCCAGCAGTACTCGAACGTCCCCAAGCGTGACGAGGGACGGTTCGACCGCAGGGACGTGCTCGTCGAACCAGTGTTTCTCGCAGTGCCGAGCGACTCGAACGTCCGGACCCTGCGCGACGCAGCCGACGAGATGTGGGTCGTGGCACCGACGACGACCGACTGCGGCAAGAACGTGCGGAACCTCTGCGCCGACGCCGGCTTCGACCCGGACGTCCGGTTCCACTCCGACGACAACGAGGTGACACTGAGCGTGGTCGCCGCCGGGCTCGGCGTCGGCATCCTCCCCCGCCTCGGAGTGATCCGGCCACCTGAAGGTGTCCGGCTCATCCTGCTCCGCGGTGCCACGCGAACTGTGTACGTGAACACCAGGCCCGGGACGATGGAGCGGCCCGCGATCGCCGCTGTGATCACGGAGCTGCTGGCGGCAGGCGAAGAGGTGGCGGCGCATCAACGGGCCCTCGCCTTGGCCGGGTGACCGATACCCTGGACCCATGGATCTGATCGCCAGGGTGCGAGAGTCCGTGATCGGCCGCGACACCGCAGTCGCCACGCCCTTCGGGCTCCGTCGCGTCACGTACGCCGACTACACGGCGTCAGGCCGGTCGCTCACCTTCATCGAGGACTACCTCCGCAGCCATGTTCTGCCGCTGTACGCCAACACCCACACGGAGACTTCCGGGACGGGCTTGCAGACCACACGATTTCGTGAGGAAGCCCGCGACATCGTCAGAGACTGCGTGGGTGCGGTACGCAGCGAGCATGCCGTGATCTTTGCGGGTTCCGGTTCGACCGGAGCCATCGACCGGCTGATCACGATTCTCGGCCTGCGCATTCCGGCCGGTCTCGAGGACCGTTACCACCTCTCCGACGCCATCGCGGCCGAGGAGCGGCCCGTGGTCTTCGTCGGCCCGTACGAGCACCATTCGAACGAACTCCCCTGGCGCGAATCGATCGCCGATGTCGTCGAGATCGCCGAGGACACCGATGGCCACATCGATCTCGCCGACCTCGAAGCACGGCTGGTCGAGTTCGCAGCTCGACCGGTCCGCATCGGGTCGTTCTCGGCGGCATCGAATGTCACCGGCATCCTCTCGGACACGTCCGCGATCTCGTCTCTGCTGCACCGCCACGGCGCGCTCAGCTTCTGGGACTTCGCCGCCGCCGCTCCCTATGTCGGCATCGAGATGCGATCGCCCCTGACCGACGACACCGACTACAAGGATGCGATATTCATCTCACCGCACAAGTTCATCGGTGGACCCGGCACGCCCGGCGTGCTCGTGGTGCGCCGTGACCTGCTGACGAATCGGGTCCCGGCCGTGCCGGGAGGCGGAACCGTCGCCTATGTGAATCCCGAAGGGCACCGCTATCTCTCCGACCCCGAGCACCGCGAGGAAGGCGGAACACCGGCGATCGTCGAATCGATCCGATGCGGGCTCGTCTTCATGCTCAAGGAGCAGGTCGGAACAGAACGAATCCGTGAACGCGAAGAGTCCTTCATCCGGCGCGCCATCGCCGCCTGGAGCAGCGAACCCAACATCAGAATCCTCGGCAATCCGTCCGCCGACCGGCTCTCCATCGTCTCCTTCGTCGTGCGTCATGACGACCGGTTCCTCCATCACAACTACGTGGTGGCGCTGCTCAACGATCTCTTCGGGATCCAAGCCAGGGGCGGATGCTCGTGCGCCGGGCCCTACGGGCACCGCCTGCTGGGGATCGACCTCGACACCAGCCACCGTTACGAGGCAGAGATCGCCAAGGGCTGCGAGGTGATCAAGCCCGGCTGGGTGAGGGTCAACTTCAACTACTTCATCGACGAGGCCGAGTTCGACTACATCGTCGAATCCGTGCGTCTCGTCGCTCGGCTCGGATGGGCGCTGCTCCCCCGCTACGAGTTCGAGGCCACCAGCGGGACGTGGCGACACCGCAACGGGGTGCCCGCACCCCCGATGTCACTCCATTCTCTCGATTTCGGACACACCGCCGGCTCGGATCTCCCTCCCACAGCCGGCCGAGACTCCTACCCCGAGTACTCGCGGGAAGCCGAATCGGTGCTGATGGCGGCCGTCAGCCAAACCGACACCTGCCCGGAGCACCGGCTGGATCCCGCCGCAGAGCAACTGCGCTGGTTCCCGGTCGGCGCGGACCTGGCGTGATCGGCCGGATCCATCGGATCAACACTTCGAGCGGCGGCGTGCCGAAACTCCCGGTCGACGCCGCTCGGGTGGGTCTGCGCGGCATCGTCGACGACGACCACAACGACAGACGCCACCACGGACATCCCGACCAGGCCTTGTGCGTGTGGTCCCTCGAGGTGATCGAAGCGTTGCAGGCCGAGGGCCACCCGATCGCACCGGGCTATGCGGGCGAGAACATCACGGTGGTCGAACTCGACTGGGCGATGGTCGTCCCAGGCACCACCTTGTTGATCGGCGACTCGGTGGTCGCACCCGTGACGGCAGATGCCACCCCGTGTGCGACGAATGCAGACTGGTTCGTGGACAAAGACTTCCGCCGGATGAGCCACATACGACACCCGGGATGGAGTCGCATGTACACCTCGGTGACGTCCGGTGGGGATATTCGAGTGGGAGATCCTGTCAGGCTGATCACGCCCTGACCGGGGCCGAGCCCGCTCAGGAGCGAAGGAAGTCGAGCATCCGGTTCCATGCCACCGTGGCTGCCGCGTCGTCGTACTCGGTTCGGTCGCGTTCGAAGAAGAAGTGAGAGGTACCCAGGTAGCGGTGGACGTCGACCTCGAGTGACTCGATGCCCATCGTGGCCTCCATGAACGCTGCCTCGTCGACCGCGACGAGATCGTCGTGGTCTGCCATGTGCAGTTGATACCTCGACTCGGATCCGGCGAAGTCGATCGACTGGGCACCGTAGAAGACGACCACCTTCGAGACCTGAGGACCGAGCCGCACTGATGCCCACAGAGCGAGGGAGGCACCCATCGAGAGCCCGACGACCGCGATCGGCTCGTCGGGAGCCGCGCTCTTCTCCTGTACGAGACGGGCGGCGGCGAGTGTGAGCGACGCCAGGCGGTCGGCGTCGAGGGAGGCCAGATGATCCCTCGCTTCGTCGGCTTCCGAGAACGTCTCGCCACCGCTGAGATCGGGGACGAGAACGGTGAATCCCTGCTCGGACAGACGGTCGGCTAGACGACGGAAGAAGGGGGTGAGACCCCACCACGAGTGGAGCAACAGCACGGCGGGGCCCGGACCGGACGGCGGCGACACGAAATAGGCGGAGTCCGACATCGGGTACCGAGCGTACCGGCTGACCGAAGCAGGGACCCCGGGTGGTTTCATGTGTCCATGGGATCTGGCGACGCACGGCGCGGTGATCTGCTCGCGCTCGCCAGCGCGGTGCTCTTCGGGGTGTCGGGAACGATCGCAGCCGACGCCTTCGGAACGTTCACACCCATGCAGATCGCCCAGTTCCGGTCGACGCTGGCTGCCTTCGTCTTCGGTGCGATCGCGTATCGGCGACGCCAGACCAGCACCGGCGGACGTCTCGGGAGCCTTGGTGTGCTCGGAATGTTCCTCGCCGCGGTGACCATCAGCTTCTACTGGGCGATCGAACGCCTCGGTGTCGGTCCCGGTGTCACCATCCAATTCCTGGGACCCACCCTGGTGCTGTTCTGGATGCGCTTCGTGCAACGACGCCCTGTCCCGGCCCTGGCCTGGGCGGCAGCCGGAGCCGCGGTCGGGGGAACGGCCCTGATCACCCGGGCATGGGAGTACCAATCCCTCGACCCCGTGGGCGTGGCGGCCGGGCTGGCCGCCGCGGTGACCTTCGCCGGGTACCTCGTGACCGGTGAGTTCCTCGGCCGCCGTCTGCCGGGGATCACCGTTGCGGCATATGGTTTCGCGATCTCGGCCGTGATCCTGGCCGTCGTGGCGCCCGTCGAGTTGCCGCGTGCCGGTCTGGGCGGCTGGACCCAACTGATCTGGATCGGGATCGGCGGAACCGTGGTTCCGTTCATGCTGTCCCTGACGGCGTTGCGCATCGCCGATCCGGGCCGCGTCGGCGTGCTCCAGACGCTCGAGCCGGCAGTGGCCGCGGGCTCGGCGTGGCTGGTGCTCGGCCAGGTACTCGGCGGGGTCCAGATCCTGGGAGGACTCGTCGTGATCTGTGCCATCGCCGTCATCCAGCATCTCACGTCGAATGTGGCGCCGGACGCGCCGTCAACGCATCTGATCTGAGCGGATCCAGCGCCGTGGTACGAAATCAGGCCCCAGCAGACGGGCGACCTCGATCTCGACTTCGACGAAGACCACGTCCTCGTTCTCGGGGGACCCGAAAAAGCCCGACATGTCGTACGGGAGCACGCCTGCATTCCAGAGGCGCACCCGATCCTCAGAGGAACCGTGGATCCTGGCCGTGCCGCGGGCGATGACCTCACCAGGCGCGTCAGGATTGGATACCGGCCAGTGAAAGGCTGCCTCCGGATTCGTCTCGAGGTTGCGAAACTTCTTCGATGACCTGCGGGTGGCAAACCACGCCGACCCTGGTGTGAAACCGGGAGCGACCACCGCGACGTGCGGGCGACCGACGGCGTCGATCGTGCCCAGATAGGTGACCCAAGAGCTGGCTTTGGCTGCGGTGACGAACTCATCCCACTCCACGAACCCCACGCTACGCCTCGGCCGCCCGAGAGGCTGGGCCGGAAAGGCCGGAGAAGCCACCGTCATAGACTCGGCCAGTGGCTGAAGCTGTCGCGCCGCTCCGCGTTCCCGCCTTCCGGGCGTTGTGGCTCGCCTCGGTCTTCTCCAGCCTCGGAACCTTTTTGCAGGCCGTGGCCGGCGCATGGCTCATGCTCGAGCTCACCGACTCGGCGACGTGGGTGGGATTGATGGTCGCCTCGAACATGCTTCCGATTCTCTTCCTGGGCGTGCTCGCAGGCGCCGTCGCCGACCTCTTCGACCGAACCAAGGTGATGATCGTGGCCCAGAGCCTGTCCGGTGCAGCCGCGGTGGCGATGGCCGTCGTCACCGCCACCGGCCACATCACGCCCGGCCTGTTGCTCGTGCTCGGGCTGGTGCTGGGAGTCGGAGTGGCGTTCAACCTCCCAGCGTGGCAGTCCTTCGTACCCGACCTCGTCCCACGCGGGATGGTCGCCTCGGCGGTCGCCCTCAACTCGGTGGCGTTCAACGTGGCGAGGGCGATCGGCCCGGCGATCGGCGGGGTCATCCTTGCCACGGCTGGTGCCCATGTCGCCTTTGGATTGAACGCTCTGTCATATGCGGCTGTCGTCGGAGTGCTCGTGACGGTCGGACGCAAGATCCACGTGGCGGGTGACCCGGACAGGCACTCGATGACCGAGGCGATGGCGTTGGGCCTGCGCTTCGCCCGGTTCACGCTCACGTTCCGCCGCGTGCTGGCTCTCGCCGGGCTGTTCGCGATCTCTTCGGCGGTCATCCAAGCGGTGCTGCCGAGTCGGACTCTCGAACTCGGCGGCGCCGAGTGGACCTACGGGCTGCTGCTCGGTTCGATGGGGCTCGGCGCTCTCGCCGGCGCCTTCACCAGGCCCCAGTTCGTGCGTCGTCTCGGAGCGCGAGCCGTCCCGACGTCCATGACGGTGTTCGGTGTTTTCGGGGTTCTGCTCGGGCTGACCGACTCGCTGCCGGTGGCGGTTGGGGCCCTCGTCGCCATCGGGGCGTGTTGGGTGTGGTCACTGACGACTCTGAACGCGACAGCTCAGCTCATGGCGCCGGACTGGGTGCGGGGGCGTGCCATGAGCCTGTATTCCCTCGCCTTTGCCGGGATCATCCCGGTCGGCTCCGCTTTGTCGGGGCTGGTGGCCGACATCATCGGCGCGGGAGCCGCCACCGCCACGTTCTCTGCCGCCGCGATCCTGCTCGGCGTCGCCGCACCTCGCTTCGCGATCCCCGCGCTGGCCGACGTGGAAAGCCCTGTGTTCGACGAGGCCGACTCCGCTCCGCCCCACGCCGACACCGAGGGCGGTCCGGTGCTGGTCTCGAACACGTGGATCGTCGACGGCGACCGTCTCGACGAGTTCATGGCGGCGATGCACGCCGTCCGGCTGGTCCGAATGCGCACCGGCGCGTACCGGTGGCGCCTGTACCGCAACGCCGATGAACCACACCGGCTCACCGAGGTCTTCCTGTGCGTGTCCTGGGCCGACCACCTGGCGATGCACCGCCGGATCGACGACGCTTCACGGGCCATCATCCGCCGGGCCATCTCCTTCGACATCACCGGCAAACCCACCACTCGCCACCTGGTGGCGGTCGACATGGCACGGCCCGCCGACTGGGACACACTGGTCTCGTCCCATGTCGAATATCACCGCAGCGACGGGTCGATCCCGCTCGATCAACCCGGGACACCCGAGCCCTGAGATGAAGATCGGGGTGGTCCCCGATGCCGTGTGAGGCCCACACCGACGACACTGGCAACATGAGCACCAGAGAATCGGGCATCCATCCAGTCGCACGGGTCTTCATCGGCGCGGCGGTGGCCATCGCCGCCGGCTTCGGAGCACTCGTCACATGGTTCATCGCAATCGTGACATTCACCGGATGCTTCATCGGTTGCAGCGAGCCCAACGAGCTGGGAGGCATGGGCTTGATGGTCGGCACCGCCGCGCTGGTCGGCATCCTCGTCGCCGGCCTCGGGTTCGCCTTCGTCGGATGGTCCCGGGAGCGGATGCTGCGGTTGTGGCTCATCGGCACCGGGGTGGGTGCCATTCTGGGGATCGCCACTCTCGTCGCATCCTGACCGAAGGAGTTTCATGCAGTTTCGCAGCCTGCGTTACGACGTCGGTGGCCAGACCGCCACCATCACCCGCGATCAGCCGGAACGCCTCAACGCCGCCGAACGCCCCGACGCTCCGTACAGCCAGGAGATGCCGTGGGATCCGTGGGGGACTTCGAAATGATGTACCGCAACGCACAGGTCTTCCTGTCGTTGAGGCGTTCGTACACGCCGACGATCGCCGATGTTCGCGGCCACGCCCGACCGGGACATCCGAAGAGCTGGCCGATCGGATAGCGAAGGACCTCGCGCCAAGTGGTGCAGGAGAGAGATTCGGGAGATCCGATCGCCCGTGATGCAACCGATCACCGTTGGGTGGTGTTCACCCCATTGATGGAAGAACTGTGCAACCGCCTGGCCGTCGATCTCGACGGCTCCTTCGAAGAATTCGTGGTGGTGGTCCGCGACGACCTGCATTCGGGTCTGAGACGACTGCACGGCGCCGACGGTGAAGACCTCGCTCAAGAGACACTGATCCGGGCGTACCGCGCGCTGTCGAGCTACGAGCCAGACCGGATTCGGGAACTCCGGCTCCGGCCGTGGATCTGGACGATCGCTCTCAACCTGGGACGGAACTGGATCCGCGACCGTGCACGACGGCCGAGAGCGGTTGCGTTGGACGACGAATACGGCTCCGAGGATCCCGATCCCCCGGACACTGCGGCATGGGACGCACGTCTCGCCCGGTTGGGGGTCACCCAACGACGGGCGGTAGTGCTGCGTCACGTCATCGATTTGTCCTACGCCGAGATCGCCGAGGTGACCGGCCGGCCGGAGGGCACGGTCAAAGCCGACGTCAGCCGGGGATTGGCCCGGCTCCGCACGATCATGGAAGAGGAAGAACAATGACTCTGGAAGAACAACTCCGCGGTCTGCGCGGTTCCGCGCCCCGACACGTGACGACCGAGACGCTGCTCGGCACCGGCCACATCGACGGGTACGCCGTCTTCGAATCACCGGTTGGCCCCGTGGCCGTGTCGTTCAATCCGGCCGGGGTCTCGGCGGTCGACCTCGCCGACGACGAGAGCGAGACGCGTTTCGCCGAACGTTTCGGTCGGCGCATGGTCCCGGCTCGGACCCCCCAAGGATGGAACGCCAAGATCGGACGAGCCATCGAACGCGGCGCGCCGGCGGATCTCCCGGTCGACTTTCGGTCGGTCACCCCGTTCCGGCGATCAGTGCTCGAGATCACGGCGTCGATCCCAAGGGGACAAGTCAGGTCCTATGGCTGGCTGGCACGCCAGGTCGGTAACGACGGCGCGGTCAGGGCGGTGGGGTCGACGATGGCGTCGAATCCGGTGCCGCTGATCGTCCCGTGCCACCGCGTGGTGCGGACCGACGGTGCCATTGGGAACTATTCCCTCGGTGGGCCGCATATCAAGCGGGCGTTGCTCGCCCATGAAGGAACCGATCCGATGTGGCTCGAGTCCTTGGCACAGCGCGGCGTCAGATACGTCGGGTCGGCGACCACTCAGATCGTCTGTCATCCCACATGCGCTCATGCCCGCCGCATCACCGACCGGCACCGGGTCGAGTTCCACAGCCTGGAGGTCGCCGCCACCGCAGGATTTCGCCCCTGTGAGATGTGCCGGCCCTGACCGGTCTCGTGGTGTGTCGCCCAACGAATGAGGCGATGTCCCCGAGCCCCTCCTCGAGCGACACATCACTAGTTTGGCCGACATGGGTCTGCCGATCACCGATGGCCTGCTCGTTGTCGTCAAACGGGACTGTGAGACGTGCCAGATGGTCCTCGGCGTGCTCGACCAGCTCACCGACGTGACGATCGCCAGCCAGGACGACCCGGCGTTCCCGCGGCCCGGCGTGATCGACGACCGTGACCTGGCGCTGTCCTGGACTCTCCAGACCGAGACGACGCCCACGCTGTATCGGGTCGAGGGCGGGTCCGTCGTCGGCGAGGTGCAGGGGTGGGATCGCACGCGCTGGGAGGAGCTGTCGGTCACGACCGGGCTCGGACCGGACCTGCCGGAGACCCGTCCAGGGTGTGGCTCGCGCATCTTCGAACCCGACGTCCGGGCCCGGCTCCTCGCCCGGGAAGGTGACCCTCGCGTCGGCTCCAGACGAGTCGAGTTGGGCGAAGCCGAGGACCCGTTCGAAGCCATGTTCGGCCGGGGTTGGTCCGATGGTCTGCCCCTGGTCCCGCCGACCGAGAACCGGGTGCGCCAGATGCTGGAAGCAACCACCCGTGACCCTGGCGAGACCGTGTGTGTGATGCCGCCTGATCTGGTCGACTGCACCGTCGAGAAGGTGGCGATCAACGCGGTGATGGCCGGTTGCCTGTCTGCCTACCTGCCTGTGGTTTTGGCGGCAGTGGAGGCGGCCGCCACGGACTCGTTCAACATCCACGGCCTGGCTGCGACGACATATTTCTCAGGCCCGATCGTCATCGTCAACGGACCTGTCGCCGACGCCATCGGGATGAACAGCGGCGTCAACGCGCTCGGTCCGGGCAACCGGGCGAATGCCACGATCGGCCGGGCGCTCAACCTCGTCATTCGCAACGTCGGCGGATCCGTCCCCGGCGGGGTGGACCGCGCGACATTCGGCAATCCCGGAAAGCTGACGTTCTGCTTTGCCGAGGACCGCGCGGACCCCGCCTGGGATTCCCTCTCCGTCGAACGCGGGTTCACGCCAGAGGAGTCGACGGTCACGCTCTTCGCCGGCCATGGTCCAACCGAGATCTGGGACCAGTTGTCGCGGTCGGCGGAATCGTTGGCGACGTCCTTCGCCAATCAGCTCCAACGGGTGGCCCATCCCAAGCTGGCCCTGATGTTCGACGCGGTCGTGGTGGTCTCCCCCGAGCACGCCAGGGTCTTTCGCGATGCCGGATGGGACAAACCGAGGTTGCGGGCCGAACTCATGGCGCGTCTCACCAGACCAGGCGCCGACATGGTCCGCGGGGCGGCGGGTGTCGCAGAAGGCATGCCCGCTTCGTTCGCCGCCTCGCCGGTGGCGAAGTTTCGCCCCGACGGACTGTGGTTCGTTCGGGCGGGTGGAGGTGCGGGGCTGTTCAGTGCGATCCTCCCTGGCTGGGTCAACGGCGAGAGGGGCTCGCAGATGACGACGGTGAGGGTCAGATGAAAACGCAAGACAGCTCCAACCGTGCCAGGCTGGCCCGATGACCGTTCTGCTGGATCCCACCGCCGAGCGTCACCCGAGCCAGCGGCCGCTAGCCGGGCGTCTCGCTTCGATCGAAGGCGTGACGATCGGGCTGCTCGACATCTCCAAACCCCGTGGGGACATGTTCCTCGATCGGTTGTCCGGGTTGCTCGGCTCACGCGGCGCGGTGGTGCGCCGTTATGCGAAACCGACGTTTGCAAAGCCCGCCCCATTCGATCTCCGAGCCAAGATCGCCCGGGAGTGCGGCGCGGTGATCGAAGCCCTGGCGGATTGAGGGAGCTGCACGTCGTGCAGTGTGCACGACATCGCTGATTTCGAGAGTCGGTCGATTCCGGGGGTGTTCGTCGCCTCAGCCGAATTCGTGACTGCCGCCGCAGCCCAGGCACTGGCGCTCGGGATAGAGCCGATGCGGGTGTTCGTTCCCCATCCCATCCAGGACCGTACCGACGACGAGATGTGGGCACTGGCCGACGGAGCGCTCGAGGAGATCATCGCCTCCCTCGTTCGCTGATCGAACGGAACCGTCCACCTAGACCACGACACTCAGACCGGCCCAGACGACGATGGCGACGAGAAATGACGTCACGAACGTCCGGCGCCACAGCCCGACGATCACGCCAGCCACAACTGCGGCCACTTCGGGAATGGAACCCAAGAACGCTCCGAGACCGTCCGTGGTCAGCAACGACGCGGTGAGCGCGGCGAGCACGGCCGGACCGATGTTGGCCACGACCCGTTCGACTTTGCTCGACAGCACACGATCACCCACCAGGAGGATGAAGACGCCCCTCGACAGGTAGGTGCCGAGACCGGCGGCTGCGAAGACGAACCACGCCGTCACTCGTCGGCTCCGGGCTCGGTGAAATAGCCCGCCACCATGCCGGCCAGGCCACCGATCAGCATCCCGCCCCGGTTGGGGATCTGCCAGCAGGCGGCGGTGACGCCGGCTCCGACGACGGCCGCCACCGCGGCGGGACGGCGCACCAGGCTGGGAACGAGGAGGCCGAGAAAGAGGGCTGGAACCGCGAACGAGACATCGATTCCAGCCGGGATCGACGGACCGAAGAGAACTCCGGCCCCGACGAAGAGCTGCCACATGACCCAGGCCGACAGCCCGGCACCGAGGTAGTACGCCCGCCAGCTGCGGGGCGGGCTGTCATGGGTGGAAACCAACGCGAACACCTGGTCGAGGAGGAGATACGGTCCCAGGCGTCGGAACCACCGTGGCTGGGTGCGGAACCTCCCGATGAGTGCCGCTGAGTACATCACATGGCGAGCGTTGACGGTGAGCGCCCCAACGATGGCCGCTGCCGCCCCCGCCCCCTCGCCGAGAAGGGTGACAGCGGTGAGTTGAGACGCCCCGCCAAACATCAACGAGGATGAGAACCACCCTGCCAGATTCGGCACGGAACTGTCTGCGATGGCGACACCGAGCACCAGAGCGAACGGAATCGCGGGCACCAGGAGCGGCGCCATGTCCCGCATGCCTGCCAACGCGGAACGACGGACCTCGGCTGGCATCCGCCGCATCTTGGCAGTGCCGGTGAGGTCCGTCGCCGAGACGTCACGTCTGTCTGACTCCGGAAGGTCATTTCGAGGATCGGTGAACCGCTTCACTTCCTCGGGTTGGGGTATTGCTGTTCGCGCAAGAGGAGCATCGCAGTCACTTGCAGTGCGTACACGAGGCACCTCCTTTCATGTTTGTCAGGCGCAGCGGCCGAGCCGCGCCTCTGGATGCACGCTGCGGCCCTCCACGAACCACCCGACCCGCCCGCAGGCGCATCGGTAGTAGGCCAGCTGGCCGGCGGACGTGCTGTGCACCGAGAGGATCGACCCTGTCGACAGCATCTCGGTTCGGTTGTGTGTCTGACAGCGAACGCTGAACACGGCGTCTCCTTTCGGTTCTGTGATCATCATCGCCCACTCGATCGTTCAGATCCAGCGAATTGTTGTGATGGAACCATGTAGATTCACTACGTGATTCCTTTCGAAGTCAGCGACTCCGAAATCGGCGTCGTCGGTCGTGCCGTGGCGGCGGCTGGTAGCGATGCCGCTGGACGGAACGGACGACATGACTTTGGGATACGAACATGGTGGTTGCTCCTTCACGGGACCGTGGGGCGTCCCACGGTGTGGTTCTCCGTTGACGGCGTCGGCGGACGCCAGGTGAGGGGAAAAGGACGTCGACTCGGCTGTCAGCCGGTCGACCACCCGCCGACCCCGTCGAGGGTGGTCGCGTGGCGGAGCGCGGAGGCGCCCCGGCACCGGTCAGCCATGGTGACGTTCTTCAGCACTGGGTTCACCTCCTTCCATGTCAGCTTCGAGGTGGCAGAAGCGCCCCCTCGAATCGGTTCGGACCCAGACCGTAGAGCGGCGGACGGGCGCGGGTCGGTGAATAAAGCTTCAGCTGAATGCGGTCTGGGGACGATCCTGGGCGACGCCGTCCACCCACGAGTCGACCCGCTCGTCGTAGAAGCACACCAATCCCGCGATCGCCGCTGATTCCGCGAGTGGCGCGTCGTAACCCCAGACGACGTCGGGGTGCAGCGACGTACCCGTCTGGACCGACCAGTAACGAGCCACTCCCTTGTAAGGGCACGAGGTCTCGGTCCGGCTCGGGATGAGCATGTCCATCCGCACGTCGGTCTTCGGAACGTAGTGGCGGGGAGGCAGGCTCGTCTCGAAGAGCACCACACCGCTCGACGAATTGGCGACTCCGACCCCGTCGATCTCGACGCGAACGTGTCTCGATGACCGCAGAGCGTCGATCCGCTTGTACGGGTCGCGGGCGTGGACGAAGACCTCTTCGTCCTCTTCGAACCAGTGATCCATCGCGGTCCAGTCAAAGGTGTAGGTGTCGACGAGTTCCTCGAGAGGCGACGTCGGGCGATGGCCGACTCCTCCCTCGGCGTCGCGGTCGCCCACCCGCAGGGTCATCCGGTCGGCATCCCCGCGGCTCGGCGAGCGCTCCGAGTCGCCGGTCGGGACCAGAAGTCCTCGACGGACGTCTGCGGCAGGGAAGTAGTAGGTGGGGTAGTAAGGCTTTTCCCAGACCAACCGGGGCTCGCGTGTATCGGCGACGACGGTGCCCGAGAACATCACACGCACTCGTTTGTGCCCGATCTCGACCTCGACTCGTCCTCGCTGACTCACAGGCGCTCCCTTCGTTCCCAGGGACAACACCGGCCCGTCGATGCCGATTCCGGCGGATGGGTCGGACCTTCCCCGAGTAGCGTGGCCCACACATCACGAGAAGGGTGGACGGTGGACGACCGGCGGCCAATCGAGGACGAAGTCGAGGCGGCTGCCTCGATCGTTTCCCCGTTGCCCGTTGCAGTGCTGGCCCTCGTTCTCGACGCTCCGGAGTCCGACATCGTGACGGCGGTGGAGGCTCTCGAGACGGCCGGGAGGGTCGTCGCCACCCGTCAGGGCATCACTGCCGGCGAGTCGTCGCTCTCCTCGGCGCGAATGACCCACATCGCCACAAGGCTGGCCGCCGTCCTCGAACAGCGCCAGGGTCCTCTGGTTCAGATCGGTCGCGCCCAGCTGGCCGCAGGGGAGGCGCGCCGCGCCTACGACGTGTTCCTGCGGGCGATCGAGGACGAAACCACGAGCCCCCAGGAACGGGTGGACACGATCGGTCTCGCTATCGAGAGCGGGGTCGAGGCGCGAGTCCCGATGCGGACTCTCGCACCTCTGTTCGTGAGCCGTGCCCGACATCGGCGGCTCCGAGGTGAGAACGACATGGCGGTGACCGATCTCGAGGCTGCCACACCACACCTTTCCGGCGAAGCGCTCATCGACGCCTACGGGTTTGCCGCCGCCCTCCACGACGACCGCCAGCGGCCCGCGGACGCCGAGCGAACCATCGCCATGGCATTGCTCGTCGCGGCCGAGGAGGGGTCGACGGCCAAGCTCGGATCCCTGCTCACGTTCCAGGGGCGTCTCCTCGCCCGCCTCGGGTTCGACGCCGAGAGCGATCGGGTCTTCACGCTCGGCGCGGCGCTCGTCGACGCGCACGGCGATGAGATGCAACGGCACTACGCCGGACTCAACCAGGCATGGACCGACCTGGACCGCGGATGGGTGGCGCGAGCCGAGCGTGGATATGCAACCGCTCGTTCCCGGGCCGCCGTCGACGATCCGGTGGCCATGGCCGAGATGGACATCGCCATCGCCCGTGCCAAGTTCGCCGGCGGCGACGCCCAGGGAGCAATCGAACTGCTGGCCGCAGCCGAACGGGTGGGTGAGGAGACCAATGCGGTTTCCGTGAAGTTCCTGTCGGCGCTGGCGCGCGCCGAGGGTGCAATCACATTCCGTCAGCCCACCGAGGCTGTCGAGGCAGCCACCCGATTGCGGGAGATCGTCGACGCCTCCTTTCCTGCATGGCAGAACCGGGCTGCGACCGTGGAGGCGAGGGCGCTGCTGCTGGCGCAGCGGCGCGCCGAGGCTCGCGACGCAATCCGGCGCGGGTTCGAGACAACTCCGCGCGGGGCCAACGGCATGCGGCTGAGGACAGAGCTCGAGGCACTTCAACTCGTGGCAGACGAGCGCTGGGACGACGAGCGCGCCGCCGACATCGCCGACCGGCTCCTCCAGGGCGGATGGCATCTCGCGGCCGTCACCGTGCTGACCGAACGGTCGCGTCGCGAGAAGAGACCCGAACTCGGACGGGCCGCGGC
>DATKEC010000031.1:0-2857 GCA_035544575.1 Acidimicrobiia bacterium
GGTACTTCTCGACCGCCTCGTCGCGCAGCTCCTTGGTGGGGAACACTGTGCGCATCTCGATCCGGGTCGCGACGCCGTCGGGCGCGAACGTGAGGACCGTTTCGAAGGCGTTCGGGTCGCTGCGGGACTCACCGTGGAGCAGCGCAATTCGCTCCGGCGGGGCGATCTCGGTCCAGGAGATCCACTCCTGGTAGTCCGTCCCGTCCGGTCCGTGCATCACGAAGTCCCACTCCCCGCCGACCCGGAACTCGAACGCCCCCGTCGTGGTGGTGAACCCCTCCGGCCCCCACCACCGCGACAGGTGCCGGATCTCGGTGAACGCCTCGAACACCAGCTCTCGTGGGGCACCAATGACTCGGGAGATCACGATCTCGCGGTCGGCCGTCGCTGACTGCGCCGGCGCGTCCCGTCCTGTCGCTGCCATAGTCACTCCTCCCGCGTCGCCTGCTCGAGTTCCTGCACGTACGCGTCCAGCCGGTCGAAGCTCTCGTTCCAGAACCGCTCGAACCCGTCGGTCCATTGGTGAACCGGTCGCAGCCCGCGGGCATCAAGGCAGTACAGGCGTTGCTTGCCCGCCTTGCGATCCCGTACCAGTCCGACCTCCCGGAGCACCCGCAGGTGTTTGGACGCCCCCGGCTGGGTCATCCCCAGCTCCTGGGCCAACTCGGTCACCGGCCGCTCACCCGCCCGCAACAGCACCAGGATCTCCCGACGCTGCGGCTCGGCGATAGCGTTGAAGACGTCGGACGTAGTCGCTGCTCGTGCCATAACGCTATCATATGCCGATATCGGCATGTGTCAACTCGGCGGGGCTGTCAGAACGAACGCCCTTACCGGTGGGTGGTTCAGTCGTCGCCCGAGTACACGACGTCATGCAGCACACGTCCGGTGTGGTCATGGTTCGCCCGCTGATGGTGATCGGTTTCCCTGATCGAGATACTCGACATCGGGCGCCGACTCGCAGCCTCACCGATAGTTGACTCCGGGAGCGGCCGTTTGCGTCAGGCGCCGTTCAAATGGCGTCTGGCTGCGCGGATCGGCGGCGCTCATTGGACTCGAGGAAGTAGGCGCCGAGCGTGCCGGCAAGCGTCGCGAACACGATCACCGAGTAGGTGGCGAGAATCACCTCGAGGGTGCGGGCGAAGGCGTCGGGACGGTTCATCGGCTCGCCGGTGATCGTCGCCAGGGCGGCTGCATGGAGAGCATCGCCGTAGTGGTCGAAGGTGCCGAACTCGTACAGCAGCTGGCTGCTCCCGAGCACCGTGATGGCGGAGACGACGGCTAGCCACGTCACCCGGCTCCCCAGGACCCGCCAAGCGGAACGGGAAGAGCGGACGGCCGAGGACAGGACGCGACCGGTGCGCAGGAATCGCACGACCCGCACCAGGCGAAGAATGCGCAGGAACGGCAGCACGAGGAAGAACACCTGCCACCAATTCCGTTTCAGGAAGGTGCTCGTGTCCGGAGCCACCACGAGGCGAGCCACGAACTCGGCGGCGAAGACGAGCCAGATCAGCCAACCGGTGACAGTCAGGGCGGTGCTCAGACCGGAGCCGGCCGCTGCCATGGACTCGCCGAGCACGACGAGGAGGAAGACGACCGAGAGCGCGCTCATCACCGGCGTGAGCTGGTCGAGGACCTCCTCGGCCCACACCTCGCGCTCTGACCACGAACGTTCGATGAGCGAGGGCTTGGAGACCATGAGTAGAACTTACCCAGGGCCTGTCCCACAGACCTCGAACTCCGAAACTCGCCGCAACCTCAGTGACGACCAGGACGTGACCTTCCCTGGAGGAGAGCCACCAGATCCTTCAGCCTGTGGTTGCCTCCGAGGGGGCTGGGCCGAGTGCGCCGAGTTGACGCATCAGAGCCATGTCGTCGCGAACCGCCCACCGATCCTTCACGCGTCCGTCTTCGAACCGAAGGAGATGGATGTAGTCCATCTCGACCCGCTGGCCGGTGGCTGGGATGCCCATGAGGTCTCCGGTGTGGGTGGCGTGCATGGTGCAGTGCACCGCCACCATGTCACCTTCGGCGAGGACGTGGTGAATGTCCCATTGCTGGTCGGAGAAGACGCCGTGGAGCCACAGCATCGTGGCGCGTGCCCCCTCGAACCCCTGCGGGGTGCCGGGAGGGTCATCGTGATCGACCACGTCGGGGTGGGTGACCTCCTCCAGCCCCTCCACATCGGCGTTGGGAAAGATGTCCTCCCATATCCGTCGAGCTTTCGCCTTGAGGCTGTCGGACATGGTCTACCGTCCCTTCTGGTCCCGAAGGACCGGAGCGGTCCCTGCCAATGGCCGGAACCCACCTATATTGATGTCATGAGTATTCCAGCCAATAGTGAGGATGTCAAGCGGCGCAAGTACGACTCTCCCCGCCGCCGCGCCCAGGCGGCCAGCACTCGGCGAGACATCATCGACGCCGCCCGGCGACTGTTCGAGGGGAGCGGATACGCCGCCACCACCCTGGCCGCCATCGCCACGGAGGCCGAGGTTGCGGTCGAGACGATCTACCGCAGCTTCGACGGCAAGGCCGGGCTGTTGGAGGAAGTCATTCAGGCGGCGGTCGCCGGCGGCGCCGACCGAGCTCAACTCCCCGTGACGGAGCGGCCCGCCATAAGCGCGGTCATCGAGGAACCCGATGCCCGCAAGAAGGTCGCCCTCCACAGCGCTACCCAACCAGGGATACATGCGCGCTCCGGTCCGCTATTGCGCGCACTGCGAGAGGCAGCAGCCGCCGACGAGGACCTCAGGAAAACCTACGAGCGTCTCGAGCAGCAAAGGCTCAACGGGATGAGCCAATACGCCCAGGACCTGATCGGGACCGGACAGGCCCGCCACGACCTGTCACAAGA
>DATKEC010000032.1:0-54348 GCA_035544575.1 Acidimicrobiia bacterium
TCCTTCTCGTCCCGGATGAGGACGGCACCTTCCGCCAGTGCTTGCTGGGGGGTGGTGATGGCGGGCAGGTCCTCGTACTCGACATCGACGAGCACGGCCGCGTCGCGGGCGACGTAGGGGTCAGAGGCGATCACGGCGGCCACCTCCTGGCCCTGGTACCGGACCTTGTCGGTCGCCAACACCGCCTGAGTGTCTCCCGACAAGGTCGGCATCCACGCCAGATTGTGCGCGGCCAATGCCTCGCCGGTGATGACGGCGACGACACCTTCGACGGCCATCGCCGCCGAGGTGTCGATGGACACGATTCGGCCGTGTGCGATGGGTGACCGCACGATGGCCATGTGCAGCATGCCGGGCAGGACGAAGTCGTCGATGTAGTTGCCCGCCCCCTGGATGAAGCGGTCGTCCTCCTTGCGCTTGACCGAGTGGCCGAGACCACCGACTTCGATCGTCGTGCGGTGGGGATGTGCAGTGGTCGTCATACCGTTGCCTCCTTCAGCGTCGCACCGGCGGCCTGTATCGCGGTGACGATGTTCTGGTAGCCGGTGCAGCGGCAGAGGTTGCCGCTGATACCCCAGCGAATCTCCGCTTCGGTGGCGTCCGGATTCGCTTCGATCAGCGATGCTCCGACCAGCATCATCCCCGGTGTGCAGAAACCGCATTGCAGGGCGTGGTGCTCTTTGAACGCGGCCTGGATCGGATGGAGGCTGCCGTCCTGCTTGAGTCCCTCGACGGTCCGCACGTCATGGCCGTCGGCCTGGGCGGCGAGAACCGTGCACGACTTGACCGCTCTGCCGTCGAGAATGACGGTGCAGGCGCCGCACGACGTCGTGTCACAGCCGATGTGTGTCCCGGTCATGCCGAGCTTCGACCGGATGAAATCGACGAGCAAGGTGCGGGGTTCGGCCTCGGCTGTCTGGCTCGTTCCGTTGATGGTGACGGTGATCTGCATCAGCTCTCCTGGATCTGGTTCATGCACACGGACAGCCCGCGCTCGACGTAGGACTTGACGACCGCCCGTTTGTAGTCGGCCGGTCCCCGCACGTCTGAAACCGGGTCGGCAGCGGCAGCGGCGGCGGCGGCGGCCTCGGCGAACAACTCGGCGGACGGGTGGTTGCCAACCAGGATGGCTTCGGCTTGGGTCGCCTTGAGGTTCTTCGGCGCGACACTGGTGAGACCGATCCCGGCCGCGGCGATCTTTCCGTCGTCGGAAAGTCGGAGATGGGTGGCGACGCCGACAGTGGCGTAGTCGCCGATCTTGCGCTCCAGCTTGAGATAGGACCCGCCCGTGCGGGCGTCCGCAGCGGGGACCCGAACGGCTTTCACCATTTCTCCGGCCCGCAGCGAGTTGGTGAAGAAATCCACGACGAAATCACCGATCGGAATCGTGCGCTCGCCGTCGGGGCCGTGTGCCACCACTTCGGCGCCCAGCGCGAGCATGACCGAGTTCCAGTCTCCCTCGGGATCGCAATGGGCGATCGAACCGCACACGGTTCCGCGATTTCGGACGAGGGGGTCCGCCACCCAGGGCGCGGCTGCCGCCATCAGGGGACTTGCCACCGCCACCGTGGGATTGTCCACGACGTCGGCGTGGCGCACGAGGGCGCCGATCTCCAGGTGGCCGTTGGCCGTGACGTCGGACAATCCGCCGATTCCGTTGATGTCCACCAGGTGGCCCGGCGCGGCGAGTCGGAGCTTCATCATCGGGAGCAGGCTTTGGCCGCCGGCCAGGACCCGCCCTTCGTCGCCGAGCTCCGTGAGCAGTGAGATCGCCTCGTCGATCGTCGTCGGGGCCGAATATTGGAATGGTGCTGGATACACCGCTGACCTCCCGGGCCGGTTCCGGGCCTGAAGGTAGGTGGGCACAGGAGGTCCCGGTCGGCTGGCGCAGGGTCAATCTGCTGACCCGAAGAGGCCGATCGGGGTCAACGGCATGACCCGATTGGACCAGTCCGCCTTGACTGATCAGACCAGCCCGCGCCGGACCGCCTCGGCCACGGCCTCGGCGCGACGATTCACGTCGAGACGATCGAAGATCGAGCGCAGACGCCGTTTGACGGTCGAGTCGCTGATGAAGAGCCGGGCGGCGATGTCGGAGTTGGACTCACCCTTGGCCAGGGCCGCGAGCACCTCGCGATCGACCGCGTCGAAGTCGCCTCGCCCACTGGTTCCCGCGGTGTCGTCGAGCTTGCGGACCAGCCAGTCGGCCATGTGCGGGCCGAGCACGTGGCCTCCCGCCGCCACCGCCTCGATGGCGTTGACGAGCATCTCGTCGGAATCGATCTTGAGCACGTAGCCGGCCGCTCCCGTGCGCAGGCTGCGAGTGAGGTATTCCTCGTCGTCGAATGAGCTGAGCATGAGGACCCGCGCCTGGGGATCGAGGTCCAGCAGTTCGTCGAGCACGGCCAGCCCCGATCCGGTGCCCAGGCGGATGTCGAGGAGCACGACGTCCGGTTCGAGGGTCCGGTAGGCCTCCAGCGCTTCCTCCGCAGTGGCGGCCTCGCCCGCGACCGTCAAATGGGCGTAGTTCGAGAGCAGACTCTTGATGCCGGTGCGGACGACAGGGTGGTCGTCGACGATCAGCACCGTGGCGCTCGTCATCGCCCGACCGGCAACCGCACATGGATCGTGGTGCCCCCGCCTGGTCGGGAGTCGAGTTCCAGGCGGCCCTCGAGCATTTCCGCGCGCTGGCGCATGCTTTGCAGGCCGAGGTGACCGTTCGCCGCCACTGCGGTCGTGACGGGATCGAAACCGCGTCCGTCGTCGGTGATTCGCATGGTCAGGTCGTGTCCGTCTGTTTCCAGGCGAACCCGGACGTGGGAGGCATCGGCGTGGCTGGCGATGTTGTGGACGGACTCCTGAAGGATTCGATAGGCGCACACCTCGGTGCGGGCAGGAAGGCGGCTGAGATCTCCTGAGATCGTGATCTCGCAGGCGACGCCGGACTGCCCGGAGAACTCATCGATCAGCCGGCGGCTGGCCGCCGCCAGCCCGAGGCCTTCGAGGACCTGTGGGTGGAGGTCGTGGACCACGCGTCGGATCTCGGCCTCGACCCGGCGGAGGAGATCCTGGGCTGCTTCGAAGGCGTTCATCGCTTCGTCCACTGCCCCCCGCTCGACGCGGCGCCGACCGGAAGTCAGCTCGAGCATCGCGCCGATCAACAGCTGGTTGATTCCATCATGGAGGTCCCGGGCGATGCGTTGACGCTCTTGTTCCTGGGCGTCGACGGTTTCGGTGAGCGCCCGTCCCAGCTCCGCCGCCTTGTCCGCCAGTTCGGCTCCCGTCACCCGCAACTGGGCGGTTCGTTCCTCGATCGTCCGTTCCAGTCCCTCGTTGGCGCGTTCGAGTCGTTCGTACAGCTGGGCGTTGTCGATGATGATCGCCACCTGGCCGGCGTAGGTGAGCAGGAGCCGCTCGTGATCGTCGGTGTACGGCTCGTCGCGGTTGGCCAGACCGATCATCCCGATCGGCTCGTCGTTGAGACGAAGGGGCACACCGAGGAATGTCGTCACGACAGGATGGCCCGACGGTTGTCCGACCCGCTTCGGATCGATCCTGGCGTCGGCAGAACGCACGGGACGGTTCTCGAGGACCGCATTGGCGAAGACGTTGGGGCGGAGCGGGATGAGACGATGCCGCTGGAAGAAGTCCCCGGCGGGATGGAACCCGTGGATCGCCGCGATCTCCATCGCTTCGGGATGGATTCCGCCCAGGCCGATGAATCCGAACTGGGATCCTGTCAGCTCGAGACAGTGGCGGAGCGCCACATCGAGCACCGAATCGACATCACGCAGTCCGGACAATTCGATGGAGAGGTGATGCAAGGCGTCGAGCTGATGTCTGCTCTCCACGTCGGTGAGTTGGGTGGCGGGATCGATCACTGGTGCCATCGAGCCTACCGGTGGGGTGGCGCCGGCGTCCGGTCCTCACAGCATGATGCGGATCGCGACGGCCACGATGAACAGGTTCCCGACGACCGTGGTTGCCGTTCGAAAACCGGCGGGGAGACCTCGACGTGCCATGGCGCCGATCCCGGCGAGCAGAGTCTGCCACGACAGCGAGGCGGCGAAGGCCGCGGCGGCGAACACTCCGGCCTCGGCCAGGGTGAGCGTTCGGCCGACCCCGGCGCCGAGGACGATGGTCCCGAAGTAGACGACCGTCAACGGATTGATGATCGTGAGCCCGAGGAACCGCCCATACGTCAGGAGGAGGTCGCCTCGTCGCACCACGACCGTTGTGGGGCTCCGGGTGGCGGAGCGGCGTAGATCCAAGAGTCCTTTGATCGCCAAGCCGATCAGCACGACGCCCGAGACGAGCCGGATCTCGTCGCTCCACGGTTCGAGCAGTCGGCCGGCGGCGGCGCCCGCGGTGGCGGCGACCAGCGCGTAGATGAGGTCGGCGGTGGCCGCGCCGGCACCGGCGCTGGCCCCGCACGGGAATCCACACCGCATCGCCGTGTTCACGATGAGGACGGCGATCGCGCCCACCGGGATGGCGATGGCGTACCCGGCGATCAGGCCGCCGACGATGATCTCGGACATGGCGCCCGAGTATGCATGGCATGCCAGGATGGCGCCGATGATCGGACAAGGAGCACCCCGATGGTGAGGATCGAAGAGACCCAGCTACCGGGCGTGGGAGTCCGATACGAGTTCCTGACCGAGGACGGGGAACGTGTCGGAGTGGTCCACCACCGGGGGGGACGCCGGGAAGTGTTCATCTGTCGGGCCGACGAGCCCGATACGGTGGCTCTGAGCCTCGAACTCTCGGACGACGAAGCGCACACCTTCGGGGAGATGATGGGTGTCGCCACGGTCGCCGAGAGGCTCGGCGACCTCCAGCAATCCGTCGAGGGCCTCGCCATCGATTGGTTGGGGGTGGACCCCGACAGTCCGTATGCCGGGCGAACCATCGGGGATGCTCGCATTCGGACACGCACCGGCGTCTCCGTCGTCGCAGTGATCCGTGACACCGCGCCGTTCCCGGCTCCCGGGCCCGAGTTCGAAATCGAGGCGGACGACACGCTCGTCGTGGTCGGAACTCCCAAGGGCATCGCAGGGGTGACCGGCATTCTCACCGTCGGCTGACGTGGATCACACGGCGCTCCTGTTCTTGGAGCTTGGATCGGTCATCGTGGTGCTGGCCGTGATGGCGCGGGTCGCCCTGCGGTTCGGGCTGTCGCCCATCCCCTTCTATCTCCTGGGTGGGCTGGCGTTCGGCATCGGTGGCGTGATCCCGCTCGTCACGTCCGAAGAGTTCATCAACACCGGCGCCGAGATCGGTGTGATTCTCCTGCTGGTGATGCTCGGTCTCGAGTACTCCGCCGACGAGCTTCTGGGCGGGATGCGGACGAGCGCCAAAGCGGGCCTGCTCGACCTGGCGTTGAACTTCACCCCCGGCTACGCCGGCGGTCTGCTGCTGGGTTTCGGAGCGATTGGGTCGCTCTTCATGGGCGGGGTCACCTACATCTCGTCTTCGGGTGTCGTCGCCAAGTTGCTCGGGGATCTGGGATGGACGGCGAACCGGGAGACCCCGGTGGTCCTCTCGATCCTGGTTTTCGAAGACTTGGCGATGGCAGTGTTCCTCCCGATTCTCGGCGCCGTCGCCGTCGGCGGGACCATCCTGGCGGCGACGTCATCGATCGTCGCCGCCCTCGCCGCAGTGGCGACGATCCTCATCGTCGCCTCCCGCCATGGCGACCGTCTCAGCCGGATGGCACTGTCGTCATCGGATGAAGTGAACCTCCTCACCGTGCTCGGCATCACCCTCCTCGTGGCAGGTGCGGCGGAACAGATCCACGTCTCGGCGGCAGTGGGAGCGTTTCTCGTCGGGATCGGAGTGTCCGGCGAGGCGGCACATCGTGCGCGAGGTCTGCTCTCGCCGCTTCGCGACCTCTTCGCGGCGGTCTTCTTCGTGTTCTTCGGACTCTCCATCGATCCCCGCCGACTTCCGTCGGTGGCGCTCGTGATACTGGCGCTGGCGGCCATCACCACCGCGACCAAGCTGGCAAGCGGATGGTGGGCGGCCCGCGACGCAGGCATCGGCCCGCGCGGACGTCGAAGGGCGGGGGCGGCTCTCGTCGCGCGCGGTGAGTTCTCGATCGTCATCGCCGGACTCGGGGTCTCCGCCGGCGTGTCGGACGACTTGGGGGCGATCGCGGCCGGATACATCCTCGTCATGGCCACCACCGGGCCGATTCTCGCCCGCGTGGTCGGCCGGTCGTCGGTGCCATGATGCCGAATCTGAGCGCGGGGAACGGCCCTTGCACACGGCTGGTAGCGTCGCAGTCGCCGAACCGGCCGAGCGGCCGGTGGGGGGACCCAGTCCCCGTGGGGCGAATCCCGTGGCCGGCCCACCGGCTCGGGTAGGGCACCTTCCAGCCCGAGCCCGTCAGCTAACCCCCTAGGCGTTGGGAAGGAGAGTGTTCTGAATGGAGACGTTCGTCGCCGCCCCTCATGACGACGTGCTGGCCCTCGTGGTGCAGGTGGCCGTCCTCCTCGTCACCGCCCGGGTCCTCGGTTGGGTGTCGCAACGTCTCGGCCAGCCCTCGGTCGTGGGTGAGATCCTCGCCGGTGTCGTGCTCGGTCCATCGCTGCTTTCGGGACTCGTGCCGTTCATCGGCGAATGGGTCATTCCCCAGAACCAGGCGCAGGGTTACCTCCTCGAAGTGGTGGCGCTCATCGGCGTGATGTTGCTCCTGATCGTCACGGGCCTCGAGACCGACCTGGCTCTGATCAAGCGCCGCATTCGGGTTTCGCTCGGCGTCTCGGCGGGGGGATTGAGTGTGACGTTCGCCGCCGGACTCGCCCTCGGCTATCTCATCCCGGATGACTTGCTGGCAGATCCCTCGCAGCGGACCGTGTTCGCACTGTTCGTTGCGACGGCCATGTCGATCGCCGCGATCCCGGTCTTGGCGAAGGTCCTCATCGATCTCGGTCTCATGCGACGCGAAATCGGCCAGACGATGCTCGCCAGCGCCATGATCGACGACATCACCGGCTGGACTCTGCTCGGTCTCGTGACCGCGTTGGCCAGTGCTGACGCGATCGGAGCGGGCACCGTTCTGGAGACAGTCGGATTCGTGGCGATCTTCGTTCTGGCCACCGCCACCGTCGGGAACCTCCTGGTGGACAAGGGGTTGACGTTCGTCCAGGACCACTTCCGCGGAAAGGACATGGTCCTCACGTTCGTGATCGTCTTGGCATTCGCCTGGGGGGCGTTCACCCAGGCTCTCCGCCTCGAGCCCGTCATCGGTGCCTTCGCCATCGGCATTCTCTTCGGGCGGCGCCCACGGCTGTCGGTCGATGTCGTGCACAAGCTCGAAGCGATGGCGCTGGCCGTCTTCGCACCGATCTTCTTCGCGGTGGCCGGCCTCAAGGTCAACATCGCGGCCATCCTCGAGCCGCGGCTGCTCCTCATCACGCTGGCCGTCATCGGTGTGGCCACTTTCGGAAAGGTCACCGGCGCCTATCTCGGAGCGCGGTGGGTGTCCAAGCAAGGGCATTGGACGGCGCTCGCCTACGGGTCGGGCCTGAATGCCCGGGGAGCCGTCGAGATCATCATCGCCTCGATCGGGCTCTCGCTCGGCGTTCTGAGCGTCGAGATGTTCTCGATCATCGTCGTGATGGCGGTGGTGACATCCATCATGGCCCCTGTCGCCCTCCGCTTCTGTCTGGCACGTGTGGAGACGGGAGTCGAAGAAGAAGAGAGGCTCGCCAAGGAAAACGTCGCCCGCGACTTGTTCACGTCACGCATCCGCCGGCTCCTCGTGCCCGTGCGGCCCCGTGCGGAAGTGGTGGGGACTCAGACCATCGAAGCTCTCATCTCTCGTCGTTTGGCAGAGGTCAACGCCACCGCCACGACGCTGTTCGCGGTGACCACTGAGTCGTCCCGGGAAGATGCCTCGGCCTATGTGAGCCTCCTCGCCCAGCAAGCCTTCGACAGCCCCGGAACCACCACTCGCACCGTCCAGAATGACGATGCGGCGGCGGCCATCCTCGAAGAAGCCAGCCACGACTACGACCTCATGATGATCGGGACGCCGGCGATGAGCGCGGGGAGCGAGTCGCTGTTCGGACCGATGCTGGACGACCTCGTCCGCCTCGCCCCATGCCCCACCATCGTGGTGCGCGGCGGGACGGTGGCCACCGCCTGGCGACCGGGGAAGATTCTCGTCCCGATGGACGGGAGTCCAGGAGCCCGTAAGGCGCTCGAGTTGGCTTTCGCCATTGCCGGGGAGTCCAGTGAAGTCGAGGCGATCTACGTCCAGACGCCGACCCTCAGCGGCACTCGGGACTTCGCCAGCGACATCACGTCCGAACTGAAGGTCCTCGCCACCCAACTCGACCAACGCATGACGACCGATGTCGTTCAGGCCTCCGACGTCGAGCGTGGAATCCTGCGGTCGTTGGAGGCCAGCGGGGCGGACCTGCTCGTCATGGGCACGAGTGTCCGCGCCGGCACCACCCGTCTCCATCTCGGTCCCCGGGTCGAGTATCTCGCTCGGCGCGCCCCCTGTCCGGTGATCATCCTCAACACCTGACGGGCTCAGTCGAATCGGATCGCAGCTGCCGACCAGTGGAACCCGGCGCCGAAAGCGGTGAGGATCACCAGGGCTCCGGGCGGAATCCGGCCCACACGGCGAGCTTCCCAGAGAGCGAGCGGGACCGATGCCGAGCCGGTGTTTCCGAAACGGTCGACGTTGACATAGACCTTGGTCTCGTCGACATCGAGGCGTCGTGCCACCGCGTCGATGATCCGCTTGTTGGCCTGATGGGGGATGATCAGGTCGACGTCATCGGCCGACGCCCCGATCTTCGCCAGGACCTGCGAGGTGGCGGCCGACATGCGATGGACGGCCTGTTTGAAGACCTCGGTGCCGTGCATCGTCAGATGGTCGTGACCGGTGGGATCCTCGGGGTCGAATGGACGCTTGGTACCGCCCACGTCGAGGGTGAGGATGCCGGTCATCGCCCCGTCTGTCCCGCTCACCACCGCCAGCAGCTCGGCAACGCCGAGTTCCGGACCGAGGACCACCGCGCCCGCTCCGTCGCCGAACAGGACGCACGTCTCGCGTTCTTCCCACGAGATCATCCTCGTTATCAGTTCCACACCGATGACGAGGACCCGTTTCGGCTCGAACGCGATCCGGGTGCGAGCGACGTCCAAGCCCATCACGAATCCTGCACAACCGCTCCCGCCCAGGTCGAACGACGGGATCTCCCGGGCTCCCAGCAGGTGTTGGACGAAGCTGGCGGTGTCGGGCGTGCGCACCTCCGGGGTGTCGGTGGCGAGGATGATCTCGTCGAGGTCCACAGCCTCGAGGCCGGCGTCGGACAGAGCCTCCAGTGCGGCTTGGTGGGCGAGACTGGCGGTGGTCTCGTGGTCGGCGGCTATCCGCCGCTCCCGGATGCCGGTGCGCTGGACGATCCAATCATCGGACGTGTCGACGAGCCGCGACCAGTCCTCATTCGTCATCACTCGATCGGGGACGTAGCCACCGAACCCGAGAAACCTCGTCACGTCTCCTCCTCGAACCTCGCGCGCAAGGCTATCGGGCGGCGGGGGCCTTCGCTGCCAAGTGCGGGCTACGTGTCGAGGAGATCTGATCGGTCGACGTCGTGGCCGTAGATGTGGACCGGCATGCCGATGCGAAATCGGGTGACGAGATAGTCCATGTCGTGCATCTCGACCCGAATGCACCCGTGCGACGCGGGGAACGGGGGGACGCTTCGCGAACCGTGGATCGCATAACCGCCGCGGAAGTAGAAGGGCCGGTAGAGCCCGCCGAGATACGAGATGCGCCAGCCGTCGATGTGGCGGTTGAAGCGGAAACTGCCTTCGGGGGTGCGGGCGCGGACCAGGCTTCCGCCGCGCCCGCGGTAGAGCTCGCCGTTGCCCGAAGAGATGGGAAGGGCGGTCTCCACCTGGTTGTCGATCACCAGGTAGAGCACCTGGCGGTCGAGATCGACTTCGACCCTGTCAGGCTCCGTCTCCGATACGGGGAGTTCGAGCGGAGCGGCGTCACCGAGGGCATCCCAGTCCTCGTCGTCGAAGGAGCCGTCGCGTTCGAGGTCGTTGACCTTCTGGAACGCGTGCACCGCTCCCAGCGTGGCTGCACCGAACACCCCGTCGATCGGGCCTGGGCGATAACCGGCGGCGGCGAGTCGCTCTTGGAGACGGATGACCCAGGGCCCTGCGTCACCCCGTTCGAGTTCGCCAGGCCGTTGCCAGCCTTCCCCCGGTCCGAACAGGTCAGGGTCGTCGAGGTCGACAGCGACGCCGGCTGACCCGGGCAGTCCGGCGACCAGGACAGCAGCCAGTGCCGTGACCCCGATCCCCCGCTTCCACGTCGCCGTCCTCGACACCGCCTGACCCCCTGATCGACTCGCTGGCGTTCTCGCTGGTCTACGCGCTGGTCAGTCATCGGACCGCACCGCCGCCGCCTGTAGATCTGGACGTCTCAGCGTACGCAGTCGACCGGGATCAGAAGAGCACATTCCCAAAGCGGTGGCGCGTGCGCGAGACAGCCTGTTCGCGCAAGAACGGGAGCATCTCGAGGCGGCCGTTCTGGACGACGACCCCATCGTGGAGGTCCACTCCTGCCGCCCACGCCGCGGCGTGGAGGCCGGCGGCCGCAGGCCCGATGTGTCGCACACGAACGCCCGTGAACGCGGGGAGGGAGGCTTTGAAGGCGGCGTCGCCCTCGACGATCACTTCCACCGTGAGGTCGCCGAGATCGGTGGCCGTACTCAGCCGTACCGGTGTACCCGAGCGCAGCCCCGCCGCCACCACCCTGACCGTGGCTGCCGGATCCGAGCCTTCGCCCGCCCGGATCACGACGAGGGGTCGCGGTCGATACCGCAGGACATTGGATTCCACAGCGAGGCCGCTGGGATCGGACTCGACTCCGAACTCGCGCTGGAACCAGTATTCGTCGCTGGCGGCGGCGGTTCGGAGCCAGTCGGAGTCGAAGCGGGCCACGAGTGCTGCGATCGCGGCGGGGCCGCCAGCGGCTTGGGAGGTGATCGAGCCCGTGTCGCGCCACTGTCCGAACTGGGCCACATAGTTGGGACCCCCCGCCTTGGCGCCGGGACCCACCGAGCTTCGCTTCCACCCGCCGAACGGCTGGCGTCGCACGATCGCACCCGTGATGTGCCGGTTCAGATAGGCGTTGCCCACCTCGACGTGTTCGGTCCAGTGGTCCAGTTCGGCTCGGTCGAGCGAGTTGATCCCGCCGGTGAGCCCGAAGTCGACGCCGTTCTGGATCTCGAGCGCGTGGTCGAGGTCGGTTGCGGCTACCAGCCCGAGCACCGGCCCGAAACACTCGGTCTGATGGAACCAGCTGCCGGGCGCCACGCCGTCCTTGATCCCGGGTGTCCATGTCCGCCCTCCCCGATGGACGGGTTCGAGCAACCAGGACTCTCCCGGGTCGAGCACGGTGAACGCCCGTTCGAGCCGGTCGCTCATCTCGGCGGCGAGGGGTGTCATGTCCGTCGAGGGTTCGGTGCTGTCGCCGACGATCAGGCTGTTGGCGGCGTCCACGATCTGGCGACGAAACCGGGCGGATTCGTAGACAGAGCCGACGAGGATCGCCAGGCTGGCAGCGGAACACTTCTGACCGGCATGGCCGAACGCCGAGTACACGAGATCGGCCGCCGCCAGGTCCAGATCGGCGTTGGGAGTGACGATGATCGAGTTCTTCCCGCTGGTCTCTGCGAACAGGCGGAGATCCGGCTTCCATCCCTTGAACAGGCCGGCGGTGTCATACGAGCCGGTGAGCACCACGGCGCCGATCCCGTCGTGAGTGATCAGATGGCGACCGACGTCGTTGTCCGGTACCCGGAGAAACTGGACGAGATCTGCGGGGATGCCGGCGTCGAGCATCGCCTCCCAGACGACCTCGGCGCAGCGGGGCACCTCCGGTGCGGGTTTGAACACCACCCCGTTGCCCGCCGCCAGAGCTGCGAGGACTCCTCCCGCAGGGATCGCCACCGGGAAGTTCCATGGCGGCACCACCGCAACCACTCCGAGCGGGCTGAACGCCGCCCCCTCAACCCTCTCCAGATCGAGCGAGCGTTCGGCGTAATACCGGGCGAAGTCGACCGCCTCGGACACCTCGGGATCAGCCTGGGCGATCGTCTTGGACGCCTCGTGGATCATCGTCGAGATCAGTTCGCCGCGTCGCATCTCCAGGGCGTCGCTCACCGCCAGCAGTGCTCGCCTCCGCTCCTCGGCGGGTTGGGCGGCCCACGCCCGTCCGGCGATCTTGGCGCGATCGATCGCGGCGTCCACTCCCTCCAACTCGGTCGTGAGGTGTGCCCGGACGGCCACCGCCGGGCGGGCGTAGATGTCCTTGGCCCACTCGCGGTTTCCAGCCACCGCCGGGTCGGTGTCCGGGGCGTTCGCAAACGGCTCTGCGGGGTCGGTCGGTGGCGGCGAGCTCCGGCGGTCCTGGGAGCGCCGCGGCCGCGCCGACACGGTGTGGCGCACCGCGATGGCCTCTCGAAACCGGTGCTCCTGCTCGGCGAAGGCGGGGCCGGCGGGATCGAGATCGAAGAGGGCGCTGATGAAGTTCTCGGGATCCGAGTTCTCCTCGAGTCTCCGGAAGAGATACGAGATGGCTGTGTCGAAGTCCGAGCGGGCGACCACCGGCGTGTACAACCGGAGGCCGCCGGCGGCTCGCCTCACGACCGCTGCCTCGGCCGGCGCCATCCCTTGCAGCATCTCGAAGTCGACGCGGTCGGCGACGCCTCGCGCATCGGCGAGGAGCATGGCCCATGCGACATCGAAGAGGTTGTGCGAAGCCACCCCGATCCGCATTCCCGACAAGTGGTCGGCGTCGAATGCCCAGTCGAGGCACTTGCGGAAGTTGGCGTCCGTCTCAGTCTTCGACGGGTAGGGGGCGGGCTCCCAGCCGTGGAGTTCGGCGTCGACGCGCTCCATGGCCAGGTTCGCACCCTTCACGAGGCGCACTTTGATCTCGCCGCCGCCACGGCGTCGGCGCGTGGCCGACCAGGCGGCCAGACGTTGGAGTGCGCCGAAGGCGTCGGGGAGATAGGCCTGCAGCACGATGCCGGCGGTGAGATCCTTGAACTCGTCGGTGTCGAGGAGTCGCATGAAGGCGGCGAGGGTCAGGTCGAGGTCTTGGTACTCCTCCATGTCGAGATTGACGAACTTCGGAGTCGGGCTCTGAGCGGCCACGCGGTACAGACGCCGCAACCGGTCCTCGATGGTGTCGACGGTGTGGTCGAAGGCCCACAGGTTCAGCTCCGAGACGATCGAGGAGATCTTCACCGACACGTAGTCGACGTCGTCGCGTTCGAGGAGGGCGATGGTCGAATTCAGCCGGCGCCGGGCTTCCCGGTCGCCGAGGACGGCCTCACCGAGCAGGTTGACGTTGACGTCGTTGCCGGCTGCTCGGGCCTTCGCCAGGTGTCGTCCCAGGCGGTCCGGTGCCGCGTCGGCTATGAGGTGGCCGATCAGAGCCCGCATCCTCGCCCGGGCGAGAGGGAGGACGACGCGGGGAATCAGTGGCGCAAGGCCGGCGCCGACGCGGAGGAGGACGCGGTCGATCGGTCCCAGGAACCGGGGCAGCGTCGTCGCCGCGACGAGAGTGCGCAGCTGGCTCGCCGCCGCTCTGTCGTCCTCGGGTCGGATCACGAGGTCGACGAAGCGCATGGCGAAGCCGGGTCCGTGCGGGTCGTCGAGAAGCTCGGCCAGCCGCCGCGTCTCCGCAGAGTCCTCGTCGCGCTCTCGGGCCAGGCGCACCCACTCCGCGACGAGTGCGACGGCGTTGTCCACCAGTGCGTCGGCATCCGAAACCGATCGGTCCGTCATGGTCGGCAAGTTAGAAGATCGAACCGGCGAGCGGAGTCGATGCTGCCGGCGGCCTAGCGTCCGATGTGATGGAGATCGACTTCCCACCTGGCGCTCTTCCGTACTGCGTGTTCTCACGGGGGAGTGTGGAAGCACGCTTGGGTGTCGGTCTCGGAACCGATGTGGTGGACCTCTCGGCGGTGGCACATCGGATCACCTCGGTGCCAACGGCGATGGTCTCCGCTAATCGTCTCAACCCGCTACTGACCGCGGGTGCGGACTCGTGGCGGGCGCTCCACCATGAGCTGGTGGATCTCGCCGCCTCCGGGGTCCTCGACGCGGCCAGGAGCCCCCAACGCGAGATGACGTTTCACTTGTCGTGGAACGTCGTCGACTACGTCGACTTCTATTCGTCGCGGTACCACGCCGAGCGGGTGGGGGAGATCTTCCGACCCGGATCCGATCCCCTGCCAGAGAACTGGCTGCACCTTCCGGCGGGCTACCACGGCCGTTCGTCGTCGGTCGTCGTCGACGGAACGGCGGTTCGCCGCCCGCGCGGCCAGATCCGTGCAGGCGACGGGACGATCGAGTATGCCCCGACCCGCATGCTCGACTTCGAACTGGAAGTGGGATTCGTCGTCGGCGGCCAGACCGCGCTTGGCGAGCGGGTTGGGATCGATGTTGCCGACCGGCACCTCTTCGGCGTGGTCTTGGTCAACGATTGGAGCGCCCGGGACATCCAGGCATGGGAGTACGTTCCGCTGGGTCCGTTCCTGGGCAAGTCGTTCGCCACGTCCGTGTCCGCGTGGGTGATGCCGATGGCGGCGCTCGCCGATGCGAAGACGCCTGCCGTCCCCCAGCATCCACCGGCTCTGACACATCTTCGCGCGACGGAGCCGTGGTCCCTGGACCTCGACCTCGAGGTGTGGATTCGGCCGGCGGGCACCGATGTCGCCCGCCGGGTGACCCGAGTGAACGCGGCAGCCGGGTTGCATTGGACCGCCGCCCAGCAACTCGCCCACCTCACATCGAACGGTGCCAGGCTGTCCCCGGGCGACCTGATCGCATCCGGGACCGTTTCGGGGCCGGAGCCGGACGAAGGGGGATGTCTGCTGGAACAGACCCGGGGCGGCGCCCGCCCGATCCGGATCGGCGGTCACGAGAGGACGTATCTCGCGGATGGCGACGAGGTCACGCTCCGCGCCACGGCACCGTTCGGCGACAACACCGTTTCACTCGGTCCGGTGTCCGGGGCGGTATTACCGGCCTGAGGCTCGATCCTCCGAACATCATGCGGGCTCTCGGGCGGAGACCAGTGCGGAATTCGGCGTTGTTGTCTGGCGGCGCGCCGAATGACACACTGCCGAGGGTGTCCACAAAAGGCGCACGATGACCGCGATTTGGCACGACTATCGACTCGAGGACCGCTACGACCGCGACTCCGGTCGCGTCTTCATGACCTCCATCCAGGCGCTGGCGCGGATCGTCGCCGAACAGCTGCGCCGTGATCGGGTCGCCGGCCATCACACCGCCGGCTTTCTGTCCGGGTACCCGGGATCACCGCTCGGCGGCTTCGATATGGAAGTGTCACGGATGCTGCGCCGCTACCCGGACCTGGCGATCGTCCACCGCCCCGGCGTCAACGAGGAGCTGGCGGCTTCGGCGGTGATGGGATCCCAGCTGGCGGCCGGCCGGCCCGACGCTCGCTACGACGGGGTACTCGGGCTGTGGTACGGCAAGGCGCCGGGTCTGGATCGGGCCACCGACGCCATTCGCCACGGTGTGTTTGCGGGGACCTCTCCGCTGGGCGGCGTCATCGCCTTGGTCGGCGACGACCCGGCGGCCAAGTCCTCGACGATGCCGTCGTCGTCGGACGCCGCACTCGTCGACCTCCACATGCCGATCCTCTATCCGGGCAACACCGCCGAATGCCTCGAACTCGGACTGCATGCCGCTGCGATCTCGCGTGCCTCTGGCTTGTGGTCTGCAATGAAGATCGTGACACCGGTGGCCGATGGGAGCGGCACGGTGGACTTCCCCGTCCTCGACCGCCAGCCGATCATTCCGAGTCACGACCCTCGCCCTCACCCGAGCGCGGTCTTCCTCGGCTCGGCGCGGATGATCGCCGCCGAAGAAGAGTTCCGGGTGGTGCGTGCCGATCTGGCCTACCGATACGGCGTCGAGAACCGGCTCAACCGGATCGAAGTCGATCCGCCCGATGCATGGATCGGAATCGTCGCCACCGGTTACACCTACTACGAGATGAAGGAGGCGCTGCATCGTCTCGGTCTCACCGATGATGCCGCGATCCGCGATGCGGGCATCCGGCTGTTGCAGCTACGAATGCCCGTCCCGTTCGATCACGAGATGGTCCACCGCTTCGCCCGCGGCCTCTCTGAGATCGTCGTGGTCGAGGAGAAGAACCCAACGCTCGAGTGGCTCATCAAGGACACCCTCTATGACTTCGGTGACCGGCCCACCGTGGTTGGAAAGACACACGAAGACGGCCGCATCCTGATGCCCAGCCACGGGCTGTTGGACACAGACGCCATCCTCGGCGGCCTGCGTGAGCGGCTCGCCCGCCGCATCGCCGACCGAATGACGCCGGTCGCCGCCGAAGCGTCCCGGACGGTGATCCCGCTGGCCATCAACCGCACCCCCTTCTTCTGTTCGGGTTGCCCGCACAACTGGGGAACGAAGGTGCCCGACGGGGCCCTGGTGGGAGCGGGTACCGGGTGCCACGGCATGTCGCTCTTGATGCCTCCCGAACGGGTGGGCGACACCTTCGGGATCACCGCGATGGGCAACGAGGGTGCCCATTGGATTGGCATGGAGCCGTTCGTCGAGACCGGCCACGTCTATCAGAACTTCGGCGACGGGACGTATTTCCACAGTGGCCAACTGGCGATCCAAGCCGCCATCGGGGCGGGGGTATCGATCACGTTCAAGATCCTCTACAACTCGACAGTGGCAATGACCGGCGGCCAGGACGCCTCGTTCTCGGTCGGCGTCCCGGCCCTCTGTACGATCCTCCTGGCCCAGGGAGTCAAGCGGGTGCTCATCACCGCTCCGGACCCGCGTGGCTATGACCGCCACGGGCTGCCGGCCGGGGTCGACGTGTGGGACCGGACTCGCATCATCGAGGCCCAGGAGATGCTGGCGGCAATCGAAGGCGTCACCGTCCTCATCAACGACCAGGAGTGCGCCGCCGAGCTCCGACGCGATCGGAAACGGGGCTTGGTCGAGACACCGCGCACGCGGATCGTCATCAACCATCGGATCTGCGAGGCATGCGGGGACTGCGGAGACAAGAGCAACTGCCTGTCCGTCCAGTCGATCGCCACCCCGCTCGGCGTGAAGACCGCGATCGATCAGGGATCGTGCAATTTCGATTACTCCTGTCTCGAGGGCGACTGCCCGGCGTTCATCGAGATCGAGGTCGCCGATGGACCGGACCGCCGCCTCCTGCCTCCTCCAACCAGCGGGGAACCACCGATCGTCGAAGTGACGGGCACCTTTCCCGTCCGGCTCGCAGGCATCGGCGGGACCGGCGTGGTCACCGCCGCCCAGATCCTGGCCACGGCGGCGATGTTCGACGGCTGGAAGGTGGCGGGAGTCGATCAGACCGGGCTTTCACAGAAGGCCGGCCCGGTGGTCAGCGACCTGATCCTCGCCGACCGGGTGGCCACCACGAACCTCGTCTCTGAAGGCGAAGCCATGACGCTCATTGCATTCGACCAGTTGGTGGCGGCCAGCGATCCGGTCATCGGCGTCTGTGACCCGGCTCGAACCCGCGTCGTCGTCTCGACCGACGAGGTTCCGACCGGGACGATGATCGGCCATCCCGAGATCGCCTTTCCTGCCGATGCCGCCCGTCGGCGCCTTTCCGCCGCCGCCGCATCGATCCGCGAAGTGGAGGCGGCGGCGCTCGCGCAGGCCACGACCGGATCGGTGGCGGCAGCCAACATCGTGGTCCTGGGAACGGCGATCCAGCTCGGAGCCATCCCGGTGCGACCGGAGTCCGTTGCGCGAGCAATCGAACTCAACGGAGTTGCGGTGGACGCCAACCTCACCGCCTTCGGGTGGGGACGAGCTGTGATCTCACATCCGTCGCTCGTCGAGGACACCCTCGCCCGGCACCGCTTGGCGACCGGGGCGACGATGACAGTGCCCGTGCTGGCTGATGCGCTCGCATCGCGAATCGATGCGTGGGGCCTCGACGAGGACCTCGCGGCCCGCGTCAAGATGCTGGCGGCGGATCTGGTCGGATTCCAAAGCCTGAGGTGGGCGACGAGGTTCGCAGACACGGTCGAGAGGCTGGCGGGCGTCGACAGCGCTCTCCGCGGCTGGCAGCTCACCCGCACCGCCGCCGATTCCCTTCACAAGCTGATGGCGTACAAAGACGAGTACGAAGTCGCACGGCTGATGCTGCTGGCGGAAGGAACGGCGGCTGCAGCCGCGCTCGGCGGCACGGAAGTCCGATGGCTGTTGCATCCGCCGGTGCTCGCCGCGTTCGGCCGGCGCCGCAAGGTTCGCTTCGCGGCGTGGACCAGACCGGTGTTCGCGCTGCTCCGAGCCTCCAAGGTCATGCGTGGCACGCCGTTCGATCCGTTCGGGCGATCTGAGGTGAGAAAGCTCGAGCGGACCATGATCGAGGAGTTCGAACGAGCGTTGCAGGCGGTCGCCGGCGCAGCGTTGGACGAGCGCTACGACGATGCGGTGCGCATCGCCGGGCTCCCCGACTCGGTGCGTGGGTACGAAGCGCTCAAGCTTCGGCGGGCGAGGGCGTACCGGGCGGAACTGGCTGACGCCCTCAGCGGCTGGCGGTGACGGCCGCGATCGCACCGGCCACGAAGTCGACGTTGGTCTCGCCGAGCCCGGCGACGTTGATACGCCCGTTCGACGGGAGATAGATGTGGTGGTCCTCGACGAGCCGCGTCGCCTCGTCGGGGCTGATCCCGAGAAGTGAGAACATCCCCCGCTGGCGGGCGATGAAGTCGTAGGAGACTCCGACCGCGTCGAGAGCCTGGACCAGGCTGGCACGCAGCGCGTTCAACCGGGTGCGCATGTGCTCGAGCTCCACCTCCCACCGGCCGCGCAGTCCCGGAGTGGTCAGCACCCTGGCCACCAGGGCCGGTCCGTGGTCGGGAGGAACCGAATACATCGTGCGGACGAGAGCGAGGGTCCTGGAGTAGGCCGCACGCACGGTCTGTGAGGACGGCCCGGCGATGGTGAGCGCCCCCGCCCGGTCCCGATACAGCCCGAAGTTCTTCGAGAACGATGTGCACACCAGCACCTCGACACCGGCCTCGACGAGGGTGCGGGTTCCGTGCGAGTCGTCGACGAGACCCTCGGCGAAGCCCTGATAGGCGTTGTCCACCAGGACTGGGGTGCCTGCATCGATCGCCAGCGCGGCGAGGGTCCGGAAGTCCTCGGGCGTGAGGTCCGCGCCCGTGGGGTTGTGACAGGTCGCATGTACCAGGATGACGTCGCCGCGGCGGACGGACGCCAGCGATTCGAACATGCTCCCGCGGTCGACCGAGGCTGTGGCCATGTCGTAGTAGGGGTACTCCACCAGTTCGAGGCCGGATGCCCCGATGAGCGGCCTGTGATTCGCCCAGGTTGGGGTCGGGATCCACACCCGGGCCTCGGCGTTCGCCGCTCGCACGAGCTCCGCCGCCACCCGCAGGGCTCCCGAACCGCCGGGCGTTTGCAGCGTGAGTCCCCGTTGGGCGGCCGGCGACGGGTGATTGTCGCCCAGTACGAGATTCGCCAGGATCGGGTTGAGCGCGGGGTTGCCCGCCTGTCCGAAGTAGGCCTTCGACGACAGCGACTCCGCTTCGATGCGGGCGGCCTCCCGCACGGCGCCGATGACGGGAGTGCGACCCGACTCGTCCCGGTAGACGCCAACCCCCAGGTCCACCTTGTCGGGGGACGGATCGTCCCTGAACCGCTCGATCAGGCCGAGAATCGGATCGGGCGGAGCGGGGGCGACTCGTTCGAACACGATTCCATCATGGTCGACGCGCCACGGAGTGGCGGACGCCTGCGGTCGCCGGGTGCAGGAACGTATGCTCGCCGCATGTCGAACATGGACGCCACCGACCGCCAGATCGTCATCGAGCTTCAACACAATGCCCGCCGTTCGAACAAGGATCTGGCGGCCGCGGTCGGCGTCGCCCCCTCGACGATGCTGACTCGCGTTCGCAGCCTCGAGGAGCGGGGGATCCTCCGTGGCTATCACGCCGACGTCGACCCGGCAGCACTGGGGCGTCCCGTTCGGGCCACGGTGTCGGTCCGGCTGCAGCCGAAGTCCCGCGATGTCGTCGAGCGCTTCGTCCAGCATGTGTGGTCCTTGGACGAGACCGAGGCGATCAGCCTCGTGACAGGCGCCTTCGATGTGATCATCGACCTGTCGGTCGCCGACGTGTCGATGCTGGGGAGCCGGGTCCTGAATGAGATCGCCACTTTCGATGCGGTGGTGGACGAGCAGACGACCCTCGTCCTGGAGCGACGGCGCAAGGTGGTGCTGGCGCCGCTGGCGTGAGCTGTCACTCGTCGCCGTCACTCCCAGCCGAAACTCCCAGCCGAAACTCCCAGCAGGAACTCAGAGTCGGGTCGCGACCGTCACCTGTCGGTCGGCGAGCATCGGGACGATCCGACCCATCGCGATCGCCGCGAAATGCTCGGACTCCCGGTGCGCGTCGAGCGCCTCTTGGTCGGTGTAGACCTCGTACAGCACGAAGTCGTGATCGTCGTCCAAGCTCCGGTTGACGTCGAAGGTCACACATCCCGCTTCTTGCCGCACGATGTCGGCATACGGCGCCAACTCCGCCGCCACCTCGTCGGCCCTTCCCTCCAGTGCCCGGTATCGGGCGATGACTGCGATCACCGGTTCCCTCCTCTCTGATTCCCTGTTCTGCTCACCAGGCACCTCCTCCTCCGCCCCCGCCTCCGCCTCCGCCTCCGCCGGAGAAGCCTCCGCCCCCACCCGATGAGGGGGGTGCGAAAGCTCCGTCGAGCGCGCTCGTGAGTCCTGCGAAGGCGTTCTCGGACGGTCCGCCGGTGTACCCGTGGCTTCCGTACCAGTAGACGTGGGACGCCTCGGCGAGTTCTGCGGGAGCGTGGAGGCGGGCGGCGGCCAGGACCTCTTCGGCGACTCCGAGGGCGATGGCATGTACCAGGTACGTGTCCCACAGCCCGAGGGAGATCGGCGGAGCATCCTCGAGGCGGCTGAAGTCACGCAGGTATGAGCGGAAAGCCTCCCAGCGGGCTGCCAGCAGCGCTCCCTCGGGCGTGCGCCGCACCCACGTCTTGCGGGCGGCGACGAACCCGATGAAACCGGCGGTGTTGATGAAACCGCCCAGGATGAACAGCGGGATGAGCCCACCGGCGTCTTGGCCGGCGAGGAAGAACGCCGTCACCACCAGGATCCCGAACACTCCTACCAGCACCAGTCCGGCAACCACGAGTGCCCGCATCCCGGACCGGTCGACGAGGCCCTCGGCGACGACGGCCTTGCCGGCGTGCTTTCGGAACTCGGCGTAGGTCGAGGCGTTGGCCTGGGCATCCTCGCGGATGCGATCCCGGAACTCGTGGAGGGGCTGGGGACCTTCGGAGAGCACCCGGTTCATCACGTGGACCACCGAACGCTCGTGCGCCCGCAAGGTCTGGCCGGTGTCGGCGAGGGACAGTTCGAGGTCGGTGATGTCCTCGGTGCGAAGGCCCATCCAGGTGCTGCGCTGGGTTGTCACCGGACGGGCGTCGAGGACCCCGCGACGGATGAGGTCGAAGACCGTCGCGGTGAAACCCTTCTCGTCCACCGCTCCCTGGGTGAGCAGGGCTTGGACCAGCCCGGGGGAGTGATCCGAGGGCGGCTCCTGTTCGTACTCCCTGTCGTAGTCGACGCTTCGCTCGCGTCCATACCGCAGGTAGATGACCGCCGCGGCGACGCTCACCGGCAGGAAGAGGGCGAGTCCTCCGATGATCCACAGCAGCCGCAGCGCTTGGCTGCGCCGCTCCTCGCGAGCGAGAGATCGATTCTCTTCGTCGATGATCAGACTCCGGCCGTCGCCGGCGATGACGGTGGCCCCTGCTGTCGAGGTGAGGACCGACCGTGGGAGAACCACTCGGATCTCGACGAAGCGACCGGCGGGCACACCCCCGGCCTCCAGTCGCGGGGTGAGGCCGTCATCGCCGAGTGAGACCGTTCCGCGGATGTCCGCCGGGTGGCCCCAGATCAGGAGATCGCCATCCGCCATCGCACCGGGATATTCGAGCGACGCGGTGAGGCTGCGGACTGGCACATCCCACTCGTCGCCCCACACCTGGAACTGCACGTCGACGACGTCGTCGTAGACCTTGGTCACACCGGTCATGCGGTATGAAAGGGTGAAGGTGCGTTCTTCGAACGAAGCCGAGTAGTGCCAGACCACTCGCAGTCGCCCTCCGAGGTCCCGCGTGCCGAAGGTTCCGATGGGACTCGAACAGCCCAGGTCGGTGCAGCCTCCCGGGGAGTAGGACGCCCCCTCCTCGCTCACCACGATGTCCGTGATGGATTCGCCTGCGGCGAGGGGGATCTCCCGATAGGCCCCGCTGAAGGAGCCGTCGAAAGCGAAGGTGATCTGCTCGGTGACGGCCAATGAGCCGTCAGGCTCGAGTGTCACCGAGACATCGGTGCCGGCGATGTCGAAGGAGCGTGCCGACGCCGGGACCGGTAGGAGCGCGAGGAAAAGCGCCAGCGCACCGACTGCGGCAATGAATCGGGCCGTCCGGTTCAGAACTCGACCCTGGGTGGCTCGTCGGCCGATTCCGGGGCGTCGAAGAACTCCCGCGTCTCGAAGCCGGCCAGCGAGGCAACGATGTTCGAAGGCACGGTTTGAACCCGGTTGTTGTGGGAGAGGACGCTGTCGTTGTAGATCTGACGGGCGATGGCGATCTTGTCCTCGGTCTCGGTCAGCTGCGCCTGAAGGTCGCGGAACCCCGGCGACGCCTTCAGATCCGGGTACGCCTCGGCGAGCGCGAAGAGCTGTCTGAGGGCTCCGGTGAGCATGTTCTCGGCCTGCGCGGTCTCGGCCGGACCCTCGGCGGCCTGGACTCGGCTGCGAGCCTGGACCACCCGGTCGAATGTCTCCTGCTCGTGGGAGGCATAGCCCTTGACCGTTTCGACGAGGTTCGGGATGAGGTCGTTGCGCCGCCCGAGTTGCACGTCGACCTGGCCCCAGGCGTTGTCGACGCGATTGCGTCCCACCACGAGACGGTTGTAGGTCATCACGAACCAGGCGAGAACGACGACAACGACAGCGAGGACGACCAAGAGCTCCATGAGCGGGGACTCTACGGGCCTTGGGGCCCGTCCTGTCGGAATGCCTGTGTCTGGCCCGGATGGATAACCTCGGTGCATCCCATGAGATCTGTCGACATCGCCGTCATCGGCGCCGGCCCGGCCGGCGCCGCAACTGCCATCCAGGCGGCCCGCCTGGGGGCCACGGTGGCCGTCTTCGACAAGGCCGTGTACGGACGGGACAAGGTCTGCGGGGATGGTCTCACGCCACGGGCAGTGGGAGCTCTCAACGAGCTGAAGATCGACCTCGCAGACGCCCACCACATCGACGGGTTGCGGATGATCGCCGGGAGGACCACCCGCGAGCTGCCGTGGCCCGGAACGAGCCGGTTCCCCGCGCATGGCGCGGTGTGGCCGCGCCGGCGGCTCGACGCGGCCTTGATCGACGCGGCGGGGGCGGCGGGAGCCGAGCTGATCTGGGGCACCGAAGCGCTGCCAGTCACCGACGGCGTACGGGTGACGGGCGTCGAAGCCGGCGGGGAGCGGTGGTCGACGGGTCTGGTGGTGGCGGCCACAGGAGCCCCCGGGACTGTCGCCCGCATGCTCGGTGCCACCCGCGTGGCGGGCGAGCCCTACGGCATCGCGATCCGGTCCTATGTCGAGTCCCCCCGCCACGCCGATCGCCACATCGAGGCGTGTCTGACGATGCGCGATGCCCACGGCAACTCGGTTCCCGGCTATGGGTGGATGTTCCCGGCGGGAGACGGCACGGTGAACATCGGCGTCGGAGCGCTTTCGACGATGAAGGGTTTCAAGCAGCTCAACTTGAATTCGCTCATGGATCTCTACCGGGATCAGGTCCGCGAGAGCTGGGGGGTCGGGCCATACCTGGAGCGACCACGGGCATGGCGGCTGCCGATGAGCGTCGAGCGACGACATGGCCCTGGATGGGTGGCGGTGGGAGACGCCGCCGGGCTGGTAAACCCGATGAACGGCGAAGGCATCGACTACGGGCTGGAATCGGGGATGCTGGCCGCCGACCTCTTCGTGGCCGATCCCACGACGGCACCGGAAGCGTACGACCGCATCCTCGGCGAGCGCTTCGACGGTTTTCTGCGGACCGGACGCCGCTTCTCCTTCCTCATCGGTCACCCGCTGATTCTCCACGCAGGTCTGAAACTGGCCGTTGGGACCCAGGCGGTGGCTGGCATCACGCTCGAGGTCATGGGGAACCTCGTAGACTCCGAGACACCCGGAGCGGCGGGTCGGGTACTGCGGGCAGCGGATCGGGTGCTGGCCATCGTCGATCCCATCCTTCGACGGACCCGAGCCTGATCGGTACCCTCCGGAGCCACCGAACACGAAAGGGTGATCACCTTGGCACTCGACTCCACCGCATCTGCGCATTGGGAAGGCGATCTCATCTCGGGCGCCGGCCAGACGACGCTCTCCTCCGGCGCGGCCGGACCGCTCGACGTCGATTGGAGATCGAGGTCGGAAGTCTCCGGCCCGAAGACCAGCCCCGAGGAGCTGATCGCGGCCGCTCACGCCACGTGCTTTTCGATGTCTCTGTCGAACATCCTCGGCAAGGCGGGCACGCCGCCGGCGTCGCTCGATGTGACCGCCACCGCCACGTTCGTCCCTGGTACGGGCATCACCGCCATGAAGTTGGTGCTGACAGGCGACGTCCCGGGGGTCTCCGCCGAGGACTTCGCGGCTGCCGCAGAAGACGCCAAAGTGAACTGCCCGGTCTCCAAGGCGCTCGCCGGCAATGTCCCGGTGACACTCGAGATCGTCTGACGCCAGCCACCTGGCCGGCGGCCGTAGGCTGGCCTCGTGGACAACAGAACCGCGCTCGATCGCGCCGCGGCCTTCAGCTGGCGCTACCTGCTGGTCCTCGCCGCCATCGCGGTGACGTTCTACGCCATCGGTGTCGTCAAGGTGGTGGTCATCCCACTGGTGCTGGCGCTCTTCTTCGCCGCGGTCCTGGCGCCGCCCGTGCAGGCTTTCAAACGACGGGGATGGTCTCCGTTGCTGGCGACGTGGGCCGTCATCGGACTCGTCGTCCCGATCCTGGCGGGACTCCTCTCGCTCCTCGTCCCGTCCTTCGTCGAGGGTGTGGGACCGCTCGTCGACGACTTCGACGTGGCCACCGAATCATTCGCCGGATGGCTGGAGGACGGTCCGTTGCAGCTGTCCGAGACCGAGATCGACGGCTACATCGATGATGCGGTCGACGCGTTCCGTTCGAACCTGGGAGGTCTGACCGCCGGGATCCTCGGTGGCGCAGCCGTTGCCATCGAGGTCATCACGGGGATGGTGCTGCTCCTCATCGCCACGTTCTTCTATCTCAAGGACGGCGATCGTGCCTACGAAGCCCTGCTGCGCCGGGTGGCTGATCCCGGCCGGGTGCACGCCTCGTTGTCGGCGGCATGGGGAACGCTGGCGGTCTACGTACGCGGTCTGGCGATCGTCGGTCTGGTGGATGCCGTCTTCATCGGGATCGGGCTCCTCATCGTCGGTGCTCCACTCGTCCTGCCGCTGTCGGTCCTGGTGTTCCTCGGCGCCTTCTTTCCGATCGTGGGTGCATTTCTCTCGGGGCTCTTGGCGGTTTCCGTCGCTTTCGTCAACGGCGGCCTGACCGACGCCTTGATCGTGTTCGCGATCGTGCTGCTCGTCCAGCAGGTGGAGGGCAACGTGCTCCATCCGATCATTTTCCGGCGGGCCTTGTTCCTGCATCCGATGGTGATCCTCATGGGCATCGCCGTCGGGGCCGTCGCCTTCGGGATCGTCGGCGCATTTCTGGCGGTTCCGATCACCGCGGTCGTCATCGCCGGCTTCCAGGCAGCGGCGACGGATCCGGATCGGACCATGGTCGCCCTCTTCCGCACCCCGATCTACGACGGGGTGGACCCCCTCGCCGTCGAGGAAGTGGAAGCGGCCTCGGTCAGTCCGCGAGATGTCCCGGGGGCGCGCCGAGGCGTTCGGTGAGGGCCTGGGAACGATCGCGCACGATCCGCTCGGCGATCCGGCGGGCGGTCTGCGTCAGCCACATCGCGGTTTGGCTCCCCTCGGTGTAGTCCGCGGGTCCGTAGGCGTCGATGCGGTCCTGTTCCAGCAGCCGATTCACCTGCTCGAACTCGGCTTCGGACCCGGGGCGGTAGACGGCGAATGTCTTGCCGCCGTGCTTCTCGATCACGCTGAAGACGGGGACATCGCTCGGACCGTCGGCGATGTAGACCATGTTTTGGAACGGGACCCGGCGGTCCTCGGGGGCGATCTTCGAGTTGACGTCGATGTTGGGGTGGCGGTTGACACCCTTGTTGATCTCGAAGACGGCTCGGGTCTTGGACGTGTTGTCGATGGTGTAGACGATCTGACGTATCTCCCGCTCCTCACCGGAGAACATCTGGCCGCTGTCGAGATAGCCGGGCGGTGCGACTTCTTCTGCGAACTCGCATCCCCACACCTCGGTGACGAACGGCGCCACCGCGCTCCCGAGGATCATCTGTCGGAGACCCGAGGACACGATGTAATGCTCCACCGTGATCTGATGTTCGGCGTAGGCCGGGTCTGACTCGATCTGCTTGGTCAGCAGACCGAGGAAATCCGGCATCCCGGCGTAGAACTGGATCTCGGCACCGAGATCTGTCAGCACGTCGTTGGTCAGACCCTTCATGATGCCCTGGCGCACGTACGTGAGAATGTGGTTGAGGTAGAGCGTGTCGCCGCTCGTCATGCCGGCACCGCGGCTGCGGTAGTAGTCGTCGAGACCGTCGGACTCGGTCCAGAACGTCACCGGGTCTACTCCGTAGCGGGCGAACAGCGGCGCCTGCATGTACCCGGGGATGAGGGTCTTGTCGAAGTCCCAGATCACCCCGATCACATTCTGGGGAAAGATCGGCATCCACGAAGGGTATTCGCGTTCTCGCCGGAGCGAAAGGGCGACTCCGGATTGGGTCGCATGTTTCGGAGTAGCCTGTCGGTTGTTCCACGTCGGGAGGTCAGGTGGCCGACGCCATCGCAACCGAGGCGCGGCGTCGGCGGACGTTCGCGATCATCTCCCACCCGGACGCCGGGAAGACCACCCTCACGGAGAAGCTCTTGCTCTTCTCCGGTGTCATCGGCGAAGCGGGTGCTGTGGGCGCGCGCTCCGGCCGGCGCGAGGTGACTTCGGACTGGATGGAGATGGAACGCTCCCGCGGCATCTCCATCACATCCACGGTGCTCCAGTTCGAGGTGGGAGACCGCCTCTTCAACCTGCTCGACACCCCCGGTCACAGAGACTTCTCAGAAGACACCTATCGTGTGCTGTCGGCGGTGGACTCAGCCGTGATAGTCATCGACGGCGCCAAAGGCATCGAGTCCCAGACGCTCAAGCTGTTCCAGGTCGCCCAGGCGCGCGGCATCCCGCTCGTGACCTTCGTCAACAAGTGCGATCGTCCCGGGATGGCTCCGCTCGAGATCCTCGACGACATCGAGAGCCAGCTTGGAATCGCCGCCACGCCGGTGACCTGGCCGGTCGGGAGCGGACAGGCATTCCAGGGTGTGGTCGACCGGCGGGATGCGACGTTCTGGGAGTTCGAGCGCACCGCCCGTGGCACCAAGATCGGCGCAGAACGCGAGTTGAAGCTGGACGAGGAACTGGCCGCAGGTGACGAGTGGCGCGAGGCGGCGCTGGGCGAACTCGCGCTTCTCGACGCGGTGGAGGCGAACCACGACATCAAGCGGTTCATGGCGGGAGAGTCCACGCCCGTGTTCTTCGGTTCCGCCCTGTGGAACTTCGGCGTGCGGCTCCTCCTCGACGCCATCGACACGATGGCGCCGAGCCCGCTGCCGCGTGACGATGCGGCCGGTGAGCCCCGGGCGCTCGACAGCGGGGTGTCCGGGTTCATTTTCAAGATCCAGGCCAATCTCGACCCGCGCCACCGGGACCGCGTCGCATACATGCGCCTGTGCACGGGGCGCTTCGAACGGGGAATGACCCTGACCTCGAACCGCACCGGCCGCAGTTTCGGCACGAAGTACGCCCACCAGGTCTTCGGCCGGGAACGCGACACCGTCGAGGTGGCCTATCCGGGCGACATCGTCGGGCTGGTCAACGCCGGGGATCTGCTCATCGGCGACTCGCTCTCAGTCGACGGTGCGGTGCGCTATCCCGCGATTCCCACCTTCGCTCCCGAGTATTTCCGGGTGGCACGGAACCTCGACACCAGCCGCTACAAGCAGTTCCGCAAGGGCATCACCCAGCTCGACGAGGAGGGCGTGATCCAGATCCTCCGCACCGAGGAGGGTGGTGACCGCGAGCCGATCCTGGCTGCGGTCGGTGAGATGCAATACGAGGTGGCGATGCACCGCCTTCAGCACGAGTTCGGAGCCGAGGTGCTCTTCGAGTCGACACCGTGGAACGTCGCCCGTCGCACCGACGACATCGGTGCCGGCGCGCTCTCGGCCATCCGGGGGGTGGAGGTGGCGCGGCGCAGTTCGGGGATCCCCGTTGCCCTGTTCACGAACCGGCACCGCCTCGAAGCCGTGGAGCGGGACCACCCGGATCTGCTGCTGGATCCCATCATCGCCCTGTGAACCACGCGGCGGCGATGATCGAGCTGGCCGGCGGCATATTCCTGATGGGATCCGACGAGGGTCTCGGCCATCACGGAGACGGCGAAGCCCCGGTGCGCCCGGTCACGGTCGGGCCGTTTCAGATCGCCGACACCCCGGCGACGAATGCGCATTTCGCCCGTTTCGTGGATGCCACCGGCCATGTGACCGAGGCAGAGTCGGCCGGTTGGTCCTTCGTCTTCGTCGGACTGTTGGACCACGCGGTGACGGAATCATCGCCCGCGGTGGTCGGCGCGCCGTGGTGGCGACGGGTTGCCGGGGCGTCGTGGGCACGTCCCGAAGGGGGCGCCGCGGACGCTCGGGATCGCGCGGACCATCCCGTCGTTCACGTGTCGTGGAACGATGCGAGTGCGTACGCGGCCTGGGCGGGTGCGCGCCTGCCCACGGAAGCCGAATGGGAATTCGCCTCCCGCGGGGGCCTCGAGGGGAGGCGGTATCCGTGGGGTGACGACTTCCCGACCGGCGCAGCTGCTCGAGCGAACATCTTCGAAGGCGTGTTCCCCACCGAGAACGCGGGCGGGTGGAAGGCCACCGCGCCGGTTCGGGCATACCCGCCGAACGGTTTCGGGCTGTACCAAACCGTTGGCAACGTGTGGGAATGGACCGCCGACCGAGCGATGCCGACCGGCCGGGTGACCAAGGGGGGATCGTTCCTCTGCCACGACTCGTACTGCAACCGCTACCGCTGTGCGGCGCGATCGCGCAACGACGAGGATTCGAGCACCCAGAATCTCGGGTTCCGCCTGGCCGCCGATCCCGGTTGAGGTTCGGTACCGTCGTCGCAGGCGGCCGCGAGGAGCGCGATGGGTGAACTGTCATATCAGTCCGGCTTCGGCAACGAGTTCGCGTCCGAGGCGGCGGCGGGCGCGTTGCCAGTGGGTCAGAACAACCCTCAGAAGCCCCCGCTCGGGCTCTATACCGAGCAGCTGTCAGGGACGGCGTTCACCGTCGGCAACGACCGCAACCGCCGGACGTGGATGTACCGCATCCGGCCGTCGGTCCGTCACACGTGGCGCTTCACCGAGACCTCCAACCACTTCATCCGCACCGCACCCAACCGGGAGGCGGATCCTCCCATCGGCCAGCTCCGCTGGAACCCGCCCGACTTTCCCGACGAGCCCACCACTTTCCTGACGGGACTACGGACGATGGCCACCAATGGCGACGCCCACATCCAGCGCGGAATGGCGGCCCATGTGTACATGGCCACCGAGTCGATGGTCACAACCCACTTCTACGACGCCGACGGCGAGTTGCTGGTGGTGCCCCAGGAGGGCGGGTTGCGGTTCGTGACCGAGTGTGGAGTCCTCGAGGTCGGGCCGGGGGAGGTGGCGCTCATGCCGCGAGGAATGGTGTTTCGAGTCGAACTGCTCGACGCCAGGGCGCGTGGCTACGTCTGTGAGAACTACGGGACACTGTTGGAGTTGCCCGAACGCGGCCCGATCGGCGCCAACGGTCTCGCCAACCCTCGCGATTTCCTCCATCCCGTGGCTGCTTTCGAGGACACCGAGCAGACGGGCGAGTTGTACGTGAAGTTCGATGGGCGTCTCTTCGTCGTCGAGACCGACTACTCGCCCCTCGATGTCGTCGGCTGGCACGGGAACCACGTGCCGTGGAAGTACGACCTGGGAAGATTCAACGTGATGGGATCGATCAGCTTCGATCACCCCGATCCGTCGATCTTCACGGTGCTCACGTCCCCCTCACCTGATCCGGGTGTGGCGAACGTCGACTTCGTGGTCTTCGCCGATCGCTGGCTGGTGGGAGAGCACACGTTCCGCCCGCCCTACTACCACAAGAACATCATGTCCGAGTTCATGGGGATCCTGTACGGGGTCTACGACGCCAAGGAGGAGGGTTTCAATCCGGGCGGGATGAGCCTCCACAACATGTACTTCCCCCATGGTCCCGATCATGACGCCTGGATGAAGGCGACGACGTCGGATCTGGCACCCGAGAAGCTGGCGGACACGATGTCGTTCATGTTCGAAACCCGGTATCCGCTGATCCCGACCGCATACGCCGGTTCGATACCGGCACTGCAGGACGACTACCCGAGCGTGTGGCATTCCCTCGAACGCCACTTCGAGGAGTGATCAGGCGTCGAGGACGATGTCGCGGCCATCGGCGGGGCGGGCGAGCGGCGATTCGGTTGACCACGGGAAATTGATCCAGCGGTCGGTGTAGTTCCACACGTACTCGCACTTGACCAGTGACTGGGGCTTTTCGTACAGCACCGCCGTGCGTACGTCGGCGACTCGGCCCCGACAGTGGTCGTGGACCACCCGGATCGTGTTGCCGGTGTCCGCCACATCGTCGGCGATGAGGATGCGTGCGCCATCGAGGTTCATCTCGTCCTGATACGGCGGAAGCATCACTGGCACGTCGAGTCTCGTTCCGACCCCCGTGTAGTACTCGATGTTCATGACGTAGAGGTTCTTCACGCTGAGGGCATAACCGAGCGACCCGGCCACGAACAGGCCACCCCGGGCGATGGCCAGGATGATGTTGGGTCGGTATCCGTCGTCGGCAACGCGTGCGGCGAGCTGACGGACCGCCGTGCCGTACCGATCCCATGTGAGCGTCTCTCGTTCCGCCGTCATGGCGGCATGTTCCCACGTCGAACCGCGACAGGGCGAACCCCGAACCCGCCGCCACGATGACTAGTCATCGCGGACGAGAGTGGGATCGTCCTGCGGAAATACGTGCGCGGATGTCGAAAGCAGAGACATGCGCGCACTGCAGAGCCGGATGGGCGGACGTGGTCGTCACCTGGCCGCCGAGACCGAATTCCCAACGGCCGGGCTGGCCGTCGGTGATCCGCTCTCGGCGTTCCGGGCCGCAGTGATGAGACGGTCGGTACCCGTGCTGTTCGCGGCGGTGGCTGCGCTGGCCGTCGTCGCAGCAGCAGATGGCGTCCGGCTCGATGCGGCCTCCGCCGCCTTTCTCGGAACGACGCTCGCCGGTCTCGGACTGGCGACCCGGGTCCCGTGGGAACGCGCGGCGGCGTCGCCGGAGTCCTGGGCGGCGTGGTTGTGGTCGGTCATCATGGCGCTGGTGTTGGGCGGGCTCGCACTGGTGCCAGGGCTGGCCGCTTCCACCCGCCCGCTCCTGGCGGCGGTGGTCGTGATGACGGGTCTGGTTCTCACACCGGTTCGGCACGCGTCGGTCACGATCCTCACCCTTGCTCTGGTGGCTGCGTCGTATGCGGCCCGGCCTGGGTTCACGGTTGGCGACATGGCCGGACCACTGGTGATCGTGGCGGTGACCTCGCTGGCGGTGGGATTCGCCGCCCGCCAGCTCGAGCAGACGGCCACCAGCGACCGCCAGCACGTCATGATGCTGGCCGAGGAGCGGGCGGCATATCAGAGGCTCTATGCGCTGGCGTCGACGCTCGGAGCGGCGAGTTCGGCGGAGGCGACGCTGCCGATCCTGCTCAAGCGCCTTGCGTCGTATCTGGATTCCGGTACCGGAGCGTGGCTCGTTGCGGACGAGCACAGCGGCATGCTCGGCGTCGCATCCACCGTCGTCATCGACGGCGTGGCCCGCGAACTCGACGAGACCCTCGAAGTCAGGATCCACGGCTCCTCGTTCGTGGCGAAGGCACTCCGGTCCGAGCGGCCGATCTCCGTGCGCGTCGAGGGTTCGAAGCCGGAACGCAATGGCGTCCTCGGCAAGCTGGGTGTGGAGGTGGCGCTGGCCGCCCCGCTCGTCGTCGACGGCCAGCGCATGGGCGTGGTCCTCGTCGGCAACCCGGCCAAGGGCAACTACGACCACCGGGACATCGACGAGATCGCGGTGCTCTCCGCCCCGGCCGGACTGGTACTCGCCCAGCTTCGGCGCCAACGCGAGGCGGACGAGCTCACCGCTCGTCTGCGTGAGGTGGCGCAGATGAAGACCGACTTCGTGTCGATCGTCTCGCACGAGCTTCGCACCCCGCTGACATCCATCCGGGGAGCACTCGACACACTCGCCCGCCCGGGGCTGGTGGACGAGAACACCATCGTGTCGGAGCTGGTCGGGTCGGCCCGCCGACAAACGAATCGGCTCGAGCGTCTCATCAACGATCTCCTCGTCGCCTCGCGGCTCGACCGCGGCACCATGAAATCGATTCTGATGCCGGTGAGCGTGGCGCCGATCGTGGAGGAGGTCGTCGGCCTGGTCGGCTACGACCGGATTCGGGCTGATATCAGCCGCATGGATGTGATCCCGGCCGACCCCGATCAGTTCACCCAAGTCGTGCGCAACCTGATCGAGAATGCCGTCAAGTACGGTGCCGGCACCGATATCGAGGTCTCGATGACACGCGAGCCGGGCGGCCTGACGCTGGTCGTCGCCGACCACGGGCCGGGGATCCCGCCGGCCGATCGGGTGCGGATCTTCGATCGCTTCGTCCAGCTCGAGCGGCCGGACCGCCGTACCCATGAGGGTTCGGGGCTCGGGTTGTCGATCGTGAAGTCACTCGTCGATTCGATGGGCGGCCGCATCAAGGTGACCGAGACGCCGGGTGGCGGCACCACGTTCCTGGTGTCTTTCCGTTCACCCTCGGCGCTGGACCTCCACCCGCTGGCGTCGGCCTCCGTTCATTGAGGGAATCGTGCGCTCGTGCGTGGTGAAGCGGTGGTGGGTTCGGCCGTTCGGCCGCGAGGGTGGTGACCTTCGGTCCCGCGGCGACACAGGGTAGCGTTTCGCGAGTTGTGGACACTTTCAGCGGCACGTTGACACTCGACGACGGTGCTCGAGTGGAGGTCGATCTCGGCTTGGACGCCGAGACGCTCAGCTTGCACACCGAAGGCAGGGTGATCGGAACCTGGCCCCTGAAGTACTGCCGCGTCTCGCGCAGTGGCCAGCGGGGCGTGATGCTTTCACTCGACGGGGAGAAGACGGTATTCGAGCCCGATGACCTCTCTCGTTTCTCGACCGTTGCCGCGCAGCGCTTCCGGGCGTCGTCGCTGGCAGAACGCATCGGTGTGATACGGGATGTGCCGATGCCGGACCCTGAATTCGACGGCTGGGTCGGCGACGATGGATCAGGCTCCGAGGGGCTCGAATGGGCTCGCTCGATCTCGCGCTGGGGTCTGGTGGCACTCGGGGCGATCGGGTTGGTGATCGTCGGATGGGTCGGCACGCGTTTGTGGGGCGACGACGACTCGGTCGAGTTCGCCGGAACGACTGTCACGGTGCCGTTGACGGCTGCGGCCCGGCCCGATCTCTTCGACCAGACGATCGATCAATTCACCGACGAATGGAACCTGGCGGCCTCCGCCTTCGGGGTGCCGGTCCAGATCCGCGGCGTACTCGTGCCGGGCACGTTCGAATCCCAGCTGACCCGCTACATCACGATGCAGGGGAGGACATCGCCCGATGGGACGATCGATTCTCTGGTTCTCGTCATCGACCCAGGCGGTGACGCCGCCGACGACGAGCTCGCGCTGTCCGCACTTGGTGTCGCGATCGCCGTGGCGAACCCCGAGTTGGATCGGGAGGAGCGTTCCGCGGTGCTGGCGGCGATGGGACTTTCGGTCCGCAATCCCGATCTGACCGGGCTCGACGGGGACGTCGAGGTCGACGACGTCGCCTACTCGATCTCGTATTTTCCGGAGTTCAACGCCCTCCTGTTCAGCATCAACGCCCGCTGAGTCGACTTTGGGTGATTTTCGACAGCAGGTAGCCTCTCCGTCGGGCGTCTTCAGCGTCCGTCCCCCTGAGAAACGAGGTGAGTGATGCGCGCCGTCGTGTCCCACGCCGCAGGAATCCTCACGTTGGCGATGATCCTTGCTTCCGGAGGTGCGTGGACTCTCACCGACGAGAGTCGCCTCCTCCCGGTACAACTCCATGCCGCCCACGCCGTCTTCCCGTATGCCGCGGACCTGGGTGAAGCCGAAGATGAGCCGGCGCCGATTCGGCCGCTGCCGCCCGGCTGCCAGCTGGCGCGGCGCGGCGCGACATGCGCCGTCACCGTGGTGGCCGGCGGTCTCGACGTCCCCCAGGACTCCTATGACCTGATCCCAGACGAGGTGACCCGGGTGGCGGACTGGCGTCCCCTGGTGGCCCAGTACTTCGAGCCCCACCACGTCGACCGGGCGCTGGGCATCATCCGATGTGAATCCGGCGGTCGGGTCGGAGCCAAGAATCCGGCATCGACTGCCTCCGGACTGTTCCAGCACCTGGCAAGCCTCTGGCCGGAACGATCGGCCAAGGCGGGCTGGGCGGGCAGCGATGTCTTCGACCCCGTCGCCAACGTGGCGGTGGCCGCATGGCTCGTCTATGACCACGGTGGCTGGTCGCACTGGTCGCCGAGCGGAGGCTGCTGGCGCTGAACCGCCGTGTCGAGACGGGGGCATTGGGTCCGAGGACCCATCCCGGGATCTTCAAGTCTGCCGGTGTGGCAACCGATGGTGTTCAGGGACTTGCAGAATGACAATTGTGAACAACAACACCACCGCACACTCAGGCTTGCTCGTCACCGGTTCCGGTGACGGCATCGACATCGAAGTCGAGGTGATCGGCGGTCGCACGCTCCGTATGAGCTCCGCAGGCGACGAGCTGGGCACCTGGCCGATCGACGACTGCCACATCGAGCCGGATGAGACGCGTCGGGGGTCCTTTCGAATTGTCGTCGATGGCGACGATGCTCTTTTCACACCCGTCGATCCTGTCGGCTTCCGCTCCCTCGTCTCCGTCGTCTCCGGCACGGACCCCGAGTGGCTTCTGCCGGAGCTCGACGGCCCAGCTGAAACGGTCGATTCAAACCCGCAGCCCGCTCCCGTGGCGGATCCAGACGACACCGTGGCTTTCCTGTTCGGGTCGACACCTGCGGTCCCATCGGCTCCGGACCCAGCCCCTCCTCCGGTCCCAGCCATCGAGGTCCCAGCCCCAGTTCCTACGGAGGCTGCAAACGTCGCCGAGTCTCCTCTCGACATCCCCGTGGCCCTCGAGGCGACCGTCCCTATCTCCGTGGACCCGACCGATGCTCCCGAGTCGGAGCCGGTTCGTCATGCAGACCTGACCGAGGATGACACCTACGACGTGGGCCTCGCCGTAGAGACGGCGGTCGAGCCCGAGCCCTTCGACACCAAGGACGACTTCGTGCTCTCCGACGAGGCCGAGGTCCCTCCCGATGAGCCCGAACGCGGCCTGCGGAGTCGCTTCGGCGGCTCGTCGCTCGACAAGCTGTCGGCCGCGATCGGCGCGGTGAAGTCCCAGAACGCCTCGGCGACGGAGGTTCTTGACACCGAGGAGGACTACGTCCTCGCTCCGAACACGGTTGCCGACGAGGTCCTGTCGTCGCAGCGGACGCTGCGCGAACACCAGATGAAGGATGCCAAACGCGGCAAGCGGTTGAAGATCGTCGGAATCGCCGCAGGTGCGGCCGTGATCGCTCTCCTCACGCTCCTCGCCCCCCGGGCCATCTCCTTCGTCCAGAACTATGAGGGCGGTGCCGAGCCACCTCCCCCGCTCGAGGTCTCGGCGACGACCGTTCCCCCGACCGTGTCGACGATCGGTGAGTCGGTCGTCGATCTCGACGGGGACACCACGCCTTCCATCCCCGCAGAAGGTGCCGTATCGGAGACGCTCTTCGATCGACCGGCGCCGGAGTTCGTCGCGCGCTGGGACGCCACCGGCGGGGCGATCGACGAGGTGCTCCGCTTCGACTCATATCCGATCGTCGGACCGTTCGAGGAGCGGTTCACGCCGTACCTCACCGGACTCGGTGTCGTCGAGCCCGCCGGCACGCTCGGTTCGTTCTCCCTGGTGATCGATCCGAGCGGCCCCGCCCAATACGATCGGATCGGGATTCAGGCACTCGGTGTCGCCGTCGCCACGTTCGATCCGGAACGATCTCCTGAGGGCCGCGCCACGCTCCTCGCCCAACTCGGACTGAACGTCCGCCAGCCGCTCCTGGCAGGCATCGACGGCACCGTGACGATCGAAGACGTCGCCTACAGCCTCGTGTACGACGACACCACGACCCTGCTCACGCTGACGGTGGCTCCGGCCGGCTGAGCGGCCGGGTGGTGGTTCCCGGCTGGAGCACGAGTGCGTCGTCATCGATCTCGACGTACAACGCCTCGCCTTCGAGCTCGAATGTGATGTCGGCCGATGTGATCGTGATCCGGAGCAGGCGTCCGCGGTGGGCCATGTTCACCCTGAGGTGGCTCCACTCCGCAGGCAGACGCGGGGTGAAACGGATCTGGTCGCCGTGGCGGCGCAATCCGAGGAACCCGTGGACGAGGGCGAGCCAGACACCGCCGGCCGACGCCATGTGCACCCCGTCGGTGGTGTTTCCGGCCAGATCGGCGAGATCCATGAACAATGCGTGCATGAAATGCTGCATCGCCTTGTCCGGATAGCCGATCTCGGCAGCCATGATCGACTGGACGCTGGCGGACAGGGACGAGTCCCCGGTCGTGATCGGGTCGTAGTAGTCGAAGTTCGCCCGTTTCAGCTCGGCGCTGAACTCCTCGCCCAAGAGGAAGTCGGCCAACACCACGTCCGCCTGCTTCAGGACCTGAAACCGGTAGATCACGAGGGGATGGAAGTGGAGCAGGAGCGGGTACTGCGTGGCGGGGACACCGACGAAGTCCCACGGTTCCTTCTTGAGGAAGTCGTCATCCTGGGGGGTGATCCCCAGGTCCGGATCGTGGGGGACGTAGATCGCATCCGCGGCCAGACGCCACCGCGTGATCTCGTCGTCGGCGATGTCGAGTCGTTCGACGAGACCCGCCCACCGGTCGGGATGCTCATCGGCCATGCGTGTCGCCACCTCGGCCGCATACCGCATGTTCATCCGCGCCATCGCGTTCGTGTAGGCGTTGTCATCGACGAGGGCGGTGTATTCGTCGGGACCGGTGACACCGTGGATGTGGAAGCGGAGGTTGCGGTAGAAGCCGAGGTCTTCGAAGAGTCGGGCGGTTTCGACGGCGATCTCGACGCCTTGATCCCAGAGGAAATCTTCGTCTCCGGTTGCCTCCACGTAGGTGCGGATGGCATAGGTGACGTCGGCGTTGATGTGGTACTGGGCGGTCCCTGCGAGGAAATAGGCCGACGCCTCCTCGCCGGTGATCGTCCGCCACGGGAACAGCGCGCCCCGCTGCGAGAGCTCGGCCGCGCGGTGGCGAGCGGCATCGAGCATCTTGTAGCGGTGGGCCAGGATCTCGCGGGCCTTGTCGGGCAGCGCCCTGGCCAGGAAGGGAAGGAGATAGATCTCGGTGTCCCAGAAGTAGTGGCCGTCGTAGGCCTGGCCCGTGAGGCCCTTGGCCGGAATCGACGCGTCCTCCAACTGGACGGCCGCCTGGAACATCTGAAACAGGATCCAGCGCACAGCTCGCTGCGTGTCGGCCGTTGTTCCTACTTCGATGTCGGCGCGATCCCACAACTCGGCGAGCACCTTCGACTGGCTGGCGGCCAGCCCGTCGAATCCGATGTCGAGACAACGGTCGAGATCCTCCGTCACCGCACGGCGGTCCGTCTCCTGGGGGTGTTCGGAGGAACGCCGGTAGTGCGCGAACTTCTCGACCACGAACGGCGCCTCGGGAGTCACATCGGCCGTGAAACGATGTCCGAAGTCGTTGGCGTCCCGATTGAGGACCATTTCGGCCGGGTGCGACAGGCGATGCTCCACCGATGCGATGAGTCCGAGGCCACTGTGGGCGGTCACCCAGCCCTGTGAGAAGCGGAGACCCTCCAGCGTGGCCGCCCGCGGTTCGAGAACCCGGTGCGAGAACGACTGCGCCCGGCGGGGATCGTCCTCGGTCATGTCCTCAGCCTGCTGGCGATCCTGGCGGTTCACCATTCGCGACGTCACGACGACGCGTGCCGGACGGTCGACATGGACCGCGACGGAGAAGGCGGCGACCTCGCGAATGTCGAGGGAAACCAGGCGCCGGAACGACACCGTGACGTGGGCGCCGGACTCGGCGGTGAAAAGGACCCGTCGCTCCAGGACTCCTTGACGGAAATCGAGCCAGCGGCGTTGCGTGAGATCGGCGAGCTTGTCGAGCGACAACCGGGTGCCGTCGACCTCCACCCGGATCGATGTGGCGTCTGGCACGTTGACGATGGTCTGCCCGGTTTTGGCGAGTCCGAAAGCGGTCTCGGCGTGGGTGATCGGCCAGGTCTCGTGGAACCCGTTGACGAACGTGCCGTGCAGGTGAACGGGGGTCCCCTCGTCCACCGTCCCGCGGATGCCGAGGTAGCCGTTCGAGAGCGCGAAGATCGTCTCGGTCAGGTAGAGGAAGCGGGGGGCGAAGGACTCTTCGACGATCGCCCACGGATCATTCGGATAGACATCGACAGGCAGGTCGGTCCGGTGGCGTCCGATCATGTGTTTCGAGCCTAGGGCTGCAGGCGGTGTGGCCTCATCCATCGGCCGGGCCGACGAGTTCTGCGAGATCGGCGACGACCACATGGGCGCCAGCCGCGGTGAGCGCCGCGGCGTGACCCTCGCGATCCACCCCCACGATGAGCGAGAAGCCGCCGGCGGCGGCCGCCTCGACCCCCGACAGGGCGTCCTCGACGACGGCGGCGTCCGCGACGCCGACCCCGACATCGGCGGCGGCGGCGAGGAAGGTGTCCGGGGAGGGTTTGCCGGGCAGGTCGCGTTCTCGGGCCACGACACCGTCCACGATCACGTCGAAGCGGTCGATGAGCCCCGCGGCGGTCAATACCGCCCGGGCGTTGGCGCTCGACGACACCACCGCGATGGCCACGTGCCGGTCATCGAGGTGATCCAGCAACGCCACGGAACCGGGATAGGGCTCGACCCCGTCCTCGGCGAGCACGGCGTTGAACTCGTCGTTCTTGAGATTTCCGACTGCCGCCTCGGTGTCGAGGCCGGCGGGGTCGGTGAAGCGGCCGGTCGGCAGTTCGATGCCCCTCGAAACGAGGAAGCTGTGGACACCGTCGTATCGGGGCTTGCCGTCGACGTGATTGAGGTAGTCCTCAACGGTGAACAGGTCGGTCTGAGGGCCGAAGTGGGAAACGAGGACGCGATCGAAGGTGCGCTTCCAGGCGCGGCGGTGGACCGCGGCGGTGGGTGTGAGAACGCCGTCGAGATCGAACAGCACCGCAGCGTGGGCATCGATCGGGCGGAACATCGCCCACCCACGCTACAACTCGCCCCGCCGGTGACGAACTGCGAGATTGGGGCCGTGCGGATACTCATCGTGGAGGACGAGGCCGACCTGGCGGCGGCGGTTCGACGGGGGCTGACCCGACGAGGTCATGCGGTGGATGTGGTCGGGACGGTGGCAGAGGCCGAACTGGCACTGGCTGCCAGCGAGCACGATCTCGTGATACTGGACTGGAACCTGCCAGATGGTGCCGGGGTGGACCTCGCCGCCGCAGTCAAATCGGGATCCGTGCCGACGCTGGACGGAGTCCCGCCCCGGATTCTCATCCTCACCGCCCGCGACACCCTCGACGATCGGGTGCACGGTCTCGATTCGGGCGCCGACGACTATCTCGTCAAACCGTTCGCCTTCGCCGAATTGGAGGCACGGGTGCGTGCGCTCCTGCGTCGCGAGAAGGATCTCGCGCCCGTTCTCGAACTCGGGGACATCCAACTGGATCCGGCGCGGTTCGCGGCCACCCGCCGGGGCGACGAGCTCGGGCTCACCGCCAAGGAGTTCGCACTGCTCGAGTATTTCCTCGCCCACCCCGATGTCGTGCACAGCCAGGAGCACTTGCTCGAACATGTTTGGGACGAGATGGCCGACCCGTTCACGAACACGGTGCGCGTCACCATCTCCAACCTGCGCAAGAAGCTGGGCGACCCGCCCGTCATCGAAACCGTGGCGGGGCGAGGCTACGTCGCCCGCACTCCCTGAGCGACGCACGGTTTACCTCTCCGTTAGCACCCCCCGGATAGCCTGAAGGACCGGATGGACCTGCCGCCGATCACCAAATCACTCCGATTCCGGGTCTCGTGGATCACCTCGGCCGTCGCCTTCGGTATCGGTGGGCTGGCCCTCGGAGTCGTCTACCTCGCCGTGCTCGACACCGTGCGCGGTCTCACGATGACCCGGCAGGTGGTGACTGGTGGCCACACCATCGAGATCGACGGCACCACCCTGCTGCTGCCCCAAATCGAAGAACAGCAGGTTCGAACGCTCGAAAGCCTCGTGCGCGAGTTCATCCTGAACCAGGTTGCCGGGATCACCTTGCTCGTCGTGGCCGCGCTGTTCATCCTGTCGCTCGTGGTCGGCTGGTTCGTAGCGGGTCGGGCGCTGCAACCCCTCACCCGTATCACCGCCGTCGCCGAGGAGATCGAGGCGACCGACCTCACGCGACGAATCGGATTGGCCGGACCACACGACGAACTGACCCGCATGGCTGCGACGTTCGATGCCATGCTCGACCGGCTCGATCGGGCCTTTCGTGCCCAGCGTGAGCTGCTCGCCAAGACCTCTCATGATCTGCGCACACCGCTCGCGGTGATTCGATCCAATGTCGAGGTGATCCTCGAGGATCCCGACGCCACCGTCGATGACTGGCGTGAGACCGGCCAACTCGTGTCACGAGCCAGCGACCAGATGGGGCGGATGGTCGAAGAGCTGCTGGCTGTTGCGCGTTTGGAAGTCGGTGAGGTGGTGATGGTCGGGCTCGACCTGGCCAATCTCGCGCGCGACGTGGTGGGGGCCTGGGCAGCACGGGTCGAGGCCGCCGGGGTGTCACTCGAAGTCGACGCCCAGTCGGCAGTCATCGAAGGAGACCGGGCCGCGCTCGAACGAGCCGTCGGGAACCTGGTCGAGAACGCCTTGCGTATGTCGCCGTCCGGCTCGTCGATCGGCATTGGCACGGGACATGTCGGCCCGTGGGCGTACTTCGCGGTGGCCGACCGGGGCCCGGGTATCGACCCGGCGGTGGTGGTCGGATCTGCCGACGGCCGCGGTCTGGGCCTGCCGATCGTGCGGGAGGTGGCCCGTCTCCACCATGGGCGTCTCACGTCGGATGACCGTTCTGACGGTGGTGCGGTCCTCATCCTGTGGATCCCGACCGAGGGAGCGGGGATGCCCACACCACTGATCGACGCTTTACCGCCGGTTTACCGGAGCTGAGATAAGTGTGCTCTCGACTTTGCACATCTCTGATCAGGGGTTGGAATGTTGGACATGGATCGCTCTGACGTGAACGAGGAGGCTTCGAAGCCGGTTCGAGCCGACGCGCCCTCGAAGCTCGTCGTCTTGTTCGCGATCCTCACCGTCTTTGCGGCCGGCGCCGGAATCGGGTGGCTCGCCGGACCTCCGGCCACCAACACAGAGACCGTGGTGGCCACGACGGCTCCGACGACATCGACGACCGTGTCGGAAGCGGTCACGACGATCGCCCCCCCTCCCGACAACACTTCGCCCGCCGCCGATCCCGAAACTGACCCCCTCGTCAGTGCCGCATCCGCAGAGCCGGTGGCCGATGTCGCCGAGGCACTGCTGCCGTCGGTCGTCCAGATCGAACTCGGATCGGGAGGTCTGGGCAGCGGCGTGATCTTCGACAGCAACGGCCGGATTCTGACCGCGGCCCATGTGGTCACCGGTGTCGACACGGTGCTGGTGCGCTTCGCCAACGGCGACCGTGTGCCGGGACGCGTCATCGGCACCGATGAGGCCAACGACATTGCCGTGATCGAAGTCGACCTGGTCGGGCTTCCCGCCGCGCCGCTCGCCCTCGATGAAGTTCCCCGGGCGGGCCAGCTCGCGATCGCGCTCGGCTCGCCATGGCGGCTCGACTCCACGGTCACCTCGGGGATCATCTCCGCGGTGGACCAGGCCATCCCCGGACCGGACGGCCTTCCCCGCCTGATGCTGCAGACCGATGCCTCGATCAATCCCGGCAACAGCGGCGGTCCGCTCGCCGACCGGTTCGGGCGCATCGTCGGGATCAACGTCTCGATCTATTCGGCGAGCGGAGCCAACGACGGCGTTGGCTTTGCAGTCCCCATCGACCGGGCGTTTCGGGTCGCCCGCGCCATCGTCGAGGGAGGGGCATTCGAGCCCGGGTTCCTCGGTGTCACTATCGACGCCACCGTCACCGGCCGGGCCGGTTCGGTGATCACGTCGATCACCCCCGACACGGCGGCCGCGACGGCCGGCCTGCGGATCGGCGACATCGTGATCTCGGTGGACGGAGATCCGATCGGCGACTTCACCGATCTCGCTGCCGTGATCCGCAACTACGCCGCCGGTGACATCGTCGAGCTCGAGGTCGAGCGCGACGGTGAGACGCTCGTTCTGTCCGCCGAGTTGGGTGGCCGTCCACCCGAGGGGTGACGTTCGGCTAGCGTGATCCCCGATCGCTCCTCGGAGCGATGCCGTTGGCACCAGCGAAGTCCGGATCGAACCGGCGCTGTCCCGCAACTGTGAGGCCCTCCCTTGCCCATCGCCTGGGGGGCCGAGCCAGGTCGCCTGGTGCAACGGCGCAGACGAAGCCTCGGGTGAAGGTGTAGTCCGCCGGCGGGACCCCGCCGTCGAACTCTCTTTCATCCTCCAACCCAGGAGGATGGGATGTTCAGGAATCGTGCGTCCGTCAGGGCGCTCTTCGTCGTCGCCGGACTCGTCGTCGCGTCGTGCTCCGGTGCCGGCACAGACGAACCGCCGACGACATCCCCGGCGGAGACGACGACGGCAGTGGTCGCAGAGTTTCCGGTAACGGTCGAGTCGGCCGGGGTGACGGTCACGATCGAGTCCCGACCGACGGCGATCGTATCGTTGTCGCCGACGGCCACCGAGATGCTGTACGCGATCGGAGCCGGTTCCCAGGTCGTCGCCGTCGATGAGTTCTCGTACTTTCCGCCGGAGGCTCCCGTCACCGACCTGTCCGGGTTCACGCCGAACCTCGAAGCGATCGTCGCCTACGAACCGGACCTGGTCGTCGTCAGCGCCGACATCGACGGTATCGCCACCTCGCTGTCCGCGGTCGGAGTCCCGACCTTGGTGCTTCCGACTGCGGCGGTGATCGAAGACGCCTACACCCAGATCCGCGCGCTGGGAGAGGCCACCGGGAACCGTGACACCGCCGAGACCCTCGCCACCGACATGGAAGCGGGGATCGATGCCCTCGTGGCTGGCGTCGCCGCGTCTCCTGAAGCCCTCACGTACTACCACGAGCTGGGCAGCGACGGCGGTGGGGCCTTCTACTCGGTCACGTCGTCGACCTTCATCGGCGAGGTGTTCGGAGCCTTCGGTCTGGAGAACATCGCCGATCCGGCGGATGCCGACGGTCTCGGCTACCCGGTGCTCTCCGTCGAGTTCATCATCGACGCCGATCCCGACCTCATCTTCTTCACCAGCTGCTGTGGCGACACTCCCGAGTCGATCGGGGAGCGTCCCGGGTGGGACTCGATCTCCGCCGTGAGCGCAGGCGCGATGCACGAACTCGAAGACGACCTGGCATCCCGTTGGGGTCCGCGACTGGTCGAGTTCTTCCGGCTCGTCGCGGACGCCGTGTCCCATCGGATGGACGGATGACCCTCGCCCCACTGGGACCGAGTCGGGTTCGCCCCGGTCTGGCGGTGGTCGGCGTCGTGGCTCTCGCCGCGGCGTTGATCGCCGGGGTCCTGATCGGTCCGGCGGGGTTGGAGGCCCCTACGGCGCTCGCCGCGCTGTTCGCCTGGGTGCCGGGAGTCGACGGCGGAGTGATCTCAGAGGCTCATCGCAGCATCCTGTTCTCCTGGCGGCTGCCCCGCGTCGTACTCGGTGCTCTCGTCGGAGCGTGCCTGGCGATGTCGGGTGCGGCCTATCAGGGCGTGTTCCGCAACCCCTTGGCCGATCCGTACCTGCTGGGAGCGGCGGCGGGAGCTGGGCTGGGAGCCACTGTGGCCATCACATCCGGCGCCCGCGGGATCGTCGGGTTGGCCGCCTTCGTCGGAGCGATCGCCGCAGTGGCGGTGGCATACGGCCTCGGACGGGCGGCGGGAGGCCGGAGCGGCGGGGCGATCATCCTGGCCGGCGTGGCGGTGGCGGCGTTCTTCACCGCCAGTCAGACCTATCTCCAGCAGCGCAACACCGACACGCTGCGTGAGGTCTACGTCTGGATCCTCGGCCGGTTGTCCACCAACGGCTGGGGTGACGTCACCGCCCTCGCCCCGTACGCGGCGGTGAGCGGCCTGGTGATCTACGCGTTCCGGCGCCACCTGGACGTGCTGGCGGTGGGAGAGGAAGAGGCGGCGACCCTCGGTGTGCCGGTGGCCCGGATTCGGCTGTTGGTCGTCGTCGCGGCCACCCTCGCCACGTCGGCGGCCGTTGCCGTGAGCGGCCTGATCGGATTCGTCGGCATCATCGTTCCCCACCTCGTGCGCCTCGTGGCCGGTTCGAGCTATCGGGTCGTGGTGCCGCTCTCGATGCTCTTCGGGGCAGCCTTCATGGTGATCACGGATCTTGGTGCTCGGACCGTGATGAGTCCGGCCGAGTTGCCGATCGGTGTGGTCACCGCCTTCCTCGGTGCCCCGTTCTTCCTGCTTGTGCTGCGTCGCACGAGGAGGTCGGTGCTGTGAGTGCGTCGATGCTGGCGCTGGGCGATGTTTCGGTTCGTCTCGGGGGTGCACCGATCGTCGAAGGTGTGAGCCTCGAGGTCGCGGGCGGCGAGTTCGTCGGTGTGGTCGGACCCAACGGCGCCGGCAAGACGACGCTGCTCAATGCGATCGTGGGAACGGTCGGTTTCACCGGCCGTGTGACCATCGACGGGCGCGACGCCCGAGCCATGTCTGGTCGAGAGCGGGCGCGGGCGGTGGCGCTCGTGCCACAGCGGCCGACCTCCCCGCCTGGAATGAGCGTTGCCGACTACGTGCTGTTGGGCCGTACCCCGCACCTGGGTCTGCTGGCGTCTGAGACGCGGCGCGACATCGAGGCGGCCCGCGCCGGGCTGGCATCCCTGGAGGCCGAGAGCCTGGCAGCCCGCGAGTTGAATTCCCTCTCCGGGGGCGAGTTCCAGCGCGTCGTGCTGGCTCGGTCGCTCTGCCAGGGCGCCCCGCTCCTCCTTCTCGACGAGCCGACGAGCGCGCTGGACGTCGGCCACTCACAGCGCGTGCTCGCACTGGTCGATGAGATGCGGCGTTCGTGCGGCCTGACCGTGGTGGCGGCGATCCACGACCTGACACTCGCCGCTCAGTTCTGCGATCGTCTCGTGATGATGTCCGCCGGGCGGGTCGTCTCCGAAGGAAAACCGGTGACCGTGCTGACCGAATCGACGATCAGCGCCCACTACGGAGCAACCGTTCGGGTGCTCGACGACGGTGACGGCCGGGTCGTGGTCATCCCGATCCGATCGCAGTCCCCACCGGACACAGACCAATTCAGCACCACGACGGAGGTCCGATGAGCGACACAGTTGACCGCCCGCCTCTCGAGGCCCCCGCCCGAGCGAGTGTGCGCAAACCCTCGCTGGTGATCGTCAACACCGGTGACGGCAAGGGGAAGAGCACCGCCGCGTTCGGAATCATGATTCGGGCGGTGGCGCGGGGCTGGAACGTGGCGGTCATCCAGTTCCTCAAGTCTGGCGAATGGAAGGTCGGTGAGGAGACAGTCGGACGTCAACTGGGGGTCGACTGGTGGGCGCTCGGCGACGGGTTCACCTGGGACGCCGAGGCGTTGTCCGAGTCCGAAGCGATCGCCCGCCAGGCGTGGGAGTTCGCGGCGGAGCGGATCGCATCGGGGGAATACGATCTCGTGATCCTCGACGAGATCACCTACCCGATGAACTGGGGCTGGATCGATCCGGTCGGTGTGGTCGCCGCCATCGAGTCCCGCCCGCCGCCGGTCAACATCGTCGCCACCGGGCGCGACGCCCCGGAATCGCTCATCGCGGTCGCCGACACCGTGACCGAGATGGTCAAGGTGAAGCACCCCTATGACCAGGGTGTGATGTCACGGCGCGGCATCGACTACTGATGCCTTATGTAATGCTCACGGGAGGGGCACGAAGCGGGAAGTCGGCCGCAGCCGAGCGACGCGCCTTGGCGGCGCATGTGCCCGTCACGGTCATTGCCACCGCTGAGGCGGGTGACGACGAGATGGCGGCCCGCATCGCTCGGCACCGGTCGACTCGCCCACCGGCATGGCACACGGTCGAAGAACCCGTCGACCTCTGCGGGGCGGTGCATGGCGTGGACACGACCCGTTTCGTACTCATCGATTGTCTGACGCTGTGGCTCGCCAACGTCATCGAGCGCAGCGATGAAGCGGTGGTCGCCGAAGCCGCCACCCTGGCTGACCTGTTGGCGGACCGACCCGGAGACGGCGTGGTGGTGACGAACGAAGTGGGTGACGGAATTGTCCCTGCCGACCCGGACACGCGGCGCTATCGGGACCTGCTCGGCCGGGTGAACGGACAGCTGGCGGCGCGGGCCGACGAGGCGTTTCTGGTGGTCGCCGGCCGGTTCGTGCCGCTGCAGGAACCGTCCTGGTGATCGAGGGTCTCCTGGAGGAGCTGGCGACAGCCCGCGGGCCCGACGAACTCCACCGCACTGCGGTTGCTCAACGAGCGGCGAGAATCCTGCGTCCCGCCGGGGCGCTCGCCCGACTGGATCGTGTGGCGGCGTGGCTGGCGGCATGGCAGCGGACCGACGTCCCAGCGGTCTCGCGCCCGGCTCTGATCTTGGCGGCCGGCGATCACGGAGTCGTGGCCCGGGGTGTGTCGTTCCACTCTTCGGACGTGACGCGGGCGATGGTCGATGCCATCAAGGCGGGTGTCGCCACGTCAGCCGTGATGGCCGAACGCCTGGGTGTCGCGCTGAGGCTCGTCAACGCCGGGGTCGGTCTGCCAACCGCCGACATCGTGACTGACGACGCCCTCCCAACGGAACGGTTCGAACACCTGGTTGGTCTCGGGCGACGGACAGTCTCCGATCTCGACACCGACCTCGTCTTGCTGGGGGAGATGGGCATCGGAAACACCACGGCGGCGGCGGCTGTCGCCGCGGCACTCTGCGACGGACTCGACAGTGACGCCTTTGTCGGTGCAGGCGCGGGAAGCGACGACGAGACTCTGCGGCGCAAGCGCGAGGCCGTCAGCCGAGCCGTGAAGCGTGTCGGGGTGGACCGGCCGATGGAGCTCCTGCGGCGGCTGGGCGGCAGCGAGATGGCCGTGCTCGCCGGCGTGGTGGCGGAGTGTCGCCTCCGCTCGATTCCCGTGCTGCTCGATGGCTATGTGACGGCCGCCGCCGCTGCTCCGCTCGGTCTCGAGGTCGAAGGCGGGATCGATCACTGCCTGGCCGCGCATCTCTCACCAGAGCCGGGTCACCGCATCCTGCTGGAGCGGCTCGGCCTCGAACCGTTCCTCGACCTCGAGATGCGTCTAGGGGAAGGCTCGGGTGCTCTCGTGGCGCTCGGGATCGTGGGCTTGGCGGCAGCCGCAGTGGTCGATGTCGCGACGTTCGACGAGTGGGGACTCGTGTGAGGGGACTTGCCGGGGCGGTGGCTCTGCTGACACGGCTCCCGGTCCGAGGCGCCGGCGAGGCGGCCGACATCGCCCGGTCGGTGAAATGGTTCGGTGTCGTGGGCCTCGCGATCGGGGCGGCGACAGGTTTGACCTACTGGGCGGCGGCGGGAGTGTTCGGACCCCAGCTGGGGGCGATCGTGGCTGTGGCGGTGGCGGTGGGGGTGACCGGGGCGTTGCACGAGGACGGGCTGGCGGACACTTTCGACGGACTCAGCTCGATCCGTTCGCGGGAACGCCAGTTCGAGATCATGAAGGATTCACGGCTCGGCACCTTTGGCGTGACGGCGCTCGTGCTGGTGCTCGCCGCGCGCGTGACGCTGGTGTCCCAGCTGCCGGTTGGAGCCGGTTCGGTCTCAGTCTTGGCGTGGGCTCACGGTCTTTCGCGGGCGATGGTTGTGGGCGTGATGCTGGGGGCGACGCCGGCGACGGCGGAGGGGTCCGCTGCCGCCTACCTCGCCGACGTGAGGCGGTTGCCTGCCGCGGCGATGGCCCTCGTGGTCGTCGGCTCGGGGTGGTGGGTGGTCGGCGATCGGCTGTGGCAGGCCGCGGCAGCGGCAGGGATTGCCGCGGTGGCGGTGCGAATGTGGTCGTACCGGCGACTGGGAGGTGTGACCGGAGATGTTCTCGGAGCGTGCCAACAGGTGGCCCTCGTCGCCGCCCTGGCGGTGATGGCGCGTTGACTCGTCGAATGACCCTCATTCGCCATGGACAGACCGACTGGAACGTCCAGCGGCGACTGCTCGGATGGTCCGACGTCCCGCTCGATCGGCTCGGCCGGGAACAGGCGGCGGCACTGGGAGCGTCGATCGACATTTCCCCCTACGCCAGGGTGTGGAGTTCAGATCTCGACCGAGCGGTCACCACGGCCAGGCTGGCCGGGTGGGAGCCGATCGCAGATTCCCGTCTGCGAGAGATCGACTTCGGTGAACTGGAGGGCCTCACCTGGGCCAGCCTCGACGATGCCACTCGCGATGGACTGGTCGGGTTCGACGGCTTCAGCGCTCCGGGAGGCGAGACGATGTCGGCATTCGTCGACCGGGTGACCGACTTCCTCGAGTCGAGAAGTCCGGAGATGCACATGCTGGTGACCCACGGTGGGGTCATCCGTGCGGTGTTGAGGTTGTGCGGAGAGCCTGCGGTGTTCCCCGACAATGCGACGATGTACACCGTCGACTGGGATCGGAGGGTGGTTCTCGACGTTCAGACGCCCACGGTCTGAGAGCGACGCTCCATCAGCACGACGTTGTGCCATCGGCCGTTGACCTGGCCGATTCGTTCCCGGACGCCCACGACCCGGAATCCGGCCGCCTCATGGATGTGGACGCTGACCGCGTTCTCCTCGAAGATCTGGGCCTGGAGGGTCCAAAACCCCTCCTGTTCGGACCTGGCGATGAGTTCCTCGAGAAGCTGGCGCCCGAGTTTCTTGCCCCGGGCGTCCTCGGCGACATAGATGGAGAGTTCTGCAACCCCGCCGTAGGCACAGCGCCCCGTCACCGGTGTGAGGGCCGCCCAGGCCACGACTTCGCCGTCGTCCTCGGCGACGACCCGGCACCGTGCGAGGTGGGACGAATTCCAGGCGATCCACGAAGGAGCGGTCGTGTCGAGGGTGGCTGTGCCCGTGGCGATCCCATCCTCGTAGATGCGGTGGATCGAGGGCCAGTCGGTCGGCGCCATGGCGCGTACGGAAGGCATGTCTGGGATCAGAGTAGGCACCGCCTGGGGACAGTTCGGCGACCCGGCCGCCGGGGGCCGCCTTTGACACGGCCGTCCAACCGGCACCATGATTGACACATGGTCCTCTCGAACGGGCTGGCCGCAGGGCCCGTCGCCGAACTTGCCCTCGATCTGGGGCTGCGTCTCGAGTTCCTCGTCCCCACGGTCGCTCTGCTCTCGATGGGTGCGGGGATCGTCGCGGCCCGCATCGCCATTCGGCGCCGCTGAACCCGTCAGCTGGGGTCAACCCGTACGTAGCAGTCGATCAATCGCGAGAAGAGGGTCCACTGCCAGCCGTACTTCTCAGTGAGCGCAGCCTCGGCGGTGAGCGCCTCGCCGGCGGCCAGAACCTGGGCTGTCCCGTCCTCGTACTCCGCGCGCTCCAGTCCGCGGTAGTTGGCGGCGGCGAATCGCACGGCCGGGTTGGCGGTGATCCGGCTGACCTTCCCCGAGTCGCGATGGGTGCCGAAGACGAAGCCTCCATCGAATGTCGCGAACCACACCGGTGTCGACACAGTCTCGCCGGTGGGACGGAAGGTCTGGACGCTCACGAAGCGTTCGCCGTTCAACTGGTCGATCCCCGAAACGTCGCCGCTCATGGCCGGCGGGCCGCGGCGAGGTCGAGGAGCTGACGGGCGCCGTCGCCCATCGCCGCGAATCGCTCGTCGGCGGTCTGGCCTCGCAGCCAGCGGATGTAGATCTGCTGGAGCACGACCGCCAACTTGAACGTGCCGAACACGACGTACCAGTCGATGTGTGTCAAGTCGAAGCCAGACCGCTCCCCGTAGCGGTCGATGGCCGAGGCGCGCGCCAGCCAACCTGGGGTGAACGTCGGCATGGTGTTGAGCGACGAGGGTGCCTCTCCCGGGTCGTACCAGACCGACATGAGGGTCCCGAGATCCGCGAAGGCGTCGCCCCTGGTGCACATGTCCCAGTCGTAGACGGCCACACATGTGCCGGGGTCGTGGGGGGAGACCGCGAGATTGTCGAGCCGCCAGTCGTTGTGAAGCAGGGTCGTCGGACCCGGCGGCGGCAGGTTGTCCGCCAGCCAGTTGGCCAGCTCGGTAGCCAGCGGGTTGTCCTCGTGCTTGGACTTCTCCCAGCGACCGGTCCAGCCCTGGACCTGACGTGACATGAAGCCTTCGGGATGGCCGATGTCGGCGAGTCCCGCGGCGGCGGGGTCGACATGGTGGAACTCGGCGAGCGTGTCGACGACGACCTCGGAAAGCGCCCGGTTGGCGGCCGCGTCCTCGCCGGCTCCGAACTCGGGAGGAACCACACCTTGGACGACGATCCCATGCAATCTCTCCATGACGAAGAACGGTGCACCGAGCACGGAGTCGTCGTCACAGAAGAGATGTGCCCGCGCCGCCTTCGGGAAGGCTCGCCACAGCGTGGAGAGCACCCGGTACTCGCGGGCCATGTCGTGCGCTCCCGGGGCCACGGGCCCGAGAGGTGGTCGGCGAAGGACATATTCGACCGTCTCGGAGCCCTGGGTGTAGCGGAGGAGGTACGTGAGGTTGGCCTTGCCTCGGGAGAACTGACGCACGGTCAGTGATCCCTCCGAGCCCGGAAGCCGGCCGCGCAGGTACTCACCGAGGCGTTCTGTGTCGAAGCGCTCGTCCGGGCGAACCTCGATGTGCTCGGGGAGCGGCAGGGACGTCACGGTGCGGCAGGGTACCCGGTACGCTCGAACGCCCGTGAGTGACAAGCATGTGATCGACCCCGCCGCCGTCGCCGCCGCCGACGCGTACAAGTTGCTCATCGGCCTCGTCGTACCCCGGCCGATTGGCTGGATCGGTACCCAAGACGGGGCGGGCGTGGCCAATCTCGCTCCGTTCTCGTTCTTCAACGCGGTGGCGGCGACACCACCCACGGTGGTCTTTTCGCCTCTCATGGACCGCGGAGCACCCAAGGACACACTGAGAAATGTCGAAGCGACCGGCGAATTCACCGTGAACATGGTGTCTCACGACCTGGCAGAAGCGATGAATCTCACGTCCGGGAGGTATGGGCCCGAGGTCGACGAGTTCGCGCTGGCCGGACTCACCGCGGTCACCGGGACCAAGGTGGCCGCACCCATGGTCGGCGAAGCCAAGGCCAACCTCGAGTGCCGCGTCACCCAACTCATCGCAGTTGGCCGTCCCCCGATGAACGCCACGCTCGTCATCGGCGAAGTCGTCGCCTTTCACGTCCGACCCGAACTGCTCGACGGCACGCGGGTGGATCAGGCCGCTCTCGACCTGATCGGGCGCATGGGTGGGCCGAACTACACCCGAACGGGTGACACCTTCTCGATGGAGCGACCTGGCTGATGACAGTCAGGAGGCGAATTCGAGGCCGTGAGACATCACGTTTGCGGGATCGAAGGCCGCCTTCAGCCGCATCATCCGTTGCGCCGAGCTGACGCCCGCCGCCGACTGGCTGCGACGGTTCTCACCGTCGAGGAAGTTCAGGAACACGCCACCTGTCCGTTCGTCGGATAGGTCCGCCAGAACGGAATCGAGTGTGGCCAGCAGCGCCGCTTTCGTCTCCGGCGTCGGAGCGCTTCCGCCCATCGTCAGGATCAGTTCGGAATCCCGATTTCCGTAGGCCGAAGACGAGGCATCGCGCGAGGAGACAGCCCCGCCTATGTGCCTGACCTCCGCAGAACCGAGCAGTGAGTCTTCGGTTTCCAGCGTGCGCCGGACGAGTACGTCGATCGCGCGGTCGGAGAGCTGCCGGAGCCAGCCGCCGCTCATGCGGCCTGCCGAGGGGTTGACCGGATCGCTCGCGATGGTCGCGACCTCGGTGAACGGCATCGGCTTCCAGTCGTCGATCTCCGGACTCCGCCAACTCCGCCAGTGAGCGAGCAGCCGCGAGCCCGACTCGGGATCACCGGCGAAGCAGCCGCGCACCATGACGAATGCCCGGCCGCGCAAGGGCGCAGGAATGTGGCCGAGGTCCGGGAACTTCTTGACGAGCACCGAAGATGTCAGCTCGTCGGGGACGGTCCGAACCCAGTCTCGCCAACGTGCCAGCACCTCGCGCGCCATCTCGGCGGGATACAGGAGATTGCCGCCATAGACGGCGGTCACTCCGAAGAGGCGGATCTCCATCGAGGTCACGACGACGAGGGAGCCGGCACCACCGCCGCGCAGACCCCAGAAGAGTTCGGAGTTCTCTTCGGCGCTGACCCGGATCAGACGTCCGTCGACCGTCACGACTTCGAAGGACACGACGCTGTCCGAGGCCAGCCCGTGGAGACGGGTGAGCCACCCGAGGCCGCCACCGAGGGTGTACCCGACGGCGCCGACGTTCGGCGAGGAACCGAGCAAGGGCGCGAGCCCGTGTTGCTGGGCGGCTTCCAGGACCGGACCCCACTGCACGCCGGCTCCGAGACGGGCGACGGATGCATCAGGATCGATCTGGATCGAATCGAGGCGGTGGGTGAGGATCAGGAGTCCCCCCGTGACCGGCCGGGTGACACCGTGCCCGGTCGCCTGGACGCCGACGCTCAGATCGCGGGCCCTTGCGAATCGGACCAACTCGACGACGTCGGCCGCTGATATGGGAACACCCACGAAGGCGGGCGAGTGGCGATGCGCACGGTTCCAGGGCAGAGCGAGGTCATCGAAGTCGGGATCGCCCGGTTCGAGGATCAGGTCCGTGAGCCGGCTGGCGCGGGCCTCGGACCGCCCGGTTCTAGCGAGCAGGGTCGTCATTTCGGTGTTCTCCCTCTTTGGTGCGTGGATGCGAGATCTCAGACGCCGACAGTCGGTCCTCGGTTCCAGGTCTTCTCCGCAGTGGGAGGGCATGGCTCAGGGGTCCGTACACTCCACCGCGCTCGACCTCCACGGCCCGGACGCGCTCGGCGAGCTCCGCCCCGAGGAGCCGGCGTCATGCGATCCACGGTATGGACCGGCCCCTGCACGCGGATCGGTAGGTGTCACCCATATCGGGGAGCCGGATCGGCGGCATCGGCGACTCCGCTCTCGACGTGCTCTCGGGGGGACCGAGGAGGAGATCGAGAACTCGGTCGACTCGGCTTGACCCGTTCCCACCTCTGCCGCCTGAGTGCATATTCAGAGACTCCGTACACTCTCCAGGTGCTGTATACGACTGACCCTGACACCCTTGGCGACCTCCTCCCCTCCCAGGAGCCGGACTTTCGGGCAGATCAACTGCGCGAGTGGCTGTACGGCCACCCAGTCCTCACGACTGAGGAGATGACGAATCTCCCGCATGGGCTTCGTGAGCACCTCGCCGATCGCCTCTGGCCTTTCGCCGTCGATGTCGAACAGTCTGGGGACGGAGGCAGAACAGTGAAGTGGCTCTTCCGCGCCTCCGACGGAGTCGGTATCGAAGCCGTCCTCATGGGGTACCCGGACCGGACGACGCTGTGTCTCTCCTCCCAGGCGGGCTGTGCGCTGGCGTGCACGTTCTGTGCCACAGGCCAGTACGGATTCGAACGCAACCTCGAGGCGGGGGAGATCGTCGCC
>DATKEC010000033.1:0-41266 GCA_035544575.1 Acidimicrobiia bacterium
CGGGTACGCAGATCGAGGCGGATCCCCGCCACATCCATCCCGACCGGCGACGCCGTTCCCTGGTCTCGCAGTCGCACCCGGACCCTGGCCAGCAGCTCTTCGAACCGGAAGGGCTTGGTGACGTAGTCGTCTGCTCCTGCTTCGAGACCGGCGACCGTGTCACGGGTCTCTTTGCGGGCGGTGAGGATGATCACAGGCAGCCGCTCGCCCCGGCTGCGTATCTCGGCCAGGACCTGATGGCCGTCGATACCGGGGAGACCGAGATCGAGGATGACAACGTCGAAGTCGGCGTCCCGGGCGGCGTGCGCGGCGGTGCGGCCGTCATCGACGACGAGTGTCGTGAACCCCTCCGCCTTGAATCCCTTGTCGAGGAACGAGGAGATCCCAGGTTCGTCTTCTGCGATGAGGACCCTCGTCACTCCGGGTTCCCGGTGGGAATGACTATCGAGAACAAGGCTCCTCCTCCCTCGGCGTCGTCGACCGTCACCCGGCCACCGTGACCCTCGGCGATGGCTGCCACGATGGCGAGACCAAGGCCGGCACCCTCGGTGGATCGGCGCCCGCGGCTGCCGCGCGCGAAACGCTCGAAGAGGCGCTCTCGGTCCGCCAGCGGAACCCCCGGGCCGCGGTCGCGCACCCACAAGACCGCCGACCCGTTCTGCAGCCCGCTCCCCACGGCCACCGGAGTGCCGGCGGGAGTGTGCTCTGCAGCGTTGCGGATGAGATTCATCATCGCCTGGGTCAGACGCTGCTCGTCGGCGAGGATCACGACGTCCTGACGTCCCTCGACCGCCCAGGGCCTGTCATTCAAGAGCCTGGCCCGGGCAACGAGTTCGTCGGTGAAGGCACCCAGGTCCATCGGATGCGTCTCGATGAAGTCGGTACTGTCGGCCTTGGCGAGCACCAGGAGATCATCGACGATCCGAGCCATCCGATCGAGTTCATCGGTCACCAACGCGACTGTCGTCTCGCGATCAGCCGGGTCGTCGCCCATCAATTCGAGGTTCCCGCGAATGACCGTGATGGGGGTCCGCAACTCATGGCCGGCGTCGTCGACAAAGCGGCGTTGGGTGGCAAAGGCATCCTCGATCCGGTCGAGCATCGAGTTGAACGTTCGGCCGAGGTCTGCGATCTCGTCGTTGCCCGAGACCGGGATGCGCCGGGAGAGATCGTCGTCGGTGATGCCGGCGGCGGTGTCGCGCAAGGCACGAAGCGGGCCCAAGACACCCCCGGCAGCCACCCAGGCGAGAATCGAAGCGACGATGAAGATCGAGCCGTACACCAGCGCTCCCAACCGGACCACGTCGTCGATCCCGTCGAGGCGACTCTCCATCAAGACGGCAAACACGAAGACACCCAACGTCTGCTCGCCGAGTTGCATCGGTACGGCCAGGTACCGCAACGGGCCCTGCTCGGTCTCGACCTCGGCTCTCACCGGCTGAACCACCGACGACCACAACTGGATCAGAGCGTCGTCGACCAGCGAAGCGCCGGTCACGTCGGTCTTGTATGGCCGGCCGTCGATGATCGTCACCACACCCTCGCCCGCCAGGGGCACGTTGCGACTCAGAAACACATCGAAGATCGCCTCGACGTCGCCGCTGAATGGCTCCCCGGTGGCGGGGTCGAGCCCACCGGCGAGCTGGCGGAGTTCGCCGACTTCCTGATCGAGGGCCAGGTCGACGTCGACCGACGCCTGGCGGAGGAGGAGCGCCCGCTGCAGCAGCAGCGCGGCAATGAGGGCAACCGCCAGGAGCAGCACGTACCAGCCGAGGATCCGTGCCCGGGCTGACACGGACCGCCGCTCAGTCATCGTCGAAGCTGTCGTCGGAGTCGTCGAGGCTGTCGTCGGGGTTGTCGCCGCCGATCTCAGCCGGGGACTGATCATCGTCGCCGGCCGAGTCGTCGTCGGACGGTTCTCTGAAGTCGACGACCCGCGGGGGGACGATGAAGAAGCCCTCGGCGGGGGGACTGGTGGCGGGGGCGGTGCCCGACAATTCGATCACGCCGGCGACGGGAACAGCCTCGGGCTCGAGGAGATCGCTCACGACGAACGTGGCGAGGCCGGCAAGGGCGATCACCGAAACGAACGCGAGGCGTCTCATGTTTCCAGAGGCTACGACGACCGGCGCGGTGCGAGGGGGGCCGCTGGGCAACGGCGGCCCCCCTCGCGGAGCTCGAAGTGTCGGAGTGTCGAGATCAATCCGAGGAGTCGCCCGAGATCGACTGAGCCGAGAACGACTCGTTGGACACCGAGATGCTGTCGGAGATGCTGACCGACTCTGCCTGGACCGAGATGCTGTCCGAGATGCTGTCCGAGATGCTGTCGGACATGATGCTGTCCGAGAGATCGTCGGTGAGGCTGTCGGAGACGGACGCGCCGGCGAGCGAGAGTGAGTCATCTGCTCTGAAGTCCACAGACGGCACGAACGTATCCTGGTTCTGAGTGGTGTCGTGGCTCACGACCGACCGCTCGTTCAGGTCGATGGAGCGGGGGACGTCGTCAGAACCGGGGGTGGCCACGGCGATCGCACCGAGGCTCAACGTGGCGGCGGTGGCAACACCGGTGACGAACTTCCAGTTCTTCGATCCCTTCCACTGTTCCTTGATTTGCATGGCGTGCTCCCCGTGATTGCTTGATGTTCACCATGCCCGAGGAGTGTGAGATGGACCTGAGAAGCCGATGAGAGCATTCTCATGCGCAAGCGCGTCCCCGGCGCGCCCGATACGCGCTCGAACCTGATCCGGCCACCCGTCCTGCTGGACTCGGAACGGGCCCGTCGCCAAGCCGAGCATCACCGCACTGCGGCGACGCACGAGCTCCCATGGGTCCACTCGGGTAGCCCACAATGCTCCCAGTTGCGCTGCGTACGCGCCGATACGGTCGGGGTGTGGAGAGTGCGGGCGGCGGCTCTCGAGATGGCCCAGCATCGTGGCCGGGTCGTTCGCCGGGTGGCCCGTTCCGTGTGTGTCGACGTCGAGCAGCCCCGAGATGGCGCCGTCGTCGACCAGCAGTTGTCCGTCGTGGAAGTCGCCGTGACACGGCACAGCATGCTCGGCCGTCTCCGGCCCGATGCGTCCCACGATCTCCTCGAGTCGTCCGGTCTGGTCCGGCACGATCCGAGACAAAAGTCCTTGCAAGGTACCCAGCTTCTCGATCGGTGACCGGGCGCGACCACGCCCGATTGGGTCGGGCATCGGACCCAAGAGATCGTCCATTGTCTGGGGCGCGGGAAGCTCACCACTGGTATCGAGCGTCTCGCGCAACGTCAGGCCGCGGCCGGCCGGCATCACCAGCAGCCCGAGTTCGGGATCGAAGCCGAGGCTCGCGGGCACGGGCAATACCTCGGCCAAGAGCTGGTGGGTTTCGTGGAGACGGCGAATCGCCTCCGGCCGGCCCAGCTTGACGTAGACCCGAGTGTGCTCGGTGTCGACCTGCACGACCGCGCGCCGTCGCGGCCGGTAGGCCCTGAGGCGTGCGGAGATCCTCGCGACCGGAACGCCGATCGACTCGAGCATCGGCCGCAGCGTTCGAGGATCGAGAATCGACGAGAGTCCGGGGAGATCGGGATCGGCGGGGAGGACCCACAATCCGATCTGTGTGCCGTCGGCTTCGAGGATCGTGGCACCGGGCGGAATCGATCCCGAGCAAGCCACGACCTGAGGTAGCCGATCACCGTCGGCAGACGAGACGTCGTAACGGACGGTGATCGAACGTCGGGGCCACCAGGTCACCTGACGCGGACGGAACCTGCCGATCTCGAAGCCCGCGGCCTCGAGCAGTGTCCCCAACGGGCCCACCGCATCCGGGCCCAGCAGGACCTCGACCGCCGGCAAGTCCGGGTCCGAAAGGCGCGCAGAATCGGGGTTCATCCGGATCATCTTGGCGGATGCCCGCTGTGACACGTATGTGACAACGGTGAGATCTCTCTCACCTGATCCGCCGCGAGAGCGACCGAGAGGCTTACGATCAGGGCGTGAAACTGATCATCAAGTTCGCCGCCACCGCCGCCGCCCTGTGGCTCGCGGCCTGGATCGTCCCCGGGATCGAACTCTCAGACAACATCGGCACCATCCTCTGGGTGGCCCTGATTTTCGGGCTGGTCAACATGTTCATCAAGCCGATCGTGAAGTTGCTGACGTTGCCGATGCTGCTGATCACGCTCGGTCTGTTCGCCTTCGTCATCAACGCCGCGCTCCTGTTGCTGACGGCCTGGCTCACCGACGGGCTCACTGTCGATGGCTTCCTGGCGGCTCTCCTCGGGAGTCTCGTGATTTCGGCGGCCGGCTTCGTGACCGAACGGGTCGTCGACGCCGACTGACGTTCGATCAGTCCAACGGTTGATGGAACGTGGTGAACATCTCCGTCACGACATAGCCCAGCGATTCGTACAGTTGGAACGCCCCGGTCGGATTCTCGGTGTGCACGCCCAACGCGGCTTCGGCCATGCCGCGGGCTCCGAGCTCACGAAGGCTTTCGCAGATGAGCGCCCGCGCCACACCCCGCTTGCGCCAGTCCCGCCGGGTGGAGATGTCCTCGGTCCAGCCGCGCAACCTCCCGAACTCCTGATTCTCGTCGTGGTTGATGAAGCTCCGCACCTGGCCGATAACGTCGTCTCCCAGCCAGGCGACCTTCCACAACGACTCGTCACGATGGGGACGGGTGAGGAAGCGATCCCATGCCTCCTCGGACTGTTCCGAGAAGCCCCAATGGTCCCGGAACGCTTCGATGTCGGCCTCCCAGATCGCCCGGAGATGTGACTCCTCCACCGGTCGGATCTCGAGACCGTCAGGAAGCGGGGCGGCTGGGATGTTTTCGAGGTCCTGTCGCACCATCGTCGCCCCGTAGGTCACCGGTGTGAAACCGAGCATTGCGTACGCGGCAAGGAGTTCAGGTTCCCGATCCGACGCCCATCCGGCGAACAGCCTCGCACAGTGCAACTCGTGCCCGGCTGCGATCTCACGAGCGCGCCCGCGCCCGGCCTCGAGAAGGGCGACAGGCAGCTTGGTGCCCCGCATGTCCGGGTCGAACTTGGCGAACACCGAGTACTCCCTCGCGCCATCGACGACCTGGTTCCAGTCGGTCCGCGTGTAGCCGACGAGGCGGCCGGCGTCGGTCTCGACCATCACCATGTCCACCTCGGGGTCACAGTTCTCGAGATGGCCGTAGTTGTGATCCAGATCCTCGGCGGTGACGAACCCATCGCTGTCGACCGCACCGAACCAGCGCGTGATCAACTCGGCCATCGCCGCATGATCGGCTGGACCGCGGTACGGCCTGGCGCGCAGGCCGGGCAAAGCGGAGAGGTCGACGTTCACCGCGATGACGCTATAGACGGCCAGCGCGAGTTTCAGCCAAATAACGGGTCAGCCCTGTCGCGACAGCGGGCTGCTGGCGGGGTAGCCCGTGCCGGCGACGATCGGACCGCTCCAGGCTCTCATCACCGCGATGATGCGATCGAGGTCCCAGAGGAGGGCGGACACTTGGTCAGCCATCTGTGCATGTGGCCGGCCGGCTCGAACACGGCAGCTGGCCAGGGCGACTGGGTGATGGACGACACCAAGCACCCGGGGTACGTTCGGTCACGGCGAGAGGCCGGTGCCGGGGGACGTCGACCACCACCTCCGACGGTGTGGCGGACTGAAAACCTCCGCACAGTCCGCCGAACCGTCCGGTAAGGGCGTTTGGCCCTACCACCCGGCCGGCTGCTGGGGGATGGTCACAGCAGGGTCGACGAAATCATCGGCGGCTGGGCGCGTTCCTGAAGGGCTGGTCTCGACGTGGCGAAATCGCAGACAACTTGGCTTCCTGACCTCACCAGGACATGGTGTTCGCGGAGGCGTTCGCAACGGCGACCTGCACCTTCGCGGTGTTGGGCGGCGGCACTCACCGACACCGAAGTCCGGGCGACTCAGCGGGTGATTCTGGTCGAACCAACCAGAACAGCGGGGAGGTTGTCGCAGACGTGCCGCCATCTCGCGGTGGGACCCGAGGCGAACCGGATCGTTGTGCAACCGCGCCGGCAGCTCACCGTCGGAATCCGGCTCATGAGAGAGTCACGGCAAGCATCCAGCCGATCATCCCACTCATGTTGACCGCCACATGGACCGTCATCGCCAGGTAGATGTTGCGCATCCGCCATGTCACATATACCAACGGGAGAAGGGCGAGAATTCGAGCCGGGTTCTGCCAGGGTGACCACAGGTGGTAGAGCGAGAAGAGAACCACGTTCAGCACCGGTGCCCACGGACCGAGCCGATCGATCCTCGGCAGTAGATGGCCTCGGAAGTAGAGCTCTTCGACGATCGGCCCGACCAGTCCGTTGAAGGCGAACCCGAAGACGAACAGCACCACCAGGACGCCGGTCGATGAGCCGGCTATCTCTTCGATCGGGACGGGGTCGGTAAACCCGTCGGGCAGCCAACCGAACAGCGCGACGATGTGAGACTCGAACCTTGGGAAGACGACGAGGACGCCGGTGCTCCACACGAACAGCCCGAAGGTGAGCAGGGTGAACTTGGGCCATGGGAGCTTCTCTCTGTATCCGACCACGCCGGCTAACGAGAACGTTCCGGTGGATCGCCTTGCCCGATACAGCAGATAGCCGAGCTCCAGAGGCACCAGCACCAGAGGAACGGCCACCAGGAGAGAGAACACGGGAGGAAAGCCCCACGTGGTCGCCAGCGGGGTGAACAGCACGTAGAAGACGGTTATGACCACCCCAGGCAGGAGATGCAAGACGACCGAACGTCCCAGGTGATCTTGGTCAGGCGAAGGATCTCGTCGCTGTGCATCGTCTCCGGTGCCGGACAGCATGTCTACGCCCGACTCGTCGGTAGGTCGCAAGTCGGGGGTCAAGTCCGTGACTCCTGTAGACGGGGCGGCCTGAGCCTCATGCCACTTCCTTGCTTTGCGTTTTGGTCCTTATCGTCGGATCTCGGCGACCGTCGGGGTTCGAGTCCTCGGTGCAGCGGATGAGGCTGGCAAACACCGGCTTGTTCACCGACCCGTACCGGCACCCGACGCACGTTCAGCAGTCCTCGGGGTCGTCGGTAAGACACCCGATGGCGGACCGGACTCCCGGCCGTGACGGTTGACCAACCCCGTCCGGTCCGGTTGGCCCTGGCGGCATCGAGGGTGGGGCCGCCACGGATCGCCCGCACCTCGATGATCACCTGAGGAGCCACGTCGTCGGGAAACTTGGCCGGATGTAGGAGAGATGGTGGAGCCGCACCGCAAGCGAATCGAGGATCTGATACCGGGGTTATCGATTCGGATTGCAGACATGTCGAGACTCATGGCTTTGATCGCTATCGCTCGCTCAATCCCACCGCGATTCGCTGACTCCCCTCCGGAGCGGTTGATCCATCGCCCACCCACTCGCCCTCCGCTTGCTGCGAATGTCGCTTCGTGTAGCGGTGAGCCAGCCACAACACGACGACCATTGCTATCAGCACCTGGCCGAACCCGGCCATCGAGGCCCACGGCAGGACGATGTCACCTGCCTCCAGATTGGTGAACAGGCTGCCGAGCGGGGTGAGCAGCGGCCACAAGGTCAGGATGTTCCTGGTCGCTCGGAACGCCACCGCATACACCACGCCCAGACCGGTCAGGAAGACAATCTCCTCCAGCCCCATCCCATAGCCGGCGTGGTAGAGCCCGTACATTGCCGCTGCCAACCCGATCCCGAAGACGGGACCGAACGAGGCCTCCAGACGGTTCTGGATGAACCCCCGGAAGAAGATCGACTCGAACACGCCGACGGTGAGGGACATCAGCAGCAGCGGCAGCCAATCCACCGGCTGGGGGAGGTCGTAACCCCACAGGGTCAGGGCGAACTGCACCGCGGCGAATACCAGGCCCAACGCAAGGGTGGGCCGCCATTCGTGGAGGCCGACACCGAGGGATCGAAGCGGCCGGTGACGGAAGCGGACGCTGTAGACGACCGGACCCGCCACCCCCAACAGCAGTAGCGCGACAACCGCATAGCTGATGAACAACCCGACCATGGATTCGGTGGTGAACCACACGAATGCCAGCCGGATTGCGGCCACCACCGCCACATACAAGGCGACAACCGCTATCAGGTCGCGGATGTCGGGACGCCACCAGAACAAGGCCGGCATCCGTCGGAATGCCCGCAGGAGAACCGCCGCCAGGAGCATTCCAGCCGAGACCACGATGGCGTAGGCGACTCCCTCGAAGCGGTCCAGCAAGAGCAGCGCCACCACCACTACCGCACCAAAAGTCAGAAACCTCGACCAGCCCGTCGTATCCATCGAAGGCGGATCCGCGATCGACATTGCTTTCCCCTTTAGAGGCGACGTCGCCACCATGCGTCGAAAGCCGTCCTGTGGACAGGGACGAACGTCACACAACTTCAAGACGAGACACCTCGGTCGCTCGACGGCGACTGGCTCAACAATCCGCAACTTGTGGGGTCCGCATCCTTGAAGGCCGGCGGCATGTGTGATTGCGCGAGGTTTCGGTGCCGAGGGAGCAACGCGAAGCCCAGGCGCAAGGCGTTGACCAGGATGGGGAGGGTGGGAATCAGGGCCGGGTTAGAGAGCCACGCCAGACCGCGATGGCGGAAAACGGCCTCGAGGGGACGGGAGAGGGGCGGCCTGATGGAACGGTCATCGCATTTGCCGCAATCCTTCGTCGACGTCAGTCGGGGAGGGCTTCCGGCTTGAATCTGGTTGCCCCGTAGTAGGTGAGCACCACTGCACCGAGTCCGGCGCCGAGGGCTCCGATCACGGCGAGGTCACCCACTAGCGGGATCCAGCTCACCAACTCGACGAGGACGAAGAAGGCCGTCACACCCAGTGCGGTGGCCCGGCTTTGGCTGAGGTGGCTGAGCCGGCGGCCGAGAAGATGGCCCCAGCCGATGACACCGTAGGCGACGGTGACCAATCCGATGATCCCACCGATGACGGCAACCGGGATGAGGATCAGGGTGAAGGCCATGAACACGAAGACTGCGATGAAGGTCAGAGTCAGCAACGCGCCAACGGTGACAGTGACCACCGGATGGTGGGCGATGGCGTCGGCGACATTGCCCAAAGCAGCCGACCTCTTCCGGGTGAGTCGGGAGCCAACCAGCGCCAAGAGCAGTACCAATGCCACCATGGGCAGGTATCCGGCGATCGGCCCCTCATCGGCGGGGACCCACACCAAGGTGGTCTGTCGTCCGATCGTGGCGGTGTCGGAGACAACCTGGGTGCCTCCGATGTGATGCAGCTCCCCGGCGATGACCGCCCCGGGAGCAATGGTCACTGTTCCGGCGAGCTGGGTGACGTCAAGGTCGATCGCACCTTCCACCACCAACTCGCCCCCGATCACGTAGATCGGACCTGACAAACGGCCGTCGGCGGGGACGGTTACTTCGGCGCTTCCGATGATCAGCGCCCCCGTCTGGTCGTCGACCTGGTGTGGTCCGGTGAGCACCAGCTCGACGCTGTCGACCTCGGGATGAGTGCTCGACAGCAGGAGGAGGGCGACGATGAGCAGCGGGATGGTGGCGAGGTTCACCGTGGATCCCCCACCACCACCAGCGTCTTCCACCGCCGGAGGTACAGAGCGACCGGCAGCGACACCGCCAGGAGCAAGGCCAGTGCGTTTACGTAGCGCAGGTGGGTGAGCAGCGACCATCCGGCGCCGTGTGAGTACAGGGCCAGGGCGGTACTGAGGAAAGAAGCCAGCCATCCGGCGATTCCGACACCAAGCGCGGTATGGGTGCCGATGTTGGCCGGAGTGGACAGGTCGGGCCATAGCGCAAAGTTGAGCGTGGTGTAGAAGCTCACCGCCAGCACGTAGAACAGGGGCAGCACCAGAGGCGGGTCGATTCCACCCGGGGCGGTCACGAGGTGCGATGTATAGAGGAGATGGGTGAAGGCGAACAGGCCCAGCACGGCGAACATCAGCCACCGCCGCCCCAGGCTCATGTAGAGAACTCCCGCCATCACGGCCCCCACAAGATGCGAGACGCCGATGAACAAACGGGTACCCACGTCGGGCGACTGCCACGAAGTGGAGATGTATGCCGCGGTGTCGACGATCCGAAGGAACCCCAAGCTGTCAATGAAGAACACCGCGAACATGACCGCCACCAGAGCCCAGAACGTGAAGCTGGCGGTCCGGATCGGAACGGGACGACAGAACCTGCCCACCCCGAAACGCTGATACTGGCGCGCCAGCTGGTCGACGAACGCAAACCGTCGGAACGAGACGAGACCGAGGACCGCAACCGCTGGGACCATCGCCCAGACCATCACCACAGCGAACTCCTCGATCCTCCACTCGAGGGGGTATAGAGCGGCGGCGAAGAAGGCGAGGCCGGCCACCGCCGCAGCGACGTGGCCGCGATGTCGGATGGGGATGAAGTCGATCATCAGGCTGAACGTCACCGGGATCCCCGCCCCGATCGTGATCGAACACACCATCACCCAGACCACGAACTGCGCCGGTGTCGCAACCAACGGAGCGAGCACAGTGAGGGCTGTCTGCAACGCGATGACCGCAAACAGGAGCCGGAACTTGGTGCGGAGCTCACTGCTCCAGCCCCTGCGGTCCATCACCACACCGGTGACCACCGCCACCACCAGCGCGGACACCGCCATCCCAGCCATGACCATCGACACGTCGCTGCGACTCATACCCACCAGGCGGGTGCCCAGGTCGATCATGCCGAGTTGGACGAAGGTCAGGTTGTAGTAGTAGCCGGCGGAGAGCACCGCTATGTAGATGAAATACCCGACGCCAGTAACGAAGCGACGGTCTGTGATCACACCAGCCGTCATCCGTCTCCAATCGGTTCGCCGCCAGCTCCACCATAGGTGACCTGTCGAGGGGCCCTCAGTCCGAGCCCGCCGACGAGAAACAGGCAGATGCACGGGAGATCGGTTGACGGGAACACCGGTGAACGCCCCCAAGGACCACCACGCGTCCAACTCCACCCGAAGGCCAGGAGGAAGAGCTTCGTTGCTGAACGCTGCCGGCCCTCAACCGCTCCGCCGGTGGTGTCAGGCGACACCGCAACGGCCTCCGGTGGGGAAGCGGCTGGAACCCCCCGCCTATCCTGACCTCGACCGGCGACACCGAGTTTCCCACCGCCTTTCCAACCCATCCCACGACAGGCTCGATGACAGCAGCGAGACGCCGTGCCGGAGTGGGCATAGCGCATACGACAGATAGGGTCTGTCTCATGGCAGTCGAATCGAAGATGCGAACACTCGGAGCACCGGCACCGGAATTTGCGCTCCCCGAGGTCCGCACCGGCGACACCGTCAGTACGTCCGACTTCGATGGACGCCCGCTCGCCGTGTTGTTCCTGTGCAACCACTGTCCCTACGTGAAGCGGATCCAGCCCGGCCTGGTGGCGTTGGGCAACGACTACGCCGCCACCGATGTGGCCATCGTGGGGATCGCCTCCAACGACGCCGACGCCTACCCGGAGGATTCTCCCGAAGAGCTGGCGCGGGTCGCCGACGAGTTGGGCTACACCTTCCCCTTGGTCTTCGACGCCGACCAGTCGGTGGCCCGGGCGTTCCAGGCGGTGTGCACCCCCGACATCTACGTCTTCGACCGCGACCACAGGCTCGTGTACCGCGGCCAGTTCGACGACGCCAGGCCCCGCAACGACGAGCCTGTCACCGGTCGGGACCTGCGGGCGGCCATCGATGCGGTGCTCGCCGGGCTGGCGGTGCCCGAGGACCAGCAGCCCGCAATCGGCTGCGGCATCAAGTGGAAGCCGGGCAACGAACCGGCCTGATCCGGGAACCGGCTGCGCCGACGCGGCGTCGGACCGGCATGAAGAAACCCACTCGACTCACAGGACTTCTGACAGTGCTGGCGATCGCCCTCGCGGCATGCTCGGCCGCCTCAGCGAACGACACCCCCGATACGACCCCGCCTCCCATGGCCGAGACTCCGGTGACTGAGACTCCGGTGACTGAGGCTCCGGACGAACCGATGCCGGCTCCCGGTGACGACAGTTCCGAACCCGACATCACCTACCGTCCGATCGAAGTCGAAGACGGTCTCGTCGGTGACGCGTACGTTCCCGGTGGCGGCGAACTCGTCTCGGTCGACGACAGGGCGATCACAGTCGGCTTCTGGATGGGGGTCGACACCTGTTACGGCATCGACCGCATCGACGTCGCCGAGACCGAGACCAAGGTGACGGTGGACATCACCGTCAAGGCCCGTGCCCTCGACCAGGTCTGCATCGCGATCGCCGAGGCGCGTTCGGTCACCGTCGAACTGGCTGCGCCGCTCGGCGGCCGCATCCTCGAGATCGGCGGCGCACCCGTCAACGGCTGATCCACACAGGACCGGCGGGCATCGAACCCCGGATGCGAGTGCGGCCTGACGTCGCCTCGAATCAGGGGTTCGCCTAGTTTCGGGGTTGTGAGAACACATGACGTCGTGAATCAGGTTCCACCGCTCGAGAACTACGACGTCTTCGGGTCCGATCCGCTCCTGGCGGAGGCGGTGCGCCGCGAAAGCGGTGGCTGGGGCCTCGACGAGATCAGGGGATGGGGGCGCACGGTGGGTACCGCCGACGTTTATGCCCTGGCCGACGCCGCCAATCGCAATGACCCGGTTCTGCACACTCACGACCGCTCCGGCAATCGACTCGACACAGTCGACTTCCACCCGGCATGGCACGAACTGATGGAGCTCTCCGTCGGCGCCGGGCTGGCCTCGCTTCCCTTCGAGAAGCCACCCGGCGAAGGTGCCCGGGTGGTGCGAGACGCCAAGTTCAGTCTCATGTCCCAGATCGAACAGGGCCACGGCTGTCCGATCTCGATGACCACGTCGGTCCTCCCCGCGCTGGCCGCCAGCCCGCAACTCCGCGCCGAGTGGCAGCCGAAGATCCTGACACGCTCCTACGACCGAACATTCAGCCACCCCGCCCAGAAGTCGGGCGTGCTGTTGGGGATGGGAATGACCGAAAAACAAGGCGGGTCCGACGTGCGCGCCAACACCACCACAGCCGCGCCGACCACCGAGGGCTCATACCGGCTGACCGGCCACAAGTGGTTCACCTCGGCGCCGATGTGCGACGCCTTCCTCGTCCTCGCCCAGGCGCCGGGCGGGCTCAGTTGCTTCCTCGTGCCGCGTTTCCTCCCGGACGGAACCCGCAACGACATCAGGATCATTCGGCTCAAGGACAAGCTGGGAAACCGGTCGAACGCGTCGTCCGAACTCGAGTTCGCCGGTACCCACGCCTGGCCCGTCGGCGAGGAGGGCAGAGGCGTCCAGACGATCATCGAGATGGTCAACCACACACGTCTCGACTGTGTCGTGGGCTCAGTTGGGATCATGCGCCAAGCCGTCTCCCAGGCCGCCTGGCACACTGCTCACCGGAGTGCGTTCGGCGCCAAGCTCATCGACAAGCCGTTGATGGCCAATGTGATCGCCGACCTCGAACTCGAAGTCGAAGCCGCCACGCTGATGATGATGCGCCTGTCTGGTGCATTCGACCGGGCAGAGACCGACCCCGCCGAGGACGCCTTCCGGCGGATCGCCACTCCCGTGGCCAAGTACTGGGTGACCAAGCGCTGCACCGCGGTCGTGCGCGAAGCCATGGAATGCATCGGCGGCAACGGGTACGTCGAGGAGTCGATCCTGCCCAGGCTGTTCCGGGAGTCGCCGCTCAACGCCATCTGGGAGGGCTCGGGCAACGTGATCGCACTCGACGTGACCCGGGCCATCGCACGCCATCCCGAATCCCTGGAGGTCTTCGTCGAGTCCTGGAGCGAGGGTCCCGCAGATCTCGCCGCGGCAGGAGACGCGGTCCGTGAAGCAGCCTCGTCGTCGCTCGGCGACGAGGCATTGGCCCGCCGCCTCACCGAGCGGTTGGCGCTCGGGTGGGCGTATCTGCTGATGCTGCGCCATGCGGACCAGGAGGTCGCCGACGCCTTCGGCGTCTCGCGCCTGGCGGGAGACCACGGAACCATGTTCGGCACGCTCGACAGTGGCCTGGCGCTGCGCCCGATCGCCGAACGGGCGATGCCCGCCTTGTGAGACGCGACAGAGCCCCGGTCCTGAGACCGGGGCTCTGTACTTGCCGGAGACCGTTTCAGACGGTCGACTGCTGCTTCTCTGCTTCTGTGCGGAGGAAGGCGTCGTAGTCCGGCTCGTCCTTGCCGTTGGCGACCCACACCATGCCGAGGCCGGTGAGGACGAACGTTGCGCCGATGCCTGCGAACAGCCCGGCCAGTGCGAGGCCCATCTGGAGGGCGGAGGCCGTCACGGTTCCGACGCCGAGTTCGGCGATCAGAGCGTGTGCGGTGCCCGTCCATGCCTGGCCTCGAGCGGGACCTTCCAGCGGGTGCATGCGGTCGAAGTCGGTCCAGTAGCGGCCGTCGACTGCGAACTCGTATGTGCCTGCCTCGAAGGTCTCACCGTTGTACTCCACCGTCTCCGGCAGCACGATCGTCTGGGTGCCGTTGAGCGTGTGGTAGGCAACAGCGGCCATCTGGTACATGTACTCACTGGCGGTGTTGACCAGCGGATCGTTCGGATCGAGATCGCTCATGACGACCGGATAGCCCCAGTCCACGGTGAGCAGGTTCATGATCTCCTGGGCAGCCTCGGTGGTGCCCCGGTCGACCAGTTGGCCATCCTCGTTGTAGGACAGCTCGACGCCCTGCGCCTCGCTGAACGCCTGCAACGACCCGTATCCGTCCTGTGTCATCGTGAATGCCACGCCGCCGCCGATCATGAATCCAAGACCGATGACCGCGAGCACGACTCCCAGTTTCTTCAACCGCGTCATGAGCAACCCTCCTTGTAAGCGCTCAAAACCATTTCGTGAGTTCACTGTCTCCTATACGGACATCGGCTCACAGCGGCCGGAGGTCCCTGGCGGAATGCCAAAGGTCCCGAGACACCGAAATGACGACCGGAGCGGCAGAGGGCATCATTCGGCGGATGGAACGGGTGCATCGTGTGGTCGTGGTCGGCGCCGGGTTCGCCGGACTCAGCGCGATTCGGACGCTGGCCGGTGCCGACGTGGCGATCACGGTGATCGACCGGCGCAACTTCCACCTGTTCCAGCCGCTGCTATACCAGGTGGCGGCGGCCGCCCTCAACCCGAGCGACATCGCCTTCCCGATCCGGTCGGTGTTGCGCGGTCAGTCGAACGTCGAACGCGTCGTCCTCGGCACGGTCACATCGGTCGACGTGGAGGCGAACGCCGTCGACCTCGAGGACGGGACCCGGATCGCCTATGACACACTCGTCGTCGCCACCGGCGCGACACACTCGTATTTCGGCAACGACGCCTGGGCCGACTCTGCTCCGGGGCTCAAGACCGTCGAGGACGCGCTCGACATCCGCCGCCGGATCTTGCTCGCCTTCGAGCATGCCGAGCGCCGCCCACAGGACATCGCCGAGCTTCTCACCTTCGTGATCGTGGGCGCCGGACCCACCGGCGTGGAACTCGCCGGAGCCCTCATCGAAATCGCAGTCGATGCCATGAAGGACGAGTTCGACCTCATCGAACCCTCGGACGCCCGCGTGATCCTCGTCGAAGCCGGAGAGGCTGTGCTCCCTCCCTACCCCGAAGGGCTCAGGCGCAGCGCCCGGCACCAGCTCGAAGAAATGGGTGTCGACGTGCGCACCGGCACCATGGTCACGGGGATAGACGAGACAGGCGTGACGTTGTCATCGGGTGAGAGGATCCCGGCAGGCACAGTGTTGTGGGCCGCCGGAGTCCAGGCGTCACCCCTCGTCGCGATGTTGCCGGTGCAGGTCGACCGCGCCGGGCGCGCGGTGGTCGCACCCGACCTGACGCTCCCCGGACATCCCCAAGTCTTCGTGCTGGGCGATGCCGCGCTGGTCGACGCAGGTGCGGTCCCCGGAGTGGCCCCTGCCGCCATGCAGCAAGGTCGCCACGCCGCCAAGGCAATCCGGGCCCGGCTGGCGGGCCGACCCGTACGCCCGTTCCGTTACCGCAACAAGGGCAGCCTGGCCACCATCGGGCGCGCCCGGGCGGTGGCCGACTTCTCCGTCGTACGCTTCTCGGGTTTTCCTGCATGGGCGGCCTGGCTGGCAATCCACATCTGGTTCCTGATCGGCGTTCGCAACCGGCTGTTCGTCTTTGCGTCGTGGACCTGGAGCTACCTGACGTTCCGGCGCGGTGCCCGCATCATCACCGGTCTCCCCCGGGCGGGCTCGGACTAGCTTCCCAGGATCCAGACCGACCAGGAGGCCGCGCAGTGATCCGTCACGTCGTTTTGCTGAAGTGGAAGCCGGGGACCACGGACGACCAGATCCGGGCGGTCGAGGACAGCCTGGCGCGGATGCCCGATCTGATGCCGTTCATCCGCCGTTACGAGCGGGGTCGGGACCTCGGCGTCACCGGCAGCCACGACTTCGCGATCATCGCGGACTTCGACACCTTTGACGACTACCGAACCTACGCAGACCAACCCGACCATCTGGCGGTCACCCGCGAGGTCATCGGGCCGATCCTCGAATCGATCGCACGCGTTCAGTACACGCTCTGACCGCCTGCCGCCCGCCTGATGCGGTCGTCGATCGCCCTTCCCAATGCGTCCTCGCCGGTGAACTCGACCACGATCATCGCCGAGTCCCGGCTGTCAGCGATACGCAGCAGCCCATAGAGGGCTCGGGCAACGGCCGTCAGGTCCCGCCGATCCCCGAGACTCAACGCCTCCCAGCCCTGCGGAGGCTCATGGGAATCGTCGTATCCGATGAAGATTCCGCCCGACCCCACCCCAGCCAACACCGCACCGGCGGCGAGAGACCGCGTCGGGGTGCTCGGCGAGTAGTGGATCGCCAACCGGCCAGGCGAGAGCGACTCCGCCAGCGCCTCGCCCTCCCCCGCATCAGAGAGGTCGATCGAGCCAGGGCGGAGCAAGGACAGCCGGTGGCCCTCGACGAGGACGATGGTCGACTCGATTCCGATCGGCGTGGGACCACCGTCGACGAGGACGTCGATGGCGTCACCCAGGTCAGCGGCGACGTGCGCGGCGGTGGTCGGCGAGACATACGAGAAGCGGTTGGCGCTGGGCGCGGCGAGAGGGGCGCCGACGAGGTCGAGGAGCAGCGCCGCCACGGGGTGGCTGGGTGCTCGAACGGCGACGGTCGACAACCCCGAAGTCACGACATCGGGGACCGACGGGTGCTTCGTGGCGACAATCGTCAGAGGCCCCGGCCAATGGGATTCGGCCAGGTGACGAACGGTGTCCGTCACCTCGGCGAAGAGGAGCCCCAGGTCCCATTCGGGCCGGACATGGACGATGACGGGATCGTCCGACGGCCTCCCCTTGGCATCGAAGATGCGCTGAACCGCGGACGCCTCCAGAGCCAGCGCCCCCAACCCGTAGACCGTTTCGGTCGGAAAGGCGACCAGCCCACCTCGGCGGAGAACCTCTGCCGCAGGTTGGAGTGCTTCGGGGTCGGGATCGGACGGGTCGACGGCGATCGTGAGCATCGCTCCGAGTCTTGCACCGCCCGAGGTGCCGCCGACTCGGATGGGGAATCGGATCGAGCTGGACCGGGTTGAGCCGACCATGGAGATCACGAACCCCGACCGCGAGATCATCTACGTGGGCGACCCCATGTGCTCGTGGTGCTGGGGAATCGCACCGGAACTCGACACGGTCATCGAGCGGCGACCAGACCTCGGGTTTCAGGTGATCCTCGGCGGGCTCCGACCCGGTCCCAATGCCGTGGAGGTGGACGACCGGATGGCGGCGACCCTCGGCCATCACTGGCAGTCGGTGGCCGACCGGTCCGGTCAACCGTTCGACCACTCGCTTCTCGACCGGCGCGGCTGGGTCTATGACACCGAGCCCGCGTGCAAAGCCGTCGTCGTGATGCGGGGACTCGACGAAACGCAGGCATGGCCCCTGTTCAAGCGCCTTCAGCACCTCTTCTATGCCGAAGGCGTCGTTCCGTCCGGCCGGGCAGAACTGGAACCCGTCATCGCCGAATTCGAAGTGGACCCCGATCTCTACTGGACGACCTTCGAACACGACGACGCCACCCGGACCACGTGGCAGGACTTCGCCCAGGTTCACAAGTGGGGCATCGGAGGCTTCCCGACCGTGATCTTTCGCGAGGGCGATCGGGGAAGCCTCGTCACCCGCGGTTACACGAGCGCAGACCGGATGCTGGCAGCCCTCGACCAGTTGGCCCCGGCGCCCGGTGAGATGTGCGGACCGGACGGCGTCTGCTGACGGGAACCGAATCGTCGCAGCCGACGTCGGAACGTCACCAATGACAAGGGAGTCCACCATGCGGCGCACCGCGCTCGTCGGCCTGTTCGGTCTCATGCTGGCGGCATGCAGTCCCGCCGTGATCGAGGACCCGGAAGAGCCCGCACCGGATCCGACGAGCCCCGTGATCGTCGGTTCGGCCTTCCAGACCTTTTCGAACTGCGACGACCTCCTCGAGTACTACATCTCCGAGGCTGTCGACATCGTCGGGCCCTACGGCCTGGGCGGCCCGATATGGATGTTCGGCGAGCGCACGGCCGTCGATACCGCCGCGGCCGAGGACTCCGCCGGCTCCGGCGGCGGTGCGGACCGCAGCTTCACGGAGTCCAACAACCAGGTGACCGGTGTCGACGAGATCGACATCGTCAAGACCGACGGGAACCGCATCTACACGATCGTCGACGGCACCCTGCGAGTGGGCACGGTCGGGGACCCAGGGATCACGATCGCTGGATCGCTGTCGTTCCGTGACTGGTGGCCTCAGGGAATCCTGCTCGAAGGCAACACCGTGCTGGCGGTCGGCCAGATCTGGGGTGGCGATGTCACCCCGCTCGCCTCCGACAGCCGCATCGCCCCCGGCTACTCGACGTCCATCACACGCATCGCCCAGATCGATGTGACCGATGCTTCCAACCCTCGCATCGTCCGCACGCTCGACATGGACGGCTCGTTCGTCTCGGCCCGCAACGTCGACGGCAGCATCCGTGTCGCTCTCAACTCCAATCCCGTCGGCCTCGAATTCGTCATGCCGGCGGGGGGAGGCCTGCGGGCCGAACGGGAAGCGACCGAGGCGAACCGCCAGATCGTTCGCAACTCGACGCTCGACAACTGGCTGCCCTACTTCGTACTGACCGACGCCAACGGGTCGACGTCCGAGGGCCAACTCTTGGACTGCAACACGGTGATGGCTCCGAACACGTTCGCCGGCATCGACACGCTGTCGCTACTCACCTTCGACCTGAACACCGGTATCGGGGCCTGGGGGGACGCCGGTGTCGTCGCCTCCGGGGCCACCATGTACGCCACTGCCGACTCGACGTACCTGGCCACGCAACGGTGGATGAACTGGGGGATCATGACCGACGCCGAGTCGGCGGACGCGGCTGAGGGTTTCACCACCCAGATCCACAAGTTCGACACCGCCAGCGGTGTCCCGCGCTATGTCGCCTCCGGCGAGGTGAAGGGCTTCCTGCTCAACCAGTTCGCGATGGACGAGTATGCCGGCGACCTGCGGGTTGCCTCGACCACCTCGCCGGGCGACTGGTGGTTCTCCGACGAGTCCGAGAGCCGCGTGACCGTGTTGCGGCCCAGCGGCCAGACGCTCGCCGAGATCGGGCTGGTCGACGGACTCGGGCTGACCGAACGCATCTTCGCCGTGCGATTCATGGGTCCCACGGGATATGTCGTGACATTCCGCCAGACCGACCCGCTGTATGTGGTGGATCTGTCCGACCCGGCGGCGCCCGCAGTGGTCGGCGAACTGAAGATCCCCGGATACTCGGCATACCTGCACCCGGTCGGCGACGGGCGCCTGCTCGGTGTCGGCCAGGACGCCGACGAAGACGGGCGCGTGCTCGGCACCCAGATCTCGCTCTTCGACGTGTCGGACCCGGCCAACCCGCTCCGCATCGACCAGATCACGATGGAGAGCGGATGGTCCCAGGCCGAGGGCAACCACCTGGCGTTCACGTTCGTCGACGGCACCGCGCTGGCGCCATACGAGCGTTGGAGCTGGGAGTTGATCGACGACACGGGCAAGGAGCGGTCCACCTTCGACGCCGGAGTGCTGGCGGTTCGGGTCGCCGGCGACAGCCTCTCGTTGGCGGGGGTGCTGCGCACGGAACTGGACTCGGCTGTCGTCCTCGAAGGAGACGAGGACTGGGGGCGGGTCGATCCGTGGCGGATGGTGCCGCAGCGGACGATCGTCATCGACGGCTACGTCTACTCGATCACCTACGGCGGCATCGCCATCCACAACCTCGACACCCTCACCCGCATCACCTTCCAACGCTTCTGAAGTCCACGCGTACCCAGGGTTAGATCGGACGTATACGTCCGATCTAGCCCGCGGAATGGCGTGTCGCGGAGCTTTTCGCGAAATTCTCGCGAATCAACTGTTGACGAACATACGTTCGATCCTCTAGTTTCGTGGCGTGACCCCCTCCCCCGGGCTCGGACCCCTGACAAACGACAAGCTGGCCCGCGTCGCGACCCTCCGCGCAGAGCTCAGGCGTGTCGAAGACCGCTACGGCGTGACGGCCAGCGACGAGATCACCCAACTCGACCGCGCCCTCGGGCGGCGGACGGCGAAGATCGACCTGTTGTCCAACCGTCTCGATGAGATCCTCGAGACCCTGATGCACCTCGAGGCGGAACGGGCCGGATTGCTCTCCGGCATGGAACTGGCCCTCACCGACCACATCACTCGGGTCCATCAGCACCAAGGGGAGGTCTGGTCACCGTGGCCGGTGTACGCCTATCGGCTCTGGGGTGTCACCGCCTCCGGACTGGTCGGGATGGTCGAGAAGTGGCCGACGCCGACCTTCGAGGCCACGTGCGCCAAGCTGCCGCTCAATCCCGACGTGCCACACACCGACGATCGCTGCGGCGAACCGCGATGCGGGGTCTATGCCGCCAAGCGGCCCGAGCCCCTGATCCCGGATGCGCCCGCCGAGGGCGGATGGGCGATCGGACTCGTGGCGCTCACCGGGAAGGTCGTCGAACACGAGAACGGATTCCGGGCCCAGCACGTCGACGTGAAGGCCATCGTCATCCACCATGACGATCGAGTGTTGGCCGCCGAGGAGCCCCACATCGTCGGACTCGCTTTCGCCGCCACTCTCGCCGCCACCAAGCTGCTCGGCCAGCCATCCACCGAATGGCCCATCGAACGCAGCATCGCCACGCTCGCAGCCGCCGAGAGGAGACTCCAATGGACATCGGACCCTTCCGACGCGTGATTCAAGTCACGCTTCAACCCGCCCCTCACCGGGCAGACCTCGAACTCGACGCCGAGTTCGAAGACGTCGAAGAGGACGTCGAGGACCGCTGACCACTCCCTTTCCGCGGGCCAAAGTGGACGTATACGTCCGATCTAACCCTGGGTACGCGTGGACTTCAGTCGTCGAAGCGGAGGTGTTTGACCGAGCGTCCTTGGCGACGGAGCAGTTTGAGGGCTTCGATGCCGATCGTGATGTGGTCGTCGACGTAGCGTGCCGTCACCCCCCGGTCCGACATCTCGGTCTTGACCCCCTCAGGGATCATCGGCTGATCCGACACCAGCAGCAGGGCACCGGTCGGGATCCCGTTGGCGAAGCCCGCCGCGAAGATCGTCGCCGACTCCATGTCGACTGCCATCGCTCTGGTGCGGCGCAGATACCTCTTGAACTCGTCGTCGTGTTCCCAGACACGGCGGTTGGTCGTGAACACCGTTCCCGTCCAGTAGTCGTGGCCGAGGTCGCGGATCATCGTCGACACCACCCGCTGCAACTGGAACGCCGGCAACGCCGGCACCTCGGCCGGCAGGTAATCGTCCGATGTGCCTTCACCCCGTATGGCGGCAATCGGGAGGATCAGATCCCCGAGTTTGTTCTTCTTCTTGACGCCTCCGCACTTGCCCAGGAACAGCACCGCAGTTGGCGCGGCCGCCGTCAACAGGTCCATGACCGTGGCAGCATTCGGACTTCCCATGCCGAAGTTGATCATCGAGATGTCGTCGGCCGTTGCGGTGGGCATCGGACGTCCTTCGTCGACGATCCTGGCCCCCGTCATCTCACAGAACCGCGCGAGATAGCCACCGAAGTTGGTGAGCAGCACACCCCGGCCCAGTTCGTCGGGCGTCACTCCCGTGTAGCGAGGCAACCAGTTCCCCACGATTTCGGCCTTCGACTTCATCGGAGGACTTCCCGGTCGGGTTCGATCTTGAGGATCACCCGTTCCGACGTGATCCGACTCGAGTACGGCCGCCCGAAGTATTTCTGGGACAGCTCGTCGATGTGGTCACGTGCCTCCCGTCCACCGATCGTCTCGACGACGTGTCCCCGCACTTCCACGAACGAGTACGGGTTCTCGGCGTCGACGATCGTCACAGTGGCCCGCTGATCACGTTCCAGGTTCTTGAACTTCTGGCGGTGAATCTCGGTGTTGAGGTAGAGGTGGGAGTCGTCGGCGCTGACCCACATCACGTGGGACTGCGGAGTCCCGTCGGCCATGAGCGTGGTGAGAACCGCGAAGTTCGCACCGGAGGCGAGCTCCCGGGTCTTGGCATGCAGCATCGGTCGATCATCCCACACCGGTACCCTCATCACGATGCCGGACCTCGATGCCAGCTTCTTCATCTTCTGTCTCCTCCTCGGCGCGCTCATGGGTCACGGCCTCGGCCGCAACGCCGCCGACCGCCCCGCCACCCTGGCGGCAGCGCTCAGTTGCATCGCGGTCGGCGCTATCACCTGGATGGTTGCTTCCAGTGGGACTCAGCCAGAGATCGCCGGGGCGTCGATGGCCACGGGAGGTCTCTCGGCACTGCTCGTGCTCACCGTCACGGGACGGCGGATCACGTCCTCGCCCGGGGCGTGACGGTCGACGTCACGCAATCAGACGATCGAAGAGAATCGCTGCCGCCTGTCCCACGTTGAGCGAATCGACCCCGCGCTGCATGGGGATTCGGACACGGATGGCCGCCCGCTGCAAACCCGCCGCCGACAGCCCGGAGCCCTCGGCACCCAGCATCACCGCCGGACGGTCGATCACACCGACGTCGCGAACGTCGACCGCAGACGGGTCCGGCGTCGCTGCCACCAGCGTGAGTCCGGCCTGGGCCAGACGATCGAGGGACTCCGGCCAGTGTTGGGCCCGCGCGATCGGAACGTCGACGACGGTCCCGACCGACACGCGCACACTCCGTCGGTACCACGGGTCGGCGGTGGTCGGATCCAAGACGATGCCACCCACCCCGAGCCCGGAGGCAGCGCGCACGATGGCACCGAGGTTCTCGTGGTCGTTGACGCCTTCGAGGACGGCCAACGAAGCGAGACTGGCGACGTGGTCGAGCGGCGAGAACGGCGGACGTCGGCACAGCGCCAACACTCCCCGATGGAACTCGAAGCCGACCACGGTCGAGATGAAGGGTTGGTCTGCGACATAGACGGTGGCATCGAGGTCCGGCGGAACGCGGTCACGCATCCGTGCATCGACCAGCAGAGATTCCAACAGCACGCCGGCGTGGCTGATCACATGGGAGACGACTGTCGGGCCCTCGGCGATGAAGACGCCAGCCGACCGCTCGTAGTCGCGGCGAAAGCGCGGGTCGTTCAGCCTGCGAAACCCGTCGAATCTCGGATCGCGGGGGTCGAGGCTCACGGCCGTTCGATGAACACGTCGGCGTCGCGAGTCGGGGTGCGTCCCTCGATGAGGACGCCGTCCAAGTCCAACGGGAAGTGCTTGCGGTCCATCGACGCTGACGCTACCCGACGGTTCCTCAGTCTCCGGTCGTTGAAGGGGCTGGTACCCGAGACTGACCGCACCCCGGCACCGATCTGATCCCGGTGCCTAGCCCGAGGCACACTCACATGCTCGATAGCGCCCGTCCGATGGCAACCAGCGCGTCGTCCACATCACCGGCAGTCATCGCGGTGGACAGGGCGAACATTCCGCGGGGTGCCGAGAAGATGCCGTCGGCGAGTAGTGCGAGATGGAACCTCTGCTGGCTTTCCGGGTTCGCCGTCGCCTTCGTCCGGTAGTCGATCACCTCGGTTCCCGTGAAATGGAGCGTCCAGAGCGATCCCATGCCGGTCACCCCCGCCGTGACCCCGGCGTCGGCCACCGCTTTGCCGAGACCTTCGGCGAAACGGAGCCCGCACTGAGCGAGCTGGTCGATGGCGGCGGCGTCGAGCAGCCTCATGCCGGCGACGCCTGCGGCCATCGTGAGCGGATTGGCGTTGAACGTACCGGACTGCACGAGCGTGGGATCGGGTGGGGCGTACATCTCCATGATGTCGCGGCGGCCGCCGAAGGCTCCCACCGGCAAGCCGCCGCCGATGACCTTGCCGAGGGTGGTCACGTCGGCGCGGACGCCGCTCCACTCCTCCGCTCCGCCCCGGGCCAGCCGAAACGTGATCACCTCGTCGAAGATGAGGACGGCACCGACCTCGTCGGCCACCTGCCGGAGTCCGGCGAGGAACCCTGCCCTGGGCGGAATGGTTCCTCCCGCCCCCAGCATCGGCTCGACGATGATCGCGGCCGGTCTGACCATCCGGGCGATGGCGGCGGTGGCTGTCAGATCGTTGAACGGAGCCACCGCCACATCGGCGACCACAGCGCCCGGGATTCCCGGCTCTTCGGGGACGGAGATCGGAGCCGACGCGGGACCTGCGACGGCCAGCGGCGGTCCGACGCTGATCTCGACGGCATCGTGGCTCCCGTGATAGCCACCCTCGAACTTGAGGATGGCGGTCCTCCCCGTGAAGGCGCGGGCAGCCCGGATCGCGTTGAGCGTCGCCTCCGTGCCGGAATTGCAGAATCTGACGGCATCGAGTCCCCGGACACGATCGACGAGGATTTCGGCGAGTTCGACGGCGGCAGGGGTTCCCGCCGCGTGACCGGTCCCCCGTTCGACCTGGCGGGTGACCGCCGTCACGATCTCGGGGTGGGCGTGGCCGTGAACCATCGATGTGTAGTTGCCGAGAAGATCCAGGTAGCGGTTGCCGTCGACATCGACCAGATGCGCGCCCTTGGCCTCGGAGATGTAGAGCGGGTGGGGTTGGAAAGACGTCACAGTGCGGGTGTCTCCGCCCGGCATCGACCGGCGGGCACGCTCGTGCAGAGCCGCCGAAGTGGGCGTCATCGCAACGTATCTCTCGACTGACATGGGGTTCAGGCCGCGTCGCGGGCGAGCGCCTCGAGGGCGAGCACCACCATGTCATCGAAGGTCGACTCGCGCTCTTCCGAGGATGTCTGGGCGCCGGTGCGGATGTGGTCTGACACCGTGGCAATGGTGAGCGCGCGAGCGCCGAACTCGGCGGCGACCCCGTAGAGGCCGGCTGCCTCCATCTCGATCGCGAGGACGCCCATCCTGTCCATCATGTCGAGACGGGCCGGGTCGGGGTGATAGAACAGATCGGCACTGTGTATGAGTCCGGTGTGGACATGGATGCCTTTGGCCCGGGCGGCGTCCACCGTGGCACGCGCGAGTTCGAAGTCGGCGACGGCCGCAAAGTCCAAGCCGCCGTAGCGGGCACGGTTGACGGTGGAATCGGTGCATGCCCCGATCGCAACGACCACGTCCCGCAACTCGAGAGCTGTCGAGATGGCGCCGCACGAGCCGACCCTCACCAGCTTCTTCACGCCGTACTGCGTGACCAACTCGGTGGCGTATATCGAGGCGGACGGGATGCCCATGCCCGTGCCCATCGCAGACACCCGCATTCCTTCGTACACGCCGGTGTACCCGAGCATGTTCCGAACGGTGTTCACCTGGACCGGGTCGTCGAGGAACTTCTCTGCGATGTACTTGGCGCGCAGTGGATCACCGGGCAGCAGGACCGCCTCGGCGAATTCGCCAGGTTCGGCAGAGATGTGCGGGGTGGGCATGTGGAGACCTCTCGTCGGAGCCAGCGAGGGTAGTGACGCGGCCCGGAGGGCGATCAGCTGACCGGTGATCCGATCTCGAGTCCGACGACCTCGAACGCTCCGGTCGCCGCCTCTCGTAGCTCGGACGGCGTTCCGGTGAGGATGGGAAACGTGCCGTAGTGGATCGGGATCACGGCCTCGGTTTCGAGCATTCGACCGGCCATGGCTGCCTGCCGCGGACCCATCGTGTACCAGCCGCCTATCGGAAGGAACGCCACGTCGGGTTCCCAAATCTCACGCACCAGGGCCATGTCGCCGAACACCATGGTGTCCCCGGCGTGATAGAGGGTCGGTCCACCCGGAAACTCGAGTACCCACCCACCTGCTTCCCCACCGGGGATCACTCCGACGTCACCCGAGATCCCGCTCGAATGCACCGCGGTGGTGAGACTGGCCCGGATCCCGGCCACAGACTCCAGCGTTCCCCCCTTGTTCGAGCCGACGGCGTTCTCGACACCCGCCCCCTCGAGCCAGAGCGCGATCTCGTGGATGGCGTGGACCTGGGCCCCGGCCCGTTTGGCGACCTCGACGGTGTCGCCCAGGTGGTCGAAGTGGCCATGGGTCACGAAGATCGCGTCGACCCGTTCCTGGGTGTGCTCGGCCTCAGGACAGCTCGGGTTGCCCGCGAGCCAGGGGTCGATGAGCACCGTCGTTCCGTCGTCGGTCCTGATACGGACGGCTGCATGCCCGAGCCATGTGACTTCCAGACCTCCGAAATCCACTGTGGACTCCTCTCGTCGACTGGCATCGATCCTATTGGACGACGTTCACGAGCGACGCTCGTAGAGGGCGCGCACCACCTCGAGCGTGTCAGCTTCGTCCGGGCTCTTGTCCGGGCGATAGCCGCGCACCCTGGCGAAGCGCAACGCCATCCCCGCGGGATAGCGGGGGGAAGCCACCAGCCCGTCGAGGGCGACTTCCACCACCAGCTCGGGCCGCACCCACACGGTGCTCGCCGTCCGGCGCTCTTCGAGTTCGAGCAGCCGCCCTGTCTGCCACTCGAGCAGCTGGTCGGTGAGACCCTTGAACGTCTTGCCGAGCATCACGAAAGAGTCGGTTTCGGGATCACGGCACCCCAGGTGGAGGTTCGAGAGCCAGCCGGTGCGTCTCCCGTGACCCCATTCGGCGGCGAGGACCACGAGATCGAGCGTATGGACCGGCTTGACCTTGCGCCACGCCGAGCCGCGCCGGCCCGCTTCATAGACCGAGTCGGCCGCCTTGACCATGAGCCCCTCGTGACCCGCCGAGAGTGCGTCTTCGAGTGCCTTCCTCGCCGTCTCCGGATCACGTGTGCGAACACTCGGGATGCGGTTCGACTCCGGGACCACGCGACCGAGGGCGTCGAGGCGTTCCACGAGCGGGCGGTCGATCAGGTCGGCGCCGTCGAGGTGGAGCATGTCGAAGAAGAACGGCTCCAACGCGGTGCCGGACGCGGCGTCCTCCGTTCCGAACCTGCTCATCGTTTCGGCAAAACGCCGCGGGACCCCTTCGTCGTCGAGGGCGAGGGACTCGCCATCCAGCACCACGGCGTCGACGTGCAGGGACCCGACCAGCGTGACGACGTCCGGGAGACGCTCGGTCACGTCGTTCAGATTCCTCGTGAACACCCGCACCTGGGTTCCCAGACGATGCACCTGGATACGAGCACCGTCGAGCTTCCAGTCGACGATGACATCGCCGAGTTCTTCCACGGCCGCGGCGGCGTCGGTCGAGGTGGCTGCCAGCATCGGACGCAGCGGCCGCAGCACCTCCAGGCGGACCCCGGCGAGTGCGAGCGCGCCACCCGACAGGGCGATCGCCGTCGTATCAGCCAGGCGCCCGCCCAGCATCAGCGCCCTCCGCACCGAGGCGCCATCGACGCCGGCGGCCACCGCCACCGCGTCCACCAGCACCCCTTCCAACGCCCCCTGGCGAAGACCACCCGTGAGGAGGGCAGCCAGGAACCTCTGTTCGTCGTCGGTGGCCCTGCCGAGGAGATCGCTCACCGCGTTGCGGCGCGCCTGCTGGCTGCCGGGACCCGCCAGAGCAGGGATCGACTCGAGGAAGGAGTCGACATCGGCAACCGTCAGCGTCGGATCGGACGCGGGCGGGACTTCGCTGGCGGACACGGTCGCCCAGCCGACACCCACCCGGCCCTGGCGCGGTTCACCCGCCAAGAGCCCGGCGACGATCCCGGCCCCCTCGGGCGATGACCGAGTCAACACTTCGGCGAGCAGCGCGACCTTCTCCCTGCGGGAGCGGGTGGCAGACACGCGCTGGGAGGCGGAGACGATCTCGGCGAAGAGCATCAGCGCATCGGATCGATCCCGTGGGCGCGCAGCAGGCGAGCCGCGACGTGGAGGGGCAGACCGATCACATTGGACGGTGAACCGTCGACCGACTCCACGAACATCGCGCCGAGCCCCTGCAGGGCGTATGACCCGGCCTTGTCGATCGGTTCGCCGCTCGCGACATAACGATCGATCTCGTTGTCGGTCATCTCGGTCATCCGCACCAACGAGCGCTCCACCGTTGAACTCACCGTCTCACCCGATGCCACCGCCACCCCGGTGAAGACCGCATGCCGGTCCCCGCTCAAGCGGGACAACATCGAGCGTGCTTCTGCCGGGTGGATCGGCTTGCCGAGCACCCGACCCTCATGGACCACGGCGGTGTCGGCGGCGATGACCACCGCCCCGGGCTCGTCGACGACAGCCACCTTGAGGCGGGCTATCCGCTCGACGTAGTGATCTGGCTCTTCATCCGGCAGGCGGCTCTCGTCGACATCGGGAACGACGATTCTGAAGCCGAGCCCGAGCGATTCGAGCAATGCAGCTCGTCGCGGGGAACCGGAGGCCAACACGAGATCCATCAGCCAGAGTGTGCCAGTGCCACGCCGCCGTGGGAGTCGGCGGGGGCGCGATACTCGGACGTGATGAAGCATCGCTCTCCAACCATCATCGTTTCGCGCCGGGTGAGGCCCGGGCGCGAGCGAGAGTTCGAGCGGTGGAACGCCAGAATCCGCGCCGTGGCAGAGAGCTTCCCCGGACATCTCGGATCCGAAGCTCAGCCCCCCGATGACGCCCACCCCGACGAGTGGATGATCGTCTATCGCTTCGCCACCCCCGAACAACTCGAAACGTGGATGTCGTCGCCGGAACGGAGGGCGCTGCTGGAAGAAGGAAACCGGCTGCTGGACGGCCCGGTACGCGAACAGCGGCTCGTCCAACCCGAACCCGGCCCGGGGGCAGTCACCGCCGTGATGTCCCAGCGGGTGCGCCCCGAGGCCTGGCAGGAGTTCCGGCGGGCGCACGCCGAGATCAGCGCAGTGATGCGGGGTTTCGACGGATTCCTGAGTTCTGAACTGGCCGAGCCGGTCGGCACCGTCCAGACGGATCACGTGGTGGTCTTCGCCTTCGACTCGCGACAGAACCTCGACCGCTGGTTGGCGTCTCCCGAACGCCGCGAGATCCTCGACATGATCGAACCACTGATCGAAGGCGAACGCGTGCTCAACGTGGTCGGCGGCTTCGCGGGGTGGTTCCAGATCGACGACACGCGCCCCCCGCTGCGTTGGAAACAGGCGGTCACGGTCCTGATCGCGCTCTACCCGACAACGCTCGGACTCGGGTTCGTGCAGCGTGCGGTCGCTCCGGAGGCTCCGTGGGTCCTGTCGCTCTTCGTGTCGAACGTGGTCGGGATCGCGATCCTGACGTGGCTGCTGATGCCGGTCGTCACCCGACTGCTGGGGCGATGGCTCCAGCGCTGAGCCCGCACGAAATCCTCCGAGAAGCGCGCACCCCCCATGCCAGACTCCGACGCGGTGTCCGATCCTGTTGTCGTCTCCGATCTCCGCAAGGTCTTCAAGGTCCCCGTACGCGACGCCGGCGTTCGCGCTTCGGTCCGCAGCCTCGTCCGACGCGAGCATCGCGAAGTCGTCGCCGTCGACGACATCAGCTTCCGTCTCTCCCCTGGCGAGATCGTCGGCTTCCTCGGACCGAACGGAGCGGGAAAGACCACGACGATCAAGATGCTTTCAGGGCTCCTCCACGCCGACGGTGGCGACGCCCGGGTCCTCGGCCACCAGCCATGGCTCCGCTCGAAGGATCTCTTGAGTCGCATCGCGCTGGTGATGGGACAACGCAACAACCTGCAATGGGACCTGCCGGCAGCAGACTCCTTCGAACTCAACCGGGCCGTCTATCAGATCCCGGAAGCCGAATTCCAGCAGCGCAAGACCGCCTACACCGAACTGTTGGACGTCGACGACCTGATGACCAAGCCGGTTCGCAATCTGTCCCTGGGCGAACGGATGAAGATGGAGATCGTCGGAGCGCTCCTCCATGGCCCAGAGGTGCTGTTCCTCGACGAGCCGACCATCGGCCTCGACGTCTCCATGCAGAAGCGCCTCCGCCAGTTCCTCCTCGACTACAACCGGGAGACCGGGGCCACCGTGCTCCTGACCAGTCACTACATGGCCGACGTGGTGGCGCTCGCCCAACGGGTGATCGTGATCCATCACGGGATGATCCTCTATGACGGCAACCTCGCCGGACTCGCCTCCAGGTTCGCCGCCACCAAGACGGTTCGCGTCACCGCCCCAGATCTCCCGGACGACTTCTCGACCCTCGGGGTCGTGATCGAGCGAACCCCCGACCGGGTTGTACTCGAAGTCGAACGTGCCCACGTCGCCGCGGTGGCAGCCACCCTCCTCTCTGGGTCGGCGGTGACGGACCTGACCATCGAAGACCCGCCCATCGACGACGTGATCGACCGGATCTTCAGCTCCGAGGAGGGTTGACGGTGTCGGTGCTGCGGACCTACTACCCCGCCGCCGCCCGGATCGGATTCCAACGCGACATCCAGTACCGCGGCGCCACGTTCATGGCGATCCTGGGCTTTCTCATCGAGCCGGCCATCTACCTGGTGGTGTGGCGGACGGTGGCGATGGAACAGGGCGGGGCCGTCGGCGGCTACACCGTCGACGACTTCACGGCCTACTACATCGTGTGGACGCTGGTCCGGGTGATGAACCTCGCCGAGGCACCACAGTCCTGGGAGTGGCGGATCCGCGAGGGGCGGTTGAACGAAATGCTGTCGGTTCCGGTTCACCCGTTCCATCGCGACTTCGCGTATTACACCGGCGCCAAGTTCGTGTGGATCCTCATGTGGGTGCCGGTGGCGACGGTACTGACACTCACGTTCCAACCCCGTCTCGATCCCCAGCCGGCACACGTCGCCGGTTTCCTCGTTGCGATCTGGACCGGGTTCGCGGTCCGATTCCTCCTTCTGTACCTGATGGGAATGATCACGTTCTGGACGACCCGCGGCGCCGCCATCTTCGACATCGTCGTCGCGGGCGAACTGCTCCTCTCCGGGCGACTGGTCCCCCTGTCCCTCATGCCGGACTGGGTGCAGTCGACCAGCAACTGGCTTCCGTTCCAGTGGACGTTCCAGTTCCCGATCGAAGTCGCCATCGGGCGACTGTCCAACGTCGAGATTCTCCAAGGGATCGGGATGCAGGTTCTGTGGATCGCCGGTCTCGGCTTGGCGTTCTCGCGGGTTTGGCCCCGAGCGCTGCGCCAATACACGGCGGTGGGCGGATGAGGCCGATCGGCCCTGCACGGCTCGCCGCGATCCATCTCCGGGTCGCAGCACTGAACGAGTTCCAATACCGGCTGAACTTCTTCGTCCAACTCCTGCAGTCGATCGTGGCGCTGGCAGTCGGATTGATTGCGATCGCCGTGGTCTATTCCCACACCGACAGCCTCGGTGGCTGGTCCCAGGCCCAGCTGCTGGCTGTCATGGGCGTGCATCTGCTCATCGGCGGCGTGATCCGCACGTTCGTCGCACCGAACATGTACCGGCTCATGGAGGATGTCGCTGAGGGGACTCTCGACTACGCCCTGACCCGCCCGGCCGACTCTCAGCTGATGGTGAGTGTCCGGCAATTCTCGGTGTGGAGCGCGATCGACATCATCATGGGTGTCTTGGTGGTGCTGTGGTCCGGCCTCGCGGTGGAAGGGGCGGTCGGTCTGCTCGGCACGGTCACCTTCCTCTTCGTGATCGCATGCGGCACCGTCATCGTGTACTCGGTTTGGCTCTCCGCCACGACGCTGACCTTCCGCATCATCCGCGGAGACCACGTGATGCAGCTTCTCAACGGCATCTACGAAGCGGGGCGCTGGCCAGTGACCCTCTACCCGAGCTGGCTCCGACTCAGCCTGACGTTTCTCGTCCCGCTGGCATTCGCAGTGACCGTCCCTGCTGAAGTGATCGCGAGTCGGTTCGAGGGATCGTCGCTCGTCTGGACCGTGGTCATCACGGCCGTGTTCGCGGTCGGAACGCGCATCCTCTGGCGTCGGGGAATCCGCAACTATTCGGGCGCTTCAGCCTGAAGGCGGGAGAACGACGACGGGCAACGAAGAGTTCGCCAGCATCCCGGTGAGGAACGGGTCGTCGCCATCCATGACGACGGCATCGGCCCCGAGATTGGTCGCCAGCAGCAGCGTGTCATCGACCACATCTCCGAACAGCGCGATCACATGACAGGCCCCGAGCGGCGCGACACGGGCGATCTGGGAGGCAACGGCCGCCTTCGCCTCGTTCTCGGCCTGGCGTCGCATTCTTCCTCGCTCCGCAGGAGGAAGAGCTCGGTCGACCATCGAACCCGCCAGGACCGAGACGACGACAACCGATCCGGCGTCACCGGCCATCTCGGCGGCCGCCCGCACGCGCCGATCGGCTGCGACGCTGCCATCGGAAGGCACCACGAGATCACGCACACAAACAGGCTACGACGTCAGAAACCCCCGCCGAGCAGCATCCCCGCGACGGTACGATGGAGCAAATGCAACAACCAGTGGTGAGCGCCCGCGCCCTCACGAAGCATTTCGGTGATTTCGTCGCCGTGGACTCCGTCGACTTCGATGTCCGGCCCGGTGAGGCGTTCGGCTTCCTGGGTCCCAACGGAGCCGGAAAGTCTTCAACCATGCGGATGATCGGCGCGGTCTCGCCGATCACTTCCGGGGACCTGACGGTGTTCGGACTCGACCCCGCCGCCGACGGACGCGAGATCCGGAGCCGGCTCGGGGTGGTCCCTCAGGACGACAACCTCGACCAGGAGCTCACGGTCGAGGAGAACCTGATCATCTACGGCCGCTACTTCGACCTCCCTCGGTCGGTGATCCGCCCCCGCATCGACGAGCTGCTGGCCTTCACCCAACTGGAGGACCGACGGCACTCCCGCGTCGAGCCCCTGTCCGGCGGGATGAAGCGGCGGCTCACCATCGCCCGCAGTCTCATCTCCCAGCCGGACCTCGTGCTGCTGGACGAGCCGACCACCGGACTCGACCCCCAGGCCCGCCACCTGCTGTGGGAGCGGCTCTACCAGCTCAAGGAACGCGGCGTCACGCTCATCATCACCACCCACTACATGGACGAGGCCGAGCAATTGTGCGACCGCCTCGTGATCATGGACCGGGGCAAGATCGTCGCCGAAGGTTCGCCGGCCCAACTCATCGCCAACCACACCACGCGCGAGGTTCTCGAGTTGCGTTTCCGCAGCGAGGGGCGCCAGGAGTCGATCGACCGGCTGCAGGGAATCGGCAAGAAGCTCGAAGTGCTGGCCGACAGGGTGCTCGTCTCCACCGAGGACGCCGAAGCCAGCCTGGCCGAGGTGTGGGCGCGGGAGCTGCATCCCGTCGCCAACCTCGTTCGGCGATCGACGCTCGAAGATGTGTTCCTCGCCCTGACCGGACGGACCCTGGTCGACTGATGTCGACTCCGACCGCGATTCGCGTCGCCGAGTCCGGCTGGCGTCGCTACAAGCACACGTGGCGGGCGTCGCTGTTCAGCTCGTTCGTCAACCCCGTCATGCTGTTGCTGGCGATGGGGATCGGGCTCGGCTCACTCGTCGACGACGGTCCGGGCGGGTTGGTCTACGTCACCTGGCTCGCTCCCGGGCTCCTCGCCAATATCGCCATGCAGACCGCGGCCGGCGAGTCGTCGTACCCGGTGATGGCGGGCATGAAATGGAACAAGACCTACGACGCGATGCTCGCCGGGCCCCTCGCCACCAGCGACATCGTGCTCGGACACGTCTCATGGGTCTCGTTCCGCATCGTCCAGGTGACGGCGGTGTTCGCAGTCGTGGCGGTGTGGCTCGCCGACCTCGATCCGCTCGGCGCGGTCGCGGCCACGGGGGCCGCCCTGCTCACGGGCATGGCGTTCATCGGGCTGGTCACCGCCTACACGGCCAAGTTCAACAACGAGACGTCGTTGGCCAACCTGTTCCGCTACATCGTGGTGCCGTTGTTCCTCTTTTCCGGGGTGTTCTTCCCGATCTCGCAGTTGCCGGGTTTCATGCAGCCGCTGGCATGGCTGACACCCCTCTGGCACGGGGTCGAGCTGAGCCGCTGGCTGGCGGTGGGGATCGACACCGCCTTCTCCCCGATGCTCCACGTCGGATACCTGTTGGTCGTCGGAGTCCTCGGCTTCGTCCTGGCAGTGCGCCTGTTCGAAGAGAGGCTCGTCAAGTGAGCTCGCCCACCCTGATGCAACGCACGATTCCGGTTTCGATGCTCACGGGGTTCCGGGCGCACCGGGTGATCGAGCGGAACGTGATGGTGTACCGGCGGTTGTGGAAGGTCTTCGTATCTGGCTTCGCCGAGCCCGTCTTCTACCTGCTGTCCATCGGGATCGGAGTCGGGGTCCTGGTCGGCGATGTGCCGCTGGCCGACGGCCGCCTCGTCACCTACACCGCTTTCGTCGCTCCCGCCCTGCTGGGCGCCTCAGCCATGAACGGGGCGATCTATGAGTCGACGTTCAACATCTTCTTCAAGCTCAAGTACGGAAAGATCTACGACGGGATGCTGGCCACCCCGCTGCGGCCCGTCGACATCGCCGTCGGCGAGATCTCATGGTCGCTGATGCGAGGCGGGGCGTATGCGGTGGGATTCATCATCGTGATGCTCGGCTTCGGCCTCGTTGAGTCGTGGTGGGCGGTGCTGGCGATTCCCGCCGCGCTCCTCATCGGTCTGGCATTCGGGTCGGTGGGGATGGCGGCGACCTCCTTCATGCGCAGCTGGCAGGACTTCGACTTGGTCCAGTTGGTCTCGCTGCCCCTGTTCCTGTTCTCGGCGACGTTCTATCCGCTCGAGGTGTACCCGCCGCTGCTGCAACAGTTCACCCGGATCTCCCCGCTGTATCACGGCGTCGAACTGATCCGTGGATTCACGATCGGCGTGCTCGACGTGACGATGCTCGGCCACGCCGCCTTCCTGATCGCGATGGCTGCGATCGGCATGACCATCGCCGCTCGCCGGCTCGAAAAGCTCCTGCTGACCTGAGTGCGGTACGCAGGCTCGCCGAGCCTCGCGATACGATCGGTCGGGTGGAAGCGCTGACGAACGAACGGCGGGTGGAGGGGTACGCCTGGATGACCCTGACCCGAGCGTTCGATGACACCATGGTGGCGATGTGGAAGCAGGGGCGCGGGCTGGGAGGCGCCTTCAGTCAGCGGGGACACGAGGCGATATCGGTGGCAGCCGGCATGGCGCTCGGACCCGACGACGTCGTCGCCCCGATGCACCGGGACCTCGGCACCTACCTCGTCCGGGGCATGACACCCGACCGGATCTTTGGCAACCTCCTGGGCCGGTCCACCGGGCCCACGCGAGGACGCGACGCCAACCTCCACGGCATCGGCGACCTGGACCTCGGCATCATCGGCTTCATCAGTCACATCCCCCAGGCGCTTCCGACGACCCTGGGGGTGGCGATGGCTTTCAAGATGCGCCGCCAGCCGCGGGTGGCGCTCACCACTGTCGGCGATGGCGGGTACACCTCCGGTGCCACTCATGAGACCCTCAACATGGCCTCGCTGTATCAGGCTCCGTTCGTGCTCATCATCGAGGACAACAAGTACGCCTACTCGACCCCGCTGGACCAGCAGATGCGTTCGGCTCGCTTCGCCGAGAAGGTTGCCGCCTACGACATCCCCTCGGTCCGTGTCGATGGGAACGACTTCGGAGCGGTGTATGACGCGGTCTCGGTGGCCGTGGACCGGGCACGTGAAGGTGGAGGGCCGACAGTGGTCGAAGCCGACACGATGCGGATGCTCGGCCACGCCATCCACGATGGCGCCGAATACGTGCCCCGCGAACTCCTGGAATCGTGGGAACGCCGCGACCCCGTCCGGGCGATGAGGTCTCGCCTGGCAGACGAAGGAATCCTGACAGAGGACCAGCTGGGTGCCATCGACCGCACCGCCCACGACAAGATCCAGTCGGCGGTGGCGATTGCCGAGGCGGCACCATTGCCCGATCCGGCCACGCTCTCCGACGGGGTGTACGCGTGAGCGAGAACTTCGGGTTCAGTGACGTGGAGGCGAGTAGCGGGAGGTTCCTCACGTATCTCGAGGCAATCGCAGAGGCCATCGCCCAGGAGATGAAGCGTGACCCCGACGTGCTGGTGCTCGGCGAAGATGTCGGTGGGGACTTCGGCGGGGCGTTCAAGGTCACGCGGGGCTTGGCCGAGCGCTTCGGCGACGAGCGGGTGCTCAACACGCCGATCGCCGAGCTCGGGTTCACGGGCATGGCGAACGGCATGGCGCTCATGGGTCTGCGCCCGATCGTCGAGATGCAGTTCGCGGACTTCATCTCCAGTGCGTTCGATTCCATCGTCCAGTTCGCGGCCACCGCCCACTATCGATGGGGAGGGGCGATCCCGTGGGTCATCCGCGCGCCCAGCGACGGAGGCATCCGGTCGGGGCCGTTTCACTCACAGAATCCCGAAGCGTGGTTCGTCCACACGCCAGGGCTCAAAGTGGTCGCGCCATCGACTCCGGCAGACGCCAAGGGGCTGCTCACCTCCGCGATCCGCGACGACAACCCGGTGATCTTCTTCGAGGCCAAGCCGCTCTACCGCTCGATTCGCGGCCATGTCCCGGAGGGCGAGCATCTCGTCGCACTCGGTGAGGCGGCAACGGTTCGCGAGGGTGACGACGTGACGATCATCACGTACGGATCGATGGTCCACCTGGCGATGCAGGCCGCCGACGCCGTGGCCGACGTCGGCGTGAAGATCGTCGACCTCCGCACGCTCAAACCGCTCGACACCGAGGCGATCCTCGAGGCGGCGCGGGCCACGGGCAAAGTGATCGTCCTGCATGCCGCCAACCGCAACGCCGGCGTGGGCGCTGAGGTGGCGGCGCTGATCGCGGAGGAGGCCTTCGAGTTCCTGGACGGCCCCATCATCCGCATCGGCGGAGCGGACACCCCGGTGCCGTTCAGCCCGCCGCTGGAAGACGCCTACCGCCCGTCCGTCGCCGACATCGCCGACGCCCTCAAAACCCTCGCCGCCTACTGATTTCTTAGCGAACCAGCGACACGTTTTCGTGTCGTTTCGCGTGGCAGAACGGGTGGCCACGGTTTTCGCCACGCGAAACGACACGTTCTTGTAACGCTCATTCGCTAAGAAACGCGTGGCGGGTGGGAGCGTTTAGCCTCGCTCGGATGGCTGGTTCGATTCTCGGTGCATCTGTCAAGCGTGTGGAAGACCCCCGGTTCGTCACCGGGGCGGCGAGTTACCTCTCCGACATCCATTTCCCCGGCGAGGTGTGGATGGCCGTCGTCCGTTCCACGGTGCCCCACGCCGTGGTCACCTCGGTCGACATCGAAGCGGCGCGGGCGATGCCGGGCGTGGTCGCCGTCTACACCGCCCAGGACTTCTCCGACCTGATCATGCCGACGGAGTTCGGCGACCATCCAGCCGTCATGCAGCGTCCGCTGATCCCCGCCGACCGCGTGCGGTTCGTCGGCGACATCGTGGCCGTCGTCGTCGCCGAATCATCGACCCAGGCGGTGGACGCGGCGGCCGAAGTCTGGGCCGAGTACGACGAACTGGAACCCGTCATCGATCCGAAGGCGGCCGCCGAACCCGGCGCCCCGCTCCTCTATCCGATTCACGGTTCGAACATCGCCAAGGAGCATCACCTCACCGCCGTCTCAGACGAGCCGGGGCCGGACGAGGTGGTGATCACCGCATCGATCAGACATCAGCGGGTTGCGGCGATCCCCCTCGAGACGAACTCGGCCGTCTCGGTTCCGCGTGACGACGGCGGCCTCGACGTGTGGGCCGGGTCCCAGCAGGCACACGGCCACCGCAACGTGATCTCGACCACGCTCGGCATCGACCGGAGCATGATTCATCTGAAGATCCCGGACATGGGGGGCGGTTTCGGAGCCAAGATCGCCGTCTATCCCGAGCAGGTGCTGACCGCCGCCATCGCCCTCGAGCTGAACCGCCCCGTGCGCTGGGAGGAGACCCGGCGAGAGAACATGCTCGTGATGAGCCATGGGCGGGCCCAGGTCCACGACGTCACCCTCCGTGCCTCCCGCGACGGCCGGGTCCGCCGTGTGGAATGGACCGGGACCCAGGACGCCGGGGCCTACCCCCTCTTCGGCGCCGAAATCCCTCTCTTCACCAGACGCATGACCGCCGGTCCCTACCTCATTCCCGAGATCGAGTTCCACTCACGCTCTGTGGTGACGAACACCACACCCACCCACGCCTACCGAGGCGCGGGCCGACCCGAGGCGACCCTGACCCTGGAGCGCCTCATGGACATGCTCGCCGCCGAACTCGGCCTCGATCCGGTCGAGGTTCGACGGCGCAACTTCATCCCGCCCGATGCGTTCCCGCATGTCACCGCAGCCAATGAGCGCTACGACACCGGCCGCTACGCCGACGCGCTCGACCTCGCACTGGAGACGGCCGGCTACGAGGAGCTGCGCGCCGAGCAACACCGGCGGCGCCAAGCCGGCGACCGACATCAGCTCGGCATCGGGCTGGCGAGCTATGTCGAGATCACCGCGCCCGGCGGTCGCAAGGACTGGGGTCGGGTGGAGATCCACGACGACGACACCGCCACGATCTACTCGGGTGCGTCCTCACATGGCCACAGCCACGAGACGACGTTCACCCAGTTGGCATCCCAGATCCTGAAGATCCCGATGGAACGTATCCGCTTCGTGCAGGCCGACACCGACCGCATCGTGCGCGGGGGCGGCACGATGGGGTCGCGTTCGATGCAGATGGCCGGCTCGGCCATCAAGCGCGCCGGAGACTCCGTGATCGACAAGGCACGCGAGATCGTGGCCTTCGCCGCCGAAGCCCGCATCGAGGACGTCGTGCAGTTCGACGACGGTCGGATCGGAGTCACGGGGGTTCCCGACACGGGTCGGAGTCTCGGCGAGATCGCCCGGCTCGCGGCTGATCCGGCCAACCTGGCAGATGGGATGGAGCCGGGACTCGACGCCGACGACACCTGGGTTCAGGAACATCCCACCGTGCCGTTCGGAACCCACATCTCGGTCGTCGAGGTCGACACCGAAACCGGGGACGTCACGGTGCTCCGCCACATCGCATGTGACGATCCGGGCACCGTGTTCAGCCGGATGGTGGTCGACGGCCAGGTCCACGGAGGCGTGGCGCAGGGGGTCGGCCAGGCCCTCTACGAGCAGGTCCTGTACGACGAAGCGGGTACTCCGCTGACTTCGAATCTCACGTCCTACCTCATCCCGACCGGCAGTGCGCTTCCCCTGATCGAGATCGATCGGACCCACACGACGACGGACCAGAACCCGCTTGGGGTGAAAGGTATTGGTGAGGCCGGGACGATCGGATCTACGCCCGCAGTGGCGAATGCGGTGATCGATGCCCTCGCTCCGTTCGGTGTCCGTCACCTCGACATGCCGCTCACCCCGTCGACCGTGTGGAAAGCCATAAGCGGGTGAGCTTCGCCGAGGCAATCCTGCTCACCGACGCCGGAGAGGGCCGGTTCTCGGCCCGTCTCGAACCGGGATGGGATGCCTTTGGCGGGATCGCCAACGGGGGATACCTGCTGGCACTGGCCGCGAGGGCGGCCGTCACGATCACCGGGCGGGAGGATCCGATAACCGTCACCGCCCATTACCTCGGCCCGGGTCGGACCGGCTCGGCGGTCGACATTCACACCCGCACGCTCAAAACCGGGCGCCAGTTCGGCGTGGCATCGGTGGACATTGCGCACGCCGGTTCGCCCATCCTCGCCGCCCTGGCGACGTGCGGGTCGGCCCCAGATGAGGGCATCCACCTCGGGCAGCCCGACCTACCCCCGCCGGCAGACTGCCCGCTGGTGGTGCCGGGAGACCCGCTCCCTCCGCCCATGACGGGACAGATCGAGACCCGGCTGCATCCCGACGATGCCTTCACGGTCGTCGGACCGACCGGCCACGCTCGGCTGCGCGGATGGTTCAGACTCCTGAACGGCGAGCCGCTGACCACGCTCTCGGCTGTTCTCGCCACGGACACATGGCCCCCTCCGCTCTTCGTCTCCGACGGGCCCACCGGCTGGTTTCCGACGCTGGAACTCACGGTCCAGATCCGTTCGCGACCGCAGGGCGAGTGGCTGGCATGCAACTTCGGCCAGAACATCGTCGGCGACGGCCTGGTTTCCTGGGACGGCACGATCACCGATGAAGACGGAGTCCTGGTGGCCACCTGCCGCCAGCTGTGCCTGATGGCGCGCTGAGTCTGCTCGCCGCGGTCAGCGGACAGCGCCACCCGCCGCTGTCCGCCGAGCGAGGAGGTCGACGGCGGTTCGGCATCCGTCGAAGAGTTCCTGGGCTTCATCGGATGTCCGCCCGATGGCTGTCAGCCCGAATCGACCATCGATCGCAAGGCCGGAGAGCATGTAGGGAACGACTCCCACTCCTCGCCCGCGGTCGAAGATGAGTCCGGCGTCATCCAGGCTTCGGAGCACGTCGGCGACGGGAAGCGTCGTCCACTCCTCGGAGACGAGGTTGTCGGTCGACACATAACCGCGTGGTGACCCGTCGGCGGCGAGGTACTGGCCGGCCTCGGCGTCATAGGATCCGACGATCAGGTTGCGCAAGGCGGTGTAGGGATGAGTGGTACCACCCTTGCGCAGGTTGATCTCCAAGGCATAGTGCCGCCAGCGCCCGGCGTCGTCGACCGTCACCACGAAGTCGACCGCAGCCCGCCCCACCGCTCCCTCCGACGCCAGCTCCTCCCCGACGGATCGCGCCGCCGCGGCGATGTCCGCGGCGTACGCACCATTCGCCGGCAGCCGGCACCCGAGGTAGACCTGGTCGTCGGGTCCTCCGAGCACCTGTTCGTGCGTCGACAGCACCCGGACCGAGCCATCGGGCGAGATGTCCACCTGCGCACTCGGGCTGGCAAAGCCCGTGCCCACGACACGCTCCTCGGCCACGAAGCCTTTCGGCAGTTCGTTGAGGTACCACGGCGGCAAACCCTTGATGCGGGCCCGAAGCCGTCGGGCTGCCATCGTCGTCCCGGCCGGCTCGAGTTCGGCGAGGTCGAGCACCGCGTTGCCGTC
>DATKEC010000034.1:0-5029 GCA_035544575.1 Acidimicrobiia bacterium
AGCAACTGCGCCGTGGGTGGCGGACCCTCTCGTCCGAAATCGCGGAACCGTGTGCGGTTCGGTCGCCCATTGCGATCCCGAGGGAGACTGGAACTCGGTCATGCTCGCTCTGGGCGCCGAAGTGGTGGCACAAGGCCCCGAAGGTGAGCGCACGATCCCGATCGATGACTTCGTCGTGGATTTCTTCACCAACTCGCTGCGGGCCGGAGAGATCGTGAAAGCCGTTCGGATCCCCGCGGCGGACGCCCGCACGGGCGGGTCGTATCTCAAGCTGGAGCGCAAGATCGGCGACTACGCCACGGTCGGCGTCGCCACCCATCTCCGACTGGGCGACGACGGAAAGATCGCAGCGGCCGGGATCGGTCTCACCAGTGTCGCGCCGAAGAACCTCAAGGCGACCGAAGCCGAAGCCATCCTGATTGGCAACAACCCGTCCGCCGAGTTGTTCGCCGGGGCCGCCGCCGCCGCGGCTGCCGCCGCCGACCCGGTTTCAGACGTACGGGGACCGGCGGACTACAAACGGGCGGTCGTCAAGTCCTACGTCGAGCGCGGTCTGTCCGTGTGCATGAACCAGATCCAGGAGAGCTGATGCAGATCACCGTCACCATCAACGGTACGAGCCAGACAGCCGAAGCCGAACCCCGCACGTTGCTCGTCGATTTCATCCGGTCGAAGCTCGGCATGACCGGGACACACATCGGCTGTGACACGACCTCGTGCGGCGCCTGCACCGTCATCCTCGACGGCAGACCGGTCAAGTCGTGCACGGTTCTCGCCGCCCAGGCCGACGGCCATGACGTGCGGACCGTGGAGGGGCTCAAGCAGAACGGCAGCCTCCATCCGATCCAGGCCGCGTTCAAAGAGCACCACGGCCTGCAATGCGGTTTCTGCACGCCGGGGATGATGCTGGTTGGAGCATCGCTGATCGAAGCGAATCCGGACGCCACCGAAGAGGAGATTCGCTGGGGTATCAGCGGCAACCTCTGCCGCTGCACCGGGTACCAGAACATCGTCACCGCGATACAGGCCGCCGGTGCGACGCTGAAGGAGACATCGGTATGACGACCACTGCACATCCCCACCGCACGACGATCGAAGTCGGTGGTCTCGGCCACTCGGTCAAGCGCAAGGAGGACGACCGCTTCATCCAGGGAGCGGGCACCTACCTCGACGACTTCGTACTGCCCGGCATGCTGCACATGGCGATCGTGCGTTCACCCATCGCACACGGCCGAGTCGTGTCCATCGACACCTCCGCGGCAATGGCCGTCGAAGGCGTCGTCGCCGTCATCACCGGCGAGGCATTGGCCGCGCACAACCTGGCGTGGATGCCGACACTGTCGGGAGACACCCAGGCGGTGCTGGCGACCGACAAGGTCCGGTACCAGGGCCAGGAGGTGGCCGCCGTGATCGCCTCTGACCCCTACGTCGCCCGCGACGCGGCCGTGCTCGTCGATGTCGAATACGAGGACCTGCCCGCCATCACCACCCCCCAGCAAGCACTGGCGGACGGTGCCGTCCTCATCCGGGACGAGAAGGAGGGCCAGACCGACAATCTCGTCTACGAGTGGGAGACCGGGAACAAGGAGACGACCGACCGCGCCTTCGCCGAAGCCGACCTCGTCGTCAGCCTCGACACCCACTACCCGCGCTCGCACCCCGCCCCGCTCGAGACCTGCGGCGCCCTCGCCGACGTCAACCCCGCCACCGGCCAGGCCACGATCTACCTCACGTCGCAGGCGCCCCACGCCCATCGCACGCTCTTCGCGATCGTGGCGGGGTTGCCGGAGGAGAAGATCCGGATCATCTCGCCTGACATCGGGGGCGGGTTCGGCAACAAGGTGCCTATCTATCCCGGCTATGTGGTGGCCACAGCCGCATCGCTCCTGATCGGCAAGCCGGTCAAGTGGATCGAGAGCCGCTACGAGAACCTGATCTCGACCGGTTTCGCCCGCGACTACCACATGAAGGGCGAGATGGCTCTCACCAAGGACGGCCGCATCACCGCGATGCGTGCGTCGATCCTGTCGGACCAGGGAGCATTTTTCGCCGATGCCCAGCCCACCAAATTCCGAGCCGGCTTGTTCCACATCTGCACCGGCAGCTACGACATCCCGACCGCGCACGTCTCGGCGCGGGGGGCCTTCACCAACAAGGCCCCGGGAGGGGTGGCATATCGGTGTTCGTTCCGGGTCACCGAGGCCAGCTACCTCGTCGAGCGTCTCGCAGAGGACGCCGCCTGGAAGCTGGGGATGGACCCGGCCGACTTCCGCCGCTTGAACTTCATCGACAAGGAGCAGTTCCCCTATCACTCGGCCACCGGATTCGTCTATGACTCCGGTGACTATCACGCCGCCATGGACGAGGCGATGGCCCTGTCGTCGTATTCCGACTGGCGCCAGAAGCAGGCGGCCGGGCCGACCGCGGACGGCAAACTCATCGGAATCGGGCTCGCCTCTTTCACCGAGGTCGTCGGAGCCGGTAACTCACGGGAGTGGGACATCGCCGGCCTGAAGATGATCGACTCCGCCGAGTTGCGCGTCCATCCCACCGGCAAGGCGATCCTCAAGCTCGGCGTCAAGAGCCAGGGCCAAGGCCACGAGACCACCTTCGCCCAGATCGTGGCTGAGGAACTCGGCATCCCGTTCGACCACATCAAGGTGATGGAGGGCGACACGGACAACACGCCATACGGTCTCGGCACCTACGCCTCGCGCTCGACACCGGTGGGAGGCGCCGCCACGGCAATGGTGGCCCGAACCATTCGCGAGAAGGCGCGCAAGATCGCCGCTCACCTCCTCGAGGCCGCCGAGGACGACCTCGATTGGGAACCTGGCAAGTTCACGGTTCGGGGTACCGATTCGTCGGTGACGATCCAGGACATCGCCTTTGCCGCCTACACGAACTTCCCCGAAGGCATGCAGGCCGGTCTCGAAGGTGTCCACTACTACGACCCCCCGAACATGACCTATCCCTTCGGCACTTACGTGGTCGTCGTCGAAGTGGACCCTGCCGACGGCACCTGGAAGGTGGCCGAGATGACAGCCGTCGACGACTGCGGTGTGCGGATCAATCCGATGATCGTCGAGGGACAGATCACCGGTGGGCTCACCGAGGGCTTCGCCAAGGCGAACATGCAGTGGATCACCTTCGACGACAACGGCAACTGCATCGGGGCGAATTTCCTCGACTACCTGGTGCCGACCGCCTACGAGACTCCCAAGTTCCGGCTGGGCCAGACGGTGACGCCGTCACCGCACCATCCCCTCGGGGCCAAGGGTGTCGGAGAGTCGGCGACCGTCGGCTCGCCGGCGGCGTTCGTGAACGCCGTACTCGACGCCCTCCGCCACAGCGGGCTCGACATCGCCAACCTCGACATGCCGGTGCTCCCCCACCGCGTCTGGGGTGCCATCAACGGCATCGACGTCAAGCCGTAGTCCGCGATGGACGTCCTGTCTCTGGCAGCCGCGCTTCGGGGCCGGGGGGAGCCGTTCGCGCTCGCCACGGTCACCTGGCGCCGAGGTCCGTCGTCGGGCAAGGGCGGCTCGAAAGCGATCATCCGTCCCGACGGATCGGTGACAGGCTGGATCGGGGGGGCATGCGCTCGACCCACGGTGGTGCGGGAGGCGCTGGCCGCGCTCGGCGACGGCCAGCCCCGACTGCTCGCGCTGGGCTCCGACGAGCGGCGGCCCGATGTCATCGCCGTCCCGATGGCATGCGCCAGCGAAGGCGCGATGGAGGTGTACGTGGAACCAGTCCTGGCGGCCCCGGATCTGCGCATCGTCGGCTCGTCTCCCATGACCGAGACGCTGGCCACGCTGGCGGAAGCCATCGGATGGCGGGTCAGCCACCTCGAAGACGTCGGCTTCGGCGAGCTGTCGGAGGCCTCGATGGTCGTGGTTGCGACCCAGGGCGACTTCGACGAGCCCGCCGTGGAGGCTGCGCTCAGCACTCCCGCCCGGTACGTCGGGCTGGTGGCCTCATCGAAACGGGCCGCCGGCGTCATCGAGTGGCTGCATTCACGCGGAGTTTCGGACGAGGCCCTCGCTCGGCTTCGCTCACCGGCCGGCCTCGACCTGGGTCCGGTGGCGCACGACGAGATCGCAGTGGCGATACTGGCCGAATTGGTGGCCCTCCGGGCCGCCGGCGGATTCACGGAGGTGATCGACGTGTCCCAACCCGAAACGGCGATCGATCCGGTGTGCGAGATGACCGTGGACATCGCCACCGCTCGTTTCGTCACCGAACACGACTCCCAGACCTACTACTTCTGCGCGGCCGGATGCCAGCGGGCCTTCGAGGCAAACCCGGATACCTACCTCTGAGCCGTTCGGGACATAGCATGCGCCGGACCGTGCCGACCTGGGAGGGCCGTTGGATCTCAAGAAGTATCTCGCCGAAGCCGCCGGAACTCTCATCCTGGTCGGACTGGGATCCATGGGGATCCTGGCGGTGGGCGGCGCCGGGGGTCCCGCCCAGATCGTTGCGATCGCCCTGGCGTTCGGTTTGGCCCTACTCGCAGGTATCTGGGCGGTCGGACACGTGTCCGGCGCGCATTTCAACCCAGCCGTGACGCTGGCGATGCTGCTCGATCGCCGAATCGAAGTCACCGACGCCATCGGATACTGGGTGGCCCAGTTGATCGGCGGGATCCTCGGATCCCTGGTCGTCCTGGGCGTGACCGCTGAGACGTCGGCGGTAGCCGCCACGAAGACCGGCTATTCCGACCTGAGTGCCGGGATCGCATCTGAAGTCCTTCTGACCGCCGTCTTCGTGTGGGTGATCCTGGCGGTCACCCGGACCGCGTCCGGCCGCGGCGGCCACGTGCCCGCTGCGATCGCCCTCACCCTGACGGGCGTGCACCTGGCCGGGATTCCCGTGTCGGGCGCATCGGTGAACCCGGCGCGGTCGCTGGGTCCGGCGGTGGTGTCCGGTGACTTCGGCCAGGTCGGCGTCTACCTGTACGCACCGCTCATCGGTGCCGTGATCGCGTGGGGGCTGTACCGAGTCTTCCCGGTACCGGACGGCG
>DATKEC010000035.1:0-4234 GCA_035544575.1 Acidimicrobiia bacterium
CCGCGCCAACGTCTTCGACCCAACCGGCGATGTCCGAGCCGAGCGTTCGGCGTGCCGGCGACCGAAGGCCACCGATGCGCGCGTAGAGCGGCGTCCCCCGCAGGCACTCCCAGTCGGAGAGGTTGAGTGAGGTGGAGGCCACCCTGATCAACACCTGTCTCTGGCCCGGTGACGGGACCGGCACCCCCTCGACCCTCAACACGTCGGGTGGTCCGTAGCGATCGTAAACGACGGCCTTCATCGAGACGAGGCTCTCACCGCACGGCGGCGAGGAGTTCGAGCACGCGTGCCATCAGCAGGGCGGCGGCCTCCGGGTCATAGGAGTCCAGGCTCGAGTCCGCGAAGTAGTGCTGGTCTCCCGGGTAGAGAAACAGTTCCGCGTCAGAAGTCGATGCGACGAGAGCCCGAGCCGCGTCGATGTCACCCTCGTCGACGAAGATCGGGTCCGCATCCATTCCGTGGATCTGCACCGGCACCCCAACCGGCCAGGCATCCCCGAACTCCGAAACGGGAACACAGGAGTACATCAACACCGCACCCCGGGCACCCGGACGGGTCTGGGCCAGCTTTTGGGCGGGCAGAACCCCGAGTGAGAAGCCGGCGTACACCAGTGACTCCGGAAGGTCGTCCGCAGCACGCACACCTCGCTCGAGCAGCTCGCCGAATCCGACCTCGCCCGCGTAGGCGAGGCCGGCATCGAAGTCGTCGAAGACACGCCCGTCATAGAGATCGGGCGCGTGAACGGTGTGACCCGCCAGACGCAGCTCGTCTGCGAACGAGACGAAGCCCGGGGTCTGACCCTGCGCGTGGTGAAAGAGCAGCACTTCGGCCATCCGATGTCCGTTCGACGTGGGGTCGGAGCCTACGAGCTGTGGTCTGGCCCCGCTCGCTTTCGTGTTCAGAGACCGGCCAGCTGGGCGTTCGAGAGCTCCGGCGAACTCGCCTTCATCCCCACTTTTCGCTCCAGGGCCTCTATCACCGGCTTGGTGAAGTCGACTTCGTAGAGATACTCGCAACTGCCGAGACCGCCCGGGCTGAAGACGTTCACCTCCATCACTTTCGACCCGACGATGTCCAGACCGGCGAGGAACATCCCGTCGTTCATGAGCTTGGGACGGACGAGGTTGACGAGTGCCTCCATCTCATCGGTGTACTGGACCTTGTGTGCTTTGCCGCCCGCGTGCATGTTCGAGCGCATGTCCGGTCCGGTGTTCTTGCGGCGGAACACCGCCACCTGGCCGTCGCGCTCGAGCGGCTGGCCGTTCATGACGAAGAGGCGAACGTCTCCGTTGGTGGCTTCGTCGAGGTATTCCTGGACAACGATGTATCCGTCGCGCGCCAGGGCTTCGATCATCTGGTTGAGGTTCGGAGCTTCCTCGACCGAGACGAGGAAGACCCCCGCCCCGCCCGAGCCCTGCAGCGGCTTGAGGACCGCCGCGCCCTTCAGTTCCTTCACGAACGCCCTGATGGCATCCACATCGCGAGAAATCATCGTCCGGGGACGGATCTCCTCGGGGAAGTTCTGGAAGTAGGTCTTGTTGACGGCATTGGCCAGGCTGAACGGGTCGTTCACGACGAGCACACCACGTGTCACGGCCAGTTGTCCGAAGAGGATTCCCGATGTCACGGCCCACGGTCTCTCGGCGGCATCGTCGGCGGGATCGTTCCGCATGAAGAGCACGTCGAGACCGTCGATCTCGATGCGTTCGGTGACACCATCGTCGCCTTGGAGCTTCTCGAGGTAGGTGTCCCGGGACTTGTACTTCTTGCCGGGCGCAGCCGAGCCCATCGCCGACACGGTCCCGTCCGGCTCGTGGCTGAAGTCGTCCAGCCCGATGAGCCACACGTCGTGACCCATCTTGGTGGCCGCCAGCGCCAGACGCACCGTGGTGTAGCCCGGCTGTTCGGTCTCAACTCGGTTGACGACAAATCCAATCTTCATTTCTCTGCTCCTATCAGTTCGTGGGCCCCCACCGTTTCGGCGAAGTCGGCCATCCGATCGCGTGCGTCGCGATCTGCGAGGAAGCCCGGGAGAACGGCGGGGGGCGAAAGCACCCCCTGGTCTTTCAGTTGTTCCACGAGGGGAAGGTCAGCCAGATCCAGCTTTCCCATCCAAAGATCTTCCAGCGGCGCTCCCGAGGCCGAGTGTTCCACCATCCGCCTCAGGCCACGCAGATAGCCGGCGTCCTTGGTCAACCCGCCGGACCGGAACACCCGCATCGTGATGCCAAAGGCGCCGGAGGCCGAGTAACCGTGCGTCTCGACCAACCCCCGATGCACCTCGGCGAACGCAGCGCCCTGGATGAGGGCGTCAACTGCGACGACTCTCGCCGCCAGTTGGCGGAGGCGGCCGATGGTGAGTCCGCCGACCATCACTTCAGCGGTGAGGGCAAGCCCTTCCTGGCTCTCCTCGTACCCGGCGAAGCCTGCCGCCATCAGCGTGAGCGGCTGCATCGAGCCGTTGATGTACGTGAGCACATGGGTGTGGACTTCATGAGCGATGAGACCGGCAAGGCGCGTCGGGGACACCGAGACCGTGTCGGCGACCAGCACTTGGCCATTGGAAACCATCACACCGGCGACGTCGTCTCGAATGTGTACCGACAGGCCGAGTTCGGCCACGAGCGGGGCGTAGTCGTCCATCGCCGTCCTGAGCTCGGCAGCGACGCCGACGGCATCGAGACAATGGCTGCGAGGCGTTGGGTCGGGTTCGACGAGGCCGAGTATCCGCTCGGCAACGGCAACCAAGCGAGGTGCAACGGCCCCGAAGAGCTCGATGCTCAGGGGGAGGAAGTCGTCGGTGCCACGCGCATCGAGCATTTCAGCCTGCAGCTCCAGCTCGGCCCGCTTGCGCGTGAAGAGGTGCGCCAGCGCAGCGTCCGACGCAGCATTCACATCGACATCGGCGAGACGAGCCCGGATCCGATCCGCCGTATCCCCGAGTGGGCGATACTCGAAGGACGGGCGGGTGGCCGGGTCCGCCAGAAAACTCGCCCGCGCATCCGGGGTGTTGGTCGGAGTCACATCGAGCAGGAATTGGAAGCTCCCGCTTATGTCCGTCAGCTCCTCATCGATCCTCGAATCGGCGGGTGTCAAAGACGTGCCGGTCATCGAGCGAGCTCCTCGACGAGCCCCGAGGCAGCGGCTTCCAGCGCTTTGACGAGCGATCCCAAGCGCTCGGCGTCGAGTTCGTCGGTCCACTCGTCCATGAATGTCTTCTTGAACTCGACGGCGAGGGCGCACCCGCGGTTCGGATAGGTCTCATTCACCCACTGCGACAGATAGCCACCCTGAAAGCGAACGTTCTCACCGTACGTGGTGTCGGCGGGAAGAGCGGCCATGAGGTCGGCAGAAAAGCGGTCCACGAGGGCGGCCCAGTTCCCTCTGTCGACGGAGCCGGTTCCGAGGTTGACTTCCGGGTTCTCGCCCTCGGGTGCGGTTGGGCCGTCGGGTCCCTCCCGGCGGTGGTTGTAGGAGTGGAGGTCGAGGACGACGAAGCGTCCGGCTTCGGCCAGGTCGTCACACAGTCTCCTCATCGACGCGTAGAACTCGTCGTGAACCTGGAGGGAACGCTCCACCATCTTCGCATCCAGCGGATCGGTCCAGACCTCGAGACCCCAGGCGTGATCCGGTGTCACGTACACGGCCCCGTCACGGGGACGGTTCAAGTCCACCTCGAAACGCGATCGGTGGACGGTCACGCGGGTGGGGAAAGCCTCAGTCAGCCGGTCGGTGTAGGGATCCTCCTCACGCCGGCGGATGTCGGCGGAAAGCGACAGACGGTCAATGAGTTCATCTCGCACATCGTGTCCGGCGTGTATCGCCGTCGCCACGACAGGGCCTGGTCCCCGAACGATCTGAAATGGCGGCCGCGCACCGTGCTGGGTCATCGAGTCGGTCCCTTTCCATGGCACCGGATCGAAGGGCGCCGCGAAACAAATGTCACAGCTTCCTTCCCGAGAGGACGGTGGTTCATACCCGGATCACAGGGATCGGGACGGGTCGCGTTCTGAAGATATGCTGCATTTCGGGGTTAGAAGTCCTCTGTTCGAGGGAGAACCATCTGACCCCGGCGGCGCTCGGGGCCCGGTCTGCGAGGAAGGACTCTGCATGAAGAACGTATGGAAGGGACTGACGGTCGGCGCATTCGCCGGCGCCGTGGTGGGCGTGATGCTCGATGCCGCGGAGGGAACCGGCCGGAAGGCAGCCGAAGTCTCCACTCGCGCCGCCACCG
>DATKEC010000036.1:0-2007 GCA_035544575.1 Acidimicrobiia bacterium
TCGCCGATGTCCTCTTCGACGAGTTCAAAGAACCGCTCTACGCCCCGCCCCCGCTGCTCACCCGCATGGTCGAAGCCGGTCTGCTGGGCAGGAAGACCGGCGAGGGCTTCTACGACTACCGCTGATCCGACAATCTCGTCATCCGTTCCGGTGGTGAGCTCCGTATGAGCTTCGTCCAAACCCCACAGGAAGGGAATCATGCGAAAAGTCTGGATTCTGCTCACGGCAGCTTCGATGCTGCTCGTCACGGTCGTACCGGCCACCGCACAGGAGGGCGCCAGGATCCATCTGATCCACGGCATCCCCGACACGAACGTCGACGTCCTCGCCGGCGGCGAAGTCGTCTTCGAGAACTTCGCCTTCGGCGAGACACAAGATCTCTCAGCGCTGGCCGGTGCCATGCTCGAAGGTCTCCAGGTCCGTCTGGCGGGAACCGAGACCGTCGCGATCGACGGTGGCGACGTAGCCCTGCCGTCCAGCGGCAACTACACGATCATCGCCCACCTGACCGCAGATGGGACGCCCACACTCGGCGTCTTCGCCAACGACACTTCGTCCATCGCGGCTGGTGAAGGTCGCCTCACCGTGCGTCACACTGCGGCCGCGCCTGGCGTCGACGTGGTGGCCAACGAAGCGGTGGCTTTCGCCAACCTCGCCAACCCGAACGAGGCATCAGCCGATCTGGCCGTCGGCACGGTCACCGCTTCCGTCGTGCCCGCCGGAGCCAGCGAGCCGGTGGTGATCGGTCCTGCCGACCTGCCCATCGCCGACGGCACCTCGCTGATCGTCTACGCGGTGGGATCCCTCGACGGCGGAACGTTGACGGTCCTGACCGAGTCGATCTCCGGGCTCGGAATCGCCCCGACGGCGGTGAACACCGGCAACAGCCCGGTGTCGTCGAACATGACAGTGATCGCCTTCGGTGCTGCGGCCCTCGCCGCTGCCGCCGCCGCGCTCGGAGCGAGTCGCCTCCGTCGCGAACAGGCCTGATCGAACGGTGGACCCAGGTGGCGTCTCCCCGGAGGCGCCACCTGCACCTCATGCGCCACCTCGTTCCGCTTCTCGTGCTGTTGGGTGCGTGCGCACCCGCGCTCCTGGATGTGCCGACCGCTCCGCCCACACCGTCGACCACGTCGCCGAGCACGACGAGCACGACCACTCCTCGCTCGGTTTCCCCTCTCACCAGCCAGATCGTCCCGCTCGGATCCGCCATCTACGACCCAAGGGCAACCCCGCCGCCGGCCCCAGCCCGCATCTCCATGACGATCGACGGTGTACCGATCGATGACGCTCCCGTCGTGGCGGTGGGAGTGGAGTCCAACGGAGAACTCGAGATTCCCGGTGCCCGAGAAGTCGGCTGGTACCGGTTCGGTCTAACTCCGCAGGAATCAGGTTCGGCCGTGTTCGCTGCGCACATCGCGCTCAACGGGCGCAACGGCGTATTCCGGCGCCTGGCAGACGTGCAGCCGGGGGCGGTGGTGACGGTCGGATACGAAGACGGTTCCTCGAGTACCCACGTCGTGACCGAGATCGCCCAGTACTCCAAGGCAGACTTGCCTCTCGAGCGCGTCTTTGCCAAGACCGGAGACCCGATCCTCACCCTCATCACATGCGGCGGGGCGTTCAACCGCTCGCTCAACACCTATGACGACAACGTCGTCGTCTACGCGGTGCCAGCTCACTGACGGCCAGCCCCTATCCGGCCGTCCGCTTCGTGTCCAGCCACCTTCCGCCCCCTCGGCCATTCGGCCGGGGGAAGAGACGGCGCGAAACCCGGAGCGCCTACGTGTAACAATCGGCGTCGTGGTTGTGTTCGAGGACAGGAACATCGTGCTGACCGGATTCATGGGGACCGGTAAGTCGACGGTGGGCCGGCGGCTGGCGAAAGCCCTCGGCTTCGGCTGGCTCGACACCGATCGGATGATCGAAGATCGGCACGGACCCATCCCGGAGATCTTTGCCAGGGCCGGCGAGTCGGTGTTCCGGGGAATCGAGCGCAATGTCGCC
>DATKEC010000037.1:0-3433 GCA_035544575.1 Acidimicrobiia bacterium
GACCACGGCGAGACGGGTCTTCTCGTTCCTGACCGCGACCCGGTGGGTTTGGCAAGCGCAATCCGGCTGCTTGCGGCCGACCCGGAGAGGCGCGCGGCGATGGGCGTCAACGCCCGGGCGAAGGCGGTGGCCCGGTATTCCGCATCAGCCATCGCTGCCGAGTATGTCGCAATGGTCAATGGCAGAGGTTCCACGAAACCGCGTCCCTAGAGTCCACGATCCATGGCTTCGTCGCACCACGCCCCTTCTCCTCAGTACTGCCTCGCCATCCTGGGCTTGGGCTACGTCGGTCTGCCTCTGGCGATCGAGGCCGCCAGGGTCGGAATACGGGTATGTGGTGTGGACACCAACCCGGCCATCGTCGGTGGACTGAGAGACGGGCACTCGCACGTCGACGACGTTCCCGACGCAGACCTCAAAATGGCCCTCGACGCAGGTTTCACTGTTGGGTCCGATCCCGCGGATGTGAGACGCGCTGACGCGGTGATCATGTGTACGCCGACGCCGCTGCGCGACGGAAGCCCTGACCTGACCGCGGTGATCGAGGCTGCGCGCCAAGTCGGCAGTCACGTGCGACCCGGCACCCTGATCGTGCTCGAGTCGACCACGTATCCGGGGACGACCGAAGAGGTTGTGATCCCCGAATTGAGGCGAACTTCGGGGATGCGCATCCCTGGTGATCTGATGGTCGCCTATTCGCCCGAACGGATCGATCCGGGGAATCGCACGTGGAACCTGCGCAACACGCCGAAGGTGGTGGGAGGTGTCGACGATGCGTCACTCGCTGCTGCCGCTGGGCTCTATAGGAAGTTCTGCTCCGAGGTGGTGCTTGCGTCCTCGCTGCGCGCCGCAGAGATGTCCAAGCTGCTCGAAAACACATATCGACACGTGAACATCGCATTGGTGAACGAGCTGTCGCTCGTGGCAGGTGATCTTGGGGTTGACATCTTCGAGGTCATCGAACTGGCTGCGTCGAAGCCGTTCGGATTCCAGGCCTTCTATCCGGGGCCCGGGGTTGGAGGACATTGCATCCCGATCGATCCCCATTACCTCTCGTACCGACTTCGCTCACTCGGACGCGGATTCCGATTCGTCGAGCTCGCTCGCGAGGTCAATGACTCGATGCCGGCCTTCGTTTCGCTCAGGGTGACTGAGACGCTCAACGAGGAGCGCAAGGCGGTGTCGGGAGCGCGGATTGTCGTCGCCGGGGTGTCATACAAGGCAAACGTGGGGGACATGCGGGAAGCGCCTTCAATCCCGATCATTCGCCGACTCAGAGCCCTCGGAGCTGACCTCACCTATTCCGACCCGTTCGTCGAGCAATTGACGGTGGACGGAGAAGCAATCGAGCGCACAGCGGATCTGGTCGTCGATTCCGGGAACTGTGATCTTCTTCTGATACTCACTCCTCACGATGTGCTGCCGCTTCGGCTCGCCAGCGAGCGCGCTCCGATGACTTTGGACACTCGAGGTGTGCTGCCCGCATCAGACACCGTGCGTCGCCTGTAGGCCACTCAATCGAGACCGTGGAGCCTGCCGGAGTGGTGAGGTCCGCACCTCACCGACGACGAGCGGGACGCCTGAAGGCCGAGCCCTTCCCCAACGCTCCCGAACCGGCGACGACGCCGACTGTCACCACGGCGATGGCGACGACCTGGACGATCGACGGCCGTTCGTCGAGGAACAGCCACGCCAGAACTGCGATCTCCACCAGCATCAGATTGTTGATCACCGCCGACGTGGAGGCGGGCAGATGTACCAACGACCGATTCCACAGCACGAACGCCCAGGCCGTGTTGATCCATGCCAGCCACAGGATGATGCCGAGCGCCTGCGGCGAGGGGATGCGCAGCCCTTCGACCGCGGCGGCCACGACGAGCAGCAGGAGTGCTCCCGCTGTCATCGACACGACCGTCACCATCAGCGGGTCCGATGAAGCCCGACGGTTGATCCGGCGCCCGAGGACGGCGGCGGTGGTGTTGGCGGCCAAACAGACGAACGATGCCACCAGGCCGACGGCGGTGTATCCGAGCGAGCCGGTGAAGTAGAGAACCGCGCCGGCGGCCACCGCGATCATCCCGATCGCCTGGATGGTGCGGATGCGCTCTCCGAGGGCGACGACGGCCACCAGTGCGGTGAGGAGCGGCGTGAAGGAGAGGATGAGACTTGTGGTTGCGGCCGGCTGGTTCGCGATCGCCACGAATTGGGCACCCTGGGTGACGGCGTAGAACACCACTCCGAGCACCACGAGCTCGCGGACCGGAGTTCGCGGCGCGGGAGTGGGGAGGAGCCTGGCGCGCCGGTAGGCCACCGCGGCCCACAAGAGCAGCGCCGCCAACCCATATCTCATGCCGGCGAAACCGAGCGGCTGCAGTTCGGAGGTGTCCAATCCGATGCGGATCAACACCCACGAGCTCGCCCAGAGAACGGTAACGAAGACGGCGAGGGACGCGGATCGGATGGTCGGGTCGGTGCTCATCGGGACTCCTGGGTCGGCGCGTGATATCAGCGCCGACTTCTCCCCTCGAGGCTTTTGTCCGATGAGGTGCGGACCCGCATGACCGGGCGTTCTGTGGCGCTCGGACCGGACCCGCACCCGGTGCCCCGGGAGCGGCGGAACCCTAGCCACCCTTCAGTCGACGGCTCCACGGTACCGGGCGTCGCCACCGGGGGTCCTTTGTTTTCGGACTTCGGGTCGCCACGATGGTCCCGCCGACAACAAAGGGGAGTCGAAACCGGTGGCCCGCACCTACGTACTGGACACGTGTGTCCTGCTCGCTGATCCTCACTCGCCCCTCAGATTCGACGAGCACGACGTGGTCCTGCCGCTGGTCGTCGTCGAAGAATTGGACCGCAAGAAGACCAGAGTCGACGAAGTCGGAGCCAACGCCCGGATGGCCATTCGTCTCCTCGAACAGCTGGGCGCCTCCGAACCGGGCGGGCTGTCCGAACCGGCGCCGCTGCCCTCGGGCGGAAGGCTCCGCATCGAGCTGAACGGGATCCTGTCGGACCGGCTCCCGATCGTGCTCGACCCGACGACACCGGACCACCGGATCCTCGCCACGTGCTTGAACCTCGCCGAGACCGAACCCGAGACGGTCCTCGTCACGAAAGATGCGGCATTGCGGATCAAGGGTGCTCAACTCGGCGTCGAAGTCGAGGACTACCGGGGTGACACCGTCCCCGTCGACGAGCTCGCCCGAGGGATCCACGAGCTGGCGACGAGCGGCGAGATGATCGACCGGCTCTTCGACGAGGGCAAGCTCGTGTTGGAGGGCGTGGCGGCCGTCACCAACGAGGTGGTCGTGCTTCGTTCCGGTGTGTCCCGTTCCGCGCTCACCCGTGTGATCGAATCAGAACCCCAGGTCGTCGTCGAGCGGGCGCACCTCAACCCGAGGGCGTTCGGGGTCGAACCGAAGAACCTCGCCCAGAC
>DATKEC010000038.1:0-11644 GCA_035544575.1 Acidimicrobiia bacterium
GCCCCCGCGTGCCAGGCATGCAAGACCGCGAACACGCAGAAGGACCTCGCCTACCGGTACCGAAAGGGCCTCCTCAAAGGCCAACCGACGGACGAGGCCATCACCGACCTGCTGTCGAGGATGGAGGCGAAGGTCGCGGAGAAGAAGTCGCCAGCGAGAAGGACCACCGCCAAGAAGGCCTCCTCAGGCTGACGGCACGGACCGCCGAATCGCGGAGAGACCCCGAGCGAATGCTCGGGGTCTCTCTCGGTCCTGGCGGGCGCGACCTGGGGGATCGCCCGGCCCGGTCGCCAGATGCCGACCCGCGGCGGGCCAGGAGGGGTTCGCTTGCATGGCAGGCCGGCAGGTCCCGACGGTGGGCTTGGGTTGTTCTTTCACCCGGCCGGACCCCGCACAGGCGGCCGGGGACCCCCGCCCCCCGACTCAGCCGGCAGCTTTACGACCTCGTCGGGGAGGGGAGGGTTCTTTATCAGACGGCAGCCATCGCCAGCGCCTTGTAGGGCGAGTCGGAGGCGATCTTCCACGAGTCGGTCCGGTAGCAGAGGATGAAGCCCGTCTGGTTGTACTCGGCGTACCGCTCGGAGAGGCGCGTCACGACGAGGCTGGCCACGTCGCGGATGGCGAAGCCGCTGAGGTCACCGAAGACGATGGGCGTGTTGGTGGCGGCGACGGCGGGCAGGCCGACGTCGACCGTCACGGGCCGGCCGAGGAGCACGCCGTTGGCGAGCTCGGGGTAGAGCGGCTTCCCGTCGGCATCAGTCTCCCTGCGAGGACCTTCACGGCGCCGTCCGAGATCAGCCCACTCGCCGACGGCCCGGTATCTCGGGTCGACCAAGTACTGGAGCTCGACGAGCTCACCGTACGTGATGTCGGTCGTCGCCGCGGCCGTATGGCCGGTGGCGACGTTGGTAAGGATGCCCTCGGGCTCGTTGGTGCCGGTGCCGGTCACGAAGTACGTGGCCTCGGCGCGGGCGATCCGGCGGGCGAGCGTCCTAGTGACGAACCGGTCCATGTCGAAGCCGGAGTCCTGCAGGAGCTGATTGGGAACGCGGACGATCTTCGACGTGAACGTGTACGCCTTGAACAGCGCCTGGGTGAAGGCGATGTCCTGCTCGGTCGCTTCCGTGTTCTCGGCGATGAGGGCGCCGGCGTTGGCCGTGTCATCCGACTGGGGGACCGGGATGTCGTTGCCCGAGTCGGTGCGGACGACCGTGAGGCCTGCGCCGCGGATGCCGCCGAAGCTCTTCATCGCCTCGACGATCCGGGTGTAGAAACCCTCGGGGACAGTGAACCCGCCGGCCGAGCCGGTGATCGAGGGCGTATCCCGAAGTGGCGAATGCCGAGGTCACCCGGTGGCTGGATTCCCGGACGGCGGCGTCGGGCAAGCCGACGATCCCGAAACTCGACTTGCCCGAAGCGACGTGGGTCTCGACGTGGACGGCCCGGGCATCCACGCCGATCTGGGCGGCAGAAGCGGTGGTGGAGAACATTCGCCGAACGTAAAGAGACCGCGTGACAGAAAGCCCTCCCGGTGGTCCAATGTGCTTCGTGACCAGACGTCCCCAACCTCGGGTCCCGCTTCCGGCACGACGAAGCCTCGCCGTCATGCTGGGTCTCGCCCTGGTCTTCGTCCTGGTGGGTGCCATCGTCGGCTTCGTGACGTGGAGGGCTTCGGGCGAACTCCGCTCGTTCCTGATCGCCACCCCACCCGCGCTGGTCGCAGTAGCGGTCCTGGCCCACCGCAGCACGATCCTGCACTACGCGCTCATCACATCGGCGTTCGCCACGGCCGGCTGGCTGTTCGAACGCGCTCTCGTCGGTCTCGCCGTGGGGATCGCCTTCACGGCGTGGGCAATGGCCCGCTCCCGTCGAATTCCTGCGGATCTCACCAGCGACGCCATCTTCGAATTGCCGATTCCAGTGGTCGGTCCCGGAGCACAGGACTACGTCGAGGCGTTCGCCGCCATCGGTTATCAACTGGTCGGCGCGCTCACGTTTCGGACGGTTGGCAGCCAGATCATCGCCTCGATCATGGTGGGCCCGGACAGCGACCGATACGCCACCGTCACCGACTCGGTTCTCACGGTGACCAGTACGTTCGGGCATCGCAGCCTCGTGACCCGCAATTCGGCGTTGTCACTGATGCCGCCGGAAGCACTCGACAACCCGTTGCGGGGGGCGGGCCCGGCCGAGCTGGACGCCTGCCACGGCGAGGCATTGGCCCTGGTCACACCGCACGTCGCCGCCGACACCCTCGACCCAGCGACGATCACGGCGTTCGCAGTCTCCGACGAGCGACGCGCGGTCGAGTGGGTGCGCCACCAACCCACCCATCTCCAGAAGGGAGGCGGAACGGGCCATGGACCACTGTCGACGCGCCCAGCGGCCACCAGTCTCGTGGCTGCCTGGCTCGAAGCCGTTCCCGAGTTCTGAGTCCGGCGACGAATGAGCAGGCGCGGCACCGCGGAGGTGACTCAGCGACCTCGAAACTCGGGCGGTCGCTTCTGCTGGAACGAGACGACGCCTTCGATGAAGTCCGACGTCGTGAAACAGATCGCCTGACTCTGGCCCTCCCAGTCCAGGGCATCGGGGAAGGAGACGTCCCACGCGTGGTCGATTCCCTGCTTTGCGAACATCTGGGCGACCGGGGCGCCGGCCAAGAAGCGTTCGACCTGCTCGAGCACCCGCGCCTCGAGAGCTTGCGGCTCGACCACATCGAGGCACAGGCCGAGACGCAGTGCCTCCTCGGCGGCGACGATCCGGCCCGACAGCGCCAGATCCTTGGCGCGCTGCAGGCCGATCACTCGCGGCAGGAGCCACGACCCCCCAAAGTCGAGGGTGAGGCCCCGGCGGACGAAGATCTCCGAGAAACGTGCCCTGGTCGTTGCGATCACGACGTCGCATCCCAGCGCCATGTTCATGCCCGCGCCCACCGCCACGCCGTCGACGACCGCGATCGTGGGCTTGGTCAGCCGGTGAAGGGCCAGCGCCGCCCCTCCCGTGATCTTCATCCGCGCTTTCCCCTCGACCACGGTGTACGGCTCCAGCCGGTCGCCCAGGTCCGCACCTGCGCACAGGTCCCCTCCCGAGCCCCGCAGGACCAGCACCCGAGCAGGTGAGGCCTCGAAGTCCTCGAACGCCTCGCTGAGGAGCGCCCATCCATCCGGAGGGATGGCGTTACGTCGTTCTGGACGATTGATCGTGATGGTTCGGACTGAGTCCCGGTCGTCGACATCGAGCCATGACATGACGGCGAGCGTACCGACAGCGATGGCACCTGGCGCACGGGCGGTACCGTGAGGCTGTGGGCTTCAACCCTTTCAGAAACCAGCGGAGAACCGCTCTCGATCTCGCCCTGGTGGTGGGAGCGTTCGCTCTGGCGTTCGCGGCGGTGCTCTGGGCCATCGCCGGCAGCTGACCGTGGACGATGTCGTCGTCGTTCCGGTGCAGCCCTATGCAGCCCGCAAGACCTATCTGTGCCCGGGTTGCGAGTCCGCCATCGTCCCAGGCACCTACCACCTCGTCGTCGTTCCGGAGCACACACCGGACCTGCGTCGCCACTGGCACCGCGGCTGCTGGCATCGGGAACTCCGAAGACGCCACGGCCGCTCAATCGGTCGCCACGTCACGTAGCCAATGCACATCGACGCCCTCGGAGCCGAGAGCCACACCCACCAGGTCAACGCGATGAACACCGAGCGCCGACGCCAGCGCCCCCACCTGTCGCCGCTTGGCTCTTGGGAAGCGCTCGTCGAGCCTGAGCTCGCCCCGCACGGTGCGAACCTCGACGACCACACGACCAGTTCTCGAGTGCCCGATCAGGTCCACTTCACCCCTGCCCACTGCGACGTTGCGGGCGACGATCGACAAGCCCCTGTCGCGAAGTACGGCTTCGGCGACGCGCTCTCCGACAAGCCCCAGACGTTTGCGCTGTGTCTCCATCGGCGGTGTCGTACCGCACCGGTGTGACAGCATCGCAACCGCAACCCAGAAGCAGTGGTAGGGTGTGGTCAGCCACATCGGGTGGGAGGCATCGCCTCACCAGGCATTCCCCCGATGATCACGGCATCGTCTCACCGGCTGGACCGCCTCTTTTCCGCCGATCTCGGATCCATTGCTTCGAGCGAGATCACATCCAGCGAACGATGCCCGCCCGCGCGGGCCAGGAGACAGACCATGACCACCTTCGCCGAACTCGGCCTTCCCGCCGCGATCACGAACATTCTCGAACGTGACGGGATCACGAGCCCGTTCCCGATACAACTCGCCGCGATTCCCGACGCCCTGGCAGGTCGTGACGTCTGTGGACGCGCGCCGACCGGCTCGGGCAAGACCTTCGCGTTCGGACTGCCGATGCTCGTCGGTCTCGAGCGCGCGCGTCCCAACCGTCCCCAGGCCCTCGTGCTCGTTCCCACGAGGGAACTGGCCGATCAGATCCGGGCCGAGCTGGCTCCGTTCGCCAAGGCGATGGGCCGGTCGATCGCCGTCGTCTACGGCGGTGTCGGGTACGGCCCACAGCGTTCCGCGCTTCGGAAGGGCGCAGACCTCGTCATCGCCTGCCCCGGTCGGCTCGAGGATCTCATCGGGACCGGAGAGGTTCGCCTCGACGACCTCGACATCGTCACCATCGACGAGGCCGACAGGATGGCCGACATGGGTTTTCTGCCCGCCGTCCGCAGGATCCTGGACCTCGCTCCCAGTGATCGCCAGACGCTGTTGTTCTCCGCCACCCTCGACGGCGACGTCAAGGTTCTGACCGACCGCTACCAGCGCGACGCCCGGAGACACGAGGCGGCGCCAGTCGAAACACTGAACTCGGACGTGGCGCATCACTTCTGGCGGGTCGAGCGCGACCAGCGGCTGAGCCAGACGGCCGCCATCCTCGATGCGTCCTCGTCGACGATCGTCTTCACCCGCACCCGACACGGCGCCGATCGCCTCGTCAAGCAACTCGAACGTGAAGGTGTCGCCAGCGTCGCACTTCACGGCGGCAAGTCGCAGCCACAGCGAACGAGGGCACTCGCCGCTTTCACCTCGGGACGGGCCAAGGCGCTGATCGCCACCGATGTAGCAGCTCGCGGAATCCACGTCGACGACGTGGAGAGTGTCGTCCACTTCGATCCACCGGAGGACGCCAAGGCCTATGTCCACCGCTCGGGCCGGACTGCCCGCGCAGGCGCCACGGGCGCGGTCTACTCGTTCGTCGATCGCTCACAGACCCGCGATGCCAACCGCATGATCCGCGAGCTCGACCTTCCGACCGAAATCGGCGCACCGGATGCGCCGTCCACCTTCACCCGGCGCGAGCCACGAGTGCTGACACCCGTCAGGGCCGAAGCCCCCGTCCGTGAGGAAGGTCGCGGTGAAAAGGGGCGCGGCGTCCGTTCGGACGGTCCGTCGCGCGGATCCGATGACGTCGAAGGCAACATCTACGTCGCCAACCTGCCGTACTCCATGACATCGTCGGAACTGGCCGACCTGTTCACGCCGTTCGGTCCCGTCCAACAGGCCGCGATCGTCACCCACCCCAAGACGACGCGTTCACGCGGCTTCGGATTCGTGGCGATGCCGGATGCCGACCGAGCCATCGAGGAACTGCACGGTTCGGAGATCGCCGGTCGGGTTCTGACCGTCAGAGAGGCCCGACCCCGCAGCTGAGGCGTCGGTCATCCGTCGACGCCGCCGAGGCGGTCCAGCGGCCAGATGCGGAACACGGCCTTGCCGATGACGTCGTCGCGCGGGATCGGTCCGAAGACGCGACCGTCAGAGGACTCGTTGCGGTTGTCGCCCATCATGAAAAGCTCGTCCTCGGCGATCACGCGTGGCCCGAAGTTGCCCATGGCGACCCCGGGCTGGAGATACGGCTCATCCAACGGAACGTCGTCGATGAACAGTGTGTTGTCCCGTATCTCGATCGTCTCACCGCCGAGGGCGACAACTCGCTTGATCAGGTCGTCGTTGGCCGATGTGCGGATGCCGAGAGCCTCCAGAGTGGACCGAACGACCGCCTCGGGAAACGACTCGTCGAGGTCCGGAGCGTACGGATTCTCGAAGACGATGACATCGCCCCGCTCGGGACCTCCCCACAGGTAGTTCACCTTCGAGACCATCACCCGATCGTCGATGAGCAGTGTGGGGATCATGGAGCCGGAGGGGATGTAGAACGGCTGGACCACGAAGGTCTTGATCACCACGGCCACCACGAGGGCGGCGAGCAGCAGAAAGGGCAACTCCGAGAGAAACGAGCGCTTTGGCTCCTCGGCAGGTGTCTGCTCGGCTTCGTCGACCGGGATACTCACCCGGACTCAGTCGCGCTTTTCCTTGATGCGGGCCGACTTTCCGGACCGCTCCCGCAGGTAATACAGCTTCGACCTGCGGACATCGCCTCTCCTGATCACTTCGATCTTCTGGACGATCGGAGCGTGGATCGGAAAGACCCGCTCCACTCCCACGCCGAAGCTGATCTTGCGGACCGTTGCCGAAGCCTTCAGACCGGACCCGTTCCGAGCGATGACGACACCTTCGAAGACCTGCACGCGTTCGCGCCCGCCTTCGACCACGCGGACATGGACCTTGACGGTGTCACCGGCCCGGAAATCGGGCACGTCGTCGCGCAAGTACGCGCCTTCGAGCATGTCGAGGTTGTTCATGGCGGTCTCCTTGGAAAACAGGTGCCGGGAGAGGGTTCCGATGATCGTTCTGAAACGGGCGCGAACTCACCTGGCGGAGACCGGAGCATACCACCGCCACACCCCGCCAGAAATCCAGGTAGAGGGTCAAGAGGCTGGGTGCGACCAGCGAAACGGGACGGCCTGCAGTGACCTCGAGTAGGTTCCGGCCGAGGCTGGCGGTGTTGTCCGAGGAACCGCGGGCGCCGAGCGCCTAACCCGCCGGGTTGGGCGGCAGTACCGCCGAAGCCTGTCCACGGTCACAGGGCAGCGATCCGCGGTTGGTAGCGGTCAAAGAGCGCTTGATTGCGGTGGTCGCCGTCGACGGTGTTGACGCTCGCCCATACGGGAAGGTCGATCCCCGCCTCGAATGCGAGCTCGGCGAGCCGCACGAGGAGCACGTTCCAGAGATAGATGCACGTCCACGATGACAGTGGCGCGACCGTGGGGGCGTCGGAGGGGTAGGACGCATCCCCATAGGGAACCATGGTGTCGATGACGTGGTCCACGACCGCGGCGAGCCTGTTGCCGGTTCCGGGGAAGGCGATGTCCGCGTGTGACAGCGACGTCATCGCCACGACTGTCGCTCCCCGCGTTCGCAGGGCCTCAGCGAGTTCGATGGGAACGGGGTTGGCGCCAGAGTTCGAGAAGATGATGGCGGTGTCTCGCGCGGAGGCGTCTACCGCTGCGATGAGGGTCTGTGCGATGCCGCTGGTTCGTTCCATGAGGGTGCTCGCACGCGCACCCTCCAGTGGAAACAGGGATGGGTGGTAGATGGGCTGTACGCACGCCAGGCCGCCGCTGCGATAGAAGGTGTCCAGGACGAGACCGAGGGAGTGGCCGCTGCCCGCAGTGTGGATCAGGCCGTCGTCGGTGATCGTTCGCAGGAGGATCCGGGCGACTACTTCCAGGGTGGCGGCGTTCCGCTCGTGGACCGCTTCGACATGGAGCCGGGCGTCTCGTCCCCACTGCTCAGTCGACATTTCAGCCTCCTCGAACGACGACGCGGGGCTCGTCGGGAAATCAGTCACTCGGTCGGGTGAGGGGAGCGACGAGTCGAAACCGGTCGCCTCGATAGAGCGAGCGCACATATTCGATCGGGCGCCCTTCGGCGTCGCGAGATGTCCTCGTGAGCAGCAGCATCGGCGTGTTGACGTCGGTGCCGAGCAACCGGGACGCAGCAGGCGGGGCAAGCACGGTCTCGATGGTCTCCTCACCCTCGACGGGTACCACTCCGTACTCCTCCTCCAGGACCGCGTAGAGGGAGGCGCCCGCAGAGAAGTGCGCCTCGACTCCCGGGAATCGCTCATGGTCGAGGTACACCGTTTCCACCGCCATCGCCTCGCCGTTGGCGGAGCGAACACGCTCGAGTCGTGTCACCTTGGCGCCGTGGGACACCGCCAGAGCGTCGGCCACCTCCGGTTCGGACTCGACAACGCTCGCATCGATCAGCCGGGACCCGGGACGGAGACCCTGGCGGATCATGTCCTCGGTGTACGAGGTGAGCTGCAGACGCTGGGTGAGCTTCGGCGTGGCAACGAAGGTCCCCCGTCCCCGCAGCCGCACGATCCGGCCCTCCACGGCGAGATCGTGCAAGGCCTGCCGGACCGTCGACCGGGAGATGTTGAACTGCTCACTGAGGGTGCGCTCCGCCGCGACCGGCGTGCCGGGCGGCTGTCCGTCGATGTGCTGACGGAGCCACTGACGCAACTCGTAGTACTTGGGGAGCGCAAGGGCGTCGTCCCTGCCGGGGAGGGTCATCCGATCTCCTCGGTTGCGAGAGGAAGTCGATAGCGGACGACTTCCACCTCGTCGCCCGTCTTCGCGTCGATGGACAGCCGTTGCGTGTTGCGGGCGCCGTCGTGCTGCCACCCGAGTCGCTCGTAGAAGTCCTTGGCTCGGGTGTTGGTGTCGACCACCCACAGGGAGGCCGTGCGGTATCCGTCGGTTCGCAGGGTTCGGATCGCCTCCGCCATCAACGCTCGTCCGACTCCCCGGCCCGTGGAGGCAGGGTCGACATGGATGGAGAGGATCTGGCCGACCCGCCGGGGATCGTCGTCTGGGTCCGGACTGGGCCCGATGTATACGAAGCCCACGATTTCGTTGCCGGTCGTTGCCACCAGGGTGGTGTGGTCGTCGGATGCCACACCCAGGCGCCGGGACCAGACCGCCTCCCATTCGCCTTCGTGCTCCCCGGCCGCTCGCCGTGTCTCCGGGAGGTGGTCATAGGTGGCGACGAACGATCTGACGTGGAGACTGGCGATGCTCGGCGTGTCCGATGGCGACGCCGACCGGAAATGGAAATTGGATTGGGTTGACATGTGGTGGGGGGTCATGGGGTCGTGAGAATACGGACGGGGTTGGTGACCATCATGCGGGTGAGGCTCGACTCGTCGATCCCAGCTTGGCGCAGGCGTGGCAGGATCACTGCGGGGAGGAAGCCATAGCCGTGGCGGCCGTGGGTCGTCGGATTGAGGTGGGCTTCGAGTCCCGAAAGGTCGGTGGACAGGACGATCTGGCTTTCGTAGCCGGCGGCGCACAGGGCGGTGAGTGCCTCGACTCGATCATCGTCGGGACGGTGGTAGCCGTGTTTGACGAAGGCCACTCCCTTCTCGCCTTCGCTGCCGGGGACCCGGTAGTCGAACCACTCCTTGCCGAACGTGTCGAATGCGATGTTCGCCCCCGTCGCCAGCACCTGCTCGAGGTAGGCAACGTCGGGGCGCAGATCCAGGTGCCCGATCACCATACGGCTCACGTCGACGCCTTCCTCCACCAGGATGTCGACCTGCTCCAGCGCCATCGTTCCCAGCGTGCAATGGGTGGAGACGGCCAGGCCTGTCCGGACGTGGGCTCGTGCGGCGGCACGAAGGTGGAGTTCTTCTCGCGGCGTGATTTCGTCGAGGCTCGTCCCCACCTCGCCGTACACCCCGATCCCTCCAGCTTCGGCCGCACCGACATAGATGGCGGTGAGCTCGTCGAGGTCCTCGGTGCCGGCGGCGACCAGCCATGGCTCTTTGTAATACGAGAAGCCGGCGACGATGTTCAGCGAAAGGCTCATCGAGAGGGCGCGCAACCGATCGAAGTCGGCACCCGTCGTGGCTCGGCCTCTACCCGTGAGGTCAACGACCGTGCGGATTCCGTGGCGAGGGAGGCAGGAGAGCGCGCGCTCCGCGAGGTCAGGTGTCTCCTCTCCGCACCCGTAGAGGCCGGAAGGTTCGAGGAAACCGACGTGCTCATGCATGAGCGTGGCTCCGAGTTGGTCCGGCTCCACCGGTCCGGCGACGGTCTCGATCGGCACAAGCATCCTTCGGGTTCTCCGACTGTTCGCCCCCGTTGACACCCCGGGGACGGCAGAGTTACCGTACATTGGTCTGGACCAACGGTCCAGACCAATGGATCCGAGAGGAGAGGCTCATGGCTGGACGACTGTCCCGGATGGTGGCGGGGATCGTGGTGTTGCTCATGGTGGCGAGCGCCTGCTCGCCGCCGCCGAGCGGAACGGACACCGAAACGACGACCACGACCCAAGGCGCCGACACCACGGCACCCGACGAACAGGACGACGGGTCGACGGACACCACGGAGGCTCCCGACGAGGAAGGCGGCATCGTCGTCGTGGGCCGGACGGGTGACATCGACAACCTCGATCCACACTTGGCCACTGCGTTCCAGACCATCGACGCGCTGCAGCTGGTCTACGACACGCTCTTCGAACTCGATGCAGACCTCGAGATCCAGCCCGGTCTCGCCACCGACTGGGAGTACAGCGACGACAGCACCCAGCTCACGCTGTTCCTGCGGGAAGGTGTGACCTTCCACGGCGGTCAGCCGTTCACCGCGGCCGACGTGCAGGCCAGCATCGAGCGCATCCTCGACGAGGAGACCGGCGCCGTTGGCCGGAACTTCCTCCTGTCCATCGACGAGATCTCGACCCCCGACGACTTCACTGTGGTGCTCGGCCTCTCCCTCCCCGACGGCACGCTCCCGACGGTGCTCACACGCGTGAACACCTCGATCATGTCCGCCGCCGCGATCGAGGCCGGGACCGTCGGCACCGAGCCGAACGGGACCGGTCCCTTCGTCTTCTCGGAGTGGAACCAGGGCCAATCGCTCGAGCTGACGACCTTCGAGGACTACTGGGGTGACGGCCCCTTCGTCGACGGCGTCTCGATACGGCTGCTGCCCGAGGAGTCGTCGATGTTGGCGGCGCTGCGGGCCGGCGAAGTCCATCTGGCTGCGATGACCGATCCCGCCGTCATCGAGCAGGTTGAATCGCCTTTCACCGTGGAGGAAACGCCCGCCCTCGGCTACTTCCCGTTCTTTCTCAACAGCGCCCGCGGGCCGCTCCAGACCAAGGAAGTCCGCCAAGCCATCGCGTGCGCCATCGACCGCCAGGAGCTGATCGACGTCGCACTCTTCGGCATGGCCGTCGAGACGGGTCCGTATGTGACCATTCCCAGCGACCCCTGGGACGGCCTTCCCTGTGACGGTCCCGACAAGGATCTGGCGCGCCAGTTGCTGGAGGACGCTGGCTTCGGGGACGGGATCTCCATCGAGACGATCATCATCGCCGGTGAGAGCGAGATCAACATCAACATCGGCCAGAACATCCAGGCCCAGCTCTCCGAGATCGGGGTCGACCTCGATCTCCAGCTCCTCGAGACCAACGTGTACGTCGACCGCTGGCTGGCGGCCGACTTCGACTCGGCGTTGTCGGAGAACGGGGCCGGTCCGGATCCGCATCACACCTATGTGCGCTACTTCCCCTCCGACGGCGTGTTCCAGAATGTCGCCGGATTCTCCTCGCCGGAGTTGGACGAGCTGCTCCGCCTTGGACAAACCACGACCGACCTGGACGAACGGATCGAGATCTACCAGGAGGTGTCCCGCACCCTGCTCGACGAGTCGCCATGGGTGTGGCTCTTCCGCGGTGTGCGAGTGCGGGTCGTGAGTCCCGAGCTGTCGGGGTTCGTTCC
>DATKEC010000039.1:0-36397 GCA_035544575.1 Acidimicrobiia bacterium
CTTGACCATCCGCAGGGGACCGATGACGTCGGACGCAAGTCCCAACTCGAGCTGGGGACGGCGCTGCATGATTGGAACGACGAAGTGGGCACGCATCGTGTCCGAGACGGCGATTCGCTCGACCGGGCCCAGCATCCCGAAAAGCAAGTCCAGGGCGTCCTCGCCGTCGAGCCACGGCGCCACGCGCACCGCATCGAGGTGCGGAAATCCCGGGGCTTCGAGGCGCGGCATCAACATCGTCGGCTCGGTGCCGGGCACCACGATGAGCACATTCAGGCGCTCCAGCTCGTGAGCCGAGTAACCGGTCAAGTACTCAAGATCGGGGCCCACACCAACGACGAGTGCGTCGTAGCGGGAGTCTGCGAGCGCCGTGGTGACAGCCCCGAGCCGGGCGGTGTGTTCGACAGCGTCCACGAGGCGATCTCCTGAGGATGGGAAGACGCCAATCTACCGACGCACCGACGCCGCCGAGGTCGGGTCGGTAACGTTTGGCGACGGAGCAACGAAAGGCTCGACGCCTGTCAGAAGACCAGTCCCCCGAAGAAGAAGCGCTGCCAGAGGACGGCCTCCCACGGCCATCGAAGTGGCGCAAGCGGATGGGTGTGGCGGGCCTCGCCTCGATGGGCGGAATGGTGGCCTGGATCTTCGGTCGCCGCGACAAATCGACGCCCGACACCTGAGCCACCCGGGCGCGAAAAGTGGAGCCTGTGGGACTCATTCCTGCGCCGGCATTATCCGGATCAGGTTCGAGGGATCATCTGGCTTGATGGCCTTCTCTCAGCCGAGGAACACTCGGGCTCTCCCTGAGTCTCACTGACTCCACCGTAGGAATACCCACTCCTCCAGGTCTCAAACATCGAAAATCCGACCTGGTTTTCGATAGCTGCCGGCGACGTCGGTCAGTCCACCAGCCGGCGAGCGGCCGGCCGGGCCTGCCGACGTCCGAGAAGCCCCGACCGTCGAACGGGCATGAGAATCCGGCTCGCGGGCAGATCGACCAGCTCGAGTACCACCCGCGCTCCGGTTCCCAATGCGGGCCGGCTGAGCGTGTATCCGCGGCGTTCGAGGTCGCCGGCTGTCACCCGCTCGATCAACTCGACCTGGCGTGGCCGCAGATCCGTTCGAAAACGACCCACCGAGCGAGCGTGAAACGCGAGGGCGCCGTTCTCGTCGTCTCCCTGAGGATCGAGCGATGACTCGTCGAATGCTTCGCCGAGGAACTCGCACACCTCCCCCAACACCTCTCGGGGTGCGGCGGCCAGGTCCTCGTACCGGATGACGAGGTATCGCCCCACATATCGAATCGAGTGACGGTCGGCAGCCCTGACCGAGTCAAGCCATTCTGCAGATGTACTCGCCACGCCCCCACGTTTGGCCCCCCGATGGTTCGTGACCGAGGCATGCCGGTCGCGTGGGTCGCGGATGACGTGGACCATCCTCCCATCCGGGTATGCATCGAGGATCCGCTCGGCGTGGCGCTCCGAGCCCAGGGACTTGTCTCCCCAGCGCGGCTTGCCCCTGGCGGATGCATGGTGCTCGCCGATCAAGGAGAACAGCCGGGTGTAGGAGCGGTCGGATGACGCCAGGAAGGCCTCACGAATCCGGTCGGTGTCGAGGCCCAGATCCCGGATTCGTCTGAATCGGAACAGCTCGGTCAGACAGGCGTCGACATTCGACGTCTCGGCCAAGTCTCCGAACCGCCCGTCGTAGAAGGACCAGAAGTTGGTGCGCCGGGACAGGGCGAATGCGGGATGGCGGTCCAGCACGTCCCCCAGCAGCCCGATCCCACTGCGATCCAGACCGGCGAGAAAGACCGGCCCGGCCGTGCCCGCAGGCGGGCCGCTCATCCGACGGGACGGGTCACGATGCCGCGTTCCACCAGCAGTTCGAAAATCTGCCCGGCGGCCTGGTCAGGCGAGCTGGTGGTCGTGTCGACGGCCAAGGCTGGATTGGTCGGAACGTCATAGCCCCCGCTCCGCCCCGCAGCATCACGCAGCCGTCGTCGGAGATCCCGGCGCACGCGCTTGATCAAGGGTGGTCGGGTGGGTCTGGTGTTCCTGCGGCTTTCGGACACGTCGGCCGGCGCATGGACGTAGACCTCGAAGAAGGACTCAGGGCCGACCGTGGCGCGGGCTTGTTCCCTTACGCCGCGACCGGCGCTGATCGTCACACAGATGGCGATCCCGCCGTGACGAACCACCTCCCGGGAGACGAAGGCCTTCCTGAGCAGCTTGCCCCGGCTGCTGGTCTCACCCTCGAGCTTGCGGAGTTCGGGCACGACATCGAGGACGGTCACGATCCGCCCGGCACCCTCGAGCCTCCGGACGAGTTCGGCGGTCAGTGTCGACTTGCCGGCCCCGCTCCGGCCGGTCAGCCACACGCAGGCGCCTTTGGTCGGTGGTTTCGGACCGCGTTCGGATGTCCCAACGCTCGGTTCGGATCGGACCTGGTCCGGGCCGTTCATCCCTGCCTCCAGTTGCGGTGGCAGATCCTAGAGGTGGCGTGTCGGATCACATTCCTCTGCCGCGTCCCTCCGGGCGTGCAAAGCCCGTCCCAGACTTGACCCTCGGTGATCCGAACACACCGTGAGTTCGCGTCGTGTAGGTTCGAGACAGGTTCGACTAAGGAGGAGCCTTTGAGTACTACCGGATGGATCATTCTGATCATTGTGCTGCTGATCGTCTTCGGCGGCGGCTTCGGATGGAGTCGGCGCGGCAGGTAGCCAAGGCGGATTGACAATCTGATTGGACGTGAGCCGCGGGTTCGCCGCCCAGGACGCATAGCCGGACACGGGCGCATCGAGCGAATGGCAACCCGTTCGAGCGCACCGGTGCCGTTGTCGCCGCGCCGGTTTGTTGTCGCGGCTGGCCTGCGACCCCGCAGCATCGCGGCCAACTCGGCGCTCAGCGGTTGAGGATGACCACCGGGCAGGGCGCGCCGGCCACCAGGTGTTCGACTCGCGGGCCGAGATGGAGCCGTCTCGTGCCGGCCCGCACATTGGTCCCCAGGATCAACAGATCGGTGTCGAACTCCTCCAACGCCGTCAATATCCCCGACGCGACGTCGTCCGCCTCGATCACCCGGGCGTCGACCGCTCGGTCGAGCCGGAGCGCCTGCAACTCGAGCTCGGTGGTGATGTCGCCGACGAGATCCGACCGGGCACCGCTCAAGGCAGGCGTGACCACGTTGAGTGCCGTGACCTGGGTGTCGTCCCGGGCGATGGCGAACGCCAGATCGAGGGCCTGCATCGAAGCCGAGGTCGCATTGGTCGGCACGACGATTCGCCTGGGCGTCCAACCCTCGATGCGGGTATCGGCGCGGACGACGAGCGTGGGACAGGCTGAGAGCTTGACCAGGTCGTCGATGACAGGCCCGAACACCTGACCCTCGCTCGAGGCCACCCCCGGCGTCCCCACCATCATCAGGTCGTAGCCGTGGGCCGCCTCCCGCAGGATTGCTTCCGCCGGATCACTTCCGGTGACGACCCGGAACGTCGTGTCGCGGCTCACGAAGAGGCGGCGCAGACCGGCCAGCGTGGCTGTGGCGGATTCCCGGCCGTCGGGCGGCGCCACCGACAGCACGGTGGTGGCGGCACCGAAGGACTCGGCGAGGCGCCGCTCGATGAAAGCCTGGATGTGCTGGGCCCCGCCCACCTCAGGACTCGGCCGCACGGGAATCAGGATGCGGCGTACGCCGGCGCTGAAACTGCCCGCCAGCGCCTCCTCCCTTGCCAGGCGGCGGCTCTCGTCTGCTCCCGTCTCGATCCGTTGCAGGCAGAACCGGAGAGCGACAGGTGCCATCAGAGAGGTGACCACGGCCATCACGACGATGATCGAGAACATCTCCACCGACAGGATGCCGAGCGACAACCCGATCGTGGCGATGATGATCTCCAACGCTCCCCGGGCGTTCAAACCAGACCCGAAGGCGAGCGCCGACCAGTGATCCTGGCCCGAGAGCAGGCGGGCACCGAGATACGCCCCGACGACCTTGCCGACGGTCGCGACCGCGATCACCAGAAGGGTGAAGCCGAGCAGACGAGGCTCGAGGATTGCGCCGACGTTCACCTTGAGCCCGGCTGTGGCGAAGAAGACCGGGGCGAAGACAGCCAGAGCCATGCTCTCGAGCTTGTGGACCACGTCCACCGGGAGCCGGCGGAGCCGCCCGAACAGAATGCCGACGGCGAAGGCCCCGATGACCGGTTCCAGGTGCAGCGCTTGGGAGAATGCTCCCCAGCCGAACGCCAGCGAGATCACGAGACTCAGGACCGCATCCCGGCTGTGGATGCGTTCCTGGACGAATATCAGGCTGCTGGTCACGAGCCAGCGACCAACTGTCGCAGTCACCACCACGAACACGACCACCATCGCCACGGTCGAGAGCACGGTCTCGGAGGTGAGCGCCTCCGCCCCGGCCAGGGCGGTCACGAGGCCGAGCAGGGTCCACCCGGTGATGTCGTCGATCATGCCCGCCGCCAACATCGTCTGGCCGATCTCGCGCCGCATGAGACCAAGATCCATGAGCACTCTGGCCAGCACGGGGATCGCCGAGATCGACAACGCGGTTGCGACGAACAGGGCGAACACCGTGCGAGCGGCCGGGTCGGCCAGCAGGTCGTCGGGTATCGCGAAGCCGAGCGCGAGGCCCGTCGCGAATGGCAGGACCAGGCCTCCGACTGCAACCCCGAACGCGACACCTATGCGCCGCCGGATGAGCGCCAGGTCGGTCTCCAGACCGGTGACCACCAGCAGCAGCATCACGCCGATGAGCGCAACCGTCTCCAACAGGTAGCCCTGCACGGCAGTCTGCGGGAGAACCCAATCGCCGATGACCGGGATCAGTCCCGAGAACAGCGACGGTCCCAATATGACACCGGCGAGAATCTCGCCTACCACGGCAGGTTGGCGCAGCCGCTGGGCGACGGCACCCAGCACCCGTGCCGAGGCGAGCAGCACCGTCACCTGGACGACGAGCCGCAGTACCTCCTCATTCGAGGCGGCGCCAAAGGACTCCACCATGGAGCTGTCTCCTTCCTCGGTCGCCTGGGGGGTTAGCTGACGGGCTCGGGCTGGAAGGTGCCCTACCCGGTTTGACCGGGACTCGCCCCAGTCGGATCGAATCCGACAGTTGGGTTCCCCCTCCCGGCTGCGGGCCGGGTTCGGCGGTCAAGCTGAGAAGCTACCACGGACGAATCGGTCGCCATCTCACCCACGCCGGTCCGTGTGATGACCGCCGAGGGCTTGGACTTGCCCGTCAGCGACGAGAAATTTCCCGGTCATACGGGCGACGCGTCGGCCATCCCAGCCGTACAGTCGCTTCGGCCGTGAAACCACGGGACCACCGGCAGCCGGAGGGGGCCGCGGGGACGGGCCAGTCGGGCTGGTGGGCGTGTGCCCTGCCGACGGAGCCACGCGAAGACTCGCAGGCTGATGTGCGGACACACACCACCCCCACGCGAAGGATCGGGCATGTCGGGTGTGAGCGCAACCAGGAGGTGTGAGAGCTTCGCTGGCCGCCGCCCTTCGCGCGACCCGCCGTGACCCGTCGCTTCAGCTCATGGCGCATCGCGCCACCCGATTGTGATGAGAGAGGACGACATGACCCAGGGCAGTGACGGGAAAGTCAGAGTCAAGGGCGCCACGTACGACAACGTCGACAAGTCGTATCTGGATCAACGCCAGTTGCAGAGGAGCGCCGGATGGGTGCTGTTGTGGGCACTCGGAGTGGGAGCAGTCATCTCCGGCGACTTCTTCGGATGGAACTTCGGTCTGGACGCCGGCGGGTTCGGCGGCCTGCTGATAGCGACGGTGTTCATCGCGGTGATGTTCGTGTGCATGGTGCTGTCGATCGCCGAGATGTCGACTGCGCTGCCCCATGCGGGAGGCTTCTACGGCTTCACCCGCAATGCGTACGGACCTGGCCTCGCCTACTTCAACAGTGTGACGGACATGGTGGAGTACGTGATCACCCCGGCGGTGATCGTGGTGGGCATCTCCGGGTACGCCAACTCGTTGCTCGACCTGTCGGGAGTCTTCGGGGACGCCGGAGCGAACATCGTGTGGTGGCTGATCTTCTACGGCATCTTCGTGGGGATCAACATCTGGGGCACCGAGCTCACCTTCAAGGTGGCACTGGTCGTGACCCTGGCCTCGATGGCGATCCTGGCGGTGTTCTACATCGGGGCACTCGTGTCCGGGGCTTTCGACCCCTCGCTGCTCACCAACATTCCCCCTGACAGCGCACGAGCCGGGGCGTCCGAGTTCCTGCCCAAGGGTTGGTTCGGGATATTTGCCGCTCTGCCCTTCGCGATCTGGTTCTACTTGGCGATCGAACAGCTCCCGCTGGCAGCCGAGGAGTCCCACGACGTGGTGAAGGACATGCCGAAGGCGCTGATCTGGGGCATCGTCACCCTGCTGATCCTGTCGGTCCTGACGCTGGTCCTGAACACCGGAGTGGCGGGAGGCGCCCTCGAGATCGGCCTGTCCGGTGCGCCACTGGAAGCGGGCTTCCGGGCGGTGTTCGGTGAGGGCTTCGCCAGCCAGGCGCTGACCTTCATCGCGCTCACCGGGTTGATCGCCTCGTTCCACTCGATCATCTACGCCTACGGACGGGTGCTGTTCGCGGCTTCACGCTCGGGCTACATCCCCCGCGGCATCTCCGTGACCTCCAGCCGCAAGACCCCCCACCGCGCGCTGCTCCTGGGTGCGGCAGTCGGATTCGGTGTTGCGGTGGTGATCCAGTTCTTCGGAGAGGGCATCGTCGGAGCGTCGCTGCTGACGATGGCAGTCTTCGGCGCGGTGATCTCGTACTCGCTGGTGATGATCACCTACATCCAGCTGAAGCGGACCCGACCGGATCTGGAACGGCCCTACGTGAGCCCGCTCGGGGTCCCCGGAGCGGCGGTCGGAGTCGTGATCTCGGCGATCACGCTGGTGGCAACGCTCGCCATCGCCGAGAACCGTCCGGGCGTCATCGGGACCGGCCTCTTCGTGCTGATCATGTTCGGCTACTACTGGGGATTCAGCCGTCACCGTCTGGTGGCACAGTCCCCCGAGGAGGAGCATGCCCTCGTCAGGGACGCCGAACGAGAGCTGCGCTGAGGACGATCGAAGGGTGCCTCCCGGGTGATCCCCGGGAGGCACCCAACAGGAGGATGCATGGGGAACCCGAGAGGGATGTTGAGTCCCGCCGAGCTGAGCGACCTGGTCGCCTCAGAAGCCATCGACACCGTGGTGGTCGGCTTCACGGATCACTACGGGCGGGTGCATGGCAAGCGATTCGACGCCGACTTCTTCCTCGAGGAGGTGTCCAAGCACGGCACGCACGGCTGTAACTACCTCCTGACCGTCGACATGGAAATGGAACCGGTGCCGGGCTACCGCTACGCCAACTGGGAGCTGGGCTACGGCGACTTCCACATGGTTCCCGACGCGAACACCCTGCGGGTGGCCGACTGGCTCGATCGCACGGCGCTGGTGCTGTGCGATCTGGGCGACGAGGCACACCCGGTGGACGTGGCGCCCCGATCGATTCTCCGTCGCCAGCTGGCCAGGGCAGCCGAGCATGGCTATTCCCCGAAGGGGGCATCGGAGCTCGAATACTTCCTCTACGAGGACAGCTATCGGGCGGCCGCCGGGCGCCAATATCACGACCTCACTCCGGCCGGTTGGTACATCGAGGATTACCACCTGTTGCAGGGGACCCGGGAGGAGGGTTACAACGGCGCAGTCCGGCGCCACTTGGCCCGCTCGGGGATCCCGGTCGAGAGCTCGAAGGGAGAGTGGGGTCGGGGCCAGCACGAGATGAACATCCGCTACACCGACCTGCTCCCCATGGCCGACCGTCACACGATCATGAAACTCGCCATGAAGGAGATCGCCGAGCTCCAGGGCGTGAGCGTCACTTTCATGGCCAAACCGCACGCCTCCGAGGCGGGGTCGAGCTGTCACCTCCATCTCTCCCTGTGGGAAAACGATCGGAACGTGTTTGCCGGCGATGAGATGCTCGGCGAGGTGGCCGCCTCGGACGAGTTCCGCTGGTTCCTCGGCGGATGGATGGCCCACCTGGCCGAACTGATGGTGTTCTTCGCCCCCACCGTGAACTCCTACAAGCGTTTCCAGAATGCCTCGTGGGCTCCGGTGCGCATCGCTTGGAGCTACGACAACCGCACCGCCGGCTTTCGGGTGGTGGGCCACGGTCCCTCCTTGCGGATCGAATGCCGCATGCCGGGGGCCGACGCCAACCCGTACCTGGCCTACGCCGCGGCGATGGCAGCGGGCCTGGACGGAATCGCCAACCAGACAGAGCCGCCTGAGATGTTCTCCGGCGACGTCTACCAGGCGGCTGACCTCCCGCGGGTGCCGCACACGCTGCGGCAAGCCGTCGACCTGTTCGCCGCCAGCGACTTCGTGGCGGAGGCGTTCGGGGAGGGCGTCAAAGAGCATTACGTGCACTTCTTCGAAGAAGAGGCGACCGCCTACGACAACGCCGTCACCGATTGGGAACGCTGGCGATACTTCGAGCGGATCTGAGGAGACATGAGACTTGCGGGCAAGGTCGCCCTGATCACAGGGGCTGGCTCGGGAATCGGACGAGAGGCTTCCCTTCTGTTCGCCGCCGAAGGGGCATCGGTGGTTGCAGTCGACGTAGACCACGAAACCGCCACCGCCACCGTCGAAGCCGTGGGAGCGGCGGGCGGGCACGCCGTGGCAGTACAGGCAGACGTCTCCCGGGATGGCGACTGTCGCGCCATGGTGGATGAGGCCGAGGCCGCTTTCGGCAAGCTCGACGTGATGTTCAACAACGCCGGAATCATGCATGCGGCCGACGACGATGCGATCGGAACCGCCGAGGACATCTGGGATCTGACCCTCGCCATCAACGCCAAGGGCGTCTTCCTGGGGTGCAAACACGGGATCCCCGCCCTGCGCAGGGCCGGGGGCGGGTCGATCATCAACACCGCCTCGTTCGTCGCACTGCTCGGGGCCGCAACCCCGCAGATCGCCTACACCGCTTCCAAGGGTGCGGTGCTGGCGATGACCAGGGAACTGGCGGTCATCCACGCCAGAGAGAACATCCGGGTGAACTCGCTGTGTCCCGGCCCGCTCAACACGGAACTGCTCATGAAGTTCCTGGACACCGAGGAGAAACGCCAGCGGCGTCTGGTGCACATTCCGATGGGCCGGTTCGGCGAGGCGGCCGAGATGGCCAAGGCGGCCCTGTGGCTCGCCTCTGACGACTCCTCCTATGTCACCGGCGCAGACTTCGTGGTCGACGGCGGGATCACCGCGTCCTACGTCACTCCCGAGTGAGATCTCCAGTGCTGGGAGCATTCATCGACGGAGGCCAGGACCCTGGCCAGGCGGACGGCGAGACGGTCATCACCGACCCCGCCACCGGCCAGGAGGTGGCGCGGGTCGCCCGTTCAGGGCCAGCGACGGTCGAACGCGCCATCCAGGCCGCTCACCGCTCTTTCGAGTCAGGCGTGTGGCGCCGGGCACCGGTGCGGGAACGGCGCGACGCCCTGCGCAGGATCGCCGACCTCGTCCGACGGGACCTGGAGCGACTGGCGTCCCTCGAGTCGTCCAACGCCGGTAAGCCGATCGCTGCTGCCCGCGGCGAGATTGGGGCGGTCGCCTCCGTCTTCGACTATTACGCCGGAGCCGTCGACAAGGTGCACGGCCAGACCATTCCGTCGCAGGCGGCCGGCACCCTCCTGACCTTCCGCGAGCCGCTGGGCGTGTGCGTCGCCATCACGCCCTGGAACTTCCCAATGCTGATTGCATCCTGGAAGGTGGCCCCCGCCCTCGCCATGGGCAACTCGGTTGTCCTCAAGCCGGCCGAGACCACCCCACTCACCGCCCTGGCGCTGGCCGAAATGGCAACCGAGGCGGGTCTGCCTGCGGGGGTGCTGGCGGTGGTGCCGGGCAAAGGCTCGGAGGTGGGCAACCTTCTGGTGACCCACCCGCTGGCGCGGAAGATCTCGTTCACCGGCTCCACCGAGGTGGGGGCAGGAGTGATGCGCCTGGCGGCTGACGGGATCAAGCGCGTGTCGCTCGAACTAGGCGGCAAGTCGGCTTCGATCGTGTTCGCAGACGCCGACCTGGACGTGTGCATCGAGTCGTCGATCTTCGCCGTGTACGACAACGCCGGCCAGGACTGCTGCGCCCGTAGCCGGGTCCTGGTGGAACAGTCCATCTACGACGAATTCCTGGAGCGGTTCACGGCGCGGGCCCGGTCGCTGGTGGTGGGCGACACCCGCGACGAAGCGACCGAGATGGGTCCCCTCATCACGCTGGCCCACCGCGACTCGGTCGAGCAATACCTCCGAACCGGCGAGCAGGAAGGTGCACTTCTCGTGTGGGGAGGCGAAAGAACGCCCGGCCCCGGCTCGTTTCTCACTCCGGCGGTGTTCGCGGGAGTGCGCCCCGACATGCGGATCATGCAGGAGGAGATATTTGGGCCGGTGGTGGCGATCGGCTCCTTCAGGGACGAGGAGGAAGCGATCCGGCTGGCCAACGACTCGATGTACGGATTGTCGGGATCGCTGTGGACCCGGGACATCGGAAGGGCACTACGCGTCGCCCGAGCGGTCGAAACCGGGATGCTCTCGATCAACTCGTCCTCGTCGGTGCACATCGAGGCCCCGTTCGGCGGCATGAAGCAGTCCGGCATCGGCCGGGAGCAGGGGATGGCCGCCCTGGACCACTACTCGGAGTACAAGTCCGTGTTCGTCGCCGAGTCCTGACATGCGGATCGGTCTGCTGATCTGTGACCGGGTCCCCGAGGAACTGGCTGTCCACGCGGGCGACTATCCGGACATGTTCGGGGACCTCCTCGCCGCCCATCCCGAACTGGAGCTGGTTCCCTACGACCTGACGAGAGGCCGATTCCCGGCGTCCGGGGACGAGTGCGACGGCTGGATCATCACCGGATCGACCCGTTCGGTGTACGACGACGAGCCCTGGATCCGCCGGTTGGAAGGCCTCGTGCAAGAGCTGATCGAAGACGAGCGGAAGCTCGTGGGGATCTGTTTCGGCCACCAGATGATCGGCCAGGCGCTGGGCGGGAAGGTGGCCCGAGCCGACCAGGGGTGGGGAATCGGTGTCCGTGAGATCGAGGTTCTGGCGCGCGAGCCGTGGATGGAACCCGAAGCCAGCACCTTTCGCGTCGTGCACAGCCACGCCGACCAGATCGTGGAACCGCCTCCCGGCATCCGGGTCCTGGCGTCCAGCCAGCACTGTCCCGTCTCGATGCTGGCCTATGGCGATCACGTGCTCGGGATCCAGGGCCATCCCGAGTTCGTGCCCGCCTTCGCCCGTGCGCAGATGGAGCGTCGCCGCGGCAATCTGATTGCCGCCGAGGTGGTCGACACGGCCTTGGCGACTCTGGCCAATCCGCCCGACCGCCCGCTCCTGGCCGCATGGATCCAGTCGTTCCTGGCTGCTCCGCCGGCCGACCCGTAGCCGCCTACCAGACAGATACGCTGATCCTCGTGCTGGAGGTCGAGCGCTTTCTGGGTGCGCACGCCCCGTTCCGGGGCCTCCCCGACGACGTCCTGGCCCAGGTGGCGGCGGCGGTGATCGTGGAATTCTTCCCCACCGGCACGGTGGTACTCGAACAGGGAGGCAGGCCTTCTGAGTTCCTGTTCGTCCTGCGGCGCGGAAAAGTCGAGTTGGTCGATGGCGACTCCGTCGTCGACCGCCTGGACGAAGGAGAGGCGTTCGGCTTTCCCTCCTTGTTGGCCGGCTCTCCCCCGCAGTACACGGTGCGCGTCGCCGAGGACGCCCTGTGCTACCTGTTCGATCGCTCGGTGGCGGTCGACATCCTGGGTGCACCGACCGGGATCCGATTCCTCGTCAGGACCCTGCGATCGCGGCGGGCGCCGCAGCACCCGAGCGCGGCTGAGCCCTACGTGCAGGACGTCGCCCGGGGACCGCTCGTGTTCGCAGAACCGAAAGAGACGATCGAGTCGGTGGCCAGGCGGATGACTTCGGCGGCCGCATCGGCGGCTGTGGTCGAACTGCCGGATGGTCCTGGCATCGTGACCGACCACGACTTCCGATCCCGGGTGGTTGCCGACGGCGCCCACACCGGTATGCCGATCGAGCAGGTGACCACCCGACGTGCACTCACCATCGCCCGGTCGTCGCTCGTCTCAGAGGCGCTCCTCAAGATGCTCGAGTCAGGCGTCCACCACCTGCCGGTGGTGGACGGCAGCGGCGCAGTCGTCGCCATGCTCAGCGACTTGGACCTGCTCGGGCTGGAACGGCGCAACTCCTCTCGGCTGCGCTCGGAGATCCAGCACGCAGCCGACGTCGATCAGTTGGCGGCGGCCGGCCAGGCGATGCCGGACTCGGTCGCCACCCTCGTACAGAGCGGCGTCGACGCCTGTCACGTCGCCAAGGTGGTGTCCGTGCTGATCGATGCCCTCACCACCCGCCTGCTCGAACTCGGAGTGGAGACGCTGGGTCCGGCTCCGACGCCTTTCGTGTGGCTGGCCCTCGGCTCGGCTGGTCGGCGAGAACAGGCGCTGGTGACCGATCAGGACCATGCGCTGATCTCCGCAGACTCGGCCGAGGACCACGACGACTACTTCCTGGGTTTGAGCAGGTTCGTGGTGGCGGGGCTGGAGGCGGCGGGAATACCGAGGTGCTCGTCGAAGGTGATGGCCAGTGAGGACGGTTGGCGTGGGCCGGAGACGTGGTGGCGACGGCGGATGGCGGATTGGATGACGGAAGCTGACCGGGTGGCGGCGTTCCTCACCGGCATCGCCTTCGACGTCCGGGCCGTGGCGGGAAACCTCACGGTCGACTCGCTGTTCGCTGAGGCAGCCGACGCCGCCAGCCGTCAACCCGCCTTCTTGCGCAGGCTGGAGCGCCTTGCCCTCGAGGTTCGGCCACCCCTGGGGCTGTTCGGCGGCCTGCTCGCCCACGACGTGGACGGTCGGGAGGTGCTGGACCTCAAGATGGGTGGGCTGCTCCCGATCACGGAGCTGGGCCGCCTGTACGCGCTGCAGGCAGGTGCGTTCGAGCTGGCGACACCCGCTCGCCTGCGGGCTGCGGCCGTTGCCGGCACCCTCTCCTCCGATCACGCCGAGGGCCTGGAGGAAGCATTCGGGTTCTTGCAGGATCTGCGGCTGCGGAACCAGGTCACGCAGTGGACCTCCGGCCAGCGGCCCAGCAACCTGATCGACCCTGACGGCCTGGGCCCGATAGACCGGGCGGCCTTGAAACAGGCGTTCCGCATCGTGCGTGACATCCAGTCGGATCTGGCCAACCGACTCGCCCCCCGGATTCTCGGCCGATGACCCCGAGACGGCGGACGGGGTCGGGCCATCCCATCGCGCTGGATCTCGAGGCAACCGGGCTCGATCCCCGCCACGACGTGATCCTCTCATTCGGGGCAGTACCGATCGTCGATGGGAGGGTTCGGCTGGACCGGAGCACATACCGGGTCATGCAGTCGAACCAACCGGTTCCAGCCGAGGTCGTGCGCATCCACCGTCTCCGCCCGGTCGACCTGGCGCTGGCCTCCCCCCGCTCGGAAGCCCTGGCCGAACTGGAGTCGATCGTGGGGGACCATCCGCTCGTGGTGTGGTCGGCGTGGGTGGAAACCTCGTTCCTCGCCGCTGCCTTCGGAGGGCGACGGCGCACATGGGAGCGCCGGATGATCGACGTTCGCGACCTGGTCCAGGCAACCGACGCCCGGCTGGCGAGGCAATGGGAGAGCCACGAGACGCTCGCGATGGCCGCGCGCCGGTTCGCGGTACCGCCCGAAGCCGCCCACCATGCCCTGGCCGACGCCTTCGTCACCGCCCAGCTGTTCCTGGTCACTTCGGCACTGCTGGGACGTCATGTGCCCGCCCCGACCCGGTCGGGCGCGGCCCGACCACCCCGACGGACAAGGAGCCGGCCGCCGCCAGGAGCGGACGGTGTGGATACTGTTCCAGCATGAGCCTGCCGAGCGGAGTCGTCACATTCGTCTTTTCCGACATCGAAGGCAGCACGCACTTGTGGGAGACCGACGCGGATGGCATGAGCCGCTCGCTCGCCCGCCACGACCTCATCGTGCAGGAGGCGGTGAAGCGAGCAGGAGGCGTCCTGTTCAAGCACACCGGTGACGGTTTCGGTGCAGCATTCGAGTCGGTGACTGGCGGTCTCAACGCGGCGGCCGACGTGGCCGCGGCCTTCCACACCGAGAAGTGGGACGGACCCGCCCTGACCTGTCGCATCGGCGTCCACACGGGCGAAGCGGAGCCGCGCGACGGGGACTACTTCGGCCCGACCGTGACCCGCACGGCCCGCATCATGGACGCCGGGAACGGAGGCCAGATCATCGTCTCGGAGGCGGCGCGGCGTCTGGTGGGCCCGCGACCTCCGGCGGGGCTGACGTTCGTGGACGCAGGCGAGCACCGATTGAAGGATCTCGGCGAGCCGATCCGCATCAGCCGGCTGGTTGGTAGGGGTGCCGAAGACCAGCGGGAACTCCGCACCCTCGAACGCGCCCCTCACAACCTGCCGGTCCAGTTGAGCAGCTTCATCGGACGGGAAGCCCACATCAAGGAGGTCGTCGACCTGGTGCGGCACTCCCGGCTGGTGACACTCACCGGTATCGGAGGGGTGGGAAAGACCCGGTTGTCTCTCCAGGTTGCAGCTGAGCTACTCGGCGACTTTCACGACGGTGTGTGGTTCGTCGAGCTGGCCCCGCTGGCGGAGGCTGGCTTGATCGCCGACACCGCCACCAACGCCTTGGCGGTCCCGCCGGATTCCACGCTTCCCGCCGACAAGCGGCTGGCGAAGTTCTTGGGGGCACGCCAGGCGCTGTTGGTGCTCGACAACTGCGAGCACCTCATCGACGACGTGGCGAGCTTCGTCGACGTCCTGTTGCGCGCGTGTCCCGACGTCCGGGTGCTGGCCACCAGCCGGGAGGGGCTGGGCGTGAGCGGCGAGGCGCTGTGGCGCGTGCCGTCGCTCCGGGTGGACGAGGATGCCGCCGCGGTGGAGCTGTTCGCCGAACGGGCACGTCTCGTCCAACCCGGCTTCACGATCAGCGAGGACAACCTGGCGGCAGTCGCCGAGTTGTGCGTCCGACTGGACGGCATTCCGCTGGCCATCGAACTCGCCACAGCCAGGCTCAAGATGCTGACCGTCGACCAGATCGCCCAGCATCTCGGCGACCGTTTTCGGCTGCTGACCGGAGGCAGCCGCACCGCGGTGGAACGGCAGCGGACGCTACGGGCGATGATGGACTGGTCCTATGACCTGCTGTCGGACGAAGAACAGGCCCTGTTGCGACGCTTGGCCGTGTTCTACGACGGGTTCACGTACGAGGCCGCCGAGGAAGTGTGTTCCGGCGAGCTCCTCCCCCGCTTCGCCGTGCTCGACCTGTTGGGCAGGCTGGTCGAAGCGTCGGTGGTCACCTTCGAAGGCGACCCCCGGCCCCGCTACCGGCTGCTGGAGACGGTGAGGCAGTACGCGCTCGACAAGTTGGTGGAAGCCACGGAAGCCGACGAGGCCCGCCTCCGTCACGCCGAGTTCTTCCGGATGGCGTCTCGAGCTCTCAGCGCGGCTCTCGACAGGGACGATTACTCGGTGATGGACCCGACGACCGACGACCTGGGCAACTACCGGGCGGCCATGACCTGGACGTTGGAGTCCGACCAGGGCCCCTTGGCGCTCGAACTCGCCTGCAACCTGCGGATGTATTTCTGGAATCGGGTCATGTACCGAGAGTCGCTGCGCTGGCTCCTGGCTTCGCTCGACATGGTCGAAGACTCCGACTCCCTCTTCGTACCCGTCGCCGCGGCGTACGCGCTGACCGACTCGACAAACGTGTCAGACGTGGAAGCGACCCAGGTGATCCTGCCCAGGGTCACTCGGCTCTACGAATCCGACTTGGACGTCTCGGTGCGCGGATTGCTCGCCAACGCACTGGCTGCCCACACCATGAATTCCGACGCCCGCGAGGCCGATGATCTGTTCCGCAGCGCTCACGAGCTGATGCGCTCGGCGGGCAATCCCCGCTGGGCGTCAGCAGTCCAGAACCGGTTCCTCACCGCGTGGTTCATGAACAGCCTCGAGTCGGAGGCCGAGATCACTCGTCTCACCGAAGAAGCGGTAGCTGCCGGAGTGTCGATCCACGGGCCGGTGATCCGTGTCACGTTCCTCACCCTCGCCGAGGACTACGACGCAGTTCTCGACATCACTGACCGGCACTCTCCGGTGGACGACTGGGAGGAGGCGATGATGCTGGTGTTCCGGGCACAAGCGGAGCGAGCCACCGGCCGGTTCGACGGCGCCCGGGAGTCGCTGCGACGGGCGGCGGCGGTCGTCGGTGCGAACTCGCCCGGCCCCAACGACTGGCAACTGGCGATGCTGCTTCTCCAGGTCGGAGAGGTGGACGAGGCAGCCAGTGGCTTCCGCCAGTCCGCACTTGGCGGCACCCAACCCACACCGGACGCCTACGGGCGCATGAACGTGGCCACCGTATGGGCGATCGTCGCCTCCCGGCGTCAGTCGCATGCCACCGCCGCGATCCTCGGGGGATTCATCGACGGGGTCGGTTCCCGATCGTCCATGCGGCTGCAGGGCTTCGATCGCAGGCAGCTGGACGAAGCGCTGGAGGAATCACGTGCCGCCCTCGGGAGCGACGAGTACGAGCGGTATCACGATCTCGGCCAAGACACACCGTGGGAGGAACTACCGCTGGTCCACGGCGATCCGCCCTGACCGTAGGGGCGGGAGCGACTGGAGGCGCTGAACCTACTGCTCGATCTGAGGCGGGCCACGGGTTAGCCGTGCAACACCGTCAAACCTCGTCCCCGTCGGAGTGCCGGGCGAGGTCCTTCTCACCCAACGTGACCCCGGTGATGGCATCGACGAGCTGGCGAGGAGTGACATCCGACAGGTCGTCGATCTGCGCGACCTTCAACCCGTGACGGAGCACGACCACCCGATCGCACACCTCGAGTACGTCGTGCATGTTGTGGCTTATCAGCAGCACGCCGACGTTTTCGGAGCGCAGACGGCGGATCAGGTCGAGGACCAGCGCGGTCTGTTCGACCCCCAAGGCGGCGGCTGGCTCGTCGAGCAACACGATGCGCCGCCCCCAGGCCACCGCCCGGCCCACCGCCACCGACTGACGCTGCCCCCCTGAGAGCTGGCTCATCGGCTGGCGGACAGAGGTGATGTTGATGTGGAGGCGACCGAGGATTGCCTGAGTCTCCGAACGCATGGCGCGGCGGTCCATCCAGTGCACCCACCGCCATGGGCGGGGCCTGAGGATCTCGCGGTTCAGGAACATGTTGGTCGTCACATCGAGGCTGTCGACGAGGGCGAGATCCTGGAAGACGGTCTCGATTCCGTGGCCACGAGCTTCCTGCGGACTCCCGATCGACACCTCGTCGCCTTCGATGACGATCCGACCGCCGTCGGGGCGCTGGCTGCCAGCCAGGCAGCCCACCACGGTCGACTTTCCGGCGCCGTTGTCTCCCAGCAATCCCAGCACCTCGCCCGGGTACAGCTCGAATGAGATCCCGCGGGCGGCGCGCACCGCCCCATACGACTTCTTGAGGTCGTGCACTTCGAGTACCGGCCGCCTGCCGATCTCATCAATCGTGGTTTGACGTGCGTCGGCCATCGTGTCTCTCATGTCGCCACCATGGGCCGCACCTCGCCGATCAGTCGCTCGATGGTCTCGTCGTCGTAGGGAGCCGCCATCTCGGCGATCACGGTGTGGAATCCCAGCGTACGCAGCTCCTCGATCTGCTCGGCGACCCGGTGAGGCGTGCCAACCCAAAAGGACGCATCGTCGCGGACGTCGTCCAGCGGAGTGCGATTCGCTTCCATCTGGGCGGCGAAGACCTTGCGCGCCTCGGCTTCGGTGTCTCGGATGATCGGTTTGCACCCCACCGTGAACTCGATCTGGGTCGGATCGCGCCCCTCTCGCTCGCAGTGCATCCGGAGCACCGACACCTTCCGACCCAGGGTCTCGGCATCCCCGAACGCATTCCAGATGTCGGCGTAGCGGGCGACCGTTCGCAATGTCTTCTTCTCGCCTGAGCCGCCGATGAGGATCGGGAGATGCCGCTGTACCGGCAGCGGACTGTGAAGCAACGCTTCAAAGCGATATCGGGGCCCTTCGTGGTCCACCACCTCTCCGTCGAGAAGTGCCCGCACCACTCCAGTTGCCTCGTCGAGCCAGTCGAGCCGCTCCCCCGCGGAACGGCCGAAGTCGAAGCCGTGGGCCAGGTGCTCGAGGGTGTGCCAGGCGCCGCCCAGACCGAGAACAGCCCTGCCCCCGCTGATGTGGTCGAGGGTCACGGCGCTCTTCGCGACGAGGGCCGGGTTTCGAAAGGTGTTCGCTCCCACCATCAGGCCGAGTCGGACCCGGGCGGTGACCTGGGCGGATGCCGTGATCAGTGCCCAGCCCTCGAAGATCGGCTGATGCGGATCGCCGAAGATGGCGTACAGGTGATCCCACGTCCACAAATGGTCGTATCCGAGCCGATCGACGCGCCGGGCGGTCCGCTCGAACTCCGGCCATGAGGTGGCTTGACTCCACAGGAGGACCCCCAACCCGAGAGGCTTCACCGCAGGCCTTCCGGGACCTGCGCAGTCGAGCGCCGGGCGACGAGACGCGGCGTCAACACGACATCGGCCACCTCGTTCAGGTCCAGGTCTTTGTCCATCATCGTGAAGAGCAGCCGGGCGGCGGCCCTGCCCATCTCCACGCCATCCTGGCTGACGGTGGTCAAGGGCGGAACGATGTGACGAGCGATGTCGATGTCGTCGTACCCCACCAGCGACAGCCGTCCGGGCACGTCGATTTCGAGCTCGTAGGCCGCCCGCAAGAGTCCGATGACGGTCGTGTCCGATGTGACGTAGGCGGCGGTGGGACCGGACTCGGGCTGCACCTGGCGCAGGATCCTCGTACCGAGCTCGTACGCCTCGTCCGCCTCTTGATCGGTGATGTGGACCTGGATGTGTTCGCGTAGACCGCGTGCGTGCATGAACCGTTCGTAGCTATCGATGCGGAGCCGGCCGTCATAGGTGCGGGAGTCAGAGACACACATGATGTTGCGGTGCCCCAACGCCACGAGGTGCTCCATGGCCAATTCGGTGCCGATGGCGCTGTCGGCATAGACACCGGGCACCTGACGGCGTTCAGTCCGGTCGGTGACACCGACGACGAATCGGAGCTGCGAGGCGAGGATGTCGAGCGCGGCATCCCCACCCTCGAGGTCGCCGATCACGATGATCCCATCGGCGTGTGACTGCTCGAACATCGAGGCGTAGGCAACCGCCATCTCGGGCCTGTAGTCGACATGGCCGAGGAACAGCCGATACTCATGCGCTGACGCTTCAAAATTGATGCCGCGCAAGATCTGGATGTGGAAGGGGTCAGAGATGTCGCGGGCGATGACACCGAGCAATGAACTCCGTGCCCCACGCAGAGCCCGCGCCATGAGGTTTGGCTTGTAGCCCAACTGCGCCGCGGCCCGGATCACCCGAGTCTTGGTCTCTTCTCCGATCGGCACACCGGACTGCTGATCGTTGAGAACCCGGGACACTGTCGTGATCGAGACGCCGGACTCCGCGGCCACGTCTTTGAGCGTGACCGCCCGCCGGGCCGGGGCGCGCCGGGTTGTGATGTGGAAGCCTTCGTCGTCGGCCATCGGGGATCTCGCAAAGTTCTTGACGGATCTGCCTGCGCCACCATATGATCGCAGAGGCTTAACGTCAAGCGCAAACGTTGCACCGGTGACGTTGGGCGCAATCGTTAAGCCGGGTGTGTTGACAGCGAGTAAGTTCGAGCGTTTGGGTCCACGAGGCGACCGGACGACAGGAGAACGAGCAGGATGACCGGATCGGCGAGGCGATTTCCACGGTTCGACATCGAGGGTCAAGTGGCGCTCGTCACCGGGGCGGCTCGCGGTTTGGGTGTGGAGATCGCCCTCGCCCTCGCAGATGCGGGCGCCGACATCGCCGTGGCTGTCCGCCGCCCCGGTAGCGGCGAGGAAGTCGCTGCGGTCATCCGGGGAATGGGGCGTCGGGCGATCGAGGTGGCAATGGACGTAACCGACACCAGTCAGGTCAGGGAAGCCGTCGGGCGGGTCGCCACCGAGCTCGGAAGGCTCGACATCCTCGTCAACAACGCCGGGCTCGGACCGGAGAATCCGGCCGAACACGTCACTGAGGAGGACTTCGACCTCACCTTCGGTGTGAACGTCAGAGGACTCTTCTTCGCATCCCAGGCAGCCGCGAGGATCATGATCGACCAGTCGTACGGACGCATCGTCAACCTCAGCTCCCAGGCGGGCCTGGTGGCGCTCCCCACCGAGGCGATCTACTGCGCATCGAAGGCGGCTGTAACCCATCTCACCCGATGTCTCGCCGTCGAGTGGGGCATCCACGGCGTCAACGTCAACGCCGTCGCACCGACATTCATCCGCACCCCGGGAACGGCGGCCGCACTGGCCGACGACGCGTTCCGGATCGACGTCGAAGAGCGCATCGCCGCCCTCCATCGCATCGGCGAACCGGCCGATGTCACCGGCGCGGTCGTGTACCTCGCCTCACCTGCGTCCTCGCTCGTGACCGGGACCACGCTCGTGGTCGACGGCGGCTGGACGATTCGATGAGCGCGACGAATCAGCTCACCGAGGGACCTGAACGCATCTCGGTGCTGGTTCGCCGCCTGCTCATGCCGGCCAACGCTGCGGTGCGTAGTCGATTGCGCAGCTCGGGCATGGTGGTTGCGCTGCTCCTGCTGATGCTGGTGGGCTCGTTCCTGTCCCCGCACTTCTTCACAACAGGAAACCTCCTCAACGTGGCACGGCAGATGGCGATCGTCGGCATCGTCGGCATCGGCATGACCTATGTCATCCTCACTGCCGGAATCGACTTGTCGGTGGGTTCCACCGTCGGATTCGCTGCGATCGCGGCCGCTGCGCTGCTCGCCTCCGGTCTTCCGTGGCCGCTGGCCTGCCTGCTGGCACTCCTGGCGGGCGCCCTCGTGGGTGCAATCAACGGGCTGGGGATCACGGTGGGCGGCGTCCAGCCCTTCATCATGACCCTGGCCATGCTCGTCATCGTGCGGGGCGTGACGATGACCTACTCGAACGGTCAGCCGATCTCGATCCGCCCGGTCGCCGACGACGTCGCATGGATCGGAACGGGCACCCTCCTCGGTCTGCCGGTCCCGGTGTGGATCCTTCTGTTCGTCACCGCCATCTCCGCATTCGTGCTCCGGGCGACTCCCTTCGGCTGGCACGTCTACGCGGTCGGAGGAAACCTCGAGGCCGCCCGCCGCTCCGGTCTCGGCACCCGTCGCACTCTCATTGCCGCCTATACGGTCTCGGGCCTGTGTGCGGCGATCTCCGCGCTGATCATCGTCTCACGGCTCACCGCAGGGGAGCCTTCGCAGGGAACAGGGATGGAACTCGACGCCATCGCGATCGTCGTGATCGGCGGGACCAGTCTCTTTGGCGGAATCGGCGGGGTCGGGGGAACACTCGTGGGCGCCGGGATCATCGCCGTGATGGCGAATCTCCTCAACCTCCTCGGTGTCTCGCCCTTCTCCCAACAGATCGTCAAGGGTCTGATCATCCTCGCCGCAGTGCTCGTCGAGGGTCGCACCGAGAAACGGCGTGGAACGTGACTTCGCAGCGGGCGGGATCGCCGGGCTGCACGGACAAGGGTCGGATGGCCGGCCGAGAACGCGACAAAGGAGAAGGGACCTTGCGGAGACCTACGAGATTGATGGCGCTGGTGGGACTGATGGCAATCGTCGTCGCTGCGTGCAGCAGCGACGGCGCAACCACCACGACGGCAGCAGGAAGCGATACGACAAGTGCGCCAACCACCACCGCGGCCGGAGGCGACAGTGGTGGCGCTCCGGACGAGGCGGTGGTCATTGGGTTCTCACAAGCCAACAACGGCGACGTCTGGCGCATCAACCAGACTAACAACGTGGTCGACAACTGCTCGGCACTCATTCCCGGTGCAGAGGTGGTCGTCACCGACGGTCAGGGCGACGCGGCCAAGCAGGCGGCGGACGTCGACGACCTGATCGCTCGCGGGGTCGACGTGTTGTTGCTGACGCCACTCACGGCGGAGGCGTTGACACCTTCCGCCCAGGCCGCCCTCGACGCCGGCATTCCCGTGATAACCCTCGACCGAAGTGTCGACACCGAGGTCACCCAGCACATCGGCGCCGACAACAAGCTGATCGGCCGCGCCGCAGCGGCATACGTCGCCGAGACGCTGCTCGGGGGCGACGGCGGCACGGTGATCGAGATCCAAGGTGTTCTCGGAGCGTCTGCCACAACCGACCGCCACGACGACTTCGTGGCGTATCTCGAAGAGAACCACCCTGACGTCGAGATCGTTGCCAGCCAGACCGGCGAGTACCGCAGGGAACCGGCGCTCGAGTTCATGAACGACATGCTGCAGCGGTTCGGGCCCGGCGAATTCGATGTGGTGTACACCCACAACGATGAGATGGCGCTCGGAGCGTTGCAAGCGATGCAGCAGGCGGGTCGGGACGGCGAGGCCCACATCGTGGGAATCGACGGCCAGAACGAAGCCATCGAGGCGATCGCCGCAGGAGACCTCGCTGCGACGTTCACCTACGACAACGCAGGCAAAGAGGCATGCGAGTCCGCCGCTCGACTACTCGCGGGCGAAACGATCGATCCGGTGTGGGTACTCGACACCAATCAGATCGATCAGACCAATGCCGAGGAGTGGGTCGGCATGGGCTTCTGAGCTCACCCCTCCGTGGGTGGGGGACGGTGGTTCCTCCGGCCGTCCCCCACCCCGACCCACCTCCAATGGGAGTCACATGTCTGCGATGGCAGTGGAGATCGCCGAAATCCCGGCGGCCCTGACTGGATTGCTCGATGGCCGCGACGAGATCAAGACGCTGGCGAGTCAGGTGTGTGGCCGGTTCAGGCGTGCGGTGCTCCTCGGCGGGGGCAGCTCCGATCACGCCGCCACATACGCCCGGTATCTATTCGAGACAGAACTCCGTATCCCTGCGTCGCTGGCCGCGCCGTCGGTGACGACGGTGTACGGAGCCGGGGGTGACTGGTCAGACGCCCTGGTGGTTGGGGTCTCCCAATCGGGACGGTGTCCCGACTTGGTGGGAGTCCTCGAGGAGGCTCGAAATGCGGGCGCGGTCACGCTGGCCATCACCAATGACACACGCTCCCCGCGTGCCACGGCTGCCCACACGTTCCCCGACTGTGGCGCCGGCGAGGAGAAGTCGGTCCCGGCCACGAAGTCGTCCGTTGCAGAGTTGGCGGCGATCGCGTGTCTCGTCTCGGAGCTCTCCGGTGACGCCACCCTCGCCTCCGAACGCGACGCCCTACCCCGCGCGATCGCCGGGTTCTTGTCAGCCGCAGATCTCGCAAGCTGCGGACTCCTCGCCTCCGTCGCCGCAGACGAAGGGGTACCCCCATGGTGTTGCTGATTCCCGGGCTGATGCTGGCCGAGCAGACAGCACGACTGCGAGGAGCGAATCCTGATGCCCCGCCTGGCCTGCAGAAGGTGACGGAGACGCGATGAGCGGCTTCCCAACCGTCTACGGCCGGGGGCTGGTCGAGGAACTGGCGAGCTTCGTGCACCGTCCGTATCTGGTCGTGACCATGTCTGACCTCTGGCCTGCCCTCGAGGATCGGGTGGCGGACGGTCTCGGGGCGCTCCACCTGGTGGAGACACTGGAGCGGGCGAGACTCGACGACATCGCGGCCGATCTCCCAGAGATCGACGCGGTGATTGGGATCGGAGGCGGAAGAGCGGTGGACGTGGCGAAGTATTTCGCCTGGCGGCGGCGGCTCCCCCTCTTCCAGGTTCCGACTGCGATGACGGTCAATGCGCCGTTCGGCCATCGGGCGGGCATCCGCGTCGACGGCGCTGTGCGCTACGTGGGCTGGGCGATCCCGGAAGCGGTCTACATCGACTTCGACGTCGTCCAGGCCGCCCCGCCCGCGCTCAACCGGAGCGGTATCGGCGACATCCTCTGTTACCACACGGCCCACCGGGATTGGGAGATCGCCCGCGACGCCGGGCGCTGCGAAGCGAAGTGGCCCTACGACGCCGCCTTGGTGGAGGCCGCCCGCCAGCGCCTGGGTGTCGTGCTCGACCATCTCGACGACATCCACGCCGTCAACGAGACCGGCATCAGGGTGTTGATGGAAGCCCACCGTTGGGGCGGATCCACCTTTCACGACTCCGGCTGGAACCCCCGGCACATCGAGGGGGTCGAACACTTCTTCTTCTACAACCTCGAACGGGTGACCGGTCGAAACTTCATCCACGGTCAACCGGTGGGTCTCGGCGTGTATCTCGGCTCGCTCCTCCAGGACAACGACGCCGACGCGATGCTCGACGTCCTCCACCGGGTCGGCATCGACATCCGTCCCGCAGCGATGGGCGTCGGCTGGGACGAGGTGACCGAGGCCCTCGTCACGCTCCCCCGCTTTGTGCGCCAGGCTGATCTGTGGTTCACAGTCGCGGACACTGGCCCGATCTCACCTCACGTGGCGGAGGCGGCACGACAGGCGATCGAACGACGCTACGGCTGAAAGGGGAACGACGATGCGAGCCGGATTGACCCTCCCGCAAGGATGTGACCGGGAGTACCTCGGGCTCGATCCGGCCACCGCCTGGGAAAGGACGATTCAGGTCGCCCGCTTCGGGGATGAGGCGGGATTCGACTCGCTCTGGCTATATGACCACTTCCAAGTCGACCCGCCGCCCGAAGACGCAATCGTGTTCGAGCCCATGGCAGAGCTGGCTGCCCTCGCCGCCCTCACCTCTCGAGCCTCCCTCGGACACCTGGTTCTTGCGGCGGCCTACCGGAACGCCGCCCTGACGGCGAAGGCGATCTCGACGATTGACGTTGTCAGCGACGGACGGGCGATCCTCGGCATAGGAGCTGGGTGGAAGGAGGACGAGTGGGTGGCCTATGGATACGGCTTCCCCGACGCCGCCACCCGGCTGGAGATCCTGGCGGATCATCTGGAGATCATCACTCGCATGATGTCGCCGGGACGGGCGTCCTTCGCGGGGAAGCATGCCCACGTGGTCGAGGCCATCCACGAGCCCAAGTCGCTCCGGGGCCGATCCATCCCTGTGGTGGTGGGCGGCAACGGCCCAAAGGTCACGTGGCGGCTTGCAGCGAGATACGCCGACGAACTGAATCTCGACGCGTTCACACCCGATCAGGTTGCCAGTGCCATGCCGGTCATCGCCTCCCGCTGCGCGGAGGTCGAACGCGACCCCGCTTCGCTGGCAGTGTCGGTGCACCTTTGGGGGCCGGCCGCCACCGCTGCCCCCGGGGCCGAACGACGCGAGCTCTTCGCCCGCTACGCCGAACTCGGAGTGGCGAGAGTCATCGTGCAAGGTTTTGTGGGGGTCAACCGGCTCGATCTCGTCGAGGAACTCGCCGAGGACTGTCGAGCGGTTGGACTGCTCGAGAACCCCGCCTCGAAGACGCCGGTTCACTCAGTGACGTGATCCCCGGCGCACAGGGCCGCTCCGACGATGCCTGCGTCCTCCCCGAAACGGGCGCGAACGACCGGCGTTCGGCAGGAGAGATGGGGCGAAAACTGGCTCCAGGCCGACGAGATTCCGCCACCGATCACAAACAACCCCGGATAGAGGATCTCTTCATACAGCCCGAGAACCTTCGATACCCGGGCAGCCCAGATGTCGTAGGTGAGCTCGAGTTGCGCACGGGTCCGTGCCGAGGCGTACGTTTCGGCGGTCTCTTCCCCGAGACGCACCTCTCCCAACTCGGTGTTGGGCACCAACGTCCCTCCAGTGAAGAGCGCACTCCCGATGCCGGTGCCAAAGGTGAGCACCACCACGGTGTCGGTTCGCCCCTTCGCCGCGCCCAACCGAACCTCGGCGATCCCGGCCGCGTCAGCATCGTTGACGAGCGCAATCTCTCTGCCGAGCGCCGACCTCGTCGCCTCGACGCTGTCGAGTCCCACCCACGAGTTGTGCAGGTTGACGGCGGTTTGGACGATGCCGTCGACGACGGGGCCGGGGAAGGCGCAACCGATCGGACCCGTCCACGAAAAGCCTTCGATCGTCTGGCGGAGGATCTCCATGAGGGCCGCCGGGGTGGATTCTGCGGGCGTCGGCATGCGCGCTCGGGCGGCGGTGAGAATCCCCGTCGAGATGTCGACCGGTGCCGCCTTGATCGCCGAACCACCGATGTCGACGCCCAGAATCTCCAACGCTGAACCCGTCTCGGAGCGAGCCGCCACTCTACCGACGCGCTGTTGCGAGCCGCCTTGTGAATCGCCGCGATGTCGCCGGTCCACGATCAAGTCGTGGGCCCCGACCGACGTCTCAGAGTCCTCCTCGGCCTGGCGAGGCCGCGATCAGTCCTGTTCTGTCGCAACTCCATGACTCATGCGCAGGACGCCGATACCGAGTGCGAGCGCCACCATCGCGGCGACGAGGATCCCGATCGAGTTCTGCCCGGTGAACGGGAGGCTCGTTGGTGTCGTCGTCGCAGCCGTGCCTGCGCCCGCCTCCGTCGTGGTGGTGGCCGTGGCGTCCGTCACCGTGGTGGTCGTGGTGCTCGTCGTGGTGGTGGTGGCGAGCGTCAGGTCACAGCCGACCTGGGTGAAGGTGTCGTTCAGGAGTGTGACCGCGCCGTTCTGGGCAAGTGCCCTGCCTTGCACGGTGACGCTATCCGCAACGCTGATGGAGGTCAGGGCCAGGATGTTTCCCACGAAGGTCGATCCTGTGTCCAAGGTGGCGGAGCTGCCCACCTGCCAGAAGACGTTGCAGGCCTGGGCACCGTTGATCAACGACACCGTGCTGCCCGGCCCTGTGATGAGCGTCGAATTGGTCTGGAAGATGAACACCGAGTTGGGGTTGCCCTCCCCGTCGAGAGTGAGGGTTCCCGGGAGGGAAAGGGGTGATTTGTCCGGTCCGGCATACACACCCCCGACGAGGGTGAGACCGGTGAGATCGGATGTGACGGTTTGATTGAGTGGACGGTTCAGGGCATCGAGATAGGCAGCAAGAGACGCGGCCTGAGCATTCGCCGCTTCCGGCGTCCCGGCCTGGATCGTCGCCGCGATCCCCGGTGGAAATCCGGTGATTGCGGTTCCTGGCGAGACACCGACGCTCCCGGCGAGAACAGAGTCTCCACTGTTCGTGACAGTTGTTCCGCCCAAGACCGAGAAGTCGGCTGAGGTACCCAAATCAATCGTCGGCACGATCAATGCTTGGGCGGTACCCATTGCGAGGAACAAGGATGCTCCGGTTGTTACCGCCAGGAGTGCGACACCCATTCCGCGGGCGGGTTTCAGCCATTTGCCGCCCTGTGACGCCGACCGAAGGCGGGGAGATCCGCGCCAGTGCAGTCCGACCAGACCGACCCAAGCGACCAGACCGATGATGAGAATCGTGAGGAACATGCGGGCTCCTTTCAGGAGCGAGGTCGTTGCACGACCGCAGTCAGCTTGACCGCTTCAACAGTCTATCTCCGAACATTGATTCCGGCAACTTGGTTCTAGTAATTGACTGCTAGACTAGGCCGTATGCCGGACTGGAAATTTCTCACCAACCACGCTCAAGCGCTGCTGTTCATCGCCAGCGAACCCAACTCACGGCTGCGCGACATCGCCGGCGCCCTCGATGTGACCGAGCGCACCGCGTATGGAATCGTGGCGGACTTGTCCCAAGGGGGCTACGTGGCCAAGGAGAAGGAGGGCAGGCGCAACGTGTATCACGTGCAGTCCCACATGCCGATACGTGACGCGGTCGGCCAACATCGCGCCATCGGTGAGCTTCTCGGCCTGTTCCTCGACTCTTCGGGGTCCCGCGACCACACGTAGCGGCGGAGCCCTGTCCGTGATCGGTCACAGATCGAGCAGGAACGCGATGATCTCGTCAGGTGACTTCGCAACGCCTTGCTCAGACAGGCGGCGAAAGGTGACCTCGTCCAACACCGATCGGGAGTTCTCGACGAGACGCTCGAAGTAGTCAACGTAGTCCCAGCGGAGGGTGCGGCCGCGTTCGGCAATGGCCTTCGACGCTCCCGCGGCGATTGCCACTCGCTCGGACCGACCGAGGGCGGCGTCGATACCGGCCCCCAGAGCGATCGCGATCTGATGGAAGAGAAGCGAAGCTCGGTTCTCGTCGTCAAACAGCCCAGGCAGTGCTTGTCGATAATCCTCGATTCGTTCCCACTCTCCCAGCTCGACCGCGCAATGCAGTCCGAGCAGGCGAGCCTCCAAAGCTTCGGCTTCCGCTCCGCTGGCTTCGTGCACGTGCTCCGCGTATTCGAGTCGGCGGCGTGCTTCCTCCAACTCTCCCTGATGGAACTCAAAACCGGCTCGCTGCCAGGCGAGTCCCGCAAGGCGGGCTTCCGAACCGAGCGAACGAATGGCCCCTTCCGCTTCTTCGAATAGCTGGCGGGCCCGGCCCGGATCTCCCCCCGGGTCTCTGTGATGGGCGAGGTTCGCCAAGGCCAGCGCGATCATGACGCGCTCATTCCGGCGGCGGGCCAACTCGAGAATCTCCTCCTGGAATCCCGTGTACACCTCGTTGCGCTCTCCCCCACCCCCATTCCAGAGGGTCGCAAGCGACAGCCAGTTGAGCGCCATCGGAAGCTCGGGGGTCAGGTCAGGATCGCCGGTTTCGGCTTCCACACGACGCTGAATGTCAACGCTCTCCGTCAGGAGCCCGATGGCGCCATCCAGCTGTCCAGCGAGGGCCAGACTCGTCCCGTGGAGATAGAGGAGAAGGCCTCGCTGCTCGTCGGTGAGTTCGCCGCGATCAAGCTCGAACACCTGACTGGACCACGCCAGGCCCTCGGACCATCCGGTTCCGCCGGCGGCTGAAATCCGCTTGTACACGCGGAGGGCACCGAGGGCAACGCCGAAATCACCCGCTCCGATCGCCCACGACATTGCCTGACGCAGGTTGCCGATCTCGGGACGAAGGCGACGAATCAGTTCGTCGCCACCAGGCCCGAACATGCGCTCCACACTCGTCTCCGAGCCAAACCCGGCGAAGTGCGCTCCGTGGCGCCTCCGCCAATCCTCGGAACGACCGGTCTCGTCGAGACGGTCGCGTGCAAACTGTCGCAAGGTTTCGAGAAGGCGGTATCGGACTTGTCCCTCGTCGTCGTCCATCGCCACCAGCGACTTGTCGACGAGGCCCGGCAGCAGCTCGAGAACGTCCAGTTCTTCGATCGAGTCGCCACTGCACACCGCCGTCACCGAATCAAAAGTGAACCCGTCCTGGAAGACCGACAACCGCCGCAGAAGCTCCGCTTCGATGTTCGCCAGCAGCCGGTAGGACCACTCAATCGTGGCGGTGAGCGTCTGTTGGCGAGGGAGTGCAGTACGACTTCCGCCGGTCAGGAGCCGAAAGCGCTGATCGAGATGTGAGGCGATCTGATCCGTCGAGAAGGTCCGAAGTCGCGCCGCAGCCAGTTCCAAGGCGAGAGGCATTCCATCGAGGCGCCGACAGATTTCGACGACGTGATCGCTGTTGTCTCTGCTCAGTCGGAAGTCGGAGCGAGCGGCCGCGCCCCGCTCCACGAACAGCTTCACGGCGTCTGCAGATCTCACGCCAATCGCATCGGCGTCCCGGGGTGGCAGTCCCATCGAACGCAGTCGGAACGAGACTTCTCCGGGAACACCGAGCAGCTCGCGGCTGGTCGCAATCACGGTGGTGCCAGGGCTGTGAGCGAGGATGTCTCCCACCAGGTCGGCCACGGCGTCGATCATGTGCTCGCAGTTGTCGACCAACACAAGGATCGCCTGCGCCTTGGCGAGGTGCTCGAGGAGTGCCTGGCGTGGGCTGACCCCAGCGGGCTGCTGCAGGCTCAAGGCGCTCAACATTGCCGAGTCGACCGCGGCCGGGTCGGTGACCGCGGCCAGCTCCACGAGCCACACCCCGCCCGCAAACTCAGATGCCAGCTCAGCCGCGGTTTGAAGCGCCACCCTGGTCTTGCCCGCCCCACCCACTCCCGTGATCGTCACCAGCCTCGATCCGTGGACGAGCTTGTTGAGCTCGGCCATCTCCTGATCACGTCCCACAAACGACGTGGGAAAGGTGGGGAGATTGTTCGGAGCTGCGTCCACGTTCCCGAGGGGCGGGAAGCTCTCCGGCTCACCTTCATATGAAAGCTGGAAAATGCGCTCGGCCCGACTGAGGTCGCGGAGGCGAGACTCGCCCAGATCGCGCAGCGGAAGGTCGTCGGCGCCCGCCAACCGTTCGGTTACGAAGCTGACCAGGATCTGTCCCCCGTGACCTGCCGCCATCAGTCGGGCAGCGCGGGTCACGCAGAGGCCGAAATAGTCGCCATCTCGCTCCTGTGCCTCACCCGAGTGGATCCCGATGCGGACCCGCAGCGGACCGATCTCTGGATGGGCCGTCCGCGCGAGACTCCGCTGAAGATCGGCTGCGGCCTCCAAAGCCGGACGAGCCGACTCGAAGATGGCGGCCACACCGTCTCCGGTGTGTTTGAACACCCGCCCGCCGTGCCGCTCGACAGTCGACAGCGTGACCTCGTCGTGGGCCCTCAGAGCCGCCTCCATCGCCTGAGCGTTTTCTTGCCACAGCCTGGTCGACCCGGCGATGTCCGTGAACAGAAAAGTGTTGGTGGCCACCACACGAGCCTAAATGAGTGCCCGTCCGACGGCCCATACCAGGCGTGACGGACGTTGTCGGCGCCGCACGGCTACCGCCCGGTGCAATCGGTGTTCAGTGGGTGGGCCCGACAGCACACTCGCGATCCGCAGGACGCCGGCTCACGGTAGAACGGGTGGCAGCCCTCCGTTGACCATCCTGAGCGCCCGCTCGGAACACAAACGGTCATCGATCAATGTCACATTGATCCTGGAGCGGTCGTCCGCCCATGAGAGCCAATAGCTCCCCACCGCTCCCGGACGGCATCCGCCATCGGAATCCGCAGTCGTCATCGTCAACTGGGCACCGTCGAGCTCCCATGTTCCCCCCTCGAACGGATCCACATCCGGGCGCTCGCCCACCTCGTACGTTCCATCCAGACCGAACTCCATGAAGTAGAGACCGACCCTCCAAGGATTCGCCACGAGGTCCTCGGGGGGGAACGGCTCGTCGGGTCCCGGGGGGATGGTCGTGGTACTCGTCGTTGGCGCGGTCGTCGCCGGAGCGGTGGCCGACGTCGTCGTAAGGGGAACCGTCGTAGTGGTGGTCGATGGGCTTTCCGGTGCGGACCCATCTGTCGTCGTGCTGGTGCAGGCGCCCAACGTCAGCACGATGAACAGGACCGCGGAAACCCGCATCCTCGCCCAGTCGTTCCGCAGGTCGGTTCGGTCTACAGGCACACCTTTCCGGTCGTCGAAGGATGAGGCCGACAACGTAGCCGTCCAAGCGAAGCGATGACCGACACCTGACCTCTTCCGCGGGCTAGATCGGACGTATACGTCCGATCTAGCCCTGGGTACCGGACTCACCCATCACCACCTGGATGCGATGGGTGGCGCCGTCGTCGACCAGTTCGAGGTGGCTGTCGGGGTGCACGATCATGTCGTCAACTCGCAGATCGACCACTCCCCTGCTGACGCCGTCGGGGTTGCTGACGCGGATCTCGTAGCGGGAAGAGTGATATCGGAACAGGATCTCGAACTCACCCCACCCGCGGGGCACGCACGGGTCGATGACGAGCCGGGTGCCCCGCAGTCGGAATCCCAGGATCCATTCGACTCCTGCCCGGTACATCCATCCTGCGGCACCCGTGTACCAGGTCCAACCACCACGACCGACGTGCGGCGGCTCGGAATACACATCGGCCGCTGCCACGTACGGCTCGACGCGATATCGGTGGACTCCCGCCCGGGTACTCGCATGGTTGATGGGGTTGAGGAGTGAGAACAGCTCTCCTGCCCGGTCACCGTCACCGAGGGTTGCAAAGGCGATGACGCTCCAGATGGCAGCATGGGTGTATTGACCGCCGTTCTCGCGAACGCCCGGCAAGTACCCCTTGATGTATCCGGGATCGACCTCCCAGTCGTTGAACGGCGGGGTGAAGAGAAGTACCAAGCCATCTCCGCGGCGCACGAGGTACTCCTCGACTGAAGCCATCGCCCGCTGAGCTCGGTCGGGCCGGGCGCCGCCGTGCATCACCGACCAGGACTGGGCTATCGAGTCGATTCGGCATTCCGGATTGGACGAGGATCCGAGCGGGGTCCCGTCGTCGAAGAAAGCCCTGCGATACCAATCGCCGTCCCACGCCCCCGCCTCGAGACTCTCCCGCAACTCTTCGGCGGCCTCCCTCCACTCCCGCGTCAGACGTGTGTCCTCTCTCGCCTCGGCGATCTCGGCGAACCGTCGCAAGTTCGCATCCAGGAACCATCCGAGCCACACGCTCTCGCCCGCTCCCTCGACGCCGACCCGGTTGAAACCGTCGTTCCAGTCACCGGTGCCGATGAGGGGAAGGCCGCGCTCGCCGAGTCGGGCGCGCGCGCGGTCGAGAGCCTTCCTGCAGTGGTCGAACAGTGTGCCCTCGACCTGCGACGTTTCGGGAGTGATGTAGATCTCGTCCTCGCCCGGCTCGAGAGCAGGTCCCCTCAGGTACGGAACGACGACGTCCAAAACGCCGTCATCACCGGTCACCTCGACGTAGTGGGCGACTGCATAGGGGAGCCAGAGGTAGTCGTCGGAGATACGAGTTCGGACTCCCCTCCCGGCAGGGTCGTGCCACCAATGGAGGACATCACCCTCCTCGAACTGATGGGCGGCGGCGCGCAAGAGATGTTCTCGCGTCACGGTCCGCATCGGCACTGCAAGCGCCATGACGTCCTGGAGCTGATCGCGGAACCCGTACGCTCCCCCAGCCTGGTAGAAGGCGGACCGAGCCAGGACCCTGCACGCCAGGGCCTGATAGAGCAGCCAGTGGTTGATCATCAGGTCGAAGGACCGGTCGGGGGTTCTGACGTGCACTGTCCCCAACACGTCACTCCAGTGCGTTGCGACCGCCGCTCGGGTCGCTTCGGGGTCAACGGCGCGATAGCGCTGCACGAGTCGCCGAGCGCCGGTTTCGTCATCACTCTGGCCCAGCAGGAAGATCAGCTCGACTTCCTCGCCGGGAGCCAGCACGACCTTTCGTTGCATCGCCGCGCATGGATCGAAGCCCACCCCCACCCTGCCAGACAGTCGGCGCTGCTTCTGCAACGCCGACGGGCTGTCGATGGTGCCGTGCCTGCCGAGAAACTCCGTTCGGTCGGTGGTCACCGATACGTCTCCGGACCCGAGATCGGCGAACGCCACCCTCCCGCCGAAGTCGGCATTCCACGGGTTGCGGGCAAGTATCGCCCCGGTCGATTCGTCCCTCTCTGTGACGATCTGCATCACCGGCATCGAGCGAGTCGGCCCGAGCACCCACTCGACGTAGGCGGTCACTGAGAGACGGCGGCGGCGGCCGCTATCGTTCCGCACGCGCAGGCGTGAGACCTTGATGGGATCCTCGAGTGGCACCGTCTGGTGGAGGTGGAGCGCGATGCCCCTGGAAGTGTGCTCGAACTCCGAGAATCCCGGACCGTGACGTGCAACGTATGGGTCGCGGTCTCGAATCGGCCGGGCGGTCGGTCCCCAGATCTCGCCTGAATCCTCGTCTCGGATGTACAACACCTCTCCGGGCTGGTCTGTGACCGGGTCGTTCGACCACGGAGTGAGCTGATTCTCCCGACTGTTTTCGGACCAGCTGAACCCCGATCCCGACTCGGACACACAGAAGCCGAACCCGGCGTTGGCGACCACGTTGATCCACGGCGCAGGGGACCACTGGCCATCACCCATCACGACCACGTACTCGGTTCCGTCGGTCGCGAATCCGCCGATCCCGTTGTGGAATTCGAGATCCAACTGGGGGGCGGCAGCACCCGGAGGCGGCGCTGGATCCTTGGACTTGTAGACCTGCCCGGGATCGGAAGTGGCGCGTCGGGCGAGTTGGTCGGCCACCGTCCCGTGATGGCTGAGCAGCAGCGCGCGTGCCGCGGCTTCGAACGTGATCCGATCATCGGCAGCGAGGAGAGTGCCGTCGAGGATGAACACCCCTCCATCGGATGCCTCGCCCAATTGGCGGCCGCGCTCTCGGACCAGTTCCTCGATGGAGTCTCGCAGGTCCCGGGCATACGATCCGGGCTTCTCGTTGACGACCACAACGTCGGCATGCAGGCCCTTCGAGCGCCAATACTCCTGAGCCTTCAGCACATCGCGGACCAGCCCCCGGTCCTCTGATTGGTCGATTCTGACGAGGACGATGGGGAGGTCGCCTGAGATACTGTGCCGCCAGAGTGTGGCCTGGCTCATCGACCGGGCTGGTCGGCGGTTGAAACTCAGCCCCGGATCGAAGTAGATCAGGCTTCCGGCCAAACGCTGATACGTGTGGGCATGCTCTGGGTCGATCCTCAGATGATGGAGACGGACCTGGGCTTGGGTCCACGCCAGGGTCGCCGTGCGCTCGAAGGCTGACGGATCCGAGAACTTGTCGACGAGGTCGAGGGCCTCGGACCGCGTACGAGCGACCACGGTCGTGAAGTCGAGGTGGGCAGTGCGCCCCGGTTCCAGCCGGACCTTGCGCCTGAGGCTGAAGACAGGGTCGAGCACGCGCCCCACCGAGTTCGAGAGGGGACGATCCAGCGCCGCTGCTCGGTGAACCGGGTTGCCGCGGCCCAGGAATCTGGCCCGGTCGGTTTCCCACTGGCAACCCCCGACCCCTTCTCCTGTGACTGCGAGCACATGCCCCGCCCACACTTCCGCTTCCCCGTCCGAACGGGGACGGCGGTTGGCGAGTAGTGCGTCGTGGCCGGGAACCGCTTCGGTCTGCACGAAGAGATTTGAGAAGGCGGGGTGGGCGGCATCGGCTCGCGGCGGCGCGAGGGCAACTTCGGAATACGACGTGACTTCCAATTCGGTCTCGGTCGAACCCGTATTGGTCAGACTGACCCTCCGCACTTCGGCGTCGTCTTCCGCTGAGATGAGCACCGTCAAGGTGGTCGAGATGTTCCCATCGCGCCGAGAGATCTCGACTTTGTCCTCGCTGAACGACGCCTCGTAGGCGTCAGGCTCGACCAGCGTCGGTTGAAAGCCGGCAGACCAGGTTCGACCCGACGCGTCTTTGATGTACAGGTATGTGCCGAAGTTGTCCCGGGTGGTGTCCTCGCGCCAGCGGTTGACGGCCAGACCGTTCCAGATGCTGTACCCGGAACCGGCTGCGGTGACGACTGTGCTGAATCGGCCGTTGGAGAGAAGATGGGGAACGGGGACCGGACCGTGGGGTGAGGCGACCCTGCGGACCACTCCTCTTGCTTCGACCGGGCGTGCGGCGGCGGCCACCTCCTCCGCTCGAGGACGCGCCACCTCGACATCCCGCGGGACCCGTTCGTGGAGGAGTAGCTCAGCAGCCTGCACCGACGGCTCTTCGTGGAAGAGCCGTCTGGCGAATCCGTCGAAGAGGACGTTGGCGACGGCGACGATCGACATCGCCTGATGATGGGCCATGAACGCCCTCACCAGCACCGAGTCACCTTTCTCGGGACGCCGGGCAGGTGTGAAGTCGAGGGACTCGTAGAAGCCGAACGTTCCCAGCGCGCCGAGCTCGGAGAGTTGGTGGAGGTTCGCCACCGCTTTCCGAGGCTCGACCATCGCAGCCAACATCGTCGCATAGGGCGCGATCACGAGATCCTCGCTCAAACCCCTCTCGAAACCGAGACCGGGCACGCCGAAAGCCTGATATTGATAGGTGAGATGCACGTCACGGGCGGCATACGCCGCCTCCGAAATCCCCCACGGTACGCGACGGTTCTTCCCGTATTCGATCTGTCGCTGGACGATTGATCGATACGTGGAGTCGAGAATGCTCTCCGGCGGTGAGCGCATCACGAGAAGGGGCATCAGATACTCGAACATCGAACCCGACCACGAGATGAGGGCGGCGTCGGTACCCATCGGAGTCATCGACCGCCCAAGGCGGAACCAGTGGTTCGGCGGCAGGTCACCCTTGGCAATTCCGAAGAAGCTCGCCAACCGCGCCTCGGAGGCGAGGAGGTCGTAGTGGCTCTCGTCGAGCGTGGAGTCCATCACGCGATATCCGACGGCGAGCAGCCCGTTTTCGCGGTTGAACAGGAACGAGAAGTCCATGGACCGAGCCAGGTCGGCCGTACGTTTCGCTAGTGCTGCGAGTCGGCCATCCAGCCTCTCGCGCTCCCCGGAATCCGCCAATCGCAGTCGGTCTTGCCGATGGCACTGCACGGTCGTCGCCAGCGCTTCAGCCCAATACGCCAGGTCTCCTCCGGCGGCCGACCCCGCGGCGAGGGTGCGAGCGATGTCGACCACCGTTTCAGCGGCGCGGTCGACCTCATCCCACC
>DATKEC010000040.1:0-30811 GCA_035544575.1 Acidimicrobiia bacterium
ACCAGCTGGTCCGGTACGACCGCTTCGCCTGAGGCGGGCCCGCACCAAGCGATCCACCAGCCACGCGATGCCGACCAACTGGACCCAGTCGCCCAGCCGGGCGTACAAGGTGAGGCCGTCGGACCGGGACTGGACCACACCCCGCAACGACGTGATCTCGGCCAGACCTGTCGGTTCTCCCAGGATGCCGCCATCGGTGATGAAGACCGATCGACCGGTCACCGAACCATGGATGACGTCGACTCCCAGCTCCGCCGAGCGCATTCGCGTCATTCCGATCAGTTGATCGCTGGCGTGGGAGAAGGGATAGCTCGCCTGGCTGGTCGCCACCACGAGCAGCTCCGCTCCGGCGCGCACGTGTTCTCTGCTGTAGCGGGCGAAGGAGGACTCGAAAGAGATGACGGACCCGAATGAGACACCGTCGAGATCGAAGAGCACCGGGCCATCGCCACGGATCATGTCACGGGGCACCCGGCTCAGATCGGGGATCCAGCCGAACAGACGCCGGGCGGGGACGTACTCGCCGAAAGGGACCGGATGACGCTTCCGGTACTCGCCCATCAGCGTTCCCTCACGATCCCAGACCACGTTGGCGTTGATCCACTCGGTTTCGGACACGGGTCGGTCACCTCCGGCGAGGAGCACCGCGCCGATTCGTCGAGCCTCGGACGAAATGGCTGCTCCGATGGAGGGGTCGAGGATCGGATCGACGTTGAATCCGGTCGACCCCTCCGGCCACACGACCAGATCGGCCCCACCCTGGGGGATCATGGAGGTGAGTTCGAGCGATGCCGCATAGGTGGCGGCGCGTTCCCCTGGACAGCGCTGGCCGGGACAGGGCGAGGACCCCTGAACGATCACCGCCTGGAACTCGGCACCGTCGCTGGTGGGCCCGAACAGCGCGCCCAGCGTCGCCAGCGCCGCGATCAGCCCGAACGGTGCCAACAGCCGGCGATCCAGTCGGCGCTCGGTGATGGACACCGCGATCACCGCGCACGCCGCCACGAGCACGACCGACCATCCCGACGTCCCGATCCACTGTGTCGCTCCTCGCAGCGCCGAGTACTCCCCGACCGGGTAGCCCACCAGACCCCAGCCGTAGCCACCGAGTGGGAGGCGCTCCCGCATGTACTCCATGAGCCCCCAGCCGGCGGCCGCAATGAGAACCCACTGCAACGGCGGCGCGGCGGACGCTCGAAAGAGCAACCGGGCATACGTCAGCGGGAAGAGCGTCTGGACGACCACCAGCGGCCAGAGGGCAATCGGTCCGAGTTCGGCCAGCCAGGGAAAGAGGAGCGAGAAGAACGACAACCCGAAGACCCCACCTGCCAGCCAGGAATGGATCGGTCGCGTCGCCCACCGGACCGCCAGCAGGAAGGCCGTGATTGCAGGTACGACCAAGAACGCCCAGCCCGTCGGAGGGAAGGCGAGGACGAGGATGGCGCCGGCGGCAGCGCCAAGAAGAGTGGATCGCACGGGCCGGATCGTAGAACCGGGACCAGCGGTACCGTTCGTGACCGTGGACGACGACCTCGGACTTGCATTGGAGTGCGCCCGCCGCGCCGGCGTCATCGTGCGCGAAGGCTTTCGCTCGGCCACCGAGACCCAGTTCAAAGGCGCAGTCGACCCCGTGACCCGGTTCGACCGGGCCGCTGAGACCGCGATCCGTGGACTGCTGGAGGTCGAGGTGCCCGCCGATCAGATTCTCGGGGAGGAAGGCGGGGGGGCAGGTTGGGGCCGGGGGCGGGTCTGGATCGTCGACCCGCTCGACGGCACCGTCAACTTCATCCACGGCATCCCCCAGGTTTCGGTCTCGGTCGCCCTGTGGGAGGACGGCCGCCCGGTCGTCGGCGTCGTTCGCGACGCCATCAGCGGGGAAGTGTTCTCGGCCCAGTCGGGTCGAGGCGCACGGCTCGATGGCCGGCGGATTGCGGTTTCCGATGTGAGCGATGTGGGATCGGCGTTGGTGGCCACGGGCTTCCCCTACGACCGGCGCGAACGGGCTGGGGAGCTGGCAGAGGTGCTCGGACGGGTGCTGGCAGAGGTACAGGGCATTCGTCGTTTCGGTTCGGCTGCGCTCGATCTGGCCTGGGTGGCCGCCGGACGCTTCGACGCATACTGGGAGTACCGGCTGGCACCGTGGGACACGGCTGCCGGCCAGTTGCTCGTCGAGGAAGCCGGCGGCTCCGTCACCGACCTGGCAGGACAGCGCTACCTTCCCGACGCCCCGGCCCTGCTCGCCACGAACGGATCGCTCCACGACCGGCTGCGGACGGTGATCGGGTTGGGGCAGTGACAGTCCACATCGTCGATCGGGTCCATGGCCACGATGGAGCCCGTGCGATCCGGGTCGAGGGCGGCCGGATCGTCGAGATCGGAACGACGAAGACGACGACCGATGCCGACACGATCGTGCACCAGGGTGTGATGCTTCCCGGGCTCCGGGACAGCCACATCCACCCCTTGGCGCTGGCAGCTGCCGGCAGCCGGCTCGACGTCTCCCATGTCCGCTCCATCGCGGAGCTGGTCTCCGAACTTCGGACCCGGGTCGACCAGACCGCAGTGTCCGCACCGATCCTCGCCATCGGCCTGGACGACGAGCGGCTGGCGGAAGGGCGGATGCCCACGGCCGGCGAGCTCGATCTCGGCGTCGGCGCTCGTCCGGCACTGGTCTACCGCCATTGCTCGCACGTGGCGTCGGCCAGCAGCGCGGCGCTGGAGGCCGCAGGCATAGGCACGAACACCGAAGACCCCGTCGGCGGGCGGATCCGTCGCAACGCCGACGGGTCCGCGCACGGAATCCTGGAGGAAGCTGGCATCGGGGCGGTCGCCTCTGTCCTGACCGCCCGCGGCGGAGCGCCCGACACCGCAACCCTGCTGTCGGTTCTCGGTGGCTTGCGGCGCCGTGGAGTCGTCGCCATCGATGCCATGGCGGGCGTCGCGGGTTCGATGTGGTGCGTGGGCGGCGACGAGGTCGACTCTTTGATCGCCCTGGGCCGAGCCTCCCCCGTTGCGATCGATGTCTACGTGATCTGTGAGACAGCCGCCCAACTCCGATCGGCGGCGACACGGCTGGAAGCGGCCGAGGGGCCGATCCGTTTCGCGGGATGGAAGGGATTTGCCGATGGCTCGCTGGGCGGACGGACGGCGGCGCTCCGCTCGCCATACTCCGACGATGCTTCCACGAGCGGGATCCTGGTGGGAGATCGACTCGAGGAGATGGCCGAGGCTGCCGTCGAACTCGGCGGCAGAGTGGCGATCCACGCCATCGGCGACCGTGCTGTCGAGAGATCTTTGGAAGTCGCGGCGGCGCTCGAGGCTGGAAAGGTCCGGGTCGAACATGCGTCGGTCGCCGATCCCGATCAGGTGGCCCGCATGGCGGAGCAGGGTGTGATCGCCTCGATCCAGCCGTCCTTTGCAACCGCGGACGCCGCCTGGATAGAGCGGAGACTCGGTTCGGAGCGAGCGGCGTGGGCGTATCCGTTTGCGGATATGCGCACCGCCGGAATCGAGATGCGAGGTGGGTCGGACGCTCCCATCGAGTCCTCTGACCCGTTCGTCGGCATCGGAGACGTGTGCCGACCATCGGGCCAGGCGCTCGATCCCGTCTCCGGGCTCGACCTCTACGCCGCCCACCCGCTGGTGGTCGGCGCCCCGGCCACGTTTCTGATCTGTGACCATCATCCGAGCGAGGTGGATGTGGGCGAGATCAGTGCGATCTCGGTGCGCGAAGTCTGGATCGAAGACAGGAGGGTCGAATGAGCGGCGGTCCGTGGCTGCCGGACTGGGACGCCGGCCTGTATGCCGCCAACACCGGCCACCACAGGGCTTTCGACGAATGGTTCCTCGAGTCGACCCCGCTCCGCGACGGCCTGCGGCTGGTCGATCTCGGATGTGGCTCAGGTGACTTCACCCGCGTGCTGGCGGACCGACTCCCGTCCGGTGAGGTCGTCGGCGTCGACCCCCAGCCCGGCTTCGTCGCCGAGGCACAACGAAGGGCTGGGGCCAACCAGCGCTTCGTGGTCGGCACCGGCCAGGAACTCGTGACCGCGCTCGGCGGCGAACGCTTCGACGGGGTCGTGTCACGGGCCGCCCTGCAATGGGCACCGTGGTCGGACCAAGCCCGGATCGCTTCCCAGATCCAGGCTTCGATCGTGCCGGGTGGGTTCTTCCGCCTCGACATGAGCGCGGCAGGCAACATCGCCGCCGTCGTCGACCTGCTCGACTCGACTTCGACCGAACTCGGGGGTCCGACGTCGCCGTGGACCTTTCCCGATCCCGGATGGTATTTGGAGGTGCTCGAACGAGCCGGCTTCGCTACCGCCCGCGGTCATGTTCGTAGCGTCGCACAGCGCCGGGAGTTCACCGAGGAGACCCTGTGGGGATGGTTCGAGTCCCAAGTGTTCCAGGCATACGAGCTCGACCTGGCGCCAGCCAACCACGACAGGTTCCGGGAGGAAGTCCGGAGCCGCCTGGGCGAGCTTCGCCGACGTGACGGGTCCTACGACCAGACGTTCGTGCGCCTCGACGTCCTTGCCTGGGTTTCGGAAGGCTGACGCACTGATCCGCATCGCTGGCAGGTGGATAGGGTTCGGCGTCCTATGGACTTCGACTACACACAAGCGACCGCTCAGGGAGTCGGATCTGAAGTCGACGCCGCCATCGCCACTGCAACCGGCATCATCGAGAGTGTCGTTGGGGGCGGCGAGCGGACCTGGGAAGGGACGATCGGCAGCCTCGAAGACGTCGCCGGCCTGATGGCCGAGACGTTCGGACGGACCGGTTTCATGGGGTATGTTCACCCCGACGAGGAGATCCGCGAAGCCGGCAAGGGAGCCGAGGAACGGCTCTCCAAGTTCGGGATCGAACTGGCGTTCCGCCGCGACCTGTACGAGGCGGTCGCCGATTTCGCCTCCTCCGAGGAGGCCCGCCGACTCGGTCGCGTCGAAGCCCGCTTGCTCGAATTCACGATGCGGGACTTTCGCGACGCCGGCCACGAGCTCGATACAGCTGATCGCGATCGACTGCGACAGCTGTCGGACCGCCTGGTCGAAATCGGCATCTCGTTTCAGCGCAACATCGCCGAGAACGACGACGCCTTGATCGTCACCGCAGCAGACCTCGAAGGGATGCCGGCGTCGTACATCGAATCTCTGGACCACGGCGAAGAAGAGGACACCTTCCGGATCACGCTGGCGTACCCGCATGTGATCCCGTTTCTCGACAACAGTCCCCAGCGTCATCTCCGGGAGGCGCTGTCCAAGAAGTTCAACAGCCAGGCTGCCGATGAGAACCGTGCGCTGCTGGAGGAGGCCGTGGCGATCCGCCACGAGATCGCCGGGCTGTTCGGCTTGAGCTCATGGGCGCACAAGGTCCTCGAGCACCGCATGGCAGAGAGCCCCGAAGCGGTGGCCCGTTTCTACGAGGAACTCGAGGAGCCGCTCGTCGCGGCCGCTCAGACCGAGAAGGAGCGCATGGCGGCACTGCTGGCCGCCGACACCGGCGACACCACGCTGATGCAGTACGACACGCGGTACTACGACACGTTGATCCGGCGGACCGAATACGGCGTGGACCAACACGTCGTTGCCGAGTACTTCCCGCTCGACTCGGTCCTCCAGGGGTTGTTCGGTCTCACGGGCGATGTGTTCGGACTCACCTACCACGAGGTGGACGTCGAGACGTGGCACCCCGACGTGCGAACCTTCGCGATCCACGATGCCGCCGACAGCCGCCTCGTCTCGCATTTCTCGATGGACCTGTTCCCGCGGGCTGGCAAGTACAGCCACGCCGCCGCCTTCTCACTGATCCCGGGGCGGCGGCTCGCCGATGGTTCCTACCAGGTCCCCTATGCGGCGATCGTGGCCAACTTCACGAAGCCGACCGCCAGCCGGCCCAGTCTCCTCCAGCACAGCGAGGTCGAGACCTTCTTCCACGAATTCGGACACATCCTCCACCAGACCTTGACCACCGCTCCGTACGTCCGATTCGCCGGAACCAGCGTCGAGCGGGACTTCGTCGAGGCACCCTCCCAGATCATGCAGCACTGGACATGGAACGCCGATGTCCTCTCCACCTTCGCCCGACACCACGAGACCGGCGAGCCCATCAGTCCCGAACTGGTCGACCAACTCGTCGCCGCCCGTCTACTCAACGTCGCCCTCGACAAGCTGCGCCAGATGACCTACGGGATGCTCGACCAGGAGGTGCACGGACCGGCCGAGGTCAAGGACCTCGACGACATCCTCGCTCGCACGTGGGCCATCACACAGTTCCCGTTCCATGAAGGGACCTTCTACCCGGCGTCGTTCGGTCATCTCTTCGGCTACGACGCCGGGTACTACGGCTACCTCTGGTCCGAGGTCTACGGCGACGACATGTTCTCCCGGTTCGAGGAGGAGGGCTTGCTGTCGCCGGCCGTCGGCCGCGCCTACCGCCGAGAGGTGCTCGAGCCGGGCGGCACGCGCTCGGGGATGGACCATCTGCAGGCCTTTCTGGGCCGGGCCCCGGATTCGGCCGCCTTCCTGCGCAAACTCGGTATCGCCTGACGCTCGGCGGGCGTCAGATCATGTTTATCGATCCTTTATCGCGGGAACCGTACGTTGACCACGCACGTCCCATCCATAGGTGCCACGGCTCCGAATAGTCAGTGACACGGGGCACGGAGCCGACCCCGAGAGGGAACAAGGGCGCCGACCCCGACGTTGCACAACAAGCAGGCTTCTCCAGAAAGGGGCCCGGACATGTCAGAGATCATGAAGGGTGCATCCATCAAGGGTGTGACCCGTCCCTCGAGGGACTTCGGCGGAAACCGAGTGTGCAGTGACAAGCACTGCGACACGAAACTCTCTCGCTACAACCGACGCGAATTCTGTTTCGCCCACGCACCGGTCAAGTACCCCCGGGTGCGCGGCCGCATCCTCCCCGAAGGGGCCTGACGACAAGCGAAGTTGGGAACTGAAGAATTGGCATCGCTGATTGCGGATATCTCTCCCTCCTCCCGACCCGTGATGCCAACCCGAACGGGGCCCCGTGCTGCCAGGCACGGGGCCCCGTCGTGTGGTGTGGCGCGTCCCCGGCCCATGTTGACCATGCCCCCACCCCAGGTGGGGTAGTCTGCCCGGGGATGAAAGCGGAACGCAGATGAAAGCTGAACACAAGAGGTCCGCCCTGAACCGTCTCAAGACGGTCCGTGGCCATCTCGACGCCGTGATCGGCATGGTCGAGGACGAGCGCTACTGCCCCGAGGTGATGAAGCAGATCTCTGCCCTGCAGGGCTCTCTGGAACGGGTCAACCGTGTCCTCCTCCAGAACCACCTCGAGACATGCGTCGCCCACGCCGTCTCAGAGGGCCGGACCGCCGAGATCGTCGACGAGTTGATGGAGACCATGAAGTACACCGCCGCCGTCACCGGACCGTCCCCCGAACCAGAAGGGATTCACCCATGAGCACCGCCACACTCAGCGTTCCCACGATCTCCTGTGGGCACTGCAAGTCGAGCATCGAAGGCGCGGTCGGCACCCTCGCCGGGATCGACCGGGTCGAGGTGACGATCGATGCCAGAGAGGTCGAGATCGAATTCGACGAGAACTCCATCGACCTGGACACGATCGTGGCCGCGATCGAAGAGCAGGGATACGACATCGCCCGATGACAGACCAGGCGACACCGACGGCTGTCACCTTCGATGTCGAAGGCATGACCTGTGCCGCGTGCGCGGCTCGAATCGAGCGCGTGCTCGGCAAGCAGGAAGGTGTCGACGCCGCCGTCGTCAACTATGCGACGTCCCGGGCCCAGGTGCGGGTGACCGACGCCACGGACCTGGCATTGCTCCAAGCCGCGGTCGACAAGATCGGCTACGTCATCCGTCCCGCCAGCCTCGATGACTCCCTCCCCGTCCTGACGCGCCAGTGGGAGGAAGAACGAGCCCAATGGGCGCGATTCCGGATCGCCGCGATCCTGTCCGGGGTGGTCATGTTCCTGGCGATGGTGGGCCCTCCCACCGACTGGAACCCGATCCTCCAGGCGATCCTCACCGCTCCTGTCGTCTTCTGGGTGGGAGCGCAGTTCCACCGTGTCGCCCTCGTCCAAATTCGCAGCTTCGGAGCGTCCATGGACACCCTCATCTCGCTCGGCACGCTGAGTGCGTTCGGGTACTCGGTGTGGGCGCTGTTCGCCGGTGGACACCCCTACTTCGAAACCGGGGCGGTGATCGTGACGCTGATCACCCTCGGGCGCGCGTTCGAGGCTCGAGCCAAAGGGAGAGCCACCAACGCACTGCGAGGTCTCCTCGAACTCGGGGCAGACCGGGCGACGATCCTCGTCGAGGGCGGCACCCGCCTGATCCCGGTCCGGGACGTCCTGGCCGGCGACCGGATGGTGGTCGATCCCGGGATGAAGATCCCGACCGACGGAACGATCATCCAGGGAGAGAGCAGCCTCGACGAGTCGATGCTGACGGGCGAGTCCCGGCCGGTCGACAAAGGCCCCGGCGACGAAGTATTCGGAGCGACGATCAACCAGCACCGCCGTCTCATCGTCGAAGCCACCAGGGTCGGGAGCGAAACGATGCTCGCCCAGATCATCAAGATGGTCTCCGACGCCCAGGCGACGAAGGCGCCCGTCCAACGGCTCGTCGACCGGGTCTCGGCGGTGTTCGTGCCGGTCGTGGTCGTGATCGCGGTGGTCACGATTCTCACCTGGATACTGCTGGGGAATCCTGCCGAAGACGCCCTGCGGGCGGGAATCGCCGTGCTCATCATCGCTTGTCCGTGCGCGCTCGGGCTGGCGACGCCCACCGCCATCCTCGTGGGCTCCGCCCGCGGTGCCGAGCTCGGGGTGCTCTTCAAGGGCGCAGACGTCTTCGAACGGTCCCGGGCGATCGACGTCGTGGCCTTCGACAAGACCGGCACCCTCACGACCGGGGTCATGACGCTGGTGTCGGTCGAGACCGACATGGACGAATCCGAGTTCCTGGGAAAGGTCGGATCCGTCGAAGCGGCCTCCGGTCATCCGATCGGCAAGGCGGTCGCCCTCGGAGTCGAAGAACGCGACATCGCACTCGTCGAAGTCCCAGACGCCGAAGCCATCGCCGGCATGGGAGCCATCGGCACCGTCGACGGCAGCACGGTGATCGTGGGCAAGGCCAAGCTTCTCGCCGACAGGGGTTTGCAGGTCGCCTCACGTTGGACCGACCGGCTGGCCGACTTGGAGAGCACAGGAATGACAGCGTTCGTCGCCGGATGGGACGGCGAGGCACGCGGCGTGATCGGCGTCGCCGACACCATCCGCCCGAGTGCCCCCGATGCGATCGCCTCACTGCACCGCATCGGCCTCAGAACGGTTCTCGTCACGGGCGACAACCGTCGCACAGCCGAGGCAGTCGCAGAACAGACCGGAATCGACCGTGTCGTCGCCGAAGTGCTGCCCGGCGAGAAAGCCGACGTCGTGACCGGGTTGCAGCACGAGGGTCTGACCGTTGCGTTCGTCGGTGACGGGATCAACGACGCCCCGGCCCTCACAGCGGCAGATCTCGGTCTCGCCATCGGGACGGGAACCGGTGTGGCCATCGACGCCGGCGACGTCGTGCTGATGAGCGGAGACCCGGCGATGACGCCCACTGCGGTCCGACTCGCCCGCCGAACCTTCCGCACAATTCGCAGCAACCTCTTCTGGGCGTTCGGCTACAACGTGGCGGCCATCCCGCTGGCGGCTCTCGGTCTGCTCGATCCGATGATCGCCGCAGCGGCGATGGCGTTCTCGTCGGTGTCGGTCGTCCTCAACTCGTTGCGACTCCGGCGATTCAGCTGAGACTGCGTGCACGGCCGGCGGCATGGGGGCGATTGGCGTCAGGAGACCCTCCAGGATTCGGTCGTGTCAGCCGATAGTGAAGGCAATGATTCACACGTTCATCGTCACCACAGAACACGGGCAGCGCATCTACACGGGACATGTGTCGTCACGCAGCCCGTCGACGATCGCGATGCTGCTGACCACGCCCTATGACCAGGCGGGACGCGTCGTCAGGATTCAGACCGACGACGTGATCTCAGAACACCAGGCAGCCTGAGCGCTCAGGAGTCGCGGAGGAAATCCTCGATCTCTTCGACGAGGCGGTCGACGGGGTCGCCGTCGGTCTCCTCTTCGACCAGGGACTGGTTCTCCAACTCTTCGACGTACTCACGGATCTCGGCATCATCCATCGCCGCGTCGACCTGATCCCGGAACTCGCTGACCGCCAGGGTGAGATCGGTGGTGTCCAACTCCATCCCGACGATCTCGAGCGCCTTGTCGACCAGGGCGAGTGCTCCGGGGGGATACTCCTGCTGTGACAGGTAGTGCGGGACCGCCGCCCAAACACTCACCGTCTCGATCCCGGCCCCCGTCAAGGTGGAGTTGAGGACACCGACGATTCCGGTCGGACCCTCGTAGTCCGATGCGAACAGGGCGTGACGTTCGAGGGTGTCGGGGTCAACTCCCGAGCCGACGAGAGGCACGGGAAGCGTGTGCGGCACCTGCCCTATGAACGCACCCATCGTGACCGCCTGCCTCACTCCGAGTGTCCGGAGGACTGCGATCAGGTCCGTGCTGAACACCTTCCACCGCGCGTGGGGCTCCGGTCCTGTGACGACGACCAGATCGCGGCTCGACCACGGCGGGGTGACCATCCAGATCTCGGTCTCGGGCCACGCGATCTCCCGGCTCCCATCGTCGTCGACGAGCACCACCGGGCGACGAACCTGGAAGTCGAAGAACTCGTCGGCATCGATGCTGGCGATCCGCTCGGAATCGACCGTCTCGATGAGATGACGCGCGGCAGCCGATGAACTCTCACCTGCATCACCCCAGCCTTCGAAGGCAATGATCGCCGCCGGATCCCGTAGGACCGGGTGCTGCTCCCAGATCACTCTGTCCATCACGTCAGGGTAGTGCCGCAGCGCGCAGAACCCATCAGATCGCCCGGTCCAGGAAGAGCTTCGTACGCTGCCACGCCACCTCGGTGAAAGCGGGATTGTTCCCAGCGGAACCGCTGACGAAGAAGTCCGGCCCCGCTCCGCGGTAGCTGTGGAACGTGGCGTCGATCCCGAGATCGCGCATGTGTGTCTCGATCCGGAACGGAGAGATCTTCCCGTTGAAATCGTCGGCCGAACCGTGATGGCCGAGATACGCAGCCGCCGCCAACCGAAAGCTCGGTTGCGTCTCCGGGCTGAGACCGGAGAACTCGACCACCGCGCTCACCCGGCCGTCCATCGTCGAGAAGTGAAGGGCAGGTATCGCCCCCTCGCCCATCGCCACCAGCCCGACCCGATCCCCCATCACGGCCGGGCTGGCGAGGAGGGCAGTCACTCCCCGCCCGATCGCCGTGAGGTCCGACTCCAGCACACCGGCTGTCATCACCGAGTAGGTCACGTATCCGAGATCTCGCAGGCGAGTCTCCACCTCGCCCCGCCATGCATCCTCCTGCGCAGAGGCGACGACGACCACCGGACGCCCGTGCCCGGAGGAGGGAGGAGTCAGATTCGGGTCCCTCGGCGGTCGGTCTGCCGATTCGGCACCAGCCCGCTCGACGATGAGGTTCGGCTCCTTGGCAGCAAAGACGGTCGGCACCGCGGTGCCGGATCGGCCGGCGCCAGCCGCAAAGCGATCCGCCCCGACCGCCCCCACGTCCATCACCTTCGAACCGAACCGGCGCTCGACCTCCAGGGCCTCGGTCATGCTCAGGCCGAGACCGGCCAGCACCGAGGCTCGGTCGCTGCGGACGGTTTCCTGGGGATGAATGGCGATGGACTCGCCCAGAGCGACCGCCCGATCCAGCGCTCGCCCCTCGGTGACCACGGCATTCACCAGCCCGACGACATAGGCCTCGTCGGCGGTCACTTCCCGGCCGGTCAGGATCATTTCCAACGCCACGCCGACACCCACGACTTGCGGCAGACGCACGGTACCGCCATCCACCAGCGGCACGCCGAAGCGCCGCTCGAGGCATCCGAAGGTGGCCGTCGTGGCGGCGACTCGGAGGTCACACCACAGCGCCATCTCCAGCCCGCCCGCCACGCAGTAGCCCTCCACTGCAGCGATGGTCGGCTTCGAGACCTGCATCCTCGTGAAGCCGAGATAGCCGGCGGCGTCGTCGACGAGATCGAAGGCTTTGAGGTCCGCTCCGGCCGAGAAATGCCCGCCGGCGCCGAACAGCACACCCACATCGACCTTCGTGTCCGCATCGAAAGTACGCCAGGCGTCGCCCAGCGCACGTGCCGTTGCCCGGTCGATGGCGTTGCGTACATCGGCACGGTCGATCGTGATCACGGCCACGCGGCCACGGCGCTCGTAGTCGACGCTCATCGGGTCAACCCCCTCGTAGGACGATGCACCACACAGGATGCCATCTCGGTGCGGCGCAGGAAGGATGGTTCGGTGGCCGGATCAAGCTCGGTAGGCTCTTCCCGCCCGACACCCGACCCCTTTTCACCCCGACGGAGCCCTCATGAGCGGCATCTTGCGTTTCCTGCATCTGCTCGGTGCCATGGTGTGGGTTGGTGGACTCATCACCCTCGGCGCCCTCGTTCCGGCCCTGCGCAAGGCCGGGGCAGATCGGTCGATCCTGCAGGCGGCTGCCCGCCAGTTCGGACGGGTGTCATGGGTCGGATTCGGACTCGCCTTCCTCACCGGAGGCTGGGCGGTCGTCGACTACCTCGAGGCTCCGGCACTGCCGTGGAAGCTGGCCGCGGTCGCCGCAGCCGGGGGCCTGGCCCTCTGGCATCAACTCCGGGCGCGCCAACAGACGCCGCGAACGCGTGGCGTGCTGCAGGGACTGATACTCGCCTCCAGCCTCGGCATCGTGGCAGCGGCGGTGGCGTTGTAGACGCGACAAGGCCCCGGATCGAACCGGGGCCCGTCGAAGTCACTTCTTCTTGTGCCGATTCGCCTTCAGGCGTTTGCGGTACTTGTGCTTCGACATCTTCTTGCGTCGCTTCTTGATGAGCGAACCCATGCGTGGACAAACCTCTGGTCGGTGGGACGCGTCCAATGATCGTCGGTCCGCCGGCCATGGTCAAACCCGTGCAAGGCGACAAACGCCTCTCTGACACAGGTTTTGCGTGCGTCAGACCACGCCGGTGGTGGCGATCCCGGGGGCAAGCACCCTGCCGCGGTCCGCCAGGCACCGCTCCAGGGACATCCGGACGCGTTCGACGCCGGTACTCGGCACCAACGCCAGCATCGACGGTCCCGCCCCAGACCAGGCCGCATGCACAGCGCCGGCCGAACGCGCGACATCGATCAGCTCAGCGACGTCCGGGCGCACTTCCTGACGCGGCCGCTCGTGGATCTCATCGCCCGAGGCGTCCGCCAGGAGCGCGGTGTCTCCGCCAACCAGCCCCGCCACCAGGGCTGCCACCCGGGCGAGGGATCTGCGGACCACGTCCGCCTCGTACGCAACGGGGAGCAGCCGTCGCGCCTCGGCGGTGCGAAAGGGTTCGTTCGGAACGGCGACGACGGCATGCAGTGCCACGTTCCACGGCAGTCGATGGACCGCGCCTCCCGCCGTCGCCAGCACCAGACCGCCATAGACCGCCGCCGCCGCGTTGTCGGGATGCCCGTCCATGTCTGTGGCTATCTCCCACGCCCGATGCAGTGACGGATTCTCACCGTGGGCCTTCCATGCCGCCACCGCTCCTGCCGCGGCGGCAGCCGATGACGACCCGAGCCCGCGCCCGATGGGAACGGCGTTGTCGACGACGAGGGCCAGCGGCCGATCGGCCCCCACCGCCGTCTGCGCCGCGATGAGAACGGCGTCGTCGGCCCCCTCCGGCGGCGCGTCCGCACCGACGTGACTGACGGTCCACGCGTCCGCCGGTTCGGCACGAACGGCACAGCGGATCTCGAGTGCGACGGCGAGACAATCGAAACCGGGGCCGAGGTTGGCCGACGACGCCGGCGCAGACGCTTCAGCCATGCGCGAACAGAAAACACGAAGGGGTGATCACGTGCCGGGAGTCTATGCACGCCGGGAGACCTGGCCCATCGCCTATCGTCGCCCCGAGTCATGCTGGATTTCATCGGGGTCGACACCCTGATCGCCGAACTCACCGTTGCGATCGGCTTGGCCGTTGTCGTCGGCAATGGCCTCGCGTTCTACAAAGCCCGCCGTGGCCACCGTCCCGAAGGCGTGCAAGCCGACGCCGCCTTCCGGCCGGCGCGCGCCGTGTTTCTCATCGGCGCCGGGACCCTCATGGCCGCATGGGGTCTCGCATCGATCCTCGGGCGCTGATCATGCCTGTTTGGCTGGCAGTGCGCAGTGACAAGGGCTGGCCATCGTGGCGGATCTCGGGTAGGGCTCGGACGTGATCGGCGGGGAACTCGTCGGGCACGGTTGGGTCGTGACGTCGGTCATCTCGAGGCGGCCGCCCATCTCGTGGGTACCAGCCCGGAAGGTCTCCGTCACCCGAAAGCTCCTGCGGCCGCGAGTTCGGCAACGTCGGCATCCGAGTACTGCAGTTCGGAAAAGATCTCGGCTGCGTGCTCGTTCCGGTGTGGCGCCCGCCGGAGTTCGGTCGGCTGGTCGCCGACGCGTGCCGGCGAACGGACCTGTCGCACCGTTCCGAACCGGTCGTGGGGGATGTCGATGATCAGTCCCCGGGCGGCGGTGTGCTCATCCTGTAGGGCTTCCGCGATGGAGTGGACCGCGCCGACCGGGACTCCAGCCGCTTCGAGGGTACGGATCCAGTGGGAGGCTGGCTCACCGTCGAACACGCCGTCGAGGATCTCGATCAGTTCGCGGCGGTGCCGGTAGCGAGCCGCGAAGCTTTCGAACCGCGGGTCGTCTGCCAGTTCCGACCGGTCGATCGCCTTTGCGAGCCGATGCCAGAACTTCTCCTTGGCGCAGGCGACCACGAACCAGCGGGCATCGCGGCCCGCGAAGAGCTGGAAGGGGACCAGCGAGGGGTGGGCGGAGCGGCTCACGCGCCCCGGGGTCCAGTCCGCGTTCAGATGCCACGTCGCCTCGTACGACAGCATCGAGGTGGCGACGTCGTAGAGGCTGAGGTCACAGTCCATGCCCTGTCCGCTTCTGCGCGCGCCATGGACGGCCGCCAGCAGCGTGAGTGCTCCCACCAGACCCCCCGAGAAGTCGACCAGGGAGAGTCCCGTCTTCACCGGAGCACCATCCGGCTCTCCGGTCACCGACATCCACCCCGTGAGTCCTTGCAGGATGTAGTCATATCCGGGCTGGCTGCGGCGGGGACCCGTTGCGCCGAATCCGGAGAGCGAGACACATACGATTCTCGGATTGACATGGGCTAGATCGTCATAGGTGATCCCGAGTGCAGCGGGCACGTCGCCGCGGAGGTTGGAGTAGACCGCGTCGGCGGTTCGCACGAGATCATGGAACACGCGTCTGCCCGGCTCGCTGCGGAGGTCGAGTGAGAGAGACCTCTTGTTCCGGTTGAAGGTCTCGAAGAAGAGTGAGTCTTCCTGTTCCTGGAAGGGTGGAACGTAGCGACCAACGTCGCCCCCATGGGATGGATCCTCGATCTTGATCACGTCTGCTCCGAGGTCCGCGAGGTGGAGGGACCCGTACGGGCCGGCGCCGTACTGCTCGATCGCGATGATGCGAATGTCGTCGAGTGGCCTCATGTGCGGCCGAGCCTCGTGTCGAATTCCTTGTAAAAGGGCCTGAGATATTCGAGATGCTCGAGCATGGCGGCGGCCGCACGGTCTGCGTCGTGGCCGATGAGGGCGGCGGCGATGACGCGATGGTCGGCCTCCACCCGCTGCCGGAAACCCGACGAGGGGCGGATCCGGCCGAACCTGGTCTGCAGGACATGGAAGATCGGCTCGGACATCAGTCCCAGCAGAGGGTTGTTGGCGGCGCGGACGACGAGTGTGTGGAAATTCCAGTTGGCCACGAGTTCCCTGCCCTCCGCTTCTCCTCTGCGGCGGGATTCGATGTGGTCGGCGATGGAGTCGGTCTGTTCGGGCGTCGCCCGCACGGCGGCCAGCCGCGTCGCGGGGATTTCGAGTAGTTCGCGGGCCTCCAGCATCTCCGCCACGTTCAAGTCCGTACTGCCCGCGAGCACCTCGATGCCAACACTCAAGGATCGCGCCAGAGTCTCGGTGTTGGGCACGACGACGAACGTTCCCCCGGTTGCGCCCCGGGTCGTCTCGACGAGGTTCTGTGACGCCAGATCCCGCAGTGCCTCGCGGATGGTGGACCGTCCCACGCCGAATCGCCCGGCGAGGTCTGTCTCGACGGGAAGCCGGTCGCCCGGGACCAGGCGGCGAGCGAGGATGTCGGCGCGGATCGAGTCCGCGATCGCGCGGTAGGCGGGCAGGCGGTCGGTTGTCACGACGTCAGGCTAAAGGTCTGACGTATGATGGACAAGTGGTCGCAGCATGTGTGGTGGAGCCAGACCCCGGAACGGGCTGAGTTCGACAGGTGCCTCAAGTGAAAGCCAAACATCAGACAATTGATCGGTGCCGGGTCCTCTGGCCGACGCGCCGGAGGAAGCCATGACGACGCACGACGCCCCTCTGGGCAGGTACTACGAGGACTTCGTCGTTGGTGATGTGTTTCGCCACCCCCTCGGTCGCACCATCACCGAGGCCGACAACATCTGGTTCACCCTGCTGACCATGAACACCAACCCCGTGCACTTCGACTCCCGGCATGCGGCCCGTTCGGAGTTCGGTCGGCCGTTGGTCAATTCGACGTTGACCGTTGCGATCGTCACGGGTCAGTCTGTGATCGACACAAGCCAGCTCGCCTTTGCCAACCTCGGCTGGGACGAGATCCGGCTCACCAATCCCGTTTTCGTCGGAGACACCCTGTACTCCGAGTCCCAGGTGCTCGAGTGTCGGGAGTCCGCCTCCCGACCGTACGGAGGAATCGTGACGATCCGGACGCGGGGCCTCAATCAGGACGGCGTCCAGGTCGTGGGCTGGAAGCGGACCTTTTTCGTTTACCGGAAAGGCGCCGAGGGGGGGCGTTCGTCGTTCCCCGAACCACTGAGCCCGTGGTGACACCGTGTGAGACTCCGCACGCTCAGCGCTTCTGACCGTCCTCGACCGCGGCTATGAGCCAGGGGGATGCCCTACGTTGACTTCAACGAGGCGGCGCACGTCGAGGCGCTCGTCCTTGTGGATCGAGGTACGGACCTGAGGTTGACGAAGCCAGTCGCGACCTCAGGTGCGGCGAACCAGTTGCCAGGCGCGGGCGAGCCGACCCCCGGCCCGCGTGCTGACGGCTGCGGGCGTCGCCGAACCCTGCTCGGCGGATCGAATGGTCTTGATCGGTATCGATCCGTCGAGGTCATGCATCAGTCGGTGGTGGTCATCGTCGTCGGGATGCGGCATCGGCAGCGCCGCATCGCCATTCGCGCTCACCGTGATCGAATGGCGTGCAACTGGCCCGTACTCAGAGACATCGAATCTGCGCGCCCGGCCAATGATCTCGGCGGAGGCGTCGTCGATCCTCCGATGCTGCATCAGATGCTCATCCCACGACCGGACGAAAAAGACCTCGTTGAAGATGTCCGGTGAGCCGACATCCTGGAACAGCCGCCACCTGTACCCGCCCGTCTTGAGCCGAACTACCCGCGTCCGAAGCATCGCCTCGATGTACTCTCTCGCTTGGCTCGGGTCGATCTGCCAAGTGTTGTGAACCATGACCGGACCGCCTGTGGCCTGCGGGTGGTGGTGAGTCTGCCTCGGGGTGAACTCCGGTGTAAGCACGGCTCCGGGGTCCTGAATCCCCCAGAACCGGGCGGCCACCCCGATCCCTGTGGTGGCGATCGAGAGGACGACCAGGGTCGCTCCCGCTCCGATCCGTTCGGCGACAAACCCAGCCATGACCGATCCGATCGGCACCACTCCGGCGTATGCGAGGAGCCACAGGCTCACCGCCCGACCGCGGACCCAGTCCGGCGCCATCAATTGGACCGTGGCAGTGAGCGTCGCCACCGTCCACACCCAGAACGTTCCCGCCAGCAGCAATGGTGGAACAGTGAGAGCGGTCGTGGGTGCGAGGCCGGCGAGTGCGGCGGCGACTCCGTACAGAACGATGGTCCAGCTGATAGCGTGCCGGCCGATCAGCTGGGTGACCCTGCGAAGGGTCACCCCACCGACCGCCGCCCCTGCGCCAATCACGCCAAGCAGGAGGCCGAACGTCCCGACGCTCTCGCCCAGCTCCTCGGTCCTCACCGGGAGCATCGCCTGGAGGACCGCAGATCCGAGGGCATACAGCGCGCCGAGTATCAGAAGCCGCCGGAAAGCCTTCGTATGACCGGCGAACCGAAGTCCGGAGACGATCGACCGCACGACGGAGGACCTGTCGAAATCTTGGTCCACGAGTTCACGACCGACCAGGAGAAGCGCGACGGTCATGCCGACGTACGACGCAGCATTGATTCCGAATGCCGCTCCGGCACCCAGCGTCGCGACCACGACTCCGGCGAGGGCAGGACCGATGGCGCGGGCCGCATTGAACGAGACCGAGTTGAGCGCCACCGCCGAAGTGACCATCGCTCGAGGCACGAGGTCGGGAACGAGCGAGTGCCACGACGGGGCATTCACGGCCACGCCCGCTCCGATGAGGAGACCCAAGCCTAGGAGTAACCCGGGAGTCATCAGGTCGAGCCAAGTGACGACCGCCATCGTCAATGCAAGGACTCCCAAGATCACGTGGGTGGTCACGAGGACGGTCGTCCGATGGATCCGGTCCGCCAACACTCCGGCGGGGAGGGCGAGGAGGAGGAGCGGGAGGTTGCGCGACGCGGCCATCCACCCGACCCACGCCGGCGACCCCGTCATCTCCCACATCATCCACGAGCCCGCCGTGACCTGGAAGAACGAGCCGACATTTGAGAAGATAGATGACGTCCACAGAGATCGGAACCGCCTGATCCGAAACGGGGCGAAAGCGGTGTCGTCGTCGCCTGCAGGAGGCGTGTCGCCGGTGCGGTTCACCGCAGTACCCGTCCGGTGACGTTGCGACTGCGGAGGGACTCTCTCCGACGTGCCCATCTCGAGACGTCCAACCCCTCAGGCCGCAAGCTCCACAAGCGGGGTTTGGCGGCGCCGCGGGAGGGGTCGCACTGCCGCCGCCACTCCGTGCTTCGATCAAAACGGTTCACTTGCGTTCCGGGTGCAGCGGCACGTTCATACTTTCTCTCACCGTTGTCAATTAACAGACCGGCGTTCCACAATAACGGCAAAAACTGGACGATCCGCTGGGTTCACTCTTTTTGGATATCTTGAAGAGCGCAGGCCCGTCGATGCCAATAAAGCCGCCTGCACCTCGTGTATCCTGACAATCCCCCCCGACGAAAGACACTGCATGCCGACCCGAGCTTCCAGTCCCGCCGCTGCCTCCGGATTGTTACTGACATTGAACCGGGGGATCGGCGTGCTGGAGGAGATCGCGAACGAGCAAGGGCGCGCCACCGCCAAGTCCCTCGCAGCCGCCCTCGACATCAATCTCGGCACCTGTTACCAGCTGCTCCGCACGCTGCAGGCGAACGGCTACATCCACCGGCTACCCGGAGGGAGGTACGGACTCGGCAGTCGCATCGGTTTCCTTGCGGACCACTATCAGGCGAGCACCGCCCCGCCACCGGAGTTCGTCGACATACTCCATGAGCTGCATCAGGCGATCGAAGAGACCGCCTACGTCTCGATCCGCCGCGGACGCAAGATCGAGATCGCCGCAGTGCTCGAAGGAACCAAGGCGCTGCGAGTTGGCAACCTGACGGTCGGTTACGGCGACCATCCCCACATCCGCGCCTCGGTCAAGGCGTTCCTGGCCGGCGCCCGTGAGGAGACCGTCGACGAGTTGCTGGAAGGCGTGGCGTTCGAGGCGCTCACTCCCAACACGATCACCGATCGAACTCGATTCCTCGCAGAGCTCGAGGCCACCCGCCTCCGCGGCTACGGGGTCGATGACGAGGAGTTCGCCGAGGGAGTTTCCTGCATCGGCGCCGTGGTGCTCGACGGCTCAGGCGAGCCTATCGGCGCATACGGCACGTCCTTTCCCGCCGGGAGGCTCGCCGGCGACGGAGCGGCCATCGCCAAGGAGGTGATGGCCGCCGCGGAGAACGCGTCGCGGGCACTGGGCTACGAGGGCCCGTACCCCGTACGCTGAATCATCGGCTCCATCACCAACCTCAGCGAGCACGAGCTTCCACCTCCCGTTCGCCGAGACCTGCCGGGTTCAGACACTCGAGGCGATTCTCGTTCTGCACGGTTGTGACGGTGGTCACACGTCGATCACGTCCAACTCGTTGGCCATGATCACGTCACCGTCGAATATGGCCCGCACGTCGCGCAGCGCCTTGTCTTCGGATTCCTCACCCTCGAGAGCCGGACCGCGATGCACCAGCACCAGCTTGTTCACGCCCGCCTCTTCGGCCATCTGGGCCGCTCCCGTGGTTCCGCACTGGCCGGCAGACTCGCCGTCGAGCGTCATGTTCTCCTGATGGTCCCAGCACATGCTCAACAGCGCTCGAGCTCCTTTCGACAGCTGCACAACCGACTCGCACGGCTCGGTGTCCCCGGTGACGACGACGTCGCCCGCCGCACATTCGATCCGGTAGGCCAACGAGTCGAGGAAGGGTTGGACGTGCTTGGCATGAGCGGACCGTACGAGCCACCCGTCCCCTTCGAAGACCGCCCCCACCCCGATGTCGGCAGCATCCACCACCGGTGCCGGACGGGGCAGCGTCCCCCCCCGGTTTTCGAACACGCGTTGGCTGACGGGAGCGCCCACCCTGGCTTTCCAGTCGTGGGCGAAGACGCCATTCTCGCCTATCAGACCGTCGGTGATCCGTTCTGTGAGGTCCGGCCCCCGTACCGTCAGGATCTCTTCGTCGCCGATGCTCTGGTCCCAGCGGCACAGAAGGAAGCACGGGTAATCGGCGTCGTGGTCGAAGTGGTGGTGGGTGAAGAACAGATGGTCGACCTGGGTCGGGAACAGGCCGGACTTCACGAGTTTGTGGGTTGCCGCCGGTCCACAGTCGAACATCACCAGGTCTGATCCCGTGTCAATCACATAGGCGCTCCCGAAGCGCTCGGGGGTAGGAGTAGGAGTGCCGGCTCCCAGCACGTAGATGCGTGTCATTTCCGGTGGATCCCTTCGTCGGCCGACGGGATTCCGCCGGAACGGTCTGGAGAGCTGGATCGTCCGCTCAGCCGGTTCATGCCACCCCGATGGTCGGCAACGATGGCCTGGCGAGACGCTGGGGCAGCAATGAAAAGCCAGCAGAGATACTCGCCACTGGAGGCCCGCCTCACCCGATCAGAGGGGGGCCGGTCGGCAGACTTGCCGCTGGCGCCCCAAACCCGCGATGGACAACTCCATGACGTCACCGGCGCGCAGATAGGAGGGCGGCTGCAGTCCCAGCCCGACTCCAGCTGGCGTGCCGGTGTTGATCAGATCGCCTGGCTCCAGAACCATGAACTGGCTGAGATACCAGACGAGGTGATACACCCCGAAGATCATCTGGTCGGTGGACGAGACCTGCCGCTCCACGTCGTTTACCGCCAGGCGCAAATCGAGCGCCTGTGGATCCGGAATCTCGTCCGCAGTGACCAGAACTGGGCCGAGTGGGTTGAATGTCTCACACGATTTTCCCTTCACCCACTGTCCCCCCCGCTCGAGCTGGTACGCCCGCTCGGAGATGTCGTTCGAGATCACGTAGCCGGCGATGGCTTTCGCCGCTGCCTGTTCGTCGGGCAGATACCGGCAGCGGGCACCGACCACGCAGCCGAGTTCCACCTCCCAATCGGTCTTCTTCGAGCCGGGGGGGATGAGGACATCGTCGTCCGGCCCCACGATGGTGTTCGGAGCCTTGAAGAAGATGATCGGCTCGGGCGGAATCTCCATTCCCGCCTCGCTGGCGTGGTCGCGGTAGTTGAGGCCGATGCAGACGACCTTGGACGGCGGCGCGATCGGGGGACCGACGCGCCCGCCCTCGGCGACAACCGGGAGACGTTCGTCGGCGAGGGAGGCCAGCCGTTGCGGACCATCCGTCTCCCAGAACGCCCGGTCGTAGTCTTCGACGTGAGCCGAGACGTCGAGAACGGAGTCCCCGAGTTCGATCGCCGGGGTCTCCTCGCCCGGGTCGCCGACCCTGAGAAGACGCATGTCTTGCTTCCTTTCCCCGCCGTCGTCGGACTACCGACAAGGGTCGAATTCCTTGGTCGAAAAACTAGTTCATTCGAAGGGTGTGATCCTGAATTGGGGGGCGGCGAGCGGCGTGGTCGAAGTCGGCCACCCAGAGGGCTTCCGCGGAGCACGTCTCATACCGCCACCTCGGTGAGGACGCTGTCGACGGCCTCCAGAGTCTGGGCCAGGATGTCGTCGTCGTGCGCGCTGGACAGGAACCATGCCCCGCGCTCTAGTGCGCGCACCCCGCGTCGCATCAATCCAGACGTGAATCGGACATAGGCAGCCGGATCGGTGCGCGAGAGATCTCCGAACTCGATGATGGGTTCGGTCGTGCCGAAGGCAACGTGGAAGATCTGTGGCCATCCCTGGATGACGGCGGGCACGCCGTGATGCTCGAGCAATGCCGCCAGCCCCTCCATCAGTCGTGTCCCACGGTCTTCGATGAGGTCGTGCACGCTTCCGTCCTGCAGAGCCGTCAGGGTGGCGACGGTGGCGGCCATCCCGATCGCCTGACCGTTGTAGGTACCGGCATGGATCACGCCTCCTGATCCGCCGATTTGTTCCATGAGCTCGCGGCGGCCGGCGAGGGCGGAGACCGGGAAGCCATTGGCGATCGCCTTGCCGAAGACCGCCAGATCGGGCGTCACTCCGAGCCGCGCCTGCGCCCCCCCGGGGCCCACCCGAAAGCCGGTGATCACCTCGTCGAAGATGAGCACCGTCCCATTTCGGTCACAGGCATCGCGGACGGCCTGCAGGTATCCGGGCGCGGGCCGGATCGCACTCGCGTTGCACATGGAGGGCTCCATGATGATGCCGGCGACATCGCCCCGTTCGAGTCGTTCGACGATCTCGTCGGCCCGGTTCCAGGTGTGGAGTTCCCAGTGCCGCCCGGAGTCCGGATCTTGGCCGGCGCTCTTGGGAGCCAGCGTGCCGTCGGCGCCCCGGTTCCACAGGACGTTGTCCAGCCATCCGTGATAGTGGCCTTCGAAGGCGACGATGGCCTGGCGCCCGGTGGCCGCACGCGCCAGGCGCAGAGCAGCCTGTACTGCCTCCGTCCCGGCAGATCCGAATCTCACCATCTCCGCACAGGGCACCATTGCCGTGACGAGTTCCGCCGCCCGGTACTCGATCTCGGATTGACCGGCGAAGAGGAACCCTTCCTCCAACTGCGCCCGCACCGCGTCGACGACGGGTTGGGGACGGTGGCCGAGGATCATGGGGCCCATCCCCAGGTAATAGTCGATCAGGCGATTGCCGTCGATGTCCCACAACTCGGCACCCTCCCCCCGTTCGATCACGACCGGAGTGGGGGATATGCCCAGCCGGAAGTCGCTCCCGACTCCCCTGGGCATGAGCCGGCAGGCCGCGGCGATGCGGCTCTCGGACTTGGAGAAGCTCAGGATGGGGTTTGTCGAGGACACGCGGCCTCCTGTCTCGGGGTCGACTGGCCCGGCCCTGCATACGATCGCGGGGCCGAAATCACTGTGGCAGGCTGGGTTTCAGGCAACCGGGTCGCCCTGCATGGGTTTCAATCTACAGAACACTGCTCTCAACTGATGATACCGTAGTTCCGCGGCGGCGGACGTGGCAACCGATGGCTGGTGCGACCCCGGCACGGGTGCAAGCTACCGTTCGCGGCCCGGCGGCGGGACATGGAGGACGCGTGATGAGCGGGCAGAACCGGGCGAGCAAGGCTCCGGGTGCTGCGCGGTACTCGGTGAACGCCGTGACCAGCGCCCTGGCCGTCTTCGGGGCCGTGGTCGACCACGGGACCGTCAGCCTCGAGGCCGCGGCAGCCGTCGCCGGCGTCTCTCGATCCACCGCCTATCGACTGGTGATGACGCTCTCCGACATCGGCCTCGTCGACCGGGCACCCGGCGGTGGCTACCAGCCCGGTCCCAGCGCCTATCAATGGGCAACCAAGCTCCTCGATCAGCTCGACGTGCGATCCGTGGCCGCCCCCGGACTGCGACGACTGTGGCGGGACACCGGAGAGAGCGTGAATCTCGCTCTGCTGCGCGACACGGAACTCGTCTACGTGGAAGCGCTCGAGAGCCCTGGGAAGTTGCGCACCGTAGAGGAGGTGGGAACCCTCGTCCCGGTACACGCAGCCGCCATCGGGAAGGCGGTGGCAGCCCACCTGGAAACCGATCACCTGTCCCGGCTGTTGCCACCCGAGCCGTACCCTGCCCTCGGACCACGATCCGTCACCACCTGGCGAGAGCTGTCGGCCAACCTCGAGGAGACCAGGTCCCGCGGATACTCCCTCGACGTGGAAGAGGTGGCGGAAGGAGTCGCATGTGTCGCGGCGCCGGTCCTCCCAAACGGACGAGTGGTGGGTGCCATCTCGCTCTCCGGGCCACGCAGCCGCATGACGGACGAGCGGCTCGAACAGCTGGGCGGACAAGTGCGGGACGTGGCCGCGGAAATATCCGACCTGCTGGGATCAGGTCCCGGCTGAACGCAGTCACCGACCGTCGTATCGATCCCGCGCCAGCCGGAAGCCGGTGTTCCCGGTCGACGAGTCTGGTGTACTCGACGATCGCGCCGCCACCCGGTAGCGGTTGCAGTACGAATCGTGAGGCATAGGACCCCGCGCAGAACCCGTGCGTCCGAACCGGGCCTCGCCACTTGCCCGCCATCGAACAGGTCTGAGCACCACTCCCAGACATTGCCGGCCATGTTGAACAGGCCGAAGCCGTTGGGTGGAAACGCATCCACGGGGCGATCCCGCAAAGCCGTCCTCGGTGGTGTCATGGACTGGGAAGTCTCCCTGGTCTTGCACATCATCGCGCCACCGGGGGCGAACGCATCGCCCCAGGCGTAACGCTTCTGCGCCATGCCCCCGCGGGCGGCGAACTCCCACTCGGCCTCGGTGGGAAGTGGGGCGCCGACCCACGCCGCGTATGCTCGGGCGTCGTCCCACGACACGTGCACCACCGGATGGTTCGAGCGCCCACCACGTCGGAACCCGGTCCCTCGGAGTGCCGCCAATCTGCCCCGTGCACCGCTCGCCACCACGGCGCGGCAGCCACGCCGCGTGTTCGCGCCACCACGGATTCGGGGAGGAAACCAGCGAACACGAACGACCAGCCGTAGTGGTCGGCGTCAGTGACATTGCCGGTCGCCTCGACGAACTCGGCGAACCGGGCGTTGCTCACGGCAAAGGCATCGATCTCGAACGGTTCCACCCGGACTTCGCGCACCGGTCCCTCGTGATCCTCGAGGTACCAGATCCGGTCGTCGGTTCCCATCAGAAAGACACCGCCATCGAGACGATGTCACCGGCGGCCCGCATTTGGGGTCGATCGGACCGGCCTGCGGGCGTCACGACCGGCCGACGGTGCGCAACACCCTCTCTCGGTCGGATCAGTCACACGGCTGCGCTCCACTCTCTCCTGCCGACATGGTCACGGCTCCGGAAGCAACCCAACGCTGTCAGGCCCGCCGGAGGACTGAGCCCGCCGCAGCATCGACGAGTTCGTCATCCCACACGGCCGCTCGACCTCCTATCAGCACGTGGTGGATGCCGGCGGGCTCCAGCCAGGGATCCGAGAAGGTGCCGCGATCGTTCACGGTGTCGGGATCGAGCACCACTAGGTCGGCGACCCGCCCGTCGGCCACAACCCCCCGGTCGGGGATACCGAAGCGAGCCGCGCTCGCCCCGGTCATGCGATGCACGGCCTGGGGCAGCGTCCCGAAGGTGTCGCGGTATCGGCCGAGCGCTCGGGGGAACGTGCCGGTCAGGCGGGGATGAGGCTTGCCCGGCAGCGGAATGCCATCGGAACCGACCAGGGTGTGCGGCCACGCCAGCAGCGTGCGGACGTCGGTGTTGTCCATCGCCTCGATCACCGCGATGACCCGCCCCTCCTCCTCGATGAGAAGCCGGGCGATGGTGTCGACCGTGTCCCGGTCGCCGGCTCCGCCGAGTTCGACGATCGATCTCCCCTCACGTTCGGGACGCCGGGGCGACGAGGCAACCGTCACGGCATCCCACCCCGCAGCCGACCCGAGGTTCTGCCAGCCCGGGATCCCCGACTCGAGGTGCGTGGCGATCGTCTCCCGTGTTCCGGGATCCGCAAGTCTCCGCAGCATCGTCTCGATTCCCTCGTTGGCCAGCCAGGGCGGGAGGAGCGAGTGAAGCATGGTGCTGGCCGCGGTGTACGGATACACGTCAGCGGTCACGTCGATCCCCTCGACGCGAGCGGCTTCGAGGATGACAAGCAATTCGCCCGAGGCTCCCCACATCCGGCGGCCCGCCGCCTTCAGATGAGACACGTGCAGACCGACCCCTGTCGCCCGGGCGACTGCGAGAGCCTCCCGGATGGCGTCGAACACGCCTTCGGTTTCGTTGCGGACATGCGTGGCGTACACGCCCCCGGCCCGAGCGACGACACGCGCCAACTCCTCGACCTCGGCCGGCTCCGCAAAGGTGGCCGGCGTGTAGCAAAGCCCGGTCGACATACCGAACGCCCCCGCATCGAGGGCCGCCTCCAGCATCCGGGACATGGCTTCGCGCTCTGTCGTCGACGGAGCCCGGTCCTCGTAACCGAGAGTCGCCACCCGCAGGGTCCCGTGTCCCACCAGGGGGGCGAGGTTGCACGACAAACCCGCCCCGGTCACGGCATCGGTGTATGCGGCGTGATCGGAGAAGCCGACAGCTGCCGCACCGAAGACAAAGCCGAGGAACGCCTGCGCCGCGTCTGCCCGCTCGGGGGGAAACGGGAACGGGCTGAACCCGCAGTTGCCCGCCACCTCGGTGGTCACCCCCTGGAGCACCCGGCTCGCATGCACCTGCTGGGTGCCAGGGCCGAGCAGCGACTCGAGGTCGGCGTGGCTGTGCACGTCGATGAATCCCGGCGTGATCGTCAGCCCGTCGACATCGACCGCCGGCACACCACCGACGGTGCGCGGTGCGGCGACCCGGAGGCGGCCGTCTTCCACGAGCACATCTGCCGGGAACCGGTCGCGGCCGGTGCCGTCGACGACCAGTCCGTTGCGGAGGACGTACGCCGGAGGAAGCGGCTGGCTCATGCCGGGCCACCCGTGAGCACCTCCAGGTCGCGCCGCTCGAACAGCCGGCGACCGTCGAACACCGCGGACGGCTCGTCCAGTGAGGTCGGATCCTCCGAGGGATTGCTCTCGTAGAGGGTGAGGAGCGCCGGTCGCCCTTCGGCGACCACGCCCGCGTCGCTGCGACAGATGACGGCACCGTCGACCGTCGCCGCCCGGACGATCCGCTCACAGTCCATCCCCGCCTCCATCAGGAAGGCGATCTCCTCCCGGTATGTGCCGGTGGAGTCCGTTCCGATACCGATGCGCACCCCGGCTTCAATCGCCCGGGCCACCGATTCCATCTGCGGCTTCACGATCTCGCGATCGAACCGTTCCGCCCGTTCCGGCACCCCAGCGCTGACATTGAGCGCGGGTGAGGCGATCCGGTGCATGTTGGCGATGGTCGGCACGTATCCGATCCCGCGCTCGACCATCATCTCCACGGTGGCGTCGTCCAAGTGCACCCCGTGCTCGACGGAATCGATGCCCGCCCGCACCGCTGCCTCGATGGCATCCGTCCCGAAGGCGTGCGCACAGGTCGGCAATCCGAGCTTGCGCGCCTCGTCGGTGATGGCAGCCAGTTCCTCATCGGTGAACTCGCAGACGGTGTAGTCCTCGTGTGGAAAGTTGGAGAGGCCGCCCGACGCCATCACCTTGATCACCTTGGCGCCCGCCTTGCGCTGCTCGCGTACCGCCTTACGGCATTCGTCGGCGCCGTCCGCCTCCCGGCCGAACGTCCACACGTGCCCGCCTGTCATGACGATGGGCCGTCCTGCCGGGATCACCGTTGGTCCTGGCACGATTCCACGATCGATCAGTGACGCCAGTCGCGTGTTGGCGCCGTGGCGTGCACCGAGATCGCGGATCACGAGCACCCCCTGTGCCATCGCCCGCCAGGCATTGCGCAGCATGACCGCCACGGTCTCGGTTTCATCCCTGGTGTCGATCATCCGCCGCATGGCGGCGATGTCCATCCCGGGCGCGGGAGACCGCAGCTCCTTCGAGTAGAGGTGATCGTGAGCGTTCACCAGCCCGGGCAACACGTAACGACCGGCGCCGTCGACGCCTGCACCGCGTCGGTGAGCGGAAATGGAAGCGATCCGTCCGTCTTCTATGGCGAGGTCCACAGGATCCGTGAGCGGCATCCCCGGCTCGTCCACCCGGATGACGCGAACATCGGACAGCACGACGGACGACGAAGCAGTCACACGCCATCCTCGCCGATTCGATGGAGCAACGACGCGAACAAGGTGGCCCGCTGGGCGATGCTTCCCACCAGGACATACTCGTCCGACGTGTGGTAATCGTGTCCCACCGCGCCGAGTCCGTCGATCGTGGGGACGCCGGCGGCCGACGTGAAGTTGCTGTCGGATGACCCGCCGGTGGCCTCGCCGACAAGCGACAGCCCGAGGTCCTCTCCGGTAGCAAGCAGGTGCTCTTTGAGACGGGCCTTTGCGGACCGCTCCGGAAAGGCCGGTCGCCGGTCGAGAGGCGTGACCGTCGTGGTGGTGCCCGCCAACGGTCCCGGACCGGCCAACGCCTCCACCCCCGCCACCACTGCCCGCTCGGCCTCGTCGTGGTCGAAGCGACTGTCCACCCGCAGGCGGGCATGCTCCGGCACGATGTTGGGACGACTTCCACCCGTGAGGTCGAGCCGATCCAGGACGGCGGACCCGGCCAGTCGAAGTCCGGCGAGGACGACCACCAACCCCCCCTTCAAGTCCGCCACACCGGGACCGGTGATGCGTTCTCTCTCACCGGCGAACGGTCGCTCCCCCGCCGTGCCCTTCGGGAACACGGTGTCGGCATGGCCGATCAGCGCCAGCCGGGAACTCCCCTGGTTGGCGCCAGGGCGGCGGGCAACCAGGACATCGGGGCCAGGCGTCGGAAGGGTCTCGATCCCGAAACCCAGTTCTTCAAAAACCCCTGCCAGGATCGTGTAGACCTGACCGATGCCGGCGTGATCACCAGGCCCGCTGTCGATGTCGACGATGGTTCGGAGCAGTTCGAGCCATTCCTGCTCTTGTTCCGCAGCCACCGCCAGGATCGTCTGATGACGGCTCAGCGCCATGAGTCGATCTCATCGAGCGGGTACACGGGACGCGGGATGCGCTGCCACGGCATGCCGGCGATGTCGGACTGCGTCGGTCCCGGGGAGTCCACCCTGATGACCTGGGAGGCAATCTCGGAGAAGTACTGGAAGTTCGATGCCGTCTTGAGCACCGCCATCTTGTAGTCGGCCGGGTCGATCCCGAAATGCCGGTACATGTCGGGATGGACGCCTCCCACTCCTGGCCGCTGGGTGATGACCACGGTTCCGCAGGCGACGTCGATGACCGCAGTCGTACCGAGGTCGACTACCGGACTGGAGTAGTCGTCGCCGATCTCGACGACGGCAGGACCGAACTGGCGGAGCGTGCCCGTGATGGTCAGGGGCGCGTGCATCCGGCCCACTGTGCCCCCGACTTCGACAGTGACAGTCGCCCCGACCTGAGTCTCGTCGAGTTGCTCGGCGATTCCGGGATGCACAAGAGGAACGAGGGCCGGCCCCGAGATCCCGGACGAAAGCATCTCGCGAAGCAGCACAGTGCTGTCACCACCCGCCCCACCGAGTACCGAGTCTCCCGTGTCGCTCAGCACCACCACCCCGCGGGACGCAGATTCTGCTTGCCGGATCGCCTCGACCACCGGAACACTCGTCTTCTGCTGGAACTCGGCCCGCAGGGACCAGGCGAGGTCGCCCAACTCGACTGCCAGACGCTCCGCCAGATCCCGATCGCCATCCGCGACGACGACGGTCGACCAGCCGCCTTCGTCGACGTCGAGCCACGGCTGCATGGGGAAGTTCGAGATCTGCAGCACGCCGGACTCGTCTGACTCCATCTGTCGCGCCCGATCGAACCAGATCTTCATCGGGGGCTGCGAGGTGAGGTATTGCTCCTGGTGAGAGATCAGCGGCAATTTGCGCCATGCGGTGACCGGTGACACCTCCCCCGCCGCGATATGGAACAGCAGCCGGGCCGCCAGCAGTCCCGTGTCGAACTGGTCGTGGGGCTGGGTGCGATGACCGACCAGGGCGTCGCTCCCGTCGATCATGGCCTGTGTGATGTTGGCGTGGTGATCGAGCGCCAGCACGATCGGCACATCCGGTCCGACGATCCCCCGGGCCCGCGCCAGCAGGTTCCCATCGACGTCGTCGACACCATCGGCCGAACAAGCTCCGTGCAGTTGGAGGGCGAGGCCATCGAGCCTTCCGGCGTCCCGGAGGCCACGCTCCAGCTCGTCGATCAGGAAGGCCAGTGTGTCGGCCGCCAGCCGGCCGCCGGCCACAGCGCGCGCCTTGAAGATCGGCACCGACTCGACCTCGGGTCGTTCGGCGGCCGCCGACATGTAGCCCCCGACCGAACCCACGGTCCCGAGCTTGTCGAGGATCGCCTGACCGCGGTCGATGCCGAACGCGGCGAAGTGATCGACGGTGGTGGGTGAGGGGTTGAAGGTGTCGGTCTCCTGGGAGACCAAAATGAGGCCGATTCGCATAGAGCTGCCTTTCGTCTAGTCGTCCGCGTACCACCGACCGATGCCGTCACCGGTCG
>DATKEC010000041.1:0-16680 GCA_035544575.1 Acidimicrobiia bacterium
GTCCCGGCCGGCCCCCGGCGGGGTTCGCAGAAGCCGTGGCCGCCTATTCGGTCTGAGTCACAGCCTGCCGGCGTCGATGATCCGGCGCAGGAAGTCCTGAGTTTCGGGACGGGTCGGACTGCCGAATATCGCCGCCGGCGGTCCGTCTTCGGCCACCGATCCGTTGTGCAGGAACACGACCCGATCGGCGGTCTCACGAGCAAAGCCCATCTCGTGGGTGGCGATCACCATCGTCATCCCCTGGCGTTTCAGGTCCCGAAGCAGCGAGAGCACTTCGCCGACCAGCACCGGGTCGAGGGCGCTCGTCACTTCGTCGAGCAGCAGCAACTCGGGCTGCATCGCCAGCGCGCGGATGATGGCGACGCGTTGCTGTTCCCCGCCCGACAGCAGCTCGGGAAAGCTGGCGGCCTTGTCCGAGAGCCCGAAGCGGCCCAACAGTTCATGGGCACGAGCGACAGCATCGGCTCGTGAGACACGGAGGACTCGTTCGGGGGCCAGGGTGATGTTGTCCAGGACGGACAGATGGGGGAAGAGATTGAACGACTGGAAGACGATCGCCATACGCGAGCGGACCGTGTCGGCGTCCACACGGGAACCGGTGATGAGCAGGTCCTCGAGCCAGACCTCTCCGGCATCGATCGGCACGAGCAGGTTGATGCACTTGAGAAGTGTCGACTTGCCCGACCCCGATGCTCCGATGAGACAGACGACGTCGTGGGCGGCCACTTCGAGGTCGATGCCTCGCAACACATGCTTGTCGCCGAAGGATTTCTCGACGCCGCACACCCGCAACTTCATGCCGACATCGCTTGTTTGCGGCGCCGGTCCCGTTCGGTGTACCAGTCGGCGTACCGGGCGAGCGGGATCGAAACGAGGAGGAACAGCAGGGTGGCCGCCAGGTACGGCGTGTAGTTGAACGTCGATCCGATGTAGATCTGCGCCTCGCGCACCCCTTCTCGCACCCCCAGGACGAAGACGAGGGCGACATCCTTCTGGAGGCTGACAAAACCGTTGAGCAGGGCCGGTATGACGTTGCGAACGGCCTGAGGCACGATCACGAAACGCAGCGTCTGCATCTGGCTGAGGCCGAGCGAGCGCGCAGACATGCGCTGGCTCTCCGGTACCGACTCGATTCCCGCCCGGTAGACCTCGGCGGTGTACGCCGAGTAGCCGAGGACGATGGCGGTGAGACCCCAGAACAGACCGCTGGAGGTGACTCCCCGCAGTTGCAGGGCCGGGATCCCGAAACCCATCAACAGGATGAGAAGGATCATGGGGATCCCGCGGATGATGTCGATGAACGTGACCGCCAACAGCCGCAACGGAAAGAAGGCCGGTCCGCGCAGTGCCCGGATCACGGCAATCACGAGCGCCAGGCCGAGGATGGCCACTTCTGCGATGAGGAACATCCAGATGTCCTGCCAGAAACCGCGTAGAACCAGCGGGAATGACGCCCGGAAGTGGAAGCCGTTGAAGAACTGACGTTGAACCGCCGGCCACGCTTCGGAGTTGAGGACGAGTACGAGGAGCCCGCCGAGGACGACGATGGTCGAGGCGAACGCGATCAACGCTCCGCGTGCGCCTTCTTCCCGCATCCCGTCCCGGAAGCGGTCCGCAAAGACCCCTGGCCCGCGCACGTTGATTTCAGGTGGTCCAGGAAGGGTCACACTGCTCCGTCGGTTCCGAAGCTCCGAGCCCTGGGTTCTGGACCGTCCAAACGGTCGTCCAGAACCCAGGTACGCGGGGTCTCAGGAGGCGATCGTGGGGATGTCGCCGGCGCCCTGCATCCACTCCTCGGCGAGATCGTCGAGGGTGCCGGCGTTGCGCAAGCTCACCAATGCTGCGTTGACGCAGTCGCGCAACGGGCTGTCGTTGACCATGAGCAGGCCGAAGCGGTCTCCTGCATCGTCCTCGGTCTCGAGGACCCCGATGATCTCGGAGCCTTCCATCTCCACTGCCGTGATGTAGTACGCCGTCGGCAGGTCGAAGACGAGCGCGTCCACCTGCTGCGCGTCGAGCGCCGCCTTGGCTGCCGTGTTGTCGTCGAAGACCAATGCCGGGGTGTCCGGCTGGATCACATTCTCGATGTAGGCCAGGCTGGTCGTCCCGATCTGGGCGCCCAGTCTGAAGCCCTTGAGCTCGTCGATGCTGGTGGACCCGACCACCGCCGAGTCCGAGTACCCGACGAGAGCCTGGCTCGTCTCGTAGTACGGATCGGAGAAGTCGACGACCTCTTCGCGCTCCTCGGTGATGGAGTACTGCTGGATGTTGAAGTCGAATGTCTTGGGCCCCACCGCGATCGACTCGTTGAAACCGGCGCGCACCCAGGCGACCTGGTCGTCGGTGAAGCCCATCTCGTTCGCCACGGCATAGGCAACGGCGGCTTCGAATCCCTGCTTGCTGGTGGGGTCGTCGTCGATCACATAGGGAGGAAACGCCGGCTCTCCGGTGGCGACGGTGAGCGTCCCAGGGGTGACGAGTGTGAGCTCATCGACTGCGCAGGAGCCGGTCCCGGGTTCGTCGTTGGAGCCTGCATCGTCTCCCAGACATGCCGAAACCAGCAATGCCAGGGACAAGAGACCGATCAGTGGTCTTTTCATCATTTCGATACCTCTTCTGTGAAGGTCGCCCGGATTCGGGAGGAACAACGGGATGCTACCGACTTCCCTTGCTGTCGCTGCCCTGTATCTCGACGAAGTCCTGCACCCAGGGGTCGGTGGAGGCTGCACGGATCTCGGACAGGGTTCCGGTGGCGACGATGCGACCCGCCCGCATGATGAGTGTTCGGTCGGACACGCGCTCGGCCTCGTCGTGATCGTGAGTGACATAGATCGCCGGCGTCGACGCCCTAGTCAGGATCTGGCGGATTTCGCTCACCAGTCGGTCCCGCAGCAGCCGGTCGAGAGACCCGAGTGGCTCGTCCAGCAGGACCAGGCGGGGACGCGGTGCCAAGGTGCGGGCGAGGGCGACTCGCTGGGCCTCTCCCCCGGACAAGCCGTCGATGGGGCGGGGCTGCCACCCTGTGAGACCCACCATCTCCAAGACCTCCGCCACCCTGGCATCTGCCGTGGCCGCAGGCGTGTCCTGCATCTCCAGGCCGAACCGGACGTTTCTTCCCACAGAGCGGTGGGGGAAGAGCGCGTAGTCCTGGAACATGAGACCAAAGCCGCGGCGGTGCGGTGGGAGCGTCGAGAGGTCCTCGCCATCGAACGACACCCTCCCGGAGTCGATGGGTTGCAGCCCGGCGATCGCCCTCAGCAACGTCGACTTTCCGCAGCCCGAAGGACCGAGAATGGCCACGATCTCGTCGGTCCCGACCTCCAAGCTCGCCCCGTCGAGCGCCGCGGTGTCCCCGAACGTGACGCGTACATCGTCGACGACGAGCATCAGAAGGCCCCCAGTTCGCCGGCGCGGAGCCTGTCGAGTGACATCACGATTCCGGCCACCATCACCATCAGGATGACCGACATCGCCATCGCTCCCGAGAACGTGACCGCCCCGGGACGTCCCAGTAGCCGGTAGATGAGCGTCGGAACGGTGGCCGTGCCCGGCCTCACGATGAACGCGGTGGCGCCGAACTCGCCCAGCGACACCGCAGCTGCGAAGCCTCCCGCCACTCCGATTGCCCGGGCCATGAGGGGGAGGTCGACTTCCCGCCATACCCTGGCAGGCGAGGCGCCGAGGACCGACGCGGCGTCACGCAGAACGGTGCGAATCGATCGGATCGTTGGGAGTACCGCCCGAACCACGAACGGAATGGCGACCAGGGCGTGGGCGATCGGGACGATGATCGGCGCAGTACGCAGGTCGATGGGACGGTCGAGCGCCACCAGGAATCCGAGTCCGATCGTCACCGCCGATGTCCCCAGCGGCAGCATCATCACCACGTCGATCCAACGGCCCCACGTCGGAGCCGACCGTGCCACGACGATCGCTGCCGGCACGCCGACCGCGAGGGCGATCAGGGCTGCGATCAGCGCTGACTGGAGCGAGTTGGCGATCGCCGCACCGGGATCGATGGCGAGCGGTCCCGGATCGGCGAGGAATCGCCATCCCGCCGCTCTGGACCCCAGGCTGCGGGCGACGAGCACTGCCGGCGGCACCAGGGTCAGGGCGACTGAGATCGTCACGATCGACCACAGCCAGATGGCTTCGTTGCCGCGCGGGCGCCGCAGAACTCGTTCCTCGGCGCGGAGGTGGAGTCGGCGTGATCGCCGCTCCTGTGAGCGGGCGTACACCGTCATCACCGCCACGATGCCCACTAGTTGGACGAGGGCCAGCGCCCCGGCCGCCGGCAGGTCGAGAAATGTGGTGACCCGCTGGTAGATCTCCACCTCGATCGTGCGCAGCCGCAACCCGCCGAGGAGGAGCACGATCCCGAAGCTGGTGAAGCACAGCAGAAAGACGATCGAAGACGCCGCCGCGATCGAAGGTGCCAGCAGCGGCAACGTGACCCGGCGGAATGCGGCGAAGGGCGACGCGCCCAACGTGCGAGCCGCCTCGACGGGGCTGGGATCGAGCCGCGCCCAGACCGTCGTCACGGTCCTCACCACCACCGACACGTTGAAGAAGACGTGAGCGACGAGGATCGCCGCCACCGAGTCTCGGAGGCCGAGTGCGATGAACGCGCTCGCCACCACCACCGAAGGGAGGACGAAGGGAACGGTGACGAGGGCCATCACCGCCCTCCTCCACGGGAACTGGAACGTCGACAGCGCCCAGGTGAGCGGGAACGCGGCGAGGAGGGTGAGTGCTGTCGAGGCCGATGCCTGCCACAGCGTGAACCACAGGGCCCGGCCTGTGGATCGTGTCAGGAGGAACTCGAGCCCGCCTTCTCCTGTACTCGCCTCGACGAGGATCGACGCCACGGGGTACACGAAGAAGTACCCCAGGAACAGGGTGGGTATCGCGACGAGGAGACTGCGGCCCGCGACCGCCTTCACGGAAGGACGATCTCGGTCCACTCCTCGATCCAGCGTTCACGGTTCTCTTCGACGAGAACGGGATCGAGGCGGTTGGGGCTGGCAGGAACCACGGTGTGTTCGGAGAACTCCGCAGGCAGCTCGACAGTGGCGTTGGCGGGGAACACGAACCACGTCAGCGGAACCTGGGATTGGAACTCGGGAGACAGCATGTAGTCGACCAGGAGCCTGGCCGCTTCCACGTTGGGGGACCCTTCGAGAATGCCGACGAACTCGATCTGTCCGTAGCAGCCCTCGTCGATGACACCCGTCACCGCTTCACCGGTTGGCGGGTCGGCAAAGATCACTTCTGCCGGCGGCGACGAAGCGTACGACACGACCAGTGGCCGGTCGCCTCCCCACCACGTCGTCTCGGAGTAGTAGGCCGTGTCCCAGTCCCGAGTCACCCGGACACCGTTGTCGACCAGATCGCGCCAGTAGTCCTGCCACCCGTCTTCTCCAAAGGTGGCGATGGTGGAGAGAAGGAAGGCCAACCCCGGCGACGATGTGCCGGGGTGCTGGACGACGAGCAGATCGGCGTACTCGGGATTCGTGAGCTGTTCGAGGTTGAGGGGCGGTCTGAGGTCTCCGGAGAAGAACTCGATGTCGTAGTTGAGACAGACGTCGCCTCGATCGATGGGGGTCACCCGGTGGTCGGGATCCAGTTCGAGCTCGTCGGGAACGTCTGCGAGCAGCGGCGACTCGTAGGCCGAAAAGATGCCTCCTTCGAAGGCCCGGGACAGGAAGCTGTCGTCCACCCCGAACAGCAGATCGGCGATCGGGTTGTCCACCGTCAGGATCGCCTGGTTGACCATCGATCCGGCATCGCCCGCAGGCAACACCTGCACCTCGATCCCCGTCTCGGCGGTGAAGGCGGCGAAGGTCTCGGCGGTCACGCCGGCCGCGAACGAATCGTGACTCATCATGGTCAGCGTGCTGGTCTGGGCGCCTGTGGTCGTTGTCTGTTCGCCGGATTCTCCGCCTCCACCGCATGCGGCGAGGATCAGCCCGACGACTGCGAATGTGGTCCGCGTCCTGATGGACATCGTTGCACTCCTCCGTCTCGTCGTCGGGAGCCTGACGGGGGATGAGCTGAGTCCCTGCGCCGGCATTACCCGGATCAGGTTCAACGGTCGGAGCCTCGAAGACTCCCTCTCAGCCCGGTCACACCGAGCTCCCGTGGCGGGAACCTTAGTGGGGAGGCCCGAATACGACGGCCGTGTTGTGTCCGCCGAACCCGAAGGAGTTCGAAACGACGGCGGACGGTGTCCACCGTCGGTGACTGGTGACGATGTCGGTGAGCGGAATCTCGGGGTCCTGGGACTCGAGGCCGACATTGGGAGGCAACTCGGCGCGATCGATCGCCACGGCCGAGGCGACCGCCTCGATCGCGCCTGACGCTCCCAGGGCGTGGCCCGTGGTCCCCTTGATCGAGGACACGGCGGGTTGTCCCTCTGCCCAGATCCGGCTTATGACCTCGCCTTCGGTCTTGTCGTTGAGGTCGGTCCCGGTGCCGTGGGCGTTGACGTATCCGACCTCCGACGGGTCGATGCCCGCGTCGGCCATTGCCAGACGGACCGCCCGCTCGGCTCCCTCGCCCTGAGGGTGTGGGGCGGTGATGTGATGGGCGTCGGCTGTTGCGGCCGCCCCGAGGATCTCGGCGACGATGTGGGCGTCACGGGCGATGGCCGTCTCGCGTTCTTCGAGCACGAGGATGCCGGCGCCCTCGCCGAGAACGAACCCGTCCCGGGCGCCGTCGAACGGCCGAGCGATCATCGAAGGCGACAGGGCCCGCGCTGCCCGGAAACCAGCGATCGTCGGTTCGCGCACCGCGCCTTCGGCACCGCCGGCGATCCCGGCATCGGCGTAACCCCACTGGATCTGGCGAACGGTGTCCATGATCGCCTGGCCCCCGGCGGCGCAGGCGACGACCGGGGTGGTGGCCTGTCCCCCGAATCCGTAGTGAATGGAGATGGTGGCCGCGGCCGCGTTGCACATCATCATCGGGATCAGCATCGGCGACGGCCGGGGGTCCTCTGTGTAGGCCTCGTAGATGAGCTCTTCGAGAGAGGGCAGCCCGCCGATCCCGGTGGCGACACCGACCGTCACCCGATTCGGGTCGATGTGGTCGAGGCTGCCCGCATGGGCGAGGGCTTCCATCGTCGCCACCAGGGCGAACTGGGTGAATCGATCCATGCGGCGGTGTTCGCGTTTGGGTATCCACGGCTCGGGGTCCCATGAGCTGACTTCGCGGGGCCCGGGATCGGGTGTCAACCCCAGTCCCTTCCAGAAGTCGTTGACTCCGACGCCGGCGGCCGACACGACTCCGACCCCGGTGACCACGACCCGTCTGCGTTCCATCATCTCATTGTGCCCCAACTGGAGAATTCAGGAGATTCCGAGCGCGCCGACCCCGCCCGTCACCGCCGGTTCGATACCTGCGGTCTTCGGGAGGAGCTGGGTGAGATAGAACTCGGCGGTGGTCTTCTTGGTGCCGAGAAAGTCCGCTTCTGCCTGGCCACCGTCGGCCAGTCGGTCTGCGGCCAACCACGAGCGGGCCATCAGCCAGCCGCCTGTCAGTGTTCCCATCAGGTCGAGGAACGGCGTTGCTCCCGCGAGAGCGTCGTCGTAGGAACCGGTCTCGACTCGTTCGCCGAGCCAATCGGCACATCGACGACCGGCGGCGAGGCCGGACGCCAATGGGTCCGCCAGATCCGTCCTGATCGATCCCAACGCGTCGACGGTGGTGGCGATCTCGTCGAACAGCGCCGAAAGCGCCGTCCCATTCGACAGGGTCAGTTTGCGCAGGACGAGGTCGATGGCCTGGATGCCGTTGGTTCCCTCGTAGATCGGGGAGATGCGGATGTCGCGGTAGAACTGGGCGGCTCCGGTCTCCTCGACGTACCCCATCCCGCCGTGTACCTGGATGCCGAGCGAGGCGATCTCAACCCCGCGATCGGTCAGCCATGCCTTCACGACCGGAGTGAGAAGCGCCACCCGGTCGTTGTGGAAGCGGCGGATGGTCTCGTCCTCGCCGTGGCGGTGGTGGTCGACGCTGTACGCCGTCACGTACAGCAAGGCTCGCATCGCTTCGAGGTAGGCACGCATCGTGAGCAGCATGCGGCGGACGTCGGGGTGTTCGATGATGAGGGAGGACTCACCCGGCGCGGCTCCGACCGCCCGGCCCTGGGGTCTCTCACGCGCATACGCCAGGGCTTTCTGAAATGCCCTCTCACCCACGGCCAGGCCCTCTGCGCCCACCTCGATGCGGGCCGTGTTCATCATGGTGAACATGTACCGCATGCCCTGTTGTTCTTCGCCGACGAGATAGCCCACCGCCCCGTCGAACTCGACGACGCAGGTGGGAGAGGCGTGGATCCCCAGCTTGTGTTCCAGCGAGACGATCTCGTAGCTGTTGCGGACTCCGGGAGCGGGTCCCGAGTCGGGGAGGAACTTGGGGACCAGGAAGAGAGAGATGCCCTTGGTCCCCGGCGCCGCGCCGGGTGTTCGTGCCAGGACGAGATGGATGATGTTTTCGGTTAGGTCCTGGTCGCCCCAGGTGATGAAGATCTTCTGTCCTGAGATACGGTACGTCCCGTCGCCGTGGCGCACCGCTTTCGACGACAGCGCCCCCACGTCTGAACCGGCGTGGGGTTCGGTGAGACACATCGTGCCTGACCATTCGCCGGTGACGAGTTTCTCGAGATAGAGCGCCTGTTGCTCCGGCGAGCCGTGGTCGAGGAGAGCGTCGATCGATGCCTGTGTCAGCATCGTGCACAACGACATGGCCAGGTTGGCGCTCTTGAACATCTCGTGGACGGCCATCCCTACCAGCAGCGGCATCCCGCCTCCGCCCCACTGCTCTGGCAAATGGACGCCCGCCCAGCCGGATTCGAGGTATTTGGCATAGGCATCCTTGAAGCCGGGCGGAGTCTCCACCGAGCCTTCGACCAGCTTTGAAGCGCTCAGATCCCCGGGCCGATTGGTGGGAGCGATCACCTCGGAGAAGAACCGGGCAGCCTCGGCCAGAACACCGCTCACCGTCTCAGGATCTGCGTGTTGGAATCCGTTGAGCTTGGCGACTGCGCTCAGATCGGCGACGTGGTTGAGGACGAATTCGAGATCGGCGAGAGGAGGCGAGTAGTCCGACATCGGTACTCCTGGGGTGTGACGGGATGAATGGTACTTGGCGCCGGGCTTGCGCTCAGAGGTGGAATCCTGTCAAGGTGCTCCACTTCGCGACCGAAGTTGAAGCATGGACTCCAGGGGGAACAACGGGAGTCGGGTGGTCACTGCGTCTCTGACGGCATTGGTCTTGCTCGCCTCTCTCATCGCACAGCCGGCTCCGGCAACCGCACAGACCGACGGTTTCGACCCGTCGCGCATCGTGTTTCCGGTGATCGGCAACGTCACTTTCATCGACGACTTCCATCAGCCGCGCTCCGGTGGGCGGATGCACGAGGCGACCGACATCATGGGACCAAAGATGCTGCCCGTCGTGGCCGCGGCCGACGGTGTCGTGCGCTGGATCGGGTCGAGTTGCTGTTATCTGTCGATCGACCATGGGGGTGGCTGGGAAACGTGGTACATCCACCTCAACAACGACACTCCTGGCACCGACGACGGACAGGCGTGGGGGATCGCTCCCGGCATCGAACGAGGGACCCAGGTGTACAAGGGCCAGCTCATCGGGTGGGTGGGCGATTCGGGCAACGCCGAATGGACTGCCCCGCATCTGCACTTCCAGATCTTCCACAACGACGTCGCCGTCAACCCCTACCAGTACCTCATCTCCGCACCGCGACTCACCGCGCCCACGCCGCGAGTCTCCACTGGCACGTTCACGGATGACGACGGTTCGGTCCACGAGGCCGACATCGAAAAGCTCGTGGCGTCCGGTATCACGAAAGGCTGCAGCACCGAGCCTTCGCGGTACTGCCCCTCGGAGTCGATCACCCGCGGCCAGATCGCCGCGTTCATCAATCGCGCTCTGAGCCTGGCGCCGACCGAGGTGGACTGGTTCGCCGATGACAACGGCACGCCGTTCGAGGCCGACATCAACGCCATCATGTCCGCGGGTATCGGGTTCGGCTGTGATCCGTCGAACTACTGCTCGGATCGCCCGTTGCTCCGCCAGGAGATGGCCACACTGCTCGTACGGGCCTTCAACCTCGCACCATCCGATGTCGACTGGTTCGTCGACGACGACAACAACGCCCATCAAGCAGACATCAATGCCCTCGCCAGCGCCGGAGTGACGATCGGGTGTGCGGTCGATCCGGCTCGCTACTGCGCCACCGACACCGTGACCCGCGCCCAGATGGCGTCCTTCTTCGTCCGAGCGATGGGTCTGTGAGTCGGGAGCGTCAGAGCGCCTGAATGAGTTCGGCCAGCGTGGCGCCGGCTGACGTCTCCAGCTTGACCGTCGCCAGCTCGTCGTGGTCGGTCGGTCCGATGTTGACGATCACCATTGGGGCCCCGCGCTGAACCACCGAAAGCGGCACGAGCGCGGCCGGGTAGACACCCAGCGTCGATCCGACGACGAGCACCGCGTCGGCTGATTCCGCCATCGAGCGTGCCTTGTTCATCTCCCTGTCGGGGAGCAACTCCCCGAACATCACGGTCGTGGTCTTCACGATGCCTCCGCAACGGGGACACACCGGGTCGGTCATTCCGGCGTCGACCCAGCCGAGCACTTCTTCGGTCGTCCACCGGGTCTCACAACTCATGCACAGCGACTTGCGGACGTTGCCGTGGACCTCGGCCACAGCCTCGTCGGGTGCTCCCGACGCCTGATGCAGTCCGTCGACGTTCTGGGTGACGATCCCGGAGAGCCGGTCGCGTCTCCACAGGTCGGTCAGCGCGTGATGGGCGGCGTTCGGACGGATGTCGGCCCTGTCGCCCCAGAGGGCGCCCTCCTGGTGCATGCGCCAGCTACGGATCCGGACCTCGGGCTCAGCCACGAAACGGTCGATCGTGAAGTCATCGGGGTCCACGCGCGTCCAGAGGCCGTTGACGCCACGGAAGTCCGGGATGCCGGATTCGGTCGAGCACCCGGCGCCTGTGTAGGCGAGGATGCGATTCGAACGACGAAGAACGCTGATGGCGGCGCCGAGGCCCTCCATCGGAGAAGCCTCAGACCGAGACTGGTGTGAGTTGTTCTTCCAGCTCGGCGATGACCGAGCGGACATCGAGGGCGAAGTCGATGACATGTCCTGGAAGCACGGCGCCGTGCTTCTCGAGGAACAGGTCCACGATCTCCGTCTTGGTCTCTTCTGACATTGCTTCTCCTGGTGATGCGCTGGATTTGCTTCAACGCCTCAGAGCGGCTCCGCGTTCCCTACCGGGGGACACTCTCCCACGTTGGGGTCGTTTTGCGTAGTTCATCGTCCGATTTCGGGATCAGATTGAGTGACTCGTGTCCTGATGGTGAAGACCGAATCGCCTGACAGCACACCCCCGCGGCCGAACAGCCGCCCGAACTGCCAGTTGGACAGACCCAGCTCCGGCCGGTCGAGGGCGTACTGGCCGTCCACCCAGCGCGTGAAGCCGTTGCCGACGAACGGGGCATCGATCCGATTCCAGAATCGATCGTGCGCGTCGGGGTCGGAGGAGATCAAACTCGCCACGAACCGGGGACTCTGGTCGTTGAACAGCGTCACCGCCTCGTCGACGTCGTCGACGACCGTCAGCGTGACTTCGGGTGAGTCCTCCCACTCCCACTCCACTCCGAGCCGATCCACCCCGATCACATCCGTCCGCGGCTCGACGACGGGTCCGCCGGCGCGAGAGATCGGGACAGGATCGAGCCAGGCGCCCGGCACCAGCCCCCGAGCTCGGTCCGTGACGTGGAGCTTTGGTTCGACGCCGCGACGCCGACCCGCCCGATGCAGCGCGTCGAGGAAGACCGGTACCAGGCGATCGGCGGCGGATGCCACGATCGCGCAGGTGTTGAGCGTGTTGCACACCTTGCGATCGAGCGAGTGATACACGGCAGCGGCGAATGCCTCGGCACCCGCGTCGGTGTCGGCCACGATCCAGGCCCCGCCTGTGCCGTGCAGGCTGACGGAGATGCCGGCCTGTCGGGCGACGGCACCGAGCTGACTCACGGCAGCCCCTGACCCTCGCGCCACTGCCAGTGACAGTTTCGGGTTCGAGAACATCGCCCACGCCGTAGCCCGACTGGGGCTGTCGACGAGAGTGGCCGCACCGGGCGGGAGGCCGCTGGCCGCCAGCGCCGGTTCGAGGGCATGCTCGACGATCGCCCGGGCCGTGCCGAGAGCGTCGGACCCGATACGGAAGGCCACCGTGTTGCCGGCGCGGAGGACGCCGGTGGCGTCTGCGAAGACGTTGGGTCGGCCTTCGAAGACGAAGCCGACCACTCCGAGGCCCGCCCGCACGAGATCGACCGTCCATCCGGTGTGGCGGATGGATTCGACGACGTCTCCCCGTCCGCCGCGGCGCTCGGCCCAAGTCCGCAGACCGGTTGCCATGTCTTTGCGCATCACGTCTGAGAGCACGAGCCGGGTCGTGCTCCGGCCACGACTGCGGGCTGATGCCACGTCCTCGGTGTTGGCTTCGGCGATGGGTGCGAACACGGAGTCATCGTCGATGCGGTCGGCGAAGGCGCGGTAGAACTCCGAGGTCTGGAGGTCGGTCACTTCGCCCATCGCAAGGAACGCCCGCCAGGCGGTGTCGACGGCATTCGAGGCGACGTCCCACTCGGCACGGGGGACGTGGAGCAGATCTCCGGTGTCCGCCACCACGATGAGGCGGTCACCGGATTGGAATGCGGCGGCGAGATCGTCAGGGACCGTGGTGAACCGATCGCCCCCATACGGAACGATCATCCCGGCGGTCAGATGCGTGAGGCGGTCTTCCATTGCGGGACGGAGGCTACTTGCGGGGATTCGGATGACTAGTCATCGGGACGGTTATCGCGATGGTCCTCACTATTCGGGGCCTTCTGAGCCGATGAAGAGGGGAAACGGATTCAGGAGATGATACGGATGCAAACCCCCCGATCGAGGCACGGCCGCCGGCCGCGCTGTACGGACCACGAGTGGTCCACGCCGATGGTCGTCGCCGGCATGCGCCGGTGGCTGTGCGAGCGCTGCGGCGAGATCACTCTCGAAGCGACGGGCGAGACCCTCTCGCTGCCCGAGTCGCTGCGCGTGAACGAACCCGTCGGTTGACACCTGTCCGAAAACGAGCCCCAATCACGAGGAGCGAACCGATGAAGATCCCGTCGCGCAAGAAGTCCGATCACCACCAACACGTGTGGGCATCGACGGTCAACTCGGGCCTTCGGCGTAGCATCTGCAGCGTCTGCGGCCAGATCACACTCGAACCCACGACGCTCGATCTCACCGTTTCGGAGTCATTGCAGAAGGCCGTGAGCGAAACCCGGTGAGCACCGGCGTTTGAGTCGCTGAGCGACACCGGGGAGAATCCCCGGATGATCCACAGCACCATGGCTGACTTCCCGCTGACCGTCACCCACCTGCTTCGGCACGGACGAACCGTCTACCCCGATTCCACGATCTTCACCTATCAGGGTCCGGATGCGGCGATACAGGAAGCCACCTTTGGCCAGGTGGCTGATCGCGCCGATCGTCTGGCCGCCGCGCTCACCCGCCTCGGCGTCGAGGCGGGGGATCGGGTTGGCACGTTCATGTGGAACAACCAGCGTCACATGGAGGCGTACCTGGCCGTTCCCTGCATGGGAGCCGTCCTCCACACGCTCAACATCAGGCTCTTTCCCGACCAGCTCTCCTACGTGATCAATCACGGGGCCGATCGCGTCATCATGGTCGACGGGTCGATCGCTCCACTGCTCGCGGCGGTACGGGACCAACTCGACACCGTCGAGCACATCATCGTCTGCGGAGAGGGTGACACGTCGGGGCTGGGTGCGACTCTCGACTACGAAGAGCTGCTCGCCGCGGAAGCCTCCGGCTTCGAGTATCCCGACCTCGACGAGCGGTCTGCGGCGGCCATGTGCTACACGAGCGGCACCACAGGCAATCCGAAAGGCGTCGTCTACTCGCACCGGTCGACGTTTCTGCACTGCTTCAACGTCATGTCTGCCAACACGCTCGGTTTCACCGAACACGACCGGGTGCTGGTGATCGTCCCCCAGTTTCACGCCCAAGCGTGGGGGATGCCCTACGGAGCGTGGGCGGCAGGCGCTGACATGGTCATGCCCCAGCAGTACCTGCAGTCCGCTCCGATCGTCGATGTCATCGCACGCACCCGGCCCACCATCTCGGGCGCGGTGCCGACGGTGCTCAACGACGTTCTCCACAACCAGCCGAACGCCGACCTGAGTTCCTTTCGCTACATCACCTGCGGTGGCTCGGCGGTGCCCCGATCGCTGATGGAGGGCTTCGAGGAGACGTTCGGAGTCGAAGTGATCCAGGCCTGGGGGATGACAGAGACGTCGCCACTCGGAGCCGTCGCCCGCCCGCCGAAGCATGCACCGGAGACAGAGCGCATGGACTGGAAGTCGAAGACCGGTCGCATCCTGGCCGGGGTCGAGATCCGGATCTGTGACGACGACGGAACCGAGTTGGTGTGGGACGGCGTCGCCCAGGGCGAGATCGAGATCCGCGGTCCGTGGATCACCGCCTCCTATCACCTCGATCCCACCGAGGAGAAGTTCCACGACGGCTGGCTCCGTACCGGCGACGTCGGGACCATCACCGCAGGTGGCTTCGTCCAGATCTCCGATCGCGCCAAGGACGTGATCAAGTCCGGCGGGGAGTGGATCAGTTCGGTCGACCTCGAGAACCAGCTGATGGCCCACCCGGCGGTGGTCGAGGCGGTGGTGGTGGGAGTGCCAGACGACCGCTGGGACGAACGACCACTCGCCTGCGTCGTGCTGGCGGACGGCGCCGAGGTGACTGCGGCAGAGTTGGCTGACTTTCTCTCCGATCGGGTCGCCAGGTTCTGGCTGCCGGAGCGGTGGGCATTCATCGACGAAGTGCCCAAGACCTCGGTCGGCAAGTTCGACAAGAAGCGACTTCGGGCACGTCACGCTGACGGAGAACTCGAGGTCTCCGAGCTCTGAAACCGCCGGTTACGGTTGCCGCGATGACGTCACGGTCACCAGAACCCGACAGAGAGGTCGACGGAGGCGCCACCACCGGCGATCGGCGGGTGCGGGAGGCGGTCGTGTCGGGATTCGCCTGGATCGTGACGGCGGCAGGTGTGATCTGGGGATCCATCTACCTCGGCCTCGGGCTGCCGGCAGCGTCGATCTATCCGTTCGGTTTCGCCGCGCTCTCCGCCGCCAATGTGATGGCGTACCGCCGTCACCGTCGCTACACGGTGCTGACGTGCATCCAGATGTTCGCCATCCTGCTCGTGCCGGCAGCCCTGACCCTCCACCTCGGCGGGCTGATCGCCTCGGGAGCCGTCGGTATCTGGTCATTGCTGGCACCGATCGGAGCCCTCCTGGTCATCGGCCCCCGCTTCGCGCTCGGGATCTATTTTGTGTTCGTTGGGACGGTCGTGCTCGGTCTGTGGGCGGACGACAACGTCGCCGGTGTCGAGACCCTCGCCGACGGACCCCGACCCGCCTTCCTGCTGCTCAACATCGTCGGAGTGTCGTTGGTGGCGTTCTGGGCGATGCGGACCTTCATCGCCGCCAACGACCGGCTGGCGCTGGAACAGAACCGGCTGCGCGCCATCGAGAAGTCGTATGTGGCTCAGGAGGCGATGCTGCGCCAGCAGGATCGCCTGGCGACGCTCGGCAAGCTCAGCGCCGGCGTCGCACACGAGCTCAACAACCCCGCCGCCGCGGCGGGACGGGCCACCCAGCACCTCGGCGAAGTCGTCAACCGTCTCGTGGACGACGCGATCGGCCTTCTCCGACTCGGGGTCGGTCCCGAGGGACTGGCCTGGATGTGGTCGATGGTGGACCCTGGAGCTTCGACCAACCCTCTCGATGTCGCCGATCGGGAGGAAGAGCTCGGGCGCTGGCTCGTGTCGCGTTCGGCCGACGCTCCCTGGGACCTGGCCAACGCTCTCGCTTCGATCGGCGTCGATGCGACAGTGCTGAACCAGGCCTCGGAACGCTTCAACGAACGTCAGGTGGTTGGCGCTGCCCAGTGGATCGCCGACGTGGCCCGGGTTCGTCAATTGCTCGGAGAGGTGCGGACCAGCATGGGCCGGATCAGCGAGATCGTCGGTGCGCTGAAGGGCTATTCACACATGGACGGGGCGACCCGAGCCCCCGTCGATCTGGTGGCAGGGATCGAGGACACCCTCGTCATCCTGCGCAGCCAGATGAGCGGAATCACCGTCGAGACCCGATTCGATCCGGCCCTGCCGCGGGTGGTGGGGAACGCCGGGGAGCTGAACCAGGTGTGGACCAACGTGTTGGCCAATGCCGCCGAGGCGCTCGAGGGACGGGGGACCATCACGGTGGTGGCCACGTGCGAGGGTGCCGAGGTCCGAGTGGAAGTGGTCGATGACGGCCCGGGCATCGCCCCTCACTTGATCGCCTCGATCTTCGATCCGTTCGTGACGACCAAGGCGCCCGGTCAGGGGACGGGGCTCGGACTGAATCTCACCCATCAGATCGTGACAGACCGGCACGGGGGGACGATCACCGCGGAGTCGGTACCCGGACAGACCCGCTTCACGGTGAGACTGCCGGTTGCCGATGCTGGGGAGGAAACCGTGCGGGTATGAGGGTCGCTCGGAAGGGGTA
>DATKEC010000042.1:0-56819 GCA_035544575.1 Acidimicrobiia bacterium
GGCGAGTGTTGCAGGGGGTTCCCATGAGTTCCTAAGCTCGCCTATGGCGACAAGTCACTGCCCGTGTGCTCGGTCGTCACTGTAAGGGAGGAACGAGGAGGACCATACGGTGAATACCACCACCAGCCGATGGCGCGTGCTTGCGCTCCTGGCCGTCATGGCGATGATCGTCGCGGCGTGCTCGGATGCAGGCTCGGACGCCGAACCCGACGATACGACGACCACAGCGCCGACTGACACCACCGACACCACAGAAGGCGGCGATGACCCAGCCCCGAGCGGGGACACCTTCCCGTACTCGATCGCCATCTTCAGCGACCCGACCACGGACAACCCGTGGGCGGCGTACGACACCGAGAACGACGTGTGGACGAACTACGTCAACCCGGACGTCGCTACGCTGTACGCCTACCAAGGGCCGACCTACACCCTGATCCCGAGCCTCGCAGCGGATGCCTCGCCCCCCGAAGTGGTCGCCGATGGCGACAACTTTTCGGTGACGGTCGCGCTGCGTGACGATGTCACCTGGTCCGATGGTGAAGCCATCGACGCCAACGACGTCGTGTTCACCTGGAACTCCGTCGCCAAGTACGACGGTCTGGGCGGGAACTTCCCGGCCGCCTGGCCGATGGCAGGCGAGGTGGAAGGCGAGGTGACCCAAGGAATCCTGTCCGTCGAAGCGATCGACGACCTCACGGTCAAGATCACGTTCAACTTCGAAGCGGGATTGGCAGTCTGGCCGTTCGCAACCGGTGTCGCTTGGGTCTTCCCCGAGCACTTCTGGGGTCCGCTCGTCGACGCCAACGACTCCTTCGAGGGTCTCTATGCCGAGTCGGGTCTCGGAGCGCCGAACGCCGGCGCATTCGACTCGACCGAGTGGGAGCCGGGCGCCTTCTGGCGGAACACGGCCGTCGACAACTACTACAACAAGGGTTCGCGTTACGTCGTCTATGACAACGGTGCCGTCGAGTACACCCGTGCCGGTGGCGAGACCGAGGTCTACGGCGGCGAGCCAGGCGGCGAAGTGGTCGCCGACTACATCGAGGGCCCAACGGCCGAAGATGTGACGTTCTCGCTCTACTCGGACCAGAACGCCGCAGTCCTGGCACTGACCGACGGGCAGGTGGACTTCCTCCTGAACCCGCTCGGCCTCCAGCGTGGTCTGCAGCAGCTGGTGCTGAGCGAGCCTGAGCTCAACGTCATCGTCAACGAGCAGAACGGGTACCGCTACCTGGCGTTCAACACCCGCAAGTTCCCGATGAACGACGTGGCGTTCCGCCAGGCCGTGTCCTGTCGGATCGACAAGGAGTTCATGGCCAACACGGTCCTTGGTGGCGCGGCCATCGCCGCCAACAGCCAGGTTCCCCCGGGCAACAGCTTCTGGGCGAACCCGGACCTCACCGGCACTTGCGAAGGTCAGACGGAAGCGGAGCGCTTCGAGACCGCCAAGCAACTGCTGGTCGATGCCGGCTACACCTGGACGACCGAGCCAATGTGGGACGAGGCCAACCTCGACGTCATCCCGCAGGGCGAAGGTCTGGCAGGGCCCGACGGCACCGCCGTTCCGGCCATGGAGCTGTTGGCTCCCGGACCCGGATACGACCCGCTGCGCGCCACCTACTCGCTCTTCGTCGAGCAGTGGACGAACGACCTGGGCATCCCGGTGCGGGCCAACCCGACCGGATTCACCGTGATCGTCGACGAGGTGTTCGGCACCGGCGACGCCGCGTTGGAGTGGGACATGTTCATCCTGGGCTGGGGTCTGACCCCGTTCCCGGATCACACGTTCACGTTCTTCGACTCGCGGCAGGACTCGGCAGACGGCGGCTTCAACACTCCGGGTTACAACAACCCCGAGTTCGACGCCCTCGCCGACGAGTTCGCCCGGGCCAAGACCCTCGAAGAGGCACGCGATCTGATCTTTGCGGCAGACGCGATCCTCGCCGAGGAAGTCCCCTACGTGGTGCTGTTCACCACCCCGATCATCGAGGCATACCGGAACACGATCGAGTTCCCGTTCACCACGGTGCTCGACGGTGTCCAGAACTTCAGCGGTCTGCAGGCGTCCACGACGTCTGCCAGCTGAGCACGTGACGAGTTGGGGGTCGGAGCCTGCGGGCTCCGACCCCCAACTCACCCACTCCACCCGACCGCCCGGTGGCCGTCCCTGAGGTCTTCTCCGGAGCCCTGAGGAACAGTCACAGTCGGTGCATTCCGACGGCGGCGCAGCCCACCCCCCGGTAACATGCGCCACCGTCAGCGGGCATACACCCACAGGGCTTGATCCGTTGGTCTGGTGAGAGGAGGAGTTCATGGTCCGCTACTTCACGCGCCGTCTCTTGCAGATGGTGGTGCTGTTTCTCGTCTTCATCACCCTCACGTGGTTCCTGCTCTATGCCCTTCCCGGTGACATCGTCGCCCAGAAGTTCGCCGGCAATCCGAACCTGCCGCCGGAGGCCCGTCAGATCGCCATCGAACGCCTCGGTCTGGACAAGCCGATCTACGAGCAGTTCAGCGACTACATGGTGAACTTCTTCCAAGGCGACCTCGGCACCTCCTTCAACCAGTACCCCCGTCCCGTCACCGACATCATCGGAGAGCGTCTGCCGCGCACGATCGTCCTGTTCCTCACCGCCCTCGTCACCTACTACTGGGCCGGATTCATCGCCGGCAAGTATCTGGCATGGCGCCGGGGCAAGCGGGGCGAGATGGCGATCACCGTTGGAGGCGTGGGCCTCTTCACAGTCTTCTATCCATGGTTCGCACTCGTGATGATCTGGTTGTTCGCGGCGCAACTGGGTTGGCTCCCGATCTCGAAGTTCCTGGATCCGTCGAACTGGCGCCAGGCTCCCTTCGCGGCCAACGAGGTCTTCATGCGACTCTTCTGGACCGTGGCGATCACCTCGGCGCTCCTCTTCGCTGCTCAGATCGCGGCAGCGAAGATTCGCAGCATCCCGCGGGCACGACTGGCGCGCTGGGGCGGGACTGCGGCGGTCATCGCCGGCTTCCTCTATTACTGGTGGGGCTCGACGGCCGGCGTCGAGATGCGGTTCTATGCCGGCGACATCGCTCGGCACCTGTTGCTCCCGGTGGGCGTGCTGACGGCCGTCAACTTTGCCGGGATCATGCTCCTCACCCGAAGTTCGATGCTCGAGACGATGAGCGAGGACTTCATCCTCACCGCCCGCGCCAAGGGACTCAGCGAGAAGGACGTGCGCGACAAGCATGCCGCCCGCACCGCACTCCTCCCCGTAACGACGTCGCTGGTGCTGGCCGTCGCCACCGTCCTCGATGGCGGGATCATCACCGAGACCGTGTTCTCGTGGCCGGGCATGGGCGAGATCCTCGTTTCGTCGGTCACGAGCGAGGACATCCCGGTGGCCGTTGCCGCGTTCTCGTTCATCGGCGTGCTGGCGCTCGTCGGCCACTTTGTCGTCGACATGCTCTACGGCGTCCTCGACCCGCGCATCCGAGTCTCCGGTTCGAGCTAGGAGCAGCACGTGACAGATCTCATCCAACGACCAGAGCTCCCCGACGGAGCCCCCGAGGCGGCGCTCGAGGAGGCGGTGCGTCACGACTCGTTGTGGAGAATTCGCTGGACGCTGTTCAAGCGGTCGTTTCAGGGGAACTGGAAGCTGTTTCGATCCAACAAGGTCGGACTCTTCGGACTCGGGATCATCGCCTTCTGGGGCCTCCTGGCGTTCCTGCCGACGGTGTTCTTCGCCACCGGCTACTGGACCAATTCCGTCTACAACCCGGTGACAGGACTAGAACGGAACCCTCCCACCGTCGAAGTGACCCTCGTGGCGGAGAAGACCGATCCCCTCACCGAGATCGACCTGCGAGACGTGCTGCTCGATCAGCGGATCCCCCAGGACCTGCAGATCGGAGAGACGTTCCTGCGGCCGCTGCAGCCGGCACCGCCCAGCGCCCGCCACTGGTTGGGGACCGACCCGCTCGGCCGTGACATCATGTCCCAGCTCATGCACGGGGCACGGGCGGCATTCGGACTCGGGTTCATCGCCGCCACCGTCACGGTCGTCATCGCCACGTTCGTGGGATCGGTGGCGGCGTATTTCGGGGGGGCGCTCGACTCGTTCTTCATGCGGCTCGCCGACCTCCTGATCATGATTCCCGCCTTGGCCGTCCTGATCGTGCTGGGGGCGATCATCCGCTTCGAGCTCTGGCATCTGGCGCTGGTGATCGGGTTGCTGGGCGGTTTCGGGGGTACCGCCATCGTGTTGAAGTCCCAGGCCCTCGCCGTCAAGGTCAAGCCGTTCATCGACGCCGCCCGGGTGGCCGGTGGCAGCCACTCCCACATCATCTTCAGTCATCTCGTCCCGAACGTGATGCCTCTCAGCTTCCTCTACATGATGTTCACCGTGACCGCGGCCATCCAAAGCGAGGCGACACTGTCGTTCCTCGGACTCCTCAACGTGAAGACGTCGTGGGGACTCATGATCAACCTCGCAAACACCGAGGGGTACCTCCTCCAGGGCGGCACCTACTGGTGGCTGGTGTTCCCGGCCGGTCTGGCGGTGACACTGCTCGCCGCGGCCTTCTTCCTCGTCGGCCGCGCAATGGACGAAGTGATCAACCCCAGGCTGAGGAGACGCTGAACCCCCCATGATTTGGATTCGACAGTCGATGCGGCGCGTCCCATGAGCAGACCGCTGCTCGAGGTGGATCACCTCGTCATGAACTACCGGACCGACAAAGGTGACGTCTCCGCGGTGGAGGACGTCACGTTCACGCTGCATTCCGGAGAATCACTCGGCCTGGTGGGGGAGTCCGGTTGTGGAAAGACTTCGATCGCGATGTCGCTGCTGCGCCTCGTGGCCGACAACGCGGTGTTCAAGTCCGGCGAGATCCGCCTCGAAGGAACCAACTTGCTCGCCCTCACCGAAGAGCAGATGCGCCAACGCCGGTGGAGCGACATCTCGATGGTGTTCCAGGGAGCGATGAACGCCTGGAATCCGGTGTACCGGGTCGGCGACCAGATCCGAGAAGCGATGGATCTGCACTTCCGTCCTCGGTTGTCCACGGCCGAATCGAACGACCGGATCGAGCGCCTGTTCAACCTGGTGGGGCTCAACCCGGCGATGGCAAATCGATACCCGCACGAGTTCTCAGGGGGAATGCGGCAACGGGCGATCATCGCCATGGCGCTGTCATGTGATCCGAAGGTGATCATCGCCGACGAGCCGACGACGGCCCTGGACGTGATCGTGCAAGACCAGATCCTGCAGGAGCTGAAGAAGATCCAGGCCGAGCTGGGCATGTCGATCATCTACATCTCCCACGACATCGCCGTCATCGCCGAGGTCACCGACACGATCGGCGTGATGTACGCCGGAAAACTGGTCGAAATCGGACCGACCAGCGAAGTCTTCGCCCGGCCCCGCCATCCGTACACATTCCTCCTGTTGTCCTCGACGCCGTCGGTCACCGGTCCCCGCCGCAAGCTCGCTCCGCTCGAAGGTGAACCACCCAACCTCCTCGACCCGCCGAAGGGGTGCCGGTTCCACCCGCGCTGTCCGTGGGCCACCGACCGGTGCCACACGGACGAGCCCATCTCCGAGGACGTGGGGGGCGGCCACCTCGTTGCGTGCTGGAACTGGCAGGAAGTCCCCGAGATCGGAACGCTGATCAAATGAGCCAACCACTCATCAAAGTCGACCAGCTCAGCAAGCTGTTCCCGGTGTCCCGGGGCATGTTCCGCAAACCGATCGACTTCATCCACGCCGTCGACGGCATCAGCTTCGAGATCGCCCCGGGGGAGTCCCTCGGGCTCGTCGGCGAGTCCGGATGCGGCAAGTCGACGACCGGCCGGATGCTCGTCAGGCTGAGTGACGCCACGAGCGGCCAGATCCTGCTCGGCGACTCCCAGGGCACCGACGACCTCGTCGATGTGGCCCACATCGACGACTCGGACATGGGGAAGTTCCGACGTCGGGTCCAGATGATCTTCCAGGATCCGTACGAATCGATGAATCCGCGCCGCACCGTCTTCGAGACGGTGTCCGAACCTCTCGCCGTCCAGAACATCGGGACCCTGCACGAGCGGGAGGAGCGGGTCACAGCCATGCTTCAACTCGTCGGGCTCACCCCGCCCGTGACGTTCCTCTTCCGCTATCCCCACGAGCTGTCCGGCGGCCAACGCCAGCGTGTCGCCATCGCCCGGGCGCTCGTCCTCGACCCCAGTTTCGTCGTTGCAGACGAACCCACATCGATGCTCGACGTGTCGATTCGGATCTCGATCATGGACTTGATGCTGAAGCTGGCCGACGAGTTCAACGTCTCGTACCTCTACATCACCCACGACCTGGCCGTTGCCCGCTACATGTGCGACCGGATCGCGGTGATGTACCTCGGCAAGATCGTGGAGATCGGAGACACCGAGGAGATACTCGGCAACCCCCAGCATCCCTACACCAGGGCTCTGCTGGCGGCGGTGCCGGTGCCCGATCCCAGTTTCAAGAAGCCCGACGTGCAGATCCTCGGTGGCATCACGAAGGCGATCAATCCTCCGCCACGGTGTCGGTTCATCGATCGCTGCCCCTTCTCCCAGCCGATCTGCGAGGTCGAGGACCACCCGCCGCTGGAAGACAAGGGTGGAGGACACTTCGTCGCCTGCCACCTGGTCGAAAAGACCGCCTGATACCGGACGGTTCCTCGACGCGCCGTAGCATCGATCGGATGTTCGACCAGATCTGGACGGTCCCGAATGCGGTGTCATTCGTCCGGTTGGCGGCCATCCCGTACTTCTGGTTCGTGCTGATCGGCCAGGATCGGGTCGGGCTGGCGGCGCTGCTCATCTTTCTGATCGGCGGCACCGACTGGGTCGACGGCTGGCTCGCCCGCAAGCTCGGCCAGGAGTCCGAGTTCGGAGCGTTCCTCGATCCACTCGCCGACCGGCTCATGATCGCCTCGGCCGTGGTCGGCGGCCTCGTCGCCGGTGTGCTGCCCGCGGTCATCGGGGTTTCCCTGATCGCCCGGGAGGCTCTGGTGGCGCTGGGCGCGGCATACCAGGGGCTGCGGGGCGGCGGACGACTCCAAGTCCGGTACCTGGGCAAGCTCGCCACCTTCCTGCTGTACGGGGCGATCCCGTCGTTCTACCTGGCCGCGGCAGGCGTGGCCGTGGAGTTCTTCGCGGCCGCCGGATGGATCGCAGGGTGGGTGGGCATGTTCCTCTACTGGTGGGTGGCAGCCAGCTACGCGGGAGACATTCGCCGCAGCGTGAGCTGACAGGTACCTCCCATCCCAGGGATCTCGACCGCTACCATCGCCGCCATGAACGTGCCCGAGGATCTGATCTACACCGAAGAACACGAGTGGATTCGACGTGGTGAAGGCACCACCTTCCGTCTCGGAATCACCGACTATGCCCAGGACCAGCTGGGCGACATCGTCTTCATCGAGCTGCCCAGCGTGGGTGTGAGCGTCGAGTCGGGTGGACTGCTTGCCGAGGTGGAGAGCACGAAATCGGTCGGGGAGGTCTACGCACCTGTCGCCGGCACCATCGCCGCCGTGAATGCCTCCGTGTCCGAACGCCCCGAGCTCGTCAACTCTGACCCGTACGGCGAGGGTTGGCTCGTCGAGATCGACGCCACCGACGAGCTCGCCGAATACCTCGACGCCGAGGCGTACCGGGCCCTGATCGAATGAGGCCGGTGTGACCATGATCAACTGCCCGAACTGTCACGCGGATGTCGCGCCGGGAGCGACGACATGCGGTGAGTGTGGAACTCACATCGAATCGGACCCAACGGTCGTCTTCGTACCCGTTGCCGACCAGCACCCCGCGCTCAGCCCCGCCGAAGCCGAGGACGTCGACGGGTTCGAGGGCTATGCACTGATCGTCGAGCGCGGTCCGCGGGCGGGGATGACCTTCGTCCTCAACCCCGGCTCCACCACCGTCGGGCGTCATCCGGACTCCGACATCTTCCTCGACGACGTCACCGTGTCTCGTCACCACTGCCGCTTCAACGCCACGACCGAGAGTCTCGAGGTCGAGGACGCCGGTTCCACCAACGGCACCTATGTCAACGGTAGCCGGGTCGACGAGGGTCCCCTGGCGCCCGGCGACGAGGTGCTGATCGGGCGGTTCCACCTGATCGTTGCTCACGGAGATGGCTGAACAGGTCGAGCCCGACGACGAAGGGCTCTCGTCGATCGGCGAGCTGATCAACGATCTACGCGAGGAGTTCCCGGACGTCTCCATCTCCAAGGTCCGATTCCTCGAATCCCAGGGTCTGCTGGCGCCGGCCCGCTCCGACGGCGGATACCGGTTGTTCGACCCCTCCGATGTGGACAGGCTGCGGTTCATCCTCCGCCAGCAGCGCGACCATTTCCTGCCGCTCAAAGTCATCAAGTCCAAACTCACCCTGTGGGAGCGGGGCGAAGATGTCGACGACGCCGACCTCCCGACGCGCAGCGGTCTGCTCGACCATCGTTCCGAGCCGTTGACCGAACCCGAACTCCTTCGCCGGTCGGGTCTCAGCGAGGCCCAGGTGGCCGCCTTGGTCTCTCACGGCATGCTGGACGGGCCGGTCGATTCGGTGTATCCGGCAGAGGCGCTCGTGATCGCCTCAGAAGCACGCAGGTTGTTCGCCCAGGGACTCGAGCCCCGTCACCTGCGGGCTGTCAAACATGCCGCCGAGCGGGAGGCGGATGTGATCGCCCAGCTCGGTGCCCCCCTCCTGCGCATCCAGAACGCCGAGGGGCGCGAGCAGGCACGCAACGTCGTGGAGGCAGCGGGTGACTCCATGATGGCCTTGCACAGGGCATTGCTGGCTGCAGAACTCAGACGCCTGCTCGAATGAGAACCCGAACCCTGGTGGTGGCCCTTGCCACGCTTGCCGTGGCTGCCGTCGCCCCGCCGATCCCGATCGAACAGCTGCCGCCGGTTCCCGCCCCGCTCGTCTCAGCAGAATCCTGGATCCTCTATGACGAGTTCAGCGACATCGTGCTCGACAGCGTCGACGCCGACGTCCCCCGGCCGATGGCATCGACGACCAAGATCATGACCGCGCTGCTGGCCATCGAGTCGGGCAGGATGGATGAGACGGTCACGGTTTCCCCGAATGCGGCGGGGGTGGGGGAGGCATCGATCGGCCTGGTCGCCGGGGAACGCCTGCCGATGGCGATGCTCGTCAATGCCCTGCTGATCCGTTCGGGCAACGACGCCGCCACGGCAGTGGGGGAACACCTGGCGGGAAGCGTCGAGGGGTTCGTGGCGATGATGAACGCTCGCGCAGCTGAATTGGGCCTGACGTCCACATCCTTTGCCAACCCTCACGGACTCGACGCCGTCGGTCATCACTCCTCGCCCCGCGATCTTCTGACACTGGCACGGGCGGCGGTGGCGGAGCCGGAGCTGGCCGAGATCGCGACGACAACCCGCTACGCGGTCACCAATGCGCCCGACGGAACTGTTCGCGTCGCGGAGAGCACCAATCAGCTGCTCGAAACCTATCGGGGCACGTTCGGGTTGAAGACCGGCTTCACCTTCCAGGCTGGTCTGGTGTTCGTCGGGGGCGCCGAACGCGACGGGAGGCGCATCTGGGTGGTGGTGATGGGCTCGGAGGGCACCGGGGCACACTTCGCCGATGCCGTGACGCTGCTCGACCACGGATTCGAGGACCTCCGGATCGTGGAGACGATCTCGCGGGGGACGCCGTTCCGTCTGCCTGCCACTCAGGTGGAAGCCTCGATCACGGCCAAGGCGAGACTCCACGCGCTCGCACTGGTCGGTGCCCTCGCCGCGGCAGCCCCGCCGATCGAAGAGCCTGTACTCGCCGCCCCGCCCCCTGAAGTGTTCACCCCCGACGTCCCCGGTCCGCTCGAAGCGCTGGGCTGGCTGTTCGACGGTGCATCAGGTGGCTGACCCGTTCACCCTCGTGCTCACCGAGTCCGCCATCCGGGAACGCGTCGGTGAGCTCGGTGCGCTCCTCACCGAGGATTACTCCGATCACAGACCGGTCGTCGTCGGCGTTCTCCACGGTGCGCTGTGGTTCGTCGCCGACCTCGTGCGCCGGGTCGACGTGGACCTCGACGTCGACTTCCTGCTGCTCAACCGGTTCGGGGAGGGCGGACGGATCCGAATCCAGACCGACACGGCCATTCCTCTGGTCGACCGCGACGTGATCCTCGTCGAAGACATCGTCGACACGGGGCTGTCGCTGACCGTACTGCGCAGGATGATCGAAGAGAGGGGAGCGAGGTCGGTGCGATCCGTGGCTCTCCTCGACAAGGTCACGCGGAGGATCGTCGATGTCCCCCTCGAGTATCGAGGTTTCGAGGTGGGCGACGAGTTCCTCATCGGCTACGGCTTGGACCAAGAGGGGCTCTACCGGAATCTGCGGGACATCTGGGCGGTGCTCGACCTGGCCATCTTCCGGGACGATCCGGAGTTGTTCCGACGGAGCGTCTTTCCAGGACACTGATAGTCTTGCGTCATGGACGCACAGGTCATCCCGATGGTGATCACAGGGGTGCGCGTCGAGGTGCCCTCGAACACACCCATCGTCCTTCTCCGCGAGCAGGCAGGGGACAGGTTCCTGCCGATCTGGGTCGGTCCCGTCGAGGCGATGGCGATCAGCTCCGCCATGGAAGGCAACCAGCCCCCGCGACCCCAGACCCACGATCTCCTGGCGGGAACGATCTCGGCGCTCGGCGCCCAGCTCACGCGGGCGACCGTGACGGAGCTGCGGGACAGTGTCTTCTTCGCCGAGTTGGTGTTCACCCTCGATGGCCGGACCATCACCGTGTCGTCCCGTCCGTCCGACGCCATCGCCCTCTGTGTGCGTACCGGCACTCCGCTGTATGCCGACCCTGGTGTCCTCGACGAGGCCGGAATCGAGATTCGCGACGACGAGGACGAGGCCGAGATCGAGGAATTCCGGGAATTTCTCGAGGATCTCACTGTCGAAGACTTCCTCGACGAGGGCGAAGCCGAGTAGGCGGTCTGTACGGCCCCCGCCGGCCCGCAGCAGGAGACTTTTCCACAGGTTGTTGACAACTCACGCGGCCAGGCGTAGCTTTCCGCATCCACGGACGGAATGACATCAATAGAATTACGACGATGTGAGTGGCCGGAACCACTCCGCGTCCGGGAGGATCACCGTGCCGACTTCGACGCCGCAGCAACCTTCCTTCGCCGGGTTCACCGCTGAGAGCGGCTTCGGATACCGTGCCCCCCAGGTGTGTCGGCTCGTCGGAATCACCTACCGTCAACTCGACTACTGGGCACGAACGGATCTGCTGCGTCCCACCGCCAAGGAGGCGAGCGGCTCGGGATCACAGCGGCTGTACTCCTTCACCGACCTCATCCAGCTCAAGGTGATCAAACGCCTGCTCGACGCCGGCATGAGCCTCAAACGGATTCGATCCGCCGTCGAGATCCTCCGTGATCAGCTCGAGAGCGACAGGCCGCTGGCCGACGTCACGCTGCTGTCCGACGGCACCACCATCTTCGCCGCCCATTCGCCCGACGAGGTCGTCGACGTGTTCCGGCGGGGTCAGGGCGTGTTCGGTATCGCGGTCGGACCCGTCCAGGAGGAACTGGCCGGAGACCTCCACGATCTCACCCCGCATCCCGTCGACGAGCCAGAGGCCCTGGCGGAAGCCACCTGAACGCAGCCCTCATGACCGCGGGCGGCGCCCGGTTCGCCCACAACAGCGAGCGGCAGTTCGCTCTGCTTCTCGACTTCTACGGGGTCGACTGGATGTATGAACCCACCTCGTTCCCGGTCACATGGGATCGGGAAGGCCGACCGAGTCAATACTTCACTCCCGACTTCTACCTGCCCGACGACGATCTCTACATCGAGATCACGACGATGAGTCAGAAGCTCGTCACCAAGAAGAACGCCAAGGTCAGGCGCCTGCGCGAGCTGTACCCCGACATCCGGATCAAGATCCTCTATCAGCGGGACTTCCTCAACCTGGTCGACAAGTACGGATTGGAACAACCCCCGAACGTGGCAGAGCCGGTCCCCACGAGAATCCCCGGTCCGCCCCAGGTGACCAAGCTCGACAGCCGCGGCGCCAGCAGCTGATGGCCCTCGCATCGCCGCTGCACGACCTCCACGCCACCCTCGGTGCCCGATTCGTCGACTTCGGCGGCTGGTCGATGCCGGTTCAGTACTCGTCGGTGCTCGAAGAACACCGCGCCGTCCGCCACGGCGTCGGCGTCTTCGATGTGTCCCATCTCGGCCGGGCGGTCGTTGGCGGGGCGGACGCAGAAGGGGCCCTCCGTCGCCGGCTCTGCAACGACGTGGCGCGGCTCGGGCCGGGACGCACCCAGTACACGATGATCCTGAACGAATCCGGGGGCATCGTCGACGATCTGATGGTGTGGCGGTGGCCGGAGGCGATCTGGGTCATGCCCAACGGCGGCAATCACCTGCGAGTTCTCGATGAGATCACCCGAGCCGGCGAGGACGTGGCCACTGAGGACCTCCGGCCGACGACGGCCGCGATCGCGGTGCAGGGTCCGGATGCGCCCCGACTGCTGCATGCCCTGCTAGAGGTCGACGTCAGGCGAGGCCACCTCGCAGAGTCCGCCTACGCCGGCGTTCCCGTATGGGTGGGCGGAACGGGATATACGGGGGAGAAGGGCGGCGAACTGGTGGGTCCCCCCGAGACCATCGGAGCCCTCTTTGCTGCGGCGTTGGATCTCGGAGCGGTGCCGTGTGGGTTGGGCGCTCGGGACACGCTCCGGCTCGAGGCGGGTCTGCCGCTCTGGGGTCAGGATCTCACCGAAGACGTCACACCGCTGCAGGCCGGTCTCGGTTTTGCAGTCGCGTGGGACCACGAGTTCGTGGGCCGGGACGCCCTGGCGGCCGAGAGGGACGCCGTCGAGCGGGCCCTGGTCGCGTTCACCACCGACACCCGCCAGATCCCGCGGCCCCACAACCGGCTACGCGCCGACGGCTCGACCGGTTGGGTGACCAGTGGCAACTTCAGCCCGGCACTCGGATCAGGTATCGGGATGGGGTATCTGGAGCCTCCGACGAACGCGCCGATCGAAGTGGAGATTCGTCAGACATGGCACACCCTGCGCCGGGTGACTCCCCCCTTCAAACGGTGATGACAACCCATCCCGTGCGGCGGCTGATCGTGGTCGCCCCCCACGCCCGGTACACCCTGCGCGTCGCCGAGGAACTCGCAGCCCGGTTCGACTCACGCGTGGTGGTGAGCCCGGGCATCGACGGCATCCCGGCGTTGGAACCCGCAGTCGAAGATGTGCTCATTCACGGCGTGCCCGATGTCTTCGGGCGGCTGCTGGCGGCCCCGCCCGGATGGAGGACCATCGTCGTCCGCCATCGCATCGTCGCTCACATGCCGGTAGCCGCCCCCGTGATCGACGTCGGTTCGTCCCCGCAGCACGATCCCGCGCTGATGGCAGGGGCGCTCCGAGCCCTCTTCAAGCCGATCTGCCAGCAACGTGGCGTACGCCCGATCTTCGAGCCGCCGCCCCCCTTCGGACTGGCCTTCGTTGCGCCCGACGGTCTCGTCATTCCCGGGTCGTTCGGCAGAACGGAGCGGCCCGACGTGGCAGGTCTGGCCGATCTCGTCGTCGTCCGGCCGCATGGGGAGCCTCCACCGGCGACGAGACCGCTCCGTGATCCTGCGATGATTGGTCTCCACGTTTCGCAACGAACTCGAGCAACCACCGGAGAAGACACGTGACCAGCATCGCCCAACCCAGCATGACCGCCGCCGGAGTTCACGAACTCGTCCGTCGGTGGGAACCCACCGGCGACGTGCGCGCCGAGATGGTGCTGTGCCACGGCATCGCGGAGCACTCCGGACGGTACGAGGCGGTCGGGGACCGTTTCGCGGCGGGCGGTATCGCAGTCACTGCGTATGACCAGATCGGCTTCGGCGCATCCGGGGGGCGGCGGGCGTGGGTGGAGTCGTGGTCGGAAATCCTCGATCAGATTCAGACTCACGTCGAGCGAGCGCTCGAAACCGGAAAACCGACGGTGCTCCTCGGACATTCCGGCGGCGGATTGTTCGCCCTCGAGTACGTGCTGTCGGAGCGACCAGGCGTCGATCTCCTCGTCTTGAGCGCCGTCGGACTGGGAGGTGGCTCCCGCTGGCTACACCTGATCGCCCCGATACTCGATGTGATCGCGCCAAAGCTCGAGATCCGCAATCCGCTCGACGGTGCCAAGCTGTCACGGGACCCGGCCGTGGCCGAGGCCTACTTCTCGGACCCCTTGGTGCTCACGAAGACGACCTCGCACTACGGGCACGAGATGTTCACCGCGATGGATCGGGTGCGGGCCTCGCTCGGGAGCCTCGACACTCCGACGCTCGTGTTGCACGGTGCCGCGGACATGATCGTCCCGCCTCCGGCGTCAGCCGCCCTCGGCGATGTGGCAGGCGTCGAACGCAGGCTCTACCCGGCGCTCCGGCACGAGCTGTTCAATGAGCCGGAGGGGATGGACATCGTCGACGAGGTCATCGCCTGGATCGACGTCCACCTGGCCTGATTATCCCAGACCGCGGTGCGAAAGTCGCCTGATCGCAAACGGGCGGATTGGTCAAGGGTGCGCACCATCTGACCGATGAGTCGATGTGTTCGAGTCATACCTGAGTCGCCCCTGGCGTGTCCGCCAGTTCCTGTATGTCGCGGCCACCGTCCTGGTGTTGTTCATCGCTCTGGCCGGCCGCGAGCCCCGGGCCCTCATCGTGCTGGGTCTGGGCATCGGGGGCGTGATCACGTCCCTCGGCGGGGCGGGGGTCGAGGAGCCGTCATCGCGACGTCTCTTGGTGTTCGGCGGATACGACCTCGGCAACTCTCTCGCGCTGGCTGCCCTCGGCATGCAGTACAGCTCTCTCCTCATCTTGGTCGGAGCGACCGCGGCGCTGAGCCTGCTGCGACCCACCTGGGGCCGACGGCTCGCTCCCACCTGCGGCATCATCGGAGCCGGTGCGGCCTTTCTCAGCGTGCAGGTGGCAGAGGTGCCGAGCGTGGTTCGTTCTGCGGTGGCGGGAGAGGCCTTCAGTGTCTTCGTTCCGATGGCTGCGGTGGCGTTGATCACGGCCGGTCTGGCATGGGTCTTCTCGTCGGTCGGAGCCCGCCTTCAGGACATGGCACACGCCCAGGAGCAGCTGCGTCGGTCGCTCGACGACTCTCCAGCACCCAAACTCGTGAGCGACGGGGACGATATCGTCTATGCCAACGGGGCGGCCGTTGTCTTCGTCGGTCGACATCTCATCGGCGAATCGCTGCGAGAGACGTTCGGTATCGAAGGTCCCTTCGGAGCGGACCGGGTCATCCGCACCGAGTTGTCGTCGATCGGCGAGACCCGAGTGTTGATCGAGGCGGTGACCCAGCTGATCACCTTCGACGGGCGGCCGCACACGATGATCACCCTCTCCGGGGCGGACGAGACATCGGGTGTCGACAATTTGGTCGGCACCGCGCCCAGGCGACTCGATCTCCTCTTCGATCGGATCCCCGTGGCGCTCTACCGGTCGGCGCCATCAGGTGAGGTGCTGGCCGCCAATCCGGCGCTGGCGGACATGCTGGGCCTCTCCGACCCCGCGGAGCTCCTCGGGGCGGTCCAGCGGACTCAGGCGCACTATCGCGACCTGGGCGGCCGCCAGGAGTGGCTGGCCATGTTCGACGGCACCGATGTCGTGATGAACTACGAAATGGAGCTCACCAGGGCCGATGGCACGCTGATCTCCGTGACCGACAGCGCCAGAGCGATTCGAGATCGCAACGGAGACATCCTGATGTTCGAGGGGGTGCTGGTCGATGTCACTTCACGACGTCAGGTCGAAGAGTCGCGCCGTCGCATCTCTGAGATCCTGGAGGCAACGTCCGACCTCGTCTGGCTGACTGACGAGCACGACCGGATCAACCGGCTCAACGCCGCAATGCGCCGGTTCCTGGACGAGGCCGACGGTCCGGGGCTGATCGACTCCCACGTCGGCGAATTCATCACCGACGCCGCCGACGCCGCTCGCCTGCGTTCGTGGCGGGAGACCCCCGACGGTCCACACGAGTGGCGCGGTGAGATCGTCCTGCGTTCTCGGTCCGGACGCGAGATCCTCACCTCCGCCGTGGCGCAGCGGCATCAACACTTCATCTCGCTGGTCGCACGGGACATCACCGAAGAACGGCGCACCGCCCGCCAGCTCGAGGAGGTGGTGGCCTCGAAGGACGAATTCATCGCCTCGGTGAGCCACGAACTGCGCACGCCCCTCACCGCGGTCGTCGGTCTGGCCTCTGAACTCACCTCGTTCTACGACGTCCTCGATGACGAGACCAAACGGGACTTCATCGGGCTGGTGGCAGACCAGGCGTCAGAGGTCGCCGCAATCGTCGAAGATCTTCTCGTCGCCGCGCGCGCCGACATCGATTCCATCACGCTCATCCACGAAGAGGTGGATCTCCGCAGGGCGGTGGACGCCGTGTTGGCCGCGCTGCCGGTTGGCAAGCGTGAACAATTCGACGTGAGTGGCGAGGGAGTTGCCTGTGGCGATGCCCAGCGCATTCGCCAGGTCGTGCGCAACCTCATCACCAACGCCATTCGGTACGGAGAACTGCCGGGCGCGGTCGGGATCGAGATGGACGGCGACCAGGTTGCTGTCTCCGTGTGTGACAAGGGCCCCGGGATCGAGCCAGCGATGATCGACAGGATCTTCCAGCCGTACGAACGGGCCCACACGACCGTCACGCAACCAAACTCGGTGGGCCTGGGGCTCTCGGTGTCGCGCTGGCTGGCTGAGAAGATGGGGGGCTCTCTGGTGTACGAGAATGACATCGTGAGCACCTTCGTTCTTCGCCTGCCCGCCCGACGATGCGGCTGAACCCTCGCCCCGGCTCGCTCCTCGTCGCCACACCCCTCCTCGGAGATCCGAACTTCGCACGCAGCGTTGTGTTGATGCTCCAGCACGATGAGGACGGCTCGCTGGGCGTCGTTCTCGACCGCCCGACGACGATTCCGGTTCGTGACTTTCTCCCCGCCTGGGCGGAGGTGGCATCCGCGCCGGCGGTCGTCTTCCACGGGGGACCGGTGCAACCTGACATCGGAATCGGGATCGGCATTCGTTTCGGGTCGATCGAACTCCTCGACCTTGGAGAAGAACCCGCCGACACCTCGCCGGTGAGGATCTTTGGGGGATGTGCGGGCTGGGGACCGGGCCAGCTCGACGATGAACTCGCCGAGGACGCATGGTTCGTGGTGGATTTCGATACCTCCGACCTGCTCACCGAATCACCCGAGGAGTTGTGGGCGGCCGTGCTGCGTCGCCAACCCGGCCACCTGCCTCTCTACTCCACTTACCCGGCCGATCCGCGGATGAACTGAGCCGAACCACCAGGTTCTCCTAGGCTGGCCGGCGTGCAGACCGTGCCTCGTCTCCGGCCCGCCCTCAAGCGAACGGCCCCCGGCCTCTCCCACGAGCGCGCCCACTGGGCCCACGACCGTGTGGTGGTGGGGATCGACGAGGTCGGGCGCGGCGCCTGGGCAGGACCGCTCACGGTCGGTGCCGTGGTCGTCCCGTCCGATCGGCGGGTGTACAAGATTCGGGACTCGAAGATGCTCACTGAGGAAGAGCGTGAGATGCTCTGCGGGCGGATCACCGATTGGGCAGCGGCATGGGCCGTCGGACACGCATCCGAGGTCGAGTGCGACGAACTGGGCATGTCAGACGCCCAGCGGCTCGCCACCAGCCGGGCACTCGACCGTCTGGGGATCGGGGTGGATCGGGTGCTCGTCGACGGCAACTGGGATTTCGTCGGGACCGGGAACGTCACCACGATCGTGCGCGGCGACCGAACGTCGCTTTCGATTGCGGCGGCTTCGATCGTGGCGAAAGTCACGCGCGACCGGATACTCCGCGCCGCATCGCCGTCGTATCCGATGTACGGCTTCGAGACGAACAAGGGATATCCGTGCCCCACGCACAAAGCCGCGCTGCATGCGTGGGGTCCGTCGTCGATCCATCGTCGCAGTTGGGCGTTCATGGACGGTTTGGCCTGGTCGGGCGTGCCCCGATTCGAACGCCCGGAGGCTCAACTCCGGCTGGCGATCTGAGACGCGGCTCATGCGGATCGAACTCAGATGATTGTGTCGGGTGTGTCGTTGACTCCCAAACCCGCACGCCGTACGCCTCCAAAGTGACCGGGCCGGGAGGATCGACGATGTCGTTCCAGTCGTCGCCGGACCGCTCGAGGGCGGTCACGGCCGGGCGTTCGGAGAGGTTGACGGCGACGGTCACGAGGTGACCGCCGGCGACTCTCGTGTAGGCGATGACCGAGACATGCCCGGAATCGACGACGGTGGGAGTGGCGGATCGAAACGCAGGCGAGGCCGCCCGGCGGGTGGCGAGGCGTTCGACCGCCGCCAGTATGCGGCCGGCTGTTCCGCTGCCGTCGACTGCTCGGGCCAACACGTCCCAGTCGAAGTGGGGTCGATGCGCCCATCTGCTGTCCGAGGTGCGGAGCGGGTCGTCGTGGTAGCCCATGTCGTTGAGCTGGCCGATCTCATCACCGAGGTAGATCAACGGTATGCCCACTGATGTGAACATCAGCGTGTACATCGCCACGATGCGCGCAACCGCCGTGTCGGTCTCGACTGCAGACGCGCTCTCGATGCCACGCTGAAGGCCGGCCAGTGACGCCAGCGTTCCGGCGACCCTGGCATCGCCCGTGACGGGATTCTCACCGAACGCCAGTCCGGCGGCGAAGCTCCCGGGAAAGGCCCCGGTATAGAACTCGTTGAGGAACTTCCGGTGCCCGGCAGGATCCACGCCCAGCGCGGCAGCGTCCTCGTCTGCGAAGCCCCATCCGATGTCATCGTGGCAGCGCAGGTAGGTCAGCCACTGACACCCAGGCGGCAACTGCACCCTTCGCCGCAGGCCAGCGGCCAGCAGCGATGTGTCCCGGGTCGCCACCGCCTCCCAGATGAGAGCCATCGTCAACGGGTTGTAGCCCATCCGGCACTCCTCGGGGCGTACGAACCGCATCACGTCGTCAGGATGGACGATGGCCTCACTCAGCAGCTGGGTGCCGGGGGCGGCGACCCGGGCGAAGGTACTGAGAAGTTCGACCACGGTGTGGGCCTCCGGGAGGTTCTCACAGCTCGTTCCCTGCTCCTTCCAGATGAAGGGCGTGGCGTCGAGCCGAAGGGCCGCCACTCCGAGATTCGCCAAGAACCCGATCTCGCCCGCCATCGCGATCAACACCTCGGGGTTCCGGTAGTCCAGATCCCACTGATATTCGTTGAACGTCGTCCACACCCATGCCTGGGCAGGGGCGTGCCACGTGAACGCGTCCCCGTCGCGGTCGGGAAAGACCGAACGCAGCATGGGGGCGATCCGGTCGGGCGCGGTCCGATCCTCGAAGAAGTGGTAGTAGCGGCGGTAGGTGGGGTCCCCCGAGGCCGCCGCCCGCGCCCAGGGGTGGTCTGACGCCGTGTGGTTGAGGACGACATCCAGCACGACACCGATCCCGTCCTCCGCCAACCGGTCGATGGCACTCGCCAGGTCTGACATCGAACCGAGCGCGGGGTCCGTTCGGCGGTAGTCGGTCACCGCGTATCCGCCGTCGTTGACCAGGGGAGACAGGTACGGCGGCATCAGGTGGAGGTGCGTGACGCCGAGCCGCCGAAGATGGTCCGTGGTCTCGGGGAGGCGGTCGAAGGTTCGGGCAAAGCGGTCGACGTAGGCTTGTGCCCAGATCGTGACTGGATCGTTCAACCACGCGTTGGGGGTGACGTCGATTCGGCGCCGGTGGCGTTTGGCACGGTTCGCGGCCACCGTCGCCATCGTTTCGACGAACCGCTCGAGGGCGAGCGCGAAGTCCCACCGCCATCCGTAGAGACGGTGGAGGTTGCGGAACAGGCTCTCGAACTCGGCCTCGAGGCGCTCCCAGAACTCATCGGCCAATCCGGGCTTGCGGAACGGGGCGAGAGCGGGGGCACGCAGCAGCTCGAGCGCCCGGGGAATGTCGTCGCGGATCCAATCAGCCAAGGCGCCCGAATGTAGCCGCGGCAGGCGAGACCCCGCTCAGGAGGTGAGCTCGTGAAGATACGTGGGGAGCATCGCCCGCCACGTCGGCCAATCGTGACTCCAACCCGGCCAATTATCGACGCGATTCGGGATCCCACGGCTGCCCAACACACCGGCCAGGCGCCACGATTCTCCCGGGTTCTCGTGATCGCCGGTGCCGGTGGCCAGCAGCACGAATCGTTGGCGCAGTTGATCGAGCGCGGCGTCGTCCATCCCGTCCAGGTAGTGCAGGGGGGAGCTGAAGTAGAAGTCGTCGGACCATTCGCCGCGCAGCCATGGTTCGAGGTCGAACGTGCCGCTCATGGCGATGGCGGCGCCGAAGACGTCCGGATGACGACACAGCGACGCCACTGCATTGAAGGCGCCGATGGACGCACCGGCGGCAATGATGGGGAAGTGACCGGAGTCGGCGTGGATGGCGGGTACCACTTCCCAACGAATCGCCTGGTCGAACTGGTTCTGAATCCACGCCGAGTGCCGCGGATCATCGTTGGCCAGCCAAGAGCGACCGGCCACCGAGTCCACCGAGTAGACCTTGACCCGGCCGTCGGCCATGAGTTCGGACAGGGCTCCGACGAGCCCGAACCGTTCGACCTCGCCGGCATCGCCCCCGGCTGTCGGGAACACGAGCACCGGTCGCCCGATTTCGCCCCAACGCGCGAGCGTGAGGGATTGGCCCAATCGCTCCGAGTGCCACGACTCCGTTTGCGTCACGACTGGTCCATTCGGTCACGCTCCGTGGCGCGCCAAAACTGGATCAAGCCCCAGAAGTGCTCGCTGAACCGGTCCACCTCCTCGGCAGGGAACAAGACAGCGACTTTGCGGCGGACTGCCTCTCTAGCCTTGTCCGTTGCGAAGTACTCCAATGTCACCTCGTCGAGTTGTCCTAGGTGAAGTGCACAGAAATCCTCGAATCGCTGCGTCTCGTAGCGATCTTCGGCGATCTCGGCATACGCCCGCAGCTTGTCGCGATAGGGCATGTCGCTGTCAGCGATGAGGAAGAACGGCGTCCAGTCGACGTGGTGACGCATCCGTCGCTGCGTGGCGGCGCAGTACAGCGACCAGCGGATCTTGGCCTTCACCAGCCACGGGATGTGATAGTGCAGGCTCGTGACCTGCGAGTCCGGGTTGGCATTGGCGAAGTCGATCGGATGGAACTTGCCCTCGCGGCGCAGCGCTTCGACAGAGTTGAAGTCCCAGCCGAAGAAGGAGTTGATGGTCATCGCCATGTCGCTGAGAAGTGCCAGTTCGTCGTCGTCGACGAAATCGAAGTCGACCATGTACCTGTCGTGCAACGCCGCATCCGGGTCGTAACGGATCACGTTGACCTGCGGGCCGACCGCGAGAGCGCGGACGAAGAGATCGAACGGCTCGATTCCCTCCTGCAGATGCATGATCTCGGTGCCCGAGGCGTCATATGCCGCGCGGAGCTCCTCGGCATTGGTCACCCGTGACACGCCCCGCCACGCTCCTCCGTCGTACGGCTTGAGGAACGCCGGATAGCCCAGGCTCTCGCCGATCTCGGCGAGATCGAACATCCGCGCGTAGCTCGTGAGGGTCATCTCGAGATCCGGCTGGGGCTTGTACTCCTTGGGGGGGAGAAGAATGGTCCGGGGGACGGGAAGCCCAAGGCGAATCATCGCCGCGTACGACGTGTGCTTTTCCATCGATTGCAGGGTGAATGTGTTGTTGAGGACATAGAGGTCGTTCTGAACGATGGCCTTCTTGATCCACTCGCGGCTCGTGTGATACCACGGGGTCAAACGATCCAACAGCACGTCGTAGCGCACGGGCTGGGCGAGGTCGAACGGTTCGATGGTCACGCGTTCGATCTCGAAACTGATCTCCTCGCCGCCGAGCCGAACGACGGGCTCGAGTTCGGCGATGATGTCTTCGTAGAAGATCGGCCAGCACAGGTCAGCTCCGAGAGAGAGACCGATCCTGCGCACGCTCATGAAGCGAGACTAAACCTGCACCGTCAGGCGCCGCTTCACCTGGTGAGGGATGCCGCCAGCGCTCCAACGAGCGTGTCGGACCATGCTCCCCAGTCGTGGCCGGTCCAGCGCTCTTCGTAGCGGTGGAATGCAGCAGTGTCGGCCAGGCGATGGGCGATGGTTCGATTCCAGTCGATGAGGCTCTCGTACCGGCCGCACGTCTGACCGATGCCGAGTTGGTCGAGTCGGGGTTCAACGAAGGCGTCGGCGAGGAAGGACCGAATCGGAGCGGCCATCGCGCGGGAGAGCAGACCGTCGCCGGAGAAGGCGAAAGTGCCCGACTGCAGCACGAGCCCCGTGAACACGCCCGGGTGTGCCCAGGCCGCATGCCACGAGGCGACCGCCCCGAGGCTCGCACCACCGAGGATCCTCTGGCTGCCCACGCCGATCCGCGAGGACAGGTGCAGGAGTACTTCGTGAGCCACGTGGGAAGCATGGTTCGCATCCGCGACGTATTCGACATTGCGATGTCGGGGATCGAGAAGGGCCACCCGCATGAACGGCAGGCGGCCCGACTGGATCGCTGCCCCGAGGCGCGGTGTGAGTCCTGCGTGGTTGCGGTAGTCAGACCCGTCGTGGAGGAGCAGCAGCGGCAGTTCCTCGCGGTCTTCGAGCCCTGCCGGCGAGAGCAGGTGATGGTGCCGACGGCCGCCGAAGACCGTGCTCTGCACACGGAACTCGCGCATGCGCCAGGCGATGGCGGGTGAGTCCGGTGGTCGGGCGGGATACCTCGTCCCGTACAGCACCGAGTTCTCTCCGAACGGGTTCGTGGCGACCTCGGGGTTCGAGGGGTCGAGCGTGGATTCATACCGCGACCCGCGGCGGATCTCCAGGCGATACTCGACCCGTGCGTCATCGGGAAGGTAGAGGTCGGCGGCCCACTCACCGTCTCGGCGAACGAGCGGCACATGACGCGGAAAACGCGGCATGAACGTCTTGACGGCGACCCCATCGGCTCGCCCATGCCAGGCGATCCTGTGAGCTTCGATAGGCACCGAGCGATCCTACGTCGGCGCCCGTGATCTGTAGCCTGGGCACCCATGGCAACGCTGTTCACTCGCATCATCGAGGGCGATCTTCCGGGAACCTTCGTGTGGAAGGATGCAGACTGCGTCGGGTTCCTGAGCATCCAACCCCTGAAGCCCGGTCACACCCTGGTGGTGCCCCGCACGGAGATCGACCACTGGCTCGACTGTCCACCGGAGCTTCGCGACCACCTGATGGCGGTGGCAGCCACCATCGGCACCGCGATCGAGACGGCATGGAACCCAGCCAGGGTGGGGCTGATGATCGCTGGACTCGAAGTACCCCACCTCCACATCCACGTGAGCCCCATCTGGGAGGTCGACGATTTGGACTTCTCGAATGCGACCTCGGCCACCCAAGACGAACTGGAGGACGCCGCCGCCCGGATCATGGACGCGTTGACTGCCGCCGGCCACCCGGGCCCGTGATGCGGGTCGTCGCAGTCGTCGGCAATCCCAACCGCGGTGGCCGTACCACGCGTGTCGCCGAGCGGGTGGCGAATCTGGTGGCTTCGGTGGGGGAGGGAACGGTCGAGACGATCGAGCTGATCGACATCGCGCCAGATCTCTTCTCGTGGACCTCCCCGGTTGTCGGCGAACTCACCGCCCGGGTTCACTCCGCAGACGCTGCCGTCTTTGCCTCGCCGACCTACAAAGCCGGGATCACGGGACTCCTCAAGTCCTTTCTGGATCGTTACGGGACCAACGGGCTCGCCGGGCTGGTGGCGGTGCCCGTGATGTTGGGGGGAGCATGGGACCACGCCCTCGCCGTCGAGTCGTCGCTGCGACCGGTTCTCGTAGAACTGGCGGCCATCGTTCCGACGAAAGGCGTGTACGTGGTCGACTCCGAAATAGACGCCCTCGATGACCAGCTGGCGGCGTGGTGGGCGCTCGCCGAGGCGCCCATCCGGGCCCTGCTGGCCGGGCCCCGATAGCGTGACCGCATGAAGATCCTGGTCACCGGGGGAGCAGGGTTCATCGGTAGCCACACCGTTGTCGAGCTGATACTCGACGGCCACGACCCGGTGATCGTCGACACGCTCGTCAACTCCCGGGCGTCGGTGATCGATCGCCTCGAGACCATCACCGGATACCGCGTGCCGCTCGTGCAAGGCGACGTCCGTCACGCCCCCACCCTCGATGCGGTGCTGGCGGGCGCCGCCTTCGACGGCATCATCCACTTCGCCGGCCTCAAAGCAGTCGGCGAATCCGTGGAGCGGCCCCTCGACTACTTCGACGTGAACGTCGCGGGATCAGTGGCGGTCCTCCAAGCCATGCTCCGCCACGGCGTGGACACGCTGCTGTTCAGTTCCTCAGCCACCGTGTACGGCGACCCGACGACCCTGCCCATCCCCGAAGACGCCGAGCTGGGGCCGCCGACCAATCCGTACGGCCGTTCCAAGCTGATGGTCGAACAGATACTCGGCGAGCTCTCTACCGCCCGACCGGAGATGAAGCTGGGGATCCTCCGGTACTTCAACCCGGTTGGTGCCCATGAGAGCGGGCTCATCGGGGAAGACCCCCGGGACGTACCCAACAACCTCATGCCGTACATCTCCCAGGTGGCTGCCGAGCGACTCCCGCGGCTCTTCGTCTTCGGGGACGACTATGCCACGCCCGACGGGACGGGAGTACGCGACTTCATCCACATTGTCGACCTGGCGCGTGGTCACTTGGCGGCCATGCGCCATCTCATCGACCATCCGGGCCTGCACACGTGGAACCTCGGCACCGGGATCGGGACCTCGGTGTTGGAGCTCATCGATGCATTCGAGCGCGCATCGGGAGTGCCGATCCCTCGCGAAGTCACGCCACGCCGTCACGGCGATGTCGCCACGACCTACGCCGACCCCACCCGGGCCCACCGGGAACTCGGTTGGAAGGCTGAGCATGACATCGACCGCATGTGTGAAGACACGTGGCGATGGCAGCAGTACGCCGAGACCATCGACCGGGAGTGACGGGGACTCAACCCGGACGGCGCCACTCTTCCAGCGCCGCCGTGATGAACTTCTCGGCATGCACGAGCATCGCCTCGCCGTCATCGGGAAAGCGCTCCACCGGGTCCCCGAAGCGAACCCTCACGGTCGTACCGAAGGGAACCGGCTTCATGTTGTGGCGAAGGAGCTTCCAGGCGCCGTCGATCGCCATCGGCACCACCGGCAGCGACTCAGCCTGACGAAGAAGTGCGATCGATCCCGCCCGCTTGAACTCGCCCAACGCGCCATCACGCGAGCGGGTGCCTTCGGGAAAGATGACGACGGACACGTTCCGATTCTGCGCGGTGCGGGCCATGTCCCGGATCGCCCGAATGGCCTGCCGTCGGTCGTCGCGGTCGATGAGAGCATTGCCGCCCCGCTTGAGGTTGAGCGAGATGGAAGGGATGCCCTTGCCCAGTTCCTTCTTCGCCACGTACTTCGGGAAGTTCGTGAAGAGCATCCCGCCGATGATGGCGATGTCGAAGAGGCTCTGATGATTGGAAATGATCGCGTACCCGGTCCGCGGCCGGATCGTGTCGGGTCGCTCGATGTGCACCCTGGTCCCGCAGATCAGGAACAACGCGGTCAACGTGCGCTGCAGCGCCGCCATCACATACTCGAACGCCCGCAGCGAGAACGGCCTCACCGCCCGCCCTGCCAGGTCGAAGATCACGAGGACGACGCCGAACGACAACAGGAAGGGAATCGTCGTGATCCAGGCGAGAATCCGTTTCACGGCGGGGAGATTACGACGTCCCAATGACACTCGGCGGTCAGCGGGATGTGACCCGGTCGAAGGAGTCCTCGATCGCGTCGACCAGCACGTCGCTGTGTCGCCACAGGAGCGTGCCGTGCCCCGCGCCGGCCACCGTGCGGAGTTCGGCGCCCCAGTGCGCGGCGAGATCCCGGCTGAACGCCGGCAGCACGAAGCCGTCGCGACCCGCGGACACGACCACCGACGACCGATGATGGCGCATCGGCGGCAGACGCAGAACCGACGCCTGTGCGAGCAGGTCTCCCAAGCGTTGTGCGGCCGGAAGGCGACCACCCAGCGCTTTCCAATCGATCGCCCGGCGCAGAGCCCCCTCCAGGTAAACCGGTCCCGGCCCATGCGAAGCCGCCAACGGCGCAGTGGCGACATCCCGCGGCATCGCCGCGGACACGTGCGCAGCGAGATTTCCGCCCATCGAATATCCGGACACACCCGCCGTTCCCATCGTCGAGGCGAATGCGACGAGCGCCCGACCCTCCGCCACAGCCGAGTAACCCATGAGAGCGAAGTCCCCGACCGAACCGATCGCCGGTCGGCCCTCCGGCTGGACACGGCGCAGTCCGTAGAAGGCGATGTCGGCGATGAAGGAGGAGATGCCCCGCTCAGCCAGTCGGCGTCCGATCCTGCGGCGCACGCCGACTCCTTCGTCGTTCCAGGCGGGCAGGAGCACCACCGTCCGGTCCGAGCCCTGGGCGGGTTCGATCCACTCGACGGTGAGCACCCGTGAGATCGGCTCGAGCATGTCAGCAACGGGGCTCGTCGCCGACGCCCGCCGGAGACGGAAACCCTTGTGCTCCTCCTTCCGGCCCCATTCGAGGTCGAGGTCCGGAAGCGGGTCGGCCGCAGTGAGAGGTCGCTCGAGGAGCGTGAGCCGGTCGGGCTCGCCCCATCCATCCTCGAACACGCGCGATCGGCGGTCGAGCAGGAAGCCGATTGGAGCCAGCCGATCGATCAGGTGCACCGTGGGTCTCCTCACCCGAGGTCGGTCATGAGCAGATCGTGATAGGTCTCGCGCCGGACGACGAGCCGGGAAGATCCGTCTTCGACGAAGACGACCGCGGGACGGAGCACCTTGTTGTAGTTGCTCCCCATCGAGTGGCCGTAGGCCCCCGTGACCGGGGTTGCGATGACATCGCCCGCCTCCACGTCGGCGGGAACCCGGCCGTCGCGCACCAGAAGATCTCCTGACTCACAGTGCTTCCCGACGAGACGGATCCGCCGTGGCCGCTCGGCATCGGTGGCGCGGGGGAGGAAGGTCTCATACCCGCTGCCATACAGCACCGGCCGAGGGTTGTCGGACATGCCCCCGTCAACCGCGACATACGTGCGCACGCCCGGGATCTCCTTTATGTGGCCGACGCGGTACAGCGTCACCGCAGCCGACGCGACGATCGCGCGACCGGGCTCGGCAAATATCTTCGAACGGATGCCCAACTCGCCGGCGCGGCCGATCAGGGCCTCGGCCCATTCCGTGATGGTCGGGGCGCTTTCTCCTTCCACGTAGGCGACGCCGAGACCTCCTCCGATCGACAGCTCGGGGAGCGAGAGGGGCTCGGCGAACCCTGCGATGACTTCCAACGCGGCTGCGAACGAATCCGCACGGAAGACCTGCGAGCCGATGTGGGCGTGGATGCCGACGAGCTCGAGACCAGCCGATCGTCTGGCGCGCTCGACAGCGGCGGCCGCCGCTCCCGTCGAGACGGTGAACCCGAACTTCGAGTCCTCCTGGCCGGTCGAGATGTACTCGTGGGTGTGCGCCTCGACACCCGGGGCGATCCGGATGAGAACCCGGGGTCGGGGCGCTCCCGCGGCGACGAAGTGCTCGATCCGGTCGAGTTCGTCGAAGTTGTCGACGACGATCCGACCCACCCCGGCCGCCAACCCGAGTCCGATCTCGCGCTCTGATTTGTTGTTGCCGTGAAAGACGAGACGATCCGCTGGAACCCCGGCATCGAGAGCGACGTGCAGCTCGCCACCGGTGGCGACGTCGATCCCCATCCCCGCTTCGAACACCAGGCGCGCCACGGCTCGGCAGAGAAACGCCTTGGAGGCATAGATGGCCCCGTCGCCGAATGCGGCCACGGCCTCGGCGGCGCGGGCTCGCAGATGGGCTGCGTCGTAAACGAACAACGGGGTACCGAAACGGTCAGCCAGCTCGAGGAGCGAACAGCCGCCGATGAAGGCATGCCCTGCACCGTCAACGACGGTCGTGTCCGGAAGGAGGTCCCGGGGTATGGCGCTCACGGGTTGTCGGTGGGGACGCGCTGGCGCCAGAGGTACCACCAGCCGACGCCGTGCAGGGCCACGCCCAGGAACAACAAGGCGGCCATGACCCATTCGCCGACGATCGCCGCGGCGAGGGCCGCGATTGCGGCGGCGATGACCAGCGCAGACCTGACGCCGTTGAGGGGACCGAACATGTCCCGAGTGTACGGACTCGCCACCCGGAGCCCGAATGCCGCGACTGGCGGTGACCCGCACGGCGTCACCGTACGATCACGGTTTCGACGAGAGGGCAAAGCGATGTTCGATCTGACCGGCAAGGTCGCCGTAGTCACCGGTGGGAACTCTGGCATCGGTCTCGGTATGGCAGAGGGACTGGCTCGCGCAGGCGCTGAAGTGTCCATCTGGGGAACCAGCGCGGAGAAGAACCAATCGGCCATCGAACGAATCCAGTCGATCTCGTCGAGCGCCACCGCACTCCGGTGCGACGTCGGCGATGAAGACGACGTGGAGGCGGCCATGGCATCGGTGGTGGAGCGCTACGGAACGGTGACGAGCGTGTTCGTGAACGCCGGCGTTCCCGCAGGTGCAGTGCGCTTCGCCGAGACCACCTTCGACGACTGGCAGGCGACGATACGGGTCAACCTCCACGGAGCATTCCTGACCACCCGGGCCGCCGTGCGTCGGATGCTCACCGCCGGTGGGGGAGGGTCGATCGTCGTGACTTCGAGCCTCAGTGCCCGACTCGGGATGCCCCGGGGCCAGGCCTACTCGTCCTCCAAAGCAGCCGTCATCGCCCTCATCCAGAGCATCGCCGTCGAGCATGGCAAGCACGGGATACGCGCCAATGCACTGATGCCCGGATGGATCCAGACCCCGATGACCAGCGGTCTGCTGGGCTCTGAACGCTTCGACGAACGCAACCTGCCTCGTGTGCCGGTGGGCAGATACGGTGCTCCCGAGGACTTCGCCGGGATCGCCGTCTATCTGGCGAGCGATGCCAGCCGCTATCACACCGGCGATGTGATCCGTATCGACGGAGGCTACGGACTCACCTGAGATCGCCGGATGCACGTCGTCGTCGTCGCCTTCACGGTCAGGCGCCCGGATCCGGCTCCGTTGTCCTCGCATGGATGTCGGAAGTCAGCCTGACCAGTTCCGCGGTCAGCCGGGCATTGTCTTCGAGGAGGTCCCGCAGCGCGACGAGCTGGCCGGCCACCGCGACCTGACCGTCGAGGGCGGCCGTCGCAAGGCTGTCACGATGGCTCACATCGGCGTCGCTCATCGCCTTGTCCCGATCTGCCTGACGGGTCTGAGCAAGAAGGATCAGTGGAGCGGCGTAGGCGGCCTGTAGGGAGAACACCAGGTTGAGCAGGATGAATGGATATGGGTCCCAGCGTTGTGATGCGCCAACTACGTTCAACCCGATCCAGATGACCACAAGAGCGGTCTGGGCGATCAGGAAGCGGGGCGTACCGAAGAATCGGGCGAAGGACTCTGCTCGCCGTCCGAACGCGTCGACCCCGAACGGCCCGTGTACGTGCTGGAGCCCGCCATGAAACGACCTGTGTTCTCCCGTCATCGTGTTCACCCCTTGTCCGTGGCCCGCTCGTTGGGCATTTCTCATCCCTCGTACCGCCGCAGCACCGTGTAGAGGACCTCGGAGCCGAACTCGAGGGCCTCGAGCGGGATTCGCTCGTCTGCGGCGTGAACCGTGCGCTGAAAGTCGAACCCGGGCGGCAGCGTGATCGGCGTGTAGCCGTAGGGCTGTATGCCGAGTTGTGCGAACCACCGTCCATCGGTGACGGCCGGCAGCAGGAATGGAATCGGCACCGCCAGGGGGTCCTGTTCGACCAACGCCGCCGACAACAGCGGGAACAGGCCGAGATCAGGTTCGGCGGGTGACGTCGCACCGTCGGTGATCGTCCGGATCTGACAGTCCGGTCCCACCACGTCGCGGACTTCGGACTCGAACTCTTCGATCGAGATGCCCGGAAGCATCCGACCGTCCAGGCCGAGCGTGATGCGTTCGGGTATGACGTTGTGCGCGTCCCCGCCACGCACCACCGTCGGGCTCACCGTGTTGCGGAACATCGGTTCGAACAGGCCCAGCCGGGAGCTGAGGCCCCGAAGCACGGTCCCTGCGGTACGGGCATCTGCCAGACGTTGGAGTGCGATGCGTGTCGGGCCCGTGGTGTTTGCGACGAGCGCCTGGATCATCATCGCGGTGGCCGGAGTGATGTGGATCGGGAGCCGGCGGCGGTCGAGCGCCCGCAGGATGCCCCCCAGCTTGGCCATCGCGCCACCGCGTACCGGCATCGATCCATGACCGCCGGCCCCCTCGATGACGAGTTCGAAGCCGACTCCGATCCTCTCGGCGATCTGGATCGGATAGAACCTCGTGTCTCCGAACACGAAAGGGAACGCTCCGAACTCACCCAGCGCATACCGCACACCTGCAAAGAGCTGGGGATGCTCGCTCACCAGGTGGCGGGCGCCGACCGTGCCCTGCATCTCCTCGTCGGCGACAACCGCGAAGATGAGATCGCCTGCCGGGGGAGTGGGGTCAGACGCGATGCGGACCAACGCGTCGAGCATCATGACCACGGGGCCCTTCATGTCCAGGGTGCCGCGCCCCCAGATGAATCCCTCGGCGATGTCGCCACCGAAGGGATCGCGAGCCCAGCGCTGACCGGTGACGGGCACGACGTCGATGTGGCCCTGCAGCAACAGTGGGGGAGCGGCGCCCCTACCGGGGATCCGGGCGATCAAGTTGGGACGATCCGGCTGGGCGGCGACGAGCTCGAAGTCGATTCCACCCGCGGCCAGGTGCGTTGCGATGAGGTCGATGCCAGCCCGCTCGTTGCCGGGAGGGTTGGTGGTGTCGATGCGAACGAGCGCTTGGAGGAGACCGACACGGTCGATCACGATGTCACGTCCACGCGAGAGGGAAACCGCCCGATGACGAAGAGCATCAGCGGGATGACAGCCAGATTCGCCAGCCCGAAGACACGGAACACGCCGGTGAAGCCGAGGTCATCGGAGAGGGCGGTGGCGATTCCTTCACCCGCACCCAGGCCGATGTTGGACATGGTCTGGAAGATCGCGAACATCGATCCTGCGATCCGCAGATCGGTGATTCCCATCGTGAAAGTCACGTAATTCGTCCACTGCAAACCGACTGCGACTCCCCACAACGGGGCGACGAGGAGAATCGCGGTCACCGAATCGAGGGCCGCGAACGCCAATCCGCCTGCGGTCACCATGCCGAGTGTGGCGAGTGCCGCCGTTCGTCGGCCACCCTGACGGACCACCGCTGCCAGTCCGATCCCACCGACGAGGATGCCGACACCCTTGATCGTTCCGTAGAGTCCGATGGCGCTGGCCGACGCGTCGAGGTCGCTCGACATGTAGAACGTCACGAGCCCGTCGATGCCCTGAAAGAACGTCCAGGCGAGAATGAGCACGAGTGAAAAGGTGAGATAGCGGGGCTCGAGCATCGTGCGGAACGCCCTCCGATCGAACGTATGTGCGGGCGTGCGAACCGCAGGCTCGCGGACACGATTCACGTACCACAACGGCAAGAGGAGAAGCCCCGCGATGACGAGGAAGATGTATTGATATCCAAAGGCGTCCGCCAGGAAGCCGAATCCGAGAGAGACCAGTACGAGCCCGACGGCGCGGCCCCCGTTCATCCACGCCTGGACCGTCCCGTGGTCCTCCTCGGCCACGGCATCGACCGCCAGCGCATCCGCAGTGGTGTCGAAGAGCGCCATGAAGAAGGTGGCGGCCAGAACCATGGCCGCCAGAACCGGAAAGCTCTCTGCCGGGTCGATGAAGAACGCCACCGAGAACGCAATAGCCGTCGAGACGAGGCCGATGAGCATGTAGGGGACCCGATGACCCCGACCGAAGAGCGGGAATCGGTCAGAGACCAGACCGAATACCCACTTGATGATGAACGGGACCAGCGCCAGGCTGGCAACGATCGCCAAACGGTCCGCATCGATTCCCGCAGAGTCCATGTGTGGCTTGAAGAAGTTCAGCTGGTAAGCCTGGATCACACCCTGGACGAAGTAGACCGCACCGAACATCACGAACAGTTGGCGGCGGTTCAGTCCGAGATCCACGACGACGTCTCCGGGGATGGCGTTGGCAGGCTACAACCGCCCATCGTCGGGAGCAGTCGGCCGTGGTGACAATGCTCGTCGGCCTGGCCATCGCGGTCGGCATTGCCGGGACCCTGTTGCCGATCCTCCCTGGCCTCGGTCTGATCTGGATCGCAGCGCTCGTCTTCGGGATCCTCGAGGGGTTTGGTCTGGGAGGCTGGACGGCAATGGCCATCATCACCGGCCTGGCGATCGCCGGAACAGTTGCCGCCATTCGGATGCCCCAGAAAGCGGCGGCGGCCGGCGGAATCAGTTGGAAGGGTCAATTGCTCGCCGTGGCGCTGGCGATCGTCGGATTCTTCGCAATCCCGGTGGTGGGGGCACCGGTCGGATTCGTGGCGGGCGTGTACCTGGTGGCGCGACAACAAGACCCGACGAGGGCGTGGGAGGTCACCAGGTCGACCTTGCGTTCTCTGCTGGTCGCCGCCGGTCTCCAGTTCGTGGCGGCGATCGCCATGGCCCTCACGTGGCTCGTGTGGGCTGTCGCTCTCTGAGGGGAGCCTGATCCCCGGTTGGTGGCAACTTGACATAACGGAGATTATGGGCGCTCGGGCACCTGGCCCGGCGCCAGCTGCGTTACCCAGGGTTTGTTCGGACGTATACGTCCCTTCTGGCCCGCGGAAGCCGGACTGCGCTGGTTCGTAGTTGGGAGTTCGGCAACTCTGTCCGCCGAACGACGCGTCGGTCACTCCCCACTTCGGGAGAAACTCCAGGCCCCTCCCATCGCACAACGTAACGTCACTGTGACGGATTGACTCCCGGAGTCACCCTCGTGAGCGAACCGAGGAGATCCATGCCGGTCGCCAGCAGGCCATCCATCTGATGGGCTGCTGCTTCGGCGATTGCTCTACGTGCCATCGCCTCCGCGCGAGCAGTGTCGCCCACTTCGGACGCGACCTCTGCCTCAGTGAGATGAATGAACGTTTCGACCCAGCGATACGAGTCCGTGACGCGCATGCACCAGTTTCCGGCGCGCTCTATCCACTCGAGACCGGTGGTCCCTGCACCCTCAGCGACGTAGGTGAGCCCGATCACCCGGGCGCTGACTCCTTCCCAGCACGGATCCTGCAGCTGGCGGGCAAGTGCAAAGGACGCCTCGGCTTCTTGTCTGACTTCCGCAGGGCTCCGTCCCTTTGCGAGTTCGACATCGGCAAGCCAGGCACTGGGCCACGGGATGAAGGCAGTCCAGTGGTCAGTTTCGGCCAGGGCGATGGATTGGCGCGCCCATTGCTCGGCGTCTTCCAGGCGTCCGGCCTGTGAGAAGGCTCGGGCGCCGAGGCCGAGCGTCCAGGTTTCGCGGCGGCGCAATCCTGCGCTGCGGCTCAGCTCGAGCGCCCGTTCGAAGTGTTCGATCGCCTCGTCCTGCCGACCCCAGTCGCTCAAGTTCATGGCCTGGAAGCTGGCGACGGTCGCCTCCAGAGCCGTGTCCCCTGAAGCCAGAGCCTCAGCTCGGGCGAGATTGGTCTCGGCGCTGACACGCCGCCCGGCGAGAACGTCGATGTAGGCGAGCTCGGACCATGCCTTGGCCCCGATCAGGGGGTCGCCCCCCGCTGACGCAGCCTCGATCGCGTCAGCCAGGACCACCGCCCCTTCGTCGTCGTATCCCCTGATCGAGTGCACGAGAGCCGTCCCGAGTTCCACGAGGCAGGAAGCAGCGAGTGAGGCGTCCCCGGATTGCACCGCGTCTGAACAAGCCCTCCTCAAACATTCGATACCGGCGTCCACGGCGCCTGACGAGACGGCAGCCAGGCCCGCCTTGAGAAGCGATCGAGCAGATGCCAGGGAGGAGACCCCGGGCACCGACGCGGCGACACCCGGGCGAGCGGCATTCCGGAGTGCCGCGCTTGGCTCGAGGCCGAGTTCGTCGCGAAACATCGTTTCAGAAGCCACCACCTGGCGTGCGGCTGCGTCCGCATCCCCGCTGAGCGCCATTGCCTTGATCAAGAGGACATGAGGTCCCTCCTCGTACGGCGTGCGACGAACCATGGCATTGGCGAGATCGACGGCAACGTCGAACGATCTCGCGGACAGCGCCTGGAGGGTCGCCTGCCGGAGCCTCGAGGAGATCTCGCCATCGAGTCTCTGGCGTTCCACCAGGAGCCACGACTCGAACCCCGGAGCACCTCGAACGGTTATCCCCTCGAGGAACTGACCATCCGATGCCGACGACACGCCATTCTCCTGCAGGATCTCATCGACATCGACGACCGCATCCGACTCGATGCCCGCGATCACCGGATCACCTCGAAATGCATTCGGTAGACCGGTGCTTCGACGAGCCTCTGCCAATGCCCAGCGCAGGGCGGCTCTGGGATCATTGGCGTCCGCGAACAACTCCTCGACCAGTCGTTGACGAGGGACAGGCGACTCCGAGCGCAGCACGCGCGCAATCAGCGCCCAGGTCTTGGCGCCGCGGGGCTGCATGACAGGCTCCCCGTCCCTTTCGAGACGGGGAGCCCCGATGAGATGAATCCTCAGCATCTGCAGGTGACGCTACTCACGCCGCCGGAGAGACCCGACGCTGGTCATCGCTCGCCTCCGTCGACCGGAGCTTCACCAGTGCTCGGGCCACGATGCCAAACGCACGAAGCCGTACGATCTCGGGCGCAGTCCAGTCGACGAGCGCCGCAGCCGCCCCGGGAGAGTCGAGAGCGACTCGTGCAGCAAGTCTCTCGAGTGTCTCTCGCTCGCTCGTGGTACCTCGATCGACGATGGCGTAGGCGATGCGGTCGAGGGTGGTCTGGGTGTACATGGCGTTCTCCTCTCGGTCCATGAACCCAATCTGAACCATCGTCGTGTGATGCGGCGTGTGACTTCTCGAGATTTCACCAAAGCCGGTTTCACACGGCCCCGAAATGGCAAACCGGAATCGAACCAGCCGGTTCATGGTTGGGAGTACCATGATCTTTGACATGGCAACCAACTCCCCGGTCCTCGAACTCGTCGAACTCGGCATGCCGTGGTCGGGCCTCGACCCTTTCATCTTCACCGTCCACCACCTCGACCGCTATCCCGAAGGCAACGAGTCCCAGGGGCCACAGGCCACCCTGGCGGGTCGACAGATCGGGATGGACTTCTCGTACCGGGACGGCTGGAGCATGTACCACGGGTCACGTGTCCCCGGGTTCCCACAGCATCCCCATCGCGGTTTCGAGACCGTGACAGTTGTACGACGCGGGTACGTCGACCACTCCGACTCGCTCGGAGCCACCGCCCGGTACGGCGAAGGCGACGTCCAGTGGTTGACGACGGGATCAGGCATCCAGCACGCCGAGATGTTCCCATTGATCCACCCCGACCGCGAGAACCCGCTCGAACTCTTCCAGATCTGGCTCAACCTCCCGCCCGAGTCGAAGCTGGTGCCAGCCCACTTCCGGATGCTGTGGGGCGAGGACATTCCGGCCTTTTCGCCCGCCCCCGGTGTCGCGGTCGACGTCATGGCCGGCACGCTCGCCGGCCACTCTGCGCCGGCTCCTCCGCCCGACTCGTGGGCGTCGCACGACCCGGCGTTCGCCATCTGGCTCATCCGCATCGACGCCGGCGCCGAGTGGCAACTCCCCGCAGTCGCACCGGGAGTAAATCGGATGCTGCACTTCTTCGACGGTTCGACCGCCCGCGTCGGCATGTCGTCGATCGAAAGAGGAACCGGCGTCCGGCTCCGGTCCGACGTCGTCGCCGACCTGCAGAGCACCGGAGGCCCGGCCGAGTTCCTCCTGCTCCAGGGCACGCCGATCGGGGCGCCCGTGATCCAGATGGGCCCGTTCGTGATGAACACGCCCGAAGAGATCCAGCAGGCACTCACGGATTACCGGGCTACCGGCTTCGGCGGTTGGCCGTGGTCCGCACCCGATCCGGTGCACGCCCGCACCGAGGGCCGATTCGCCGTTCACGCCGACGGCCACGTCGAGCACCGAGACATGACGACGACCCCGCGTTAGCCAGATCGAGAGTGACCGACCGCCACGGCCACTTCACCGTTTCCGAGGAGGTGCGGACGGCCCTGGCGGAGAATCGCCCGGTTGTCGCCCTCGAATCGACGATCATCACCCACGGGATGCCGCATCCCCGAAATCTCGACACCGCCCTCGACGTCGAAGGAGACGTCCGCCGGGGTGGGGCGGTCCCCGCGACGATCGCGGTACTCGACGGCAAGCTGGCGGTCGGAGTTGGCGCGGCCGGGATCGAACGCCTCGCCTCCCACCCCGCGATGAAAGTGTCCCGCCGCGACCTGCCGATCGCCATCCATACCGGCGCTCTCGGGGGCACCACCGTGGCGACGACGATGCTGGCCGCTTCCATGGCTGGCATCAGCCTCTTTGCCACTGGCGGAATCGGCGGTGTTCATCGAGGTGGTGCCGACTCTCTCGATGTCTCGGCGGATCTCCAGGAGCTGGCGCGGACCGATGTCGCGGTGGTGTGCGCCGGCGTCAAGGCGATCCTCGACATCGGATTGACCCTGGAGTACCTCGAGACCCACGGTGTCACGGTGCTCGGCTACCAAACCGACGAGATGCCAGGGTTCTACGCCACCCGCAGCGGCCACCCGATACCGCATCGCCTCGATTCTGCCGCGGACATCGCCGAGGTGCTCCGCATCCGGCGGTCCCTGGCGCTCACTGGTGGCACCGTCGTCGCCAACCCGATCCCATCGGAGCACGCCATCGACCCCGCCGTCATCGAGGTCGCGATCGAACGGGCGTTGGTCGAGGCTCGTGACGAGGGCGTGTCGGGAAAGGAGGCCACGCCGTTCCTACTCGGCCGCGTCGTCGAGCTCACGGGATCCGACAGCCTGGCCGCCAACGTCGCCCTGGTACGTTCCAATGCCCGACTGGCGGCCCGAATCGCAGTTGCCCTCACGTGACGGGCGGTGTCGCCCCGATCGCCCGGGGCTCCATCGAAACCGACCTGACGCCGGCCGCCGTGCGGTACAGGTGCCACAACGCCTGGCGATACTCTGCGGCGTCAGCCCCATCGGCGAGATCACCGTCCACATCCTGCAGCGCCGACTCGATCCGGTAGAGCAGATCACGCAGCTCCTCGTACGACGAACGCGCCAGCAGGATGTCGTCATCACCCAACCCGTGGGACTCAGCCAGTCGCCGTGACTCGTACGCACGCTGACGATGGCTGCGCCGACAGAACCGAGGCGGCCGGCCCGATCCCCTGGCAACGTCGAAGGAAGCCCCACACCACGCGCACCGCCGACGATCGGGTTTCGGTAAGTATGTACTCACTGTATAACCATGATATCGTCACAACCGCTTGACAGGCCGGAATTACGTGAAGAGCTTCCTGAATTCGCCAACGTAGGCCGCGACGTATGCGTGAATGTCGGCGAGGACGCGATACGAGACGTTCATCGTCACGCCAAAGGTTGGTGTGACGGAAAAGCGTCGCTTCATGTGCACGTTTCCGGGTGGTCCGGCAGGGTCGAAGGTAATCCAGACCAGTTCTGTTTGACCTTCGATAGGCGAGTTGGACGCGATCGCTCCGAGCCCCGTCAGGATCGCGAGTGGGTTCCAACCGATGGCCTCTCTGACTTCTTTGGGGTCCAAGAGATGGATCGGCGTGTAGAGGGTCTGGTGCTTGTCCAGGTTGGAGAGATGGGCGAGCAGGGCGAGCATATGGTGGCCGGGGTCCGAGCTTCGGTACGGCTGCGCCGCGACAATGAGACGGACTGCGTAGCTGCGTGGTGCGAGCCCCATCAGATAGGGCTTGGACTGCTTGGTTCCTCGGAAAGCGCGTATCAGAAAATCTCGACGCTTTTGGATGATGGGAAATTGGGTGTGACGCCCTGGGGACGCGTTCCTCGCGACGAGTGCCCAAATGAGATGGTCGAGTGCGGAGCGGAGATTCTGTACTGCATCCCCGGCGACCGTCGCGGCATGGAACAGATCGGGAAAGTCCGCGATGAGCCGAAATTCCCAATCCGACCGTTGATCCAACCGAACCGTCTTGGGGTCGTCGTAGATGCTCCTCAGTTCCGCTTTCAGAGCATCCAGGTGTTCCCTGGCCCGTCCGAGCTTCGCGTCGACTCCGACCAGGCGGTTACCCTTGGGAGTGGTCATGGCAAATGAACGTAGTGGTAACGACAATCCGACGCAGGAAACGAAGCCCAAGAAGGGCAAGCCTGTGGAGATCCCGGTTCCGTCGAAGCGGGACGTGCTGCGCGACCTCAAGAAGATCGCGAAGCCTGACATGGGCGAACCGGACACCAGGGACGGTTAACAGCTACCCGCGCCCACCTTACGAAGGTGGGGCGGAGTTACATTGCTTGTGGAATTCCGACCGTCGATGTAACATCCGCTCATGAGCTACCTAGACCCCCTGGCTGAAGCCCTCTTCAGGGGCAGGGCCTACGCAGAGGCCGCCGATGCACTCCACCGGAAGCACCATGACGGCTTGCCCGTCACGGCGATGGCCAGAGCGCACAACATGAGATCGAGCGTGCAGGCACAGTTGGCCACCGGCACCGTGGACGGCTACGTCTTAGTGGACAAACACCTGTGGTCGGGGCGTGTTGAAGTTGTGTCCGAGGCACTTCAACACTATCTACTGAAGGCTCGCAACGCGCTGCCGTTCGAGGCGTCGCCGCAGGGCGATCTGTTTGATGGAATTGCAGAGTTACCGGCGGGGGTCGGTCCGTTGCTCCTTCTTCTCTACACGTTCTCGGCTGACAACCTCACGTTTGCCACGGCTCCCGTTGAACGTGGACGGCGGAATGGTCGCATCCGATATGCATTGCTCGACCTACCGACCGAAGTCGGCAAGTGGTCGGCCCATGACGTTTCCGATCTTCCCCCGTTCGATCAAGGATCGCCAGATGACTTCGGCGACCTGTCTTACGATGTTCAATTTCTTGAAGCGGACCAGGACGGATACGAGTGAATCGTCTGAGGGCGGTTCGCGAGATTGAAGGCTGGACCCAGCACGAATTGAGCGAGATGTTGGGCGTATCGCCGCAACTTATCTCGATGGTCGAGACGGGCCGCCGACCTCTGACCTTCAGCATCACGCCTACCGGATACGCCGACAGTCGGTTCCATCTTCCGGATATGTCTGAACCTTTGCATCGTCAGCGCGTATCAACGCGGGTCAGCGATACGAATCGAGCCAAAGAGTTGCTCAGGGTTTCTGGCGAAGTGTTCATCGAACTACGCAGCCACAATGCGGGCGCTCCGCGCGTGAGATTGGAGACGCTGGCCGATCCCATGTCCTTTGACGAGATCGAGGACTTGGCTACAGAGGTGAGGCTGCTGTTGTCTCAAGAGACATCAGGACCGATCCGAAACCTCACCGCCGTGGTGGAGCGTGCGGGTGTGTGCCTGGTCCCCCTGGTCGGGCTTCCCGGCATAGACGGCATGTCCGCGTGGGTCGAGGATCAACCGGTCATCGGATTGTCGCCGTCAGTCCCCGGCGACCGATTCCGGTTCTCAGTAGCTCATGAGATGCCGCATCTGTTATTCCACCGGATCAAAAGCGATTCGACTGAGGCAGAAGCCAATCGGTTTGCCGGTGCGTTTCTGGTGCCTCATGAGGACTTAGATCGTGCCCTTCCGAAAACGCCCACGCTGCGAGATTTCATCGGATTGAAAAGCCAGACAGGCTTATCTGTTGGAGCGCTTGTGTACCGGGCTCATGAACTCGGGTATCTCGATGACGGTCGATATCGTTCCCTCCAGATCCAGATGTCTAGGTGGCGTAGGACAGAGCCGGGCGAGTTCCGACCCGTCTATGGATCGTTGCTTCCCCGACTTGTGGAGGAGGCGGGTGGGGTGCAGAGAGTTGCCGCAGATTTGGGAATCCGATGGCAACATGTGCGGGAGATTACGAATTGGACTCCGTTGCGGGCCACTTAGGGATCAAATCGTTACGGACGGGCGGCCCGCAACAGCAGGGTCAGGAACATTGCGGCTCCGTCGTCCCGATGGTTGTACCGGAACACGTACTCGCTCAGATAGCCCTGTAGGTGCTTCGCGGACACGTTGTGGTAGACGCCAGAGATGCCACGGCGGACGAGTGACCAGAAATTTTCGATGGTCTGTGTGTGGACGTTCCCGCTCACGTAGACGCCTTCGTCGTGCTTGATCCGATGGTGGGTGTATCCGCCGCGGGTGTCGATGTACTGGTAGCCGCCCCAACCGTCGGAGAAGATCGTTGACTGGGGCATGACCTTCTTCATGATGATCGGCTGTAGCGAGAACGCTGAGGCGTCCCTGACGGGCTGTGCATGTACCTTCCCGCCACGCTGAACCATTCCGAAGACCGGAGTGGACTTGGCCGGATAGCGACCCTTCGCTGCTTTCCGCTTCCCACCGATGTAGGTCTCGTCAACCTCGACTTCGCCGTCCATCATTTCCGGCTCGTCTTCCATCAGTTCATTGCGGATCAGATTCATCATCCGCCACGCCGTCTTATAGGTGACGCCGATTTCTCGTTCGAGCTGCTTTGCGGAGATACCGCATCGTGTGCTTGTCATCAGATAGATGGCGTAGAACCACAGGGTGAGCGACGTGGACGACTTGTGGAAGATGGTTCCGGCGGTCGGGTGAATGTGATGCCCGCACGCCGTGCAAGTCCACGACTGGCGCTGTTGTGACGTGGTGTACCGCTTGAACGGACGCTCAACCTCACACTTCGGGCAGTAAGCATGCTCGCCGTCGTTGGAGTAGCGGGTCTGCCACAGCCAGTTCAGGCAGGCGGCATCGTCCGGAAAGTCACGCATGAATTCCATGAGGGAATATTGTGAATCCGACGAAGCGGCCCGTTGCGGGTTGTTCCTATTGGCAGGTGGCATAACCCTATGGTAGACGAAGAGACTTCTACAGTCAAGGGATACTTCCCCGGGTTTCGTCACAGGTACGAAACTAGCTGCGCTCCGCTGCGATACCGTGGATCTCATGGAACTCGCCGGGGTACTCATCTCGACGACACCGGAACGGTATCCCGCCATGCGGGCGTTCTACGTCGAGCGGCTCCGCTTGCTGCCGCGATCCGATCGACCGCTCTTCGTCAACTTCGACTTCGGACGCACCCGTCTGAGCATTGCCGTCCACGATGGACTCGATGGGCCGGCCCGTGATCCACTCCGCGTCATGGTCAATCTGAGCACCGAGGACATCGATGGCGCCATCGGCCGCTGCGAGCCGGAGACGGTGCTTCGATGGCCCGAAAGGGAGACGTGGGGAGGATTGGTTGCCACCGTCGCCGACCCCGACGGCAACATCATCCAGTTCCTGCAGATGGAATGAAGCCCACTCCCCCACCGTTGACCATGATGTCCACCCTCTTCGCAAACAAGGAACATTCATGTCCACAGTTGATCTCACACTCGAGACCTTCGACGACACGATCCGTGACAACGAGATGGTGCTCGTCGACTTCTGGGCCGAATGGTGCGGTCCCTGCCGCTCATTCGCTCCCACATACTCTGCCGTCGCCGAGGACCATCCCGACATCGTCTTTGCGAAGGTCGACACCGAGGATCAACAGCAGCTGGCTGGCGCGTTCGGGATCCGGTCGATCCCGACTCTGATGATCTTCCGTGACCAGGTCCTGCTCTACTCCCAGCCGGGCGCCCTCCCCCGTTCGGCCCTCGATGACCTCATCGGTCAGGTGCGGGAACTCGACATGGACGATGTCCGCCGTCAGATCGCCGAACACGACGAGCACGCGTCTGCCGAGTAACTACAGATCAACAGTGACCGCAGATGAATCGAAGGGGGCCGACTCTGCAGCCGGCCCCCTTCAATCGGGAGGAACGGAGAGCCCACCGGTTCGAGGGGCAAAGGCCTCACCGGAGCCAAACGAGCACACCGTGTCTTCTGGTATTGACCGCGACCGCTGATCCGGTTCCCGGTTTCTCGCTCTCGAGTCAGGATCCCGAGACCCCGAGCGGGGCAGGTAGGGAGTGGCGGGCACTCCGCAGCACCGTCGCCGGCTCGCTCTGGGTTGCCAACGACGCCAGGTACTCACCGACGAGGTGTGCGGTGCCTGCATCGAATTCGTACATCAGCCGCAACGGTCGATCACCGTCGACGTAGTCGATCGACACCACGACGTTGCGAGCATTGGAGAGGACGAGGATGCCCGGAATGTCGGCAATGACCCGCAAAATCTGGGCCCGCATGAGCGGATCGTCGGCGTGCACCTGGATGAGCTCCGCCGTCAACTGCAGCAGCCTCACCTCCTCCATCCGCCGGTCACCCAGACCCCCGATCCGTCGACGCAGGGTGCTCTCGATCTCTTCGCTGGAACCCGATAGCGCCGTCGCGAACCGGTAGTCGTCGGATGCCATCTCCACGCTGATCCGACTCTCGGCGTCGTAACTCGTCGCCAGCCCGGCCGCGTGGAAAGCATCCTCGTCCTCGGGTGAGAGGAAGCGTGGTGCCCCGTAGGACACGGAACGTCGAGGCACGTCACCGGCGTCGTGCCAGATCTCCTCCACCGCCGAGACCAGGAACTGCAGCTCGATCTCCTCTTCGAGGGAAACGCGAATGGACACCAGTTCCTTCGTCTCCGAGATCGAGTACCAGTGGCGTCCAGCAGGCTCTGTCACCCGCGGACCCTCCGCAACCGCGTCGGCCAGGCCGATCAAGGGCGCGCCCTGTCCGTCGAGGCCCACAGGAGTGATCCCCGTCAGGACGATCGTCGCCAGCGACGCCGTCATCCACCGGCGCAAACGGCGACGTGCCGCTTGGCGCCGCGAATCGTCGGCAATCGCCCGATGCAGCCGTGCCCGCGCCCGGGCACGGGCCGATGGCGACGGCTCGCCGAATGTGTCAGCCGCGGGCCACACGGACTTCACCGTTCACGTTCGTGGGACTTGCCAGCTCGGCGCGGAGTCGCTTGCGGGCCCGAGCCAGCCGCGAGCGAACGGTACCGATCGGAATGCCAAGGTGCTCGGCCATCTCCACGTAGGACATCCCAGCTTCACTCGTCAGCATCAGCAATGCGTACTCATCGTCGGAGAGGCACCTGAGCGCCACGATCAGGTCTGGCCGCATCCGCTCGGCATCGATGCGTTCGGCCAATGCAGTCTCGAAGGGCTCGGTGGTCATCTCAGCGCGGGTGGCCACCCGGGTCGTGGCGCGCTGGCCGCGTTCGGCCCGGCGACTCCGCTCGCGGCAGACGTTCACGGCGATTCCGAACAGCCACGGGAGGGCTGACGGCCGATCGAGTCTGAAACGGCGCCGCCGGTCGAAGGCGCGGGCGAAGGTTTCAGCCACGACGTCGGGCGCTTCCTGGGAGCCGACGCGTCCCACCGCGAAACGATGAACTGCCGCGAAATGCCGATCGAAGATCTCCTCGAACACCGCGGGACGAGCGAGGCTCGCCTCGATGATCTGGTCGTCAGATGAGGGCAGCGACTCCACGGTGGAAATCTACCCCCACTGCGAGGCCAGCGCGGATCGGGCGTCACCCGGCTTGACATCGGAACCGGGTTCGGGGAATACTGCTCCGCGATTGACAACGCGCTCATCCAGAGCGGTGGAGGGACAGGCCCTGTGAAGCCGCGGCAACCGTGAGGACACGCTCTCGAAAGCGAGTCCAAGCCGGTGCCAATGCCTGATCGATGAGACGTCTTCAGCGATGAGTCGCTGTGGGACGCTCAGAGCGCCTGAGACGGACACAGCGGAGCACATGCCACCTGAACTCATCGGATCCCCCATCGAAAGCCCCCTCACCCGGTCGGTCGCTTCGACGCGCCCGATGTGCTGCGGCATGTGTATGCCCCGCTCCCGGGTGGACTTGCGCTGCCAGCGCTGAACCCGCCGACACCCGGGAGCGAGTGAACCCCCTCTTCGGCGGGTCGCACCCTTATCGCTGCGCAACACACAGGAGACATCACATGTCAATCAACAACGTCGATCTCGAATCGGTGGTCGGCCTCGTTGGCGCCATCCAGGAGGACCCCGCCAGAGCGGACACGATCTGGTCTGCCGCGGTGAGCTGGACCGGGGGATTCCGGTCTGAGGTCCGAGTGCGGGACTTCGCTCCCGTGGCGTCGGACGAGCCGCAGGGACTCGGCGGGACCGACACCGCCCCCAACCCGGTCGAACAGCTTCTCGGCGCACTCGGCAATTGCCTCGCAGTTGGCTACGCCGCCAACGCCAGCGTTGCCGGAATCCAGCTCGAGTCGGTGGAGATCGAGCTCACAGGTGATCTGGACCTGCACACGTTCCTTGGTCTCGCCCAGGGTCACGCCGGATTCCGCTCGATCGAGGCGCGTGTGACGATCGAGTCCGAGGCCTCACCCGAGGCCATCGAGGCACTACACGAGAAGGTGACCGCCACCTCACCGGTCGGCCACACCCTCGGACGAGCCATCCCGTTGGCCATCGAACTGACAGGAGCGGCGCAGAGCGAAGCAGTGGCCTGAACCTGACGGGTCAGTTCCGGGTGGGTGCTCTTCACCCGGAACTGACCCCCACATCGAGAGAGGAAACACACTCCGTGACATATCGATTCGAGACATTGCAGGTACACGCCGGTCAGGGCTCCGCCCCCGGCACCAACGCCCGGGCAGTCCCGATCTACCAGACCACGTCGTACACCTTCGACGACACCGACCACGCCGCCCGACTCTTCGGACTCCAGGAGTTCGGCAACATCTACACGCGGATCATGAATCCGACGACGGATGTCTTCGAGCAGCGCGTCGCCGCACTCGAAGGCGGTGTCGCAGCCGTGGCGACCGCCTCAGGACAGGCAGCACAGCTCCTCACGTTCACGACCCTGCTCGAGACAGGCGACCATCTCGTGTCCACGAGCTACCTCTACGGGGGGACCTACAACCAGTTCAAAGTGGCGTTCCCCCGCCAAGGCATCGGCGCGACGTTCGTCGATGGAGACGACGCCGACGACTTCGAGGCGGCCATCCAGGAGAACACCAAGGCGATCTACCTCGAATCGATCGGCAACCCCAAGTACAACGTCCCTGACTTCGAAGCGATCGCCGCGGTCGCCCACGCCCGCGGGATCCCTCTCATCGTCGACAACACCTTTGGCGCTGCCGGCTACCTCTGTCGGCCCCTCGAACACGGCGCCGACATCGTCGTGGAGTCGGCCACCAAGTGGATCGGGGGCCACGGGACGTCCATCGGCGGGGTCATCGTCGACTCCGGCAAGTTCGACTGGCGGAACGGGAAATTCCCGATCTTCACCAACCCGGCACCGGGCTATCACAACCTCGTGTTCACCGACGTGTTCAATCCTGAGTCCGACTTCGGGAACATCGCGTTTGCGATCCGAGCGCGGGTCGAAGGACTGCGCGATCTCGGTGCGGCCCTCTCGCCGTTCAACGCATTCCTGTTCCTTCAGGGCCTCGAGACATTGAGCCTCCGGGTGCAGCGTCATGTCGACAATGCCCTCGAACTCGCGCGTTGGCTCGAAGAGCACCCGAAGGTGGCGTGGGTGTCGTACCCGGGCCTCGAGAGCCATCCCTACCACGAGAACGCCAAGAAGTACCTGCGCAACGGCTTCGGCGGGGTGCTGTCGTTCGGACTGGACGGCGGATACGAGGCCGGCAAGCGGTTCATCGACCACACGGTGCTGGCCAGCCATCTGGCGAACGTCGGAGACGCCAAGACCCTGGTCATCCATCCCGCCTCGACCACCCACCAGCAGCTGAGTGAGGACGAGCAGAGAGCTTCGGGCGTCCTCCCCGACCTCATCCGGATCTCTGTCGGAATCGAGCACATCGAAGACATCAAGGAAGACATCGAGAACGCGATCGCCGCGGTTGCCTGACGCGGGGGCCGGGGGGCGCGTTGCGCCTCCCGGCCTCAGCTGTCCAACGACTCGATCGCTTCGACGAGAAGCCTCGTGAACCGGTCGCCGTCGATGTCGACCGCCACCTGCAGGTTCGGGTTGATCGGTGCGCCCGGGCGACGGTCGACCACCGTGCGGCCGCGCGAGGTGGTTCCGAGGTCCACCTCGACAGATCGATGTTCGGTCACCACGAGGTCGGGCCATATGAGATGGGCCACGGCCGCCGCGTCGTGTATCGGTGCTCCTCCCAGCCGGCGGCTGTCCGGTTCGGACCGCGAGAAGAATCCGAAGAGCTCGGCCACGAAGTGTGACACCTTGCCACCGGACGCCAGGCGCTGGGCGTCGGATTTTCGTAGAAGTGCCTGGTGGGTCACATCGAGGCCGATCATCGTCACATCCAGACCCGATGAGAACACCCGCGCCGCCGCTTCGGGATCGGTGTAGATGTTGAACTCAGCGGAAGCAGTCACATTTCCTTGCACCATTGCGCCGCCCATCACAACGAGTCTGTCGATCCGATCGACGAGTTCGGGATAGACCGCAAGGAAGAGCGCGATGTTCGTGAGCGGACCGACGGGAACGAGCGTCACAGGGCTCTCCGAATGTTCCAGCACCTCGGCGATCAGATGGATGGCGTGGCCGGCACGAGGTTCCCTGCTCGGCGCGTACAGCGTGGGCCCGTCCAACCCCGACGGACCGTGCACGTACTCCGCCACGACCAGCTCTCGCACCAGGGGTCTCGCCGCGCCGGCTGCCACGGGCGTGTCCTGACCGAGCAGGTCGAGGATCCGGATAGCGTTGGCGGTCGTCTTGTCGATGGTCGTGTTGCCCGCAACCGTTGTGACAGCTCGCAGATCGAGTCCCGGGGAGGCCACCGCCAGCATCAGGGCGATGGCGTCGTCGTGTCCGGGATCACAGTCGATGATGATCGGTGTCGTCATGGGCCACCCGCCTCCATCGCCGCGCGCACCTCCTGGCGGGTCGGGATCGCAGGTTGGGCGCCCGGACGGGTGGTGGCGACCGATCCTGCCGCGGTCGCAAGCCTCAGAGCGTCCTCGAGTGAGGCACCGCTCGCCATTTCAGCGGCGAGCGTGCCGACGAAGGTGTCACCCGCTCCTACGGTGTCGACCGCGGCCACGTCGAGCGCCGGCATTCTCACGATCTCGGTTCCCTCTCGCGATGCGACCGCCCCCGCCGCCCCGAGGGTCTTGACGACCAGCTTTGCGCGCGCGAGAGCATCGCCGTAGAAGCTGGCTTCGGTTTCGTTGACGACGACCACGTCGCACCGCTCGAACACATCCGGCGGGAGCTCGCGAGCTGGAGCGCAATTCAGGATGCTGAAGGCGGCTTCTTCGACCGCGGTGATCACCACGTCGATCGGGATCTCCAACTGACACACGGTGACGTCGGTGACTCCGTGTCCGATGTCTCGTCGCTCGAGAGATCGGTTGGCCCCCGGGGCGACGACGATCTGGTTCTCACCGCCGGGTCCGACCACGATCAGCGCCACGCCGGTGTGTTCGTCCGGAGCGATCCGACAGCCTCCCAGATCGACACCGGCGGCGGCGAGCAGGCTCGTTGCGCGTTCTCCTTCGGCGTCCGCCCCGATGCACGCCACCAGCCGGACGTCGGCGCCCATCCGCCGCGCCGCCAGGGCCTGGTTGCCTCCTTTGCCGCCCGGATGCCGCTCGAACACGGCTCCGGTGATCGTCTCGCCGGGCCGTGGGAGCGCGGGTGCGGTGGCCACGAGGTCGAGATTGACTGATCCGACGACGGTCACGTGGGGCATCGCCGCCGGACGATACCGTAGGGCCCTCCCGCAGACGGCAGGTCATGGCACTTCTCCACCCCAAGGTCGAAAGACAGCTCCACGAACTCGGCGTGATCTACGACGTGATGGACTGCGATCCTGAATTCGCGGACACGGCGGCGTTCTGTGAGAAGTACGGGGTTGACCCCGCCGACAGTGCCAACACGATTCTCGTCGCTTCCAAACGGCCGCCCGACGTCTTCGGCGTCTGCGTGGCGTTGGCGACCACCCGCCTGGACGTGAACCGGGCGGTGCGGGATGCCTTGGGCGTGAAGAAGCTCTCGTTCGCACCGGCCGATGTGACGCTGGCAGTCACCGGCATGGAGATCGGCGGTGTCACGCCGTTCGGTCTGGCCGCGGACCTGCCGATCCTCGTCGACGCGGCGGTGATGGAACGCCCCGAGATCGTGCTGGGCGGCGGGAACCGGACCTCCAAGCTGCGCCTCGCCCCTAGCCAGCTTGTGCGGCTCGACGAAGCGACGGTCATCGACGGGCTCGCCGCACCCCTGAGCTGAGGTCGGCCAGTGGAGTCGCTCCGTCATCCATCGAGGATCCCGAAGGCGACATCGAGTACTGCATCATCTCCTGGCGCGACATCGACGAAGACATCGGGTGCGAGCCCGCTGCCCGCGACATCGACGCCTCCGGGACCCGTCCAGCGGGCCACGGTGATCCGGAACTCGCCCCCGCCAGGAGCCGAGAACACCTCCTGGACGAGGTTCTTGCCGAACGTCGCTTCTCCCACGATCTGCGCACGCCCCTGCGCCTGGAGGGCCGCCGCCACGATTTCGCCGGCGGAGGCGGTCCCTGCGTTCACGACGACGACGACGTCCACAGTCTCGGGGACCAGCCCGCCGGCGATGACCCCCAGCTCCACTCGCCCGCGCCTGGTCTCCTCGACGAGCACGATGCCGGTGCGGAGAAACTGTGATGCCACGGCCTGGGCGCTCAGCACGAGACCGCCGGGGTTGTCCCGCAGGTCGAGGACCAGACCGTCAGCCGATTGGAACTCTTCCATGGACAGGACACGACCCACCGCTTGGGCCGCCTCCTGGGAGAAGTCGTTGACCCGGAGGTAAGCGAGCCCTGGCCCGACCATGCCGTATTCCACCGAGGCGGTTCGCACATCGTCGTGCTCGAGGTGCTTGTCGAGGGTCCCGGTACCCCGGCTGACCGTGATGGTCGTCGTCTGACCTGGGGCCGCATGGAGCGATGCGACGGCTTCGGTCTCGGAGAGCCCGTCGACAGGAGCACCGTCGATGTGGATGATCTCATCGCCGGCCAAGACTCCCTCGCGAGCCGCGGCCGTGAAGTCGAAAACCGCCAACACGATGAGCGGGCACTCCTCTGAGATCGGCCCGCACCCGACACCGTCGCCGTCGCGGGCGCCGACGATCAAACCGACGCTGAACACGTGACCGGACCCGAGAGCGTCGATCCGCTCGGCGAAGCCCGGTGCGAGATACGACGAGAACGGATCGAGGCCGAATCGGAACATCCCCTGCACCGAGGCTTCGACCAGCGAGTCGACCCTCAGACCCTCAGAGTGATGCCGTTCCCAGATCGCATCGCATACTTGCTGGTAGTCCCCCGCGGGAACGATGCAGTCGACTCCCTCCTCACGTGTCGCGTCGGGATCGGGAACGCCAGCGGTCCGGCGGACGCCGGCGGCCGCCGCGGCAGCCAGTGCACCGGCGTCGGGCACATCGAGGTGGTGAGCCATGACGAGTTCGTGGGCACGGCAGAGGAGCGACCACGGTCGAGGCTGTGCCGAGGAGCATTGACGGATGGTGTACGGCTCCGCCGCCGGGGGGAGCAAGGTCGACGTGGTGGACGTGGGCACCGGCGTGGTGACACGGGTGTCGGGAACCGGCTCGGCGCTGCAAGCCACAAGGGTGAACGCCAGGAGGACGACGGCGATCCTCATGTACCGACCGCCCGTCGGGCGAGCAGGGCGAAGCCTCCGACCGCGATCGCTGCGAAAGAGAACCATTGCACCGCGTACGGGAGGTGGGGACCCGGATCCTCGGCGTCTGGAACTGCGACACGGATCGGGAGCGGTCCGTCAACCGGGTCCGTCTGCTGAATCCAGACCGCAGTGAGCGCGTCGAACTGCTCGCCGAGACGTTGGAGGTCGATTCGGGCTACCACGGCCAGCCGCCCTGGTGGTTCCTGCGGTCCGACCGCGGGCCGCGTCTGGGAGGATCGGGCGAGCCCGTGCACGGTGACTTCGCCGGCGGGAGGCGGTACCGAGGCGACAGGCGGCTCCTCGGCTGCGAGCGGGACCCAGCCACGGTTGACGAGGACGGTGCCTTCGTCGGTGACCAGAGGCGTCACGACATGGAATCCGGGCCGCTCGTTCGCAACCTGAGAGCGCACCAGGATTTCGGCCTCCGGTTCGAACACACCGGACACGAAGACCGGGCGAAAGCTGAGACTGTCGAGGTCAGCGCCGGCGGCAGCCAGAGCCACGAAGAGTTCGGTGGGCGCCGATGCGAGTCGCGCCGCGTTGACTGTGTTCTCGACGGCCCGCTCGGCATGGCGGCGCAGCTGCCATTGACCGAGCGACACGAACACCGCCGCCACGGCGACGACGACAAAAGTGGCGATCGCCCACCTCGGTGTTCGCAAGATGCTCCACACAGACCCGATTGTGGTCTGGTCCCGAGGTTCTCACGCCGCGTCGGTGTCGGATGCCTCGTGAGGCTCGACGCCAGCGAGCTTGCGAGCCACGCCGAGCGCAGACTCTTCGTCTGCGGCGGCGACTGCGGCCGGGCGCGACACCAGCTCTGCCAGAGCACGCTCCGAGTAGCCGGCAGCGATCAGCCGTCGAGCGAGTTCGTCTGTCCAGAACCATGCCACGAGCCGACCTCCGGGGCGCATCGGGAACCTCACCGAAACTACCGACTCGGATGCCCCGATGCGAGCGCCGATTTTCGCGTTCTCAGTGCGTCAGCGTCATTCCGTTGCGGCGCGGGTCGGTGGCGGCGATGACCGAGCCGTCCGGGCGGCTCACCGCGATGCCGACACCCCCGAAGTACATGTGGAGGCGGTCGAATGGTCGGCGCTCGTCACCGACCTCGCCGACATCCACACCCGGCTCGTAGGCGACCGTTGTGGTCTCACCCACATCGACGTGGACACGCGGCGCCGACACCGCGTCCGTCTCGGACGCACCCTGTTCGAGACGGATCAGGGTCTGAGCGATTGCGCTGGTGATGCGGTCGGCGCCCGGTGAGCCGATGGCCATGATCCGGCCGTCCTGATGTCGGCCCACTGTCGGGGCCATGTTCGAGTTGAGACGCGCACCCGGAACCAGGAGCTGCCGATCACCGACGAGCTCGATCTCGCCGAGACCGTTGTTCATCCACATCCCGGTACCAGTCGGAACGACTCCCGAGCCGTAGCCCGCCGACAGCGTGATCGAACACGCAACGCCGCCACCAGCCGCCGAAACGTGAGCCGTCGAGGGCGAACGGATGGGATCTCCTCCGAGTCCCTTCAACAGCGCTTCGATCGGCGTCATGCGGTTCTCGGCTCTGTCAGCCTCGGCCCGCCGCCAGCGATAGACGCGTCGCTGCGCCTCGATCAGCTGCCGAGGATCACCGTTGGGGGCGAACGCCAGCAGGGCAGCCAGGGCCGCCCCTCCCACCGCCGGTGGAGGATTGGTGGCGAGCTGCCAGCCACCCAGCGATATCTCGAGCGGCGCCCGCACTTCGACGCGATACGAGGAGAGGTCCTCGAAGCCCAGGTGGCTGCCGCGGGAACGGAGATCGGTCGCGATGCGGCGGCCGAGTTCGCCTGTGTAGAAGTCTTCCGCACCGGCGCGGGCCAACTGCTCCAGGGCGGCGGCGAGGTCATCGACCATGACGATGTCCCCAGGCTGAAGCGGAAGCCCGTTCCTGCGCAAGGCGCGCGATCCTGCCGGATCGGCGTCGAAGACCGGCCCGAGCGAATAGTCGAGGTAGTGGGCGGAGGTCATGCCGAGCGGCGTCCCGCCGCGCGCCAGTGCCACGGCCGGTGCCAGTACGTCTGACCACTCGGCAACACCATGATCGGCATGGGCGGCGCCGAAGGCGGCCCACGCTCCAGGCACTGCGATGGAGGCGGGTCCCACCACCGTGGTGATGCCGCCCCCGTACGCCATGGACACCGCGCTCTCGACAGGGCTGGGGTTCGGTCCCCCCAGGCCGGGCACTGCCATGTATCCGTCGTAGACGGCGGCCGATCCGTTCGCGGGCCAGACCGAAACGAATGCTCCGGCACCGGGCGCCACGACCCCCGGTTCGCTCACCATCGAAGCGATGGCGGCGCCGAGAGCAGCGTCGACGGCTCCGCCGCCGGCCTCGAGCACCTGACGTGCCGCCTCAGCCGAGGCAGCGCTGGGCGCGGCAACGGCGACAGCGGCGGCGACTCGGCTCACGGAGGCGTGGGGGTCATGGGTCCGGCGAGGCTACCGGACCGCCAATGTCGTCTCGTCCGCGCACGTCAACACGGCCACCTGGTCGGCCACCACCTCGATCCGGCTTCTCCGGCCATTCGGTCCATCCATCGCCCGCCGTTGCACGACGCCGGTGACCCAGACCCGGCTGTTCTGTCGCGGAGGCGCTTGGACCAGGTCGTCGGATGGATCCCGCAGCGTGACGGGCACCACGTCGATCCGCCGGCGGGGGTGGTTGGTGCTGACGGTCACGAGAAAGTGCATCACCCGGGCCCCGGAATCGAAGACTCTGAGCTCTGGCGCCGTGGCGAGCCGTCCGCAGAGGACCGCGAGATTGAGGTCCATGAGGTTCTTGTCCATGTGGGTTCTCCCACCGTCCGGGGAAGGCGCAGATCGAACGCTACGACCGGACAAGGACACTTTCCGGCGCTCGGCGGAATATCAGGACAGCAAGTCGTCGTACTGGGACAGCCACGCCAGAGTCGGGTCGGCGTCGCGGATCGCCAGGACCAGTTTGCGAGCGGTTTCCCGGTCCTGGTTCGTCGCTGCCACCCGCGCCGCCACCGCCCATCGGCGGAGCAGGCTGTCAGAGGGTGTGGCGACGAGGCGCCCGGGCTTGATCACTTCCCAGGCCCGCTCCTTGAGGCCGCGTTCGAGCAGCGAGCTGGCGTAGACGACCCGGATCTCGTCCTCGGCCTCCCGGCTCCCTCCCAACTCGTTGAACAACTCCCAGGTCTTGTCGACGCCGTCGACCTTCCCGAGCGCTCGTTGACAGTCCATCTCCACGGCCATGTGGTCGGTGGTCCCGGTGAGACGCCGGTAGGTACGCAGCTCCCGCAGCGCCTCCTCCCACTGTTCGATGTTGTAGGCCGACAGACCGAGGATCTCACGTACTGTGGCCGCGCGTGGCGCCAGTTCCTTGGCACGCCGGAGCGCGCCGGCCGCTTTGCCGAATCGCTCGTCGGCAAAGGCGGTCAGTCCAGCTTCGAGTTCGTGGATCGCGGCATCCCGCCGATCCTTCGGCGTGGAATGAAGGATCTCGTCGCGTATCCACCGCGGCAGCTGCCCGGTGCCGGCCGTGATCTCCTTCTTGGCCGATCGGCCCGCGGGGGGCCGATCGGCGTCGGGACGCGGTGGGCGCCCGCCGGGTCCGCGCCGACCCGAACCGGGAGACGGAGGGCGTCGGCCGCCGTCTCCCGAGGGGCGGCGTTTCGGGTTGCGGCCCCCACTGGGGCGGGAACGGTCGCTCATCGCAGGTGTCCTCGATCGTCGGTCGGCTGGTTCTGTTCCACTCCTCCGGAAACAACAAGAGGGTCGCGGCAATGATGCCACGACCCTCTCACGATTGATCCTCTCACATTTGATGCCCGGCGGTGACCTACTCTCCCAGGGGGTCGCCCCCCAAGTACCATCGGCGCTGACAGGTTTCACTTCCGTGTTCGGAATGGGAACGGGTGGTTCCCCGCCGCTATCGCCACCGGACAAATCTTCGAGTTCTCGGCACCCCGAGCACTCCATAGCGAGCATGTTCGTCGTGAATTCTCTCTTAGAAATCCAAGCCCTCGGCCAATTAGTACCGGTCCGCTGAATGCATTACTGCAATTACACGTCCGGCCTATCAACCTGGTCTTCTACCAGGGGCCTTACCGGGTTAACCCCGTGGGAGATCTCATCTCGAGGTGGGCTTCGCACTTAGATGCCTTCAGCGCTTATCCCGTCCGTACATAGCCAACCAGCCGTGCTCTTGGCAGAACAACTGGCACACCAGAGGTACGTCCATCCCGGTCCTCTCGTACTAGGGACAGATCCTCTCAAATCTCCTGCGCCTGCGGCGGATAGGGACCGAACTGTCTCACGACGTTCTAAACCCAGCTCGCGTGCCGCTTTAACGGGCGAACAGCCCGACCCTTGGGACCTGCTTCAGCCCCAGGATGCGACGAGCCGACATCGAGGTGCCAAACACCCCCGTCGATATGGACTCTTGGGGGGTATAAGCCTGTTATCCCCGGAGTACCTTTTAGCCGATGAGCCATGGCGCACCCACATGCCACCATGGGATCACTAATCCCGACTTTCGTCCCTGCTCGACTTGTAAGTCTCGCAGTCAAGCCACCTTGTGCATTTACGCTCAACGTCTGATTGCCGACCAGACTGAGGTGACCTTTGGGCGCCTCCGTTACATTTTAGGAGGCCACCGCCCCAGTGAAACTCCCCACCAGACAATGTTCCTGATCCGGATAACGGACCGAGGTTAGAAGGCCGTCGAGTGAAGGGTGGTATTTCAAGGTTGACTCCACAACGACTGGCGCCGCTGCTTCCTAGTCTCCCACCTATCCTACACATCAAACGCCAGACTTCAATGTCAAGCTAGAGTAAAGGTTCCGGGGTCTTTCCGTCCTGCCGCAGGTAGTGAGCATCTTTACTCACACTGCAATTTCACCGAGTCTCTGGTTGAGACAGTACCCAAGTCGTTACGCCATTCGTGCAGGTCGGAACTTACCCGACAAGGAATTTCGCTACCTTAGGCATTCTTGTTACTACCAAATGAGTCCATTTGGCGGCCAGAACATTTCTGTCTGACTCCCTGTGTCGCCATAGGGATCGGACTGTATCTTCACCGTCGATCTCTACGGTGCCTGGCGTACAGTCTCTGAGGATCCCGAGAGGATCTCTTCGATCGGCCGCTTGCGCTGGGTGCCATTGCGGTTCATCGCATAGGCGGTCAGCACGACTTCTCTGAAGATCTCTGGGCGATGATGACGCCGCTCACGGATCGCCTTCGTGATGAAGACGAACCGGGCGAAGTCGTCACGCTTGACTCGCAGAGGGTACGCCTCGAATACGGGGATCACCCGTTCGAGGAGCTGTTTGGTGCTGTGCACTGAGTACACCATCACCGGATTCGCCGCACCCTTCGTCCGCACTGCACCGCATCCGAAGAAGCGTTGCAGTCCGTGGAGTGCGTCGACATGGTCCACATGTTGAGCCACATGGAAGCTCGGCTGGACATGCCAGCCGTTCGTGGGTCGTGCCAGTTCGTTCCGATGGATCGAGACTGAAAAACAGCCTTCGCCATCGACGAATCCTACGACCCACCATGGATCGATCTCTGCGAGTTCGGTTTCCTGCTGATTGTCCGCACCGATCGGATTGTCACTGTTCGACATCGGTCCAACCTACGTTGAGGCTGAGACAAGACTCGAACGAGTACCGTCGGATACTCGGAGTTTCCAGCATATAGCCAGGTTTACCCACGGCCTGTTGGGTTGACCGTTATAGTTACGGCCGCCGTTTACTGGGGCTTAACATCAGAGCTTCGCCTTACGGCTAACCCATCCGCTTAACCTTCCAGCACCGGGCAGGCGTCACACGATATACGTCGTCTTGCGACTTAGCATCGTGCTGTGTTTTTAGTAAACAGTCGCTTGGGTCAATTCACTGCGGCCCCCTCAGGCTTCGAGCGCGAAGCTCTACACCCTACCGGGGCGATCCTTCTCCCGAAGTTACGGATCGATTTTGCCGAATTCCTTAACCAGAGTTAACTCGCTCGCCTTGGTATTCTCTACCTGTCCACCTGTGTCGGTTTGGGGTACTGGCACCATATGAACTCGCTAGAGGCTTTTCTCGGAGGCATAGGGTCGGTGACTTCGCCTGAAGCGGCTCCCGATCACGCCTGGGCCTTGTGAGATCCGGATTTTCCTGGATCTCGGCTTACACGCTTCGCCCGGGTACAACCAACGCCCGGGTTCACTTACCTGTCCTCGTCCCCTCATCGCTGACCTAGTACCCGCGGGGTCGGTAGGCCCCGAAGGGCTTTCCTTAGCACACGAGATTCGGTCTGGGCGCGCATATGGTGGTACTGGAATATCAACCAGTTGTCCATCGACTACGCCTCTCGGCCTCGCCTTAGGTCCAGACTTACCCTGGGCGGACGAGCCTTCCCCAGGAACCCTTGGACAATCGGCGGAAGAGATTCTCACTCTTCATTCGCTACTCATGCCGGCATTCGCACTCGTACAGTCTCCACGACTGGCTTACGCCGCCGCTTCGCTGTCTGCACGACGCTCCCCTACCGCTCCTGCTCGAAAGCAGAAGCCCGCAGCTTCGGCGCTGAACTTGAGCCCCGTTACATTTTCCGCGCAGAATCACTCGACCAGTGAGCTATTACGCACTCTTTAAATGGTGGCTGCTTCTAAGCCAACATCCTGGCTGTTTGGGCGATTCCACATCGTTTCCCACTTAGTTCAGACTTTGGGGCCTTAGCTGGCGATCTGGGCTGTTGCCCTTTCGTCCACGAAGCTCATCCCACGTAGACTGACTGCCACGCTCTGGCACATTGGGATTCGGAGTTTGACTGAGTTCGGTAAGCTTGTTGGCCCCCTAGCCCAATCAGTGCTCTACCCCCAATGCGAAACGCGTGACGCTAGCCCTAAAGCTATTTCGGGGAGAACCAGCTATCGCCGAGTTTGTTTGGCCTTTCACCCCTATCCACAGGTCATCCCCCAAGTTTTCAACCTTGGTGGGTTCGGGCCTCCACGAGGTCTTACCCTCGCTTCACCCTGCCCATGGATAGCTCACTCGGCTTCGGGT
>DATKEC010000043.1:0-21354 GCA_035544575.1 Acidimicrobiia bacterium
GGCGACGCCGTCGACGAGGGTGATGTCGCAATTGGCGATCGTTCCGGCCGAGGTCGACTGGAAGGTGCCGTTGGTCCTGATCGCCGAGGCGGGCCACAACTCGATGCTGAACGGTCCCAGCATCGACACCGCCACGCTGTACTGACGTGAGACGGTGGTCCCCTTGAAGTCGAGGAATGCGTGGGTCTGCGGGGTCACCTCGAGCGCCTTGGTGCCGGGGGGAAGCACCCCGCCGACCGCGAGGGCCCGGGTGAGGAAGAGCGCCATGTGCCAGCGGAGGGTGGTCGCCTTGGGGTTGAACGTGGTGGCACTGGTGCCTTCGGCGATGCCGAGGATAGCGAGCTGGTCGATCGCCGCCCGAGCAGGCACTGACATGTCGGCGAGGTCGGCAAAGCCCTGATCGGTGGCGGCGGGCACCGCCACTCCGGATCCTGCCAGCAGGCGGGTGATGAACAGCGCCATCTGCCAGCGGGTCACGTCCTGGTTGGGCGAGAAGGTGCCGGGGCCGGTGCCGAGCGTGATGCCGAGTTGGGCCAGCTGGTTGACGGCGGTCCGGGCCTCAGGCGACAGGCCGGCGAGGTCCGTGAATCCCTGGTCGACAGCGACCGGGATCTCCATGCCGTGGGCTTTCGCCTGGCGCACCAGGAAGAGCGCCATCTGCCAGCGGGGGACGGTGCCACCCGGGGTGAAGGTGGTGGCGCTGGTCCCCTTGGTGATGTCGTGAACCGCCAGACAGTCGATCGCCCGGCGGGTGGTGGCGTCGTACGAAGCCGTGTCGATGAACCCGGCTGATTGCATGGTCGCCGGACACGAGAACGACGTGTCGACGACGGCCGCCGCTGGTGCTACGCCGAGCAGCGTGGCGATCATCGCAACGACGAGTAATCCGACGGTCCTGTTGCGGACGTTGGTGCTCCGGTGGGACATCCTTGTCTCCTTTGTTCGCTTCCTTGCTCCGGGAGAAGTCCCCCAACCGGAGCCACTGCAGTGTCCGTCGGCGGGTCACCAGAGAACTTGCGTACTTGGCCAGGAACGCGAAGAAAGGGCCCCGGCCGAAGCCGGGGCCCTTTCGGTTGTCTGACCTTAAGTCAGGTCAGCTCACTTCTGATCAGAAGCCACCGAAGATCGCACCTCCGGCGCTACCAGCAACGTTGATGGCTAGGCCATCGGCGCCCTGGAACCCGGACACGGCTGTGATCTGCGCTGGGATTTGGATCCCGGCCGTGGTCCCACCGGTCGCGAAGATGAGCGACTGGACCACCAGGGTCAACGTCAAGCCATCACCGCTCAGCGAGCAGGTGACGTTCCCACCACACGTCAGGGTGGCGATAGAGCCGTCCTGGTCAGCGATGCTGATGGTGTCGTTGGCGCCAACTCCCGTCACAGCTTCGTCAAACACGATGGTGATCGTGTCGCTCGGATCGAGGATGCCGCCTGTGCCGGCATTCGCACCAGTAGTGCTACTGATCTTCGCCGCGACATTCGGACCCTCGGTGATCGTCGGAACGTTGACGAACGCCGACAGGACACCGTCCACCGGAAGCTGTCTAACAACAAAGTTGTTGGCAGCATTCTGGGTCAGGCTGACCTGTGCGGAGTACGCGCCGTCCTCGGACGCCGTCACTGTCTGGACAACACCCTCACCGGCACCCGTCCCGTCACCGTCGTTGTTCAGGTCGACGTGGACACGCACCGAAGCGCCGGGATCGGCTCTACCGGTGATGGTGAACGTAGCCGCATCGACCGTCACGGCAGCCGAAGGCGCCGTAACCGTGAGCGGTGCCACGTTGTCGGTCGTGATGTTGAACGTCGACTGTCCATCCGCCGCCGCGAAATACGTGATGTTGATCACGTCGGCGGCGCTCAATGCAGCTTCGAAATCGGCCAGCGTGGCAGCGACCGCGCCGATCTGGAAGATGTCATTGGCGTCGTAGGTGAACGTGCAGTTCGCACCCAAACCGTTACCGCAGTTCTGACCCGCGACACCTGCGGCGAACGTGTTGTTCGCCTTGATGGTGCTAGCCACGACCATGCCGACGGTGGATCCGCTGGTGGCAGCAGGTGCCGCCACGGCGGAGAACGTCTGCACCGCGGTCACCGCGAACGGCTCGGTCGGCAGGGCGTTCCCATAGCCGCCGTCACCGTTGGTGTCCTGCCACGCAAGCACAACGACATTCTCGGCCACCGTGTTACGGATGGTGAACGTCACTGCGCCGTTGGGCCCGGGGAACCCGACGAAGAGCTCGGTGCCGGCGACGATGCCATCGGTACCCGCCTCGAATTCGGTGTTGCCGTCAGCAACGGTGTTGTACACCGGAGCACCGTTGGACACGTCCAGGATCCGGATGCCGACCTGGGCCGTGTAGGCCGAGCCGTCTGCGTTCCGGAAGGTGGCCGTGTAGGTGCGAGCCTGGCCTGAACCCAGGGTGACAGCATCAGACGGCGTGATCGTCACGCGCAGCGCTGTCGGCTGAACATTGCCAACCGCCAGGGTGCGAGTCAGGAACAGAGCCATCTGCCAGCGCAGGGTGTTGGCGAACGGAGCGAACTGCCCGCCGCCAATGCCCTCGGCGATGCCGAGCTGCGTCACCTGGTTGATTGCCAGAACTGCCTCAGCCGACAGACCTCCGAGGTCGGTGTAGCCCTGAGGGGCTCCGCTTGGCAGCGCGATTCCATCTGCCGTCACGAGGCGAGTCAGGAACAGCGCCATCTGCCAACGCGTGACGATACCGCTCGGGTCGAACGTCGTCGCGCTCGTACCCTTGGTGATATCGAGTTGGGCGAGTTGGTTGATCGCGGTCTGGGTCTCAGCGTTGAGGCCGGCGATGTCGTTGAAGCCCTGATGGGCGCCACTCGGCATCGTGATGCCGTGCGCCACAGCCTGGCGAGCCAGGAACAGCGCCATCTGCCAACGCTCCACTTGACCGTTGGGGCTGAACGTCGTCGCCGACGTGCCCTTCGTGATGTCGTAGAACGCCAAACAGTTGATGGCGTGCTGCGTGGTGGCGTCCAACGCGCCAATGTCTGTGAACCCTGCGGCCGGAATCGACGCAGGACAGGAACCCGACGTATCCACTATCGCGGCCGATGCCGGCGCCGCTCCGATCACCATGAGACTGGCGACCATCGCGAGAGCCAGGAATCGTGCGACGAATGAACGCCGACGGGAAAGTACCGATTTCGGCACTATGCCCTCCCTTTCGTTTGCTTGCTTGCTTGCCGGGTTCGTCCCGGCGGTACGCGTAGTCAAGGCTGCCGATCACGCATCGAGGGGCTGGGAACTCGGAGAGTCCCCCACAGGCCCGATGCGTCAGTCGGAACCTCCACTACGTACTGTCAACAGAACCGTAGTCCGTTCACAGTGTGGATTGACGGGTGACAGGGTGGCGCGTTACTCCGGATCAGCCAAATGATTCGCGGTACGCCTCGACCACTTCTTCGGGATCGCCCTCCATCTGGATGCGCCCCTTCTGCAGCCAGATCACCCGATCTGCCACCTCCAACACCTTGTCGAGGACGTGGCTGACCAACAGCACCGCCGTCCCCCCCGCCATCAGCGACTGCATCTTCTCGAAGGACTTGCGCTGAAAGGACTCGTCGCCCACCGACAGCACCTCGTCGACCACCATCACATCGGGGTCGACGTCGGCAGCCACGGCGAAACCGAGGCGGGCCATCATCCCCGACGAATACGAGCGGATGGGAACGTCCATGAAGTCGGTGAGTTCGGCCCATTCGCCGATGTCGTGGGCCCTGTCCAGCATGTCGTCGGGATCCCGACCCAGCAGGGTCCCGAACAAGACGATGTTCTCGATGGCGTTCAACTCGTTGTTGAAGCCGGCCCCGAGGGCGATCATCGGCGCCACCACCCCCCGCACCACCACCCGGCCGTCGGTGGGCGGCAGCACCCGGGCCACCACCTTCATGATCGTGGTCTTCCCAGCCCCGTTGCGGCCGATCATCGCCACCGTCTCTCCTCGGTTCACACGGAAGGACACGTCGTCGACGGCGAGGAACTTCTCGGCGGTGATCTGGCGCTTCAATAGCTGGAAGGCGAACTCCTTGACCGTGCCCGCCCGGTCGCGATTCAGCGTGTAGGCGAGAGAGACGTTGTCGACCTCGATCAGGGGTTGAGACTCGGCCGTGGTCACAGCTGCATCGCCAGGGTCCGCCACGACTTCGAAAACGCCCAGACCCCGATCATCAGCACGAGAACCGCGGTGATGACCATGTACCACCATTGCCAGGCGGGGCCGAACTCGCCCCGGTACATCACGTTGCGGAAGTTGTCGAGGTACGAGAACAGTGGGTTGGTCTTGTACAGGCCTAGCCACTCGGCGGGGATGAACGACAACGGGTAGAAGACCGGGGTCAGGTACTGGAGGAGTTGGACGAAGACCCGAGTCAGATCCAACACGTCATAGAAGTAGACCGCGGCGGCGGCGATCATCATCCCCGAGCCGATCACGAGCGCCAGCATCGCCAGCACCGGGACCACCACGAAGACCGCGGTCCAGGGGACGCCGATACCGGTGAGCAGTTGGGCCAGCAACAGCGGGAAGAGGCTGAAACCGAAGTTGGCCAGGGCGGCCACAGCCGTGGCGAAGGCGAAGACCTCGGCTGGGACATAGACCTTGGAGAGGATCGCCTTGGCGCCGGCGATCGAACTGGCCGTCGACAACATCCCCTGGCCGAAGAAGACCATGAAGAGCACGCCCGCAAGGAGATAGACGACATAGGGCTCGTCGGTCTCGCCGAAACGGCCGCCGATCGCCACACCGAACACCAGGTACATGACCGCGGCTGTGAGCAGCGGGTTGAGCAGGGTCCACCACACGCCGAGGACCGACCGTTTGTAACGGGTCGTCAGGTCCCGGGCCACCAACAACCGGATCAGCCGCCGGTAGCGCCAGAAGTTCTGAAGCTCGGTGACGAGAGGGGTGCGGGGCTGAGACGAGTCGTAGACGGGAAGGTCGGCAACGGCAGTCATGATCGGTCCGCGAGGCTAACCGGGACGCGATCCTGCACATTGCGCTGCTTGGTCGGGGAACCCCCTCTGTCCACGCCGCTATGCGGCGTGGACATCTCGCCCGGCGGGGGAGAGAACGCGATGCGCGGTCAGTCGAGGTGGGGGGCGTAGGGGGTGAAGCGGTAGCGGAAGTAGAAGGTGCGGTAGTTGGCGATGGCGGTTTTCAGGGAGTCGGGCGTGGCTTTGATGAAGCTGCCGTCTCCGAACTCGGGGGGGATGCCGAGGAACTTTGCGAGGTGGGCGAGGGTGGCTTCTTTGCCGGGTGCGTCGGTGAAGTCTTCGTAGGCGAGGTGGGTCACCCGGTGCGAGCCGAGACGTTCGTCGAGGAGCTCGCCCAGGCGGACGCCCTGGGTGTGGAGGCGCTCGGATTCTTTGAGCCACTTCTTGAATAGGGTCGAATCGACCTTGGTGGCGGTGTAGTTGTCCTTGCCGTGGAACTGGGACTTCGCCTCGTCGTGATAGCGGTACATCGATAGGGCGTGCTTCAGACGGTTGTTGCGGACGAGGTGGATCACCTTGGAATCGGTTCGTTTGATCACGTCGATCAGCGCATCAGGGTCGACGACAGCCAGGTCGGCCATCTTGAGTCCGGTGAGCGTGAAGTCGCGGTCGACCGGATCCTGGGTCGCCTGCGGGGAACGATGCAGGGCCTCCAACCACTCACGAAACTCATCACCGCGGCGATCCTCCGGCGGCGTGAACAGCGTCTCGAGCCACGCCAGCCGCTCCTCAGTCGGCGCTTGCCACGCCCAGTGTTCGATCGGTTCGAACCCGGGAACCCAGACCGCGGAGGATCCGTCGAGGGCGTCGACCAACCAGGAACTGCCCGTATTCCCGTAGTAGATGCACACAAAACCCGCCATGGTGGGCGGCAGGGTACCCACCGGTACACTCGCCGCCTCCATGGCTTCACCAGAGAACATCCTCGTCTGCGGTTACTACGGCTTCGCCAACACCGGTGACGAGGCGATCCTGTCGGTTCTGCTCGACGACATCCGGACGACCTACCCGGCGGCGACGATCACCGTCCTGGCCGGATCGCCCGATGACATCCGGGGCGACCACGGCGCGGTGGGGATCCACTGGCAAGAGGTCGCCGACATCGTCGAGGCCGCCCGCCAGGCCGATCTGATGGTCCTCGGCGGTGGAGGCCTCTTCCAGGACTACGACGGGGTCGAGCCCGAGAAGATCCTCACCGCCCGACACGGCAGCATCGGCTACTACGGCGGCTTTGCCCTGCTGGCGGCCATGACACTGACGCCGCTCGTCGTCTACGGGATGGGAGTCGGCCCGATCCTCACCGAGGACGGCGCTCGCTACACCCGCATCGCGCTCACCCGCTCCTCGAAGACCGCTATCCGCGACGAGCGGTCGCTGCAGGTGGTCGAGCGTATCGGGGTCCCCACCGGCGACATCGTCCGCACCGTCGACCCGGTTTGGCGTCTCGATCCGGCGTCGGCCGACATCGTCCCTGGGGTCTTCGCACTCGAAGAGGTCCCGCAGGCCGACTTCACGATCACGGTCGCCCTTCGACCGTGGAAGGACAACGGTCACGCCGGGGAGTTGGCCAAGGCCCTCGATCGGCTGATCGAGAGCCACGACGCCCGGGTGATCTTCGTCCCGTTCCAGGCTTCGCCGCATCGCAACGAGGACGACGCCATCGCCTCCCTCGGGATCGTCACCCGCATGGAACGCCGGGAGCGCACGGCCATCATCCGCGGCGGCTACACACCCGACGAGCGCATGGCGATCCTCGGGTCGGGCGATGTCGCCATCGCCATGCGAATGCACTCAGTCGTCTTCGCCGCCCGCACCCGGACCCCGTTCGTCGCCCTCGCCTACGACCCGAAGGTGGCTGACGCCGCCACGATCGCCGGCCGGGAAGACCACGTGCTCGACGTCGACGCGCTCGACGCCGACGCACTGGTCGCCAAGGTCGAGGCGGCACTGGCGGCCGGCCCGGTCGGTGACAATGTCCTCGCCCGGCTCGCCGCCGAGGCGTCCAAGAACCAGAGCGTGCTGGTCGGCCCCCACACGGTGCCAGCCATCGACCCCGAGACCTCCGATGCCATGATCGATCTGGTCTTCACCAGGGTCCGGGAACAGGCCGGGCTCGAAGCCGATCTGCGCCAACTGCAACACGACCACACGATGGTGAACATCGCCCACGAACAGGCGGTGCTCTTGGCCGGCCAGATCGAAGACCAGAAGCAGACGCTCATCAACAGCCGGGCCTTCAAAGTCGTCGACAGCTACTGGAAGGGCCGGGAAGGGGTGCGCACCTTCAGCCGCAAGGCGGCCCATCACGCCCCCGGGCCGCTGCGACCGGTCTTCGCCAAGCTCGCCCCACCCGAAGAAGTCGACACCGAACCCATCAAGGGGGGCGATCCCACCCTCCGCGCCCAGATCCAGCATCAGATCGAACGTGCCCTGGCCGAACACCCCGAGGTCCCGGGAGTGGTGGTCTATCCGCCCTCGATCGGCTGGAAGGTCTCGCTTTTCCAACGCCCCCAGCAGATGGCGCTCGCCTACGCCAAGATGGGATATCTGGTCTTCTACGGCCTGGACCACATCAACAACGAGGGGGTGATGGGCCTCGAAAAGGTGGCCGAGCGGATCTACCTGATGGCCATCCCGTGGGGCATGACCGATCTGCTCGAGGCGATCCCCCATCCGGTGACCGTCTCCTATGTCTACAACTTCGCCTGGACCCGGCATCTCAAGGACGCCGCCGTCGTCTTCGAACACATCGACGAACTCGAAGTCTTCACCGCCGCCCACACGATCGAGAACTTGCGCCGCTGGTACGCAGACGCCGTACGTGAAGCCGAACTGGTGGTCGGGACCGCTTATGACCTGGTGGACAAGGTCAAAGAGGTGCGTTCCGACGCCATCATCTGTCCCAACGGCGTCGACTACCGCCATTTCGCCAACCACGAACCGGGACCGCCGCCGGATGACGTCGCCGACATCGCCGGAGGCGACCGGCCGATCGTCGGGTACTACGGGGCGATTGCCGAGTGGGTCGACTTCGACCTCATCGCCCACGCCGCCGACGCCCTTCCCGACTTCGAGTTCGTGTTCATCGGGCCCGAATACGACGCCTCGGTCAAACAGCACCTGCATGTCTTCGACCGGCCCAACGTCCGCTGGCTGGGGGTCAAGGACTACAACGACCTGCCCGCCTACCTCCACGTCTTCGACATCGCCACCATCCCGTTCGTCGTCAACGAGGTCACCCACGCCGTCTCACCGTTGAAACTCTTCGAGTACTTCGCCGGCGAGCGGCCCGTGGTGACCCCGGCGCTGCGGGAATGCGCCCGTTACGAGGCGGTGCTGGTGGCCCAGGACGCCGACGACTACGTCGCCAAGTTGCGCCTGGCCGCCAAACTGCGCCACGACCCCGAACATCTGGCGCTGTTGCGGCGGACGGCGCGGGCGAACACCTGGGAGATGCGGGCCGGCACTCTCATCGACGCTCTCGCCCGCAAGCGGGCCCTCACCAGCTGAATCAGTAGCGACGGCGTCCGGCGGCGTCGAGGCGTTCCAAGACCGGTTCCAGTCGAGTCGTCCAGTCATGACCGGAACCGATACGCCGAATGCGGGCCGGGTCCTCGGACATCGCCTGATCGATCGCCACCACGAGTTCGGAGGCCGTCGCCGCGGTGGTCACCCCGTCGGTGGCGACGGCGGCGGGTAGAGGCGTCGACACACACGGGGTCCCGGCGGCGAGGTATTCGAACATCTTGAGAGGCGTCACGCCCTCGGTCATCGGATCGATCCTGAACCAGATCACGCCAACGTCGAAGGCCGATGCGTACGCCGGCATTTCACGACTGGGCCGCTCCCCCAGCCACACCACGTTCGCCGCGGCGATGCTCTGTTCGAGCCGGGACCGGACGCGGTCATCGACGGGGCCGACCAGGACCAAGGTCCAATCCGGCCGGGCCGCGGCCACTCCGTCGAGCAGGTCGAAGTCGAACCAGGTCGAGATCATCCCGTGGTATCCGACGACGGCGCCCGGGGGGAGATCGTCCGGGCGAGACGTCTCAGCCGAGAACGCCGCGACATCGACACCGTTCTCCACCCGGACCAGGTCCGCCCGCTCGGCCCGGTGACGCTCGAAGAGCACGCCGTTGGAGACCATCGCCACGTCCGCCCGAGCCATGACAAAGGCGTGATGAGCTCGGACCCGGCGCCCTTCGGGCAGGCCGTCCTCCTCGTCGTCGTAGATCGACAGGTCGTCGAGGACGTCGTAGACGATCACCGGATCCTCGAACCGGTCGAACACGTGGCGGATCGGGGCGAAATGCACATACAGGATCGGGCTGCTGCCGGGCACGTGGCGCAGGCTGGGAACGATGGTCACGTGCTCGGTGCGGCGGACTGCCGGTTCGGACGTGTCGACGAAGAAGACGTCGTGGCCGGCCTTGGCGAAGGCTTCCAGGATGAACTGGGGACGCTGTTTCATCTCGTCCCAGCGCAGCCAGGTGGGCGGGTAGACGACCGGGCGGAGAGCACCGGGGACGGTCTCGGAGGGTCGCGGCCGCCCGCTGACCAGGGTCCGGAGATGGTCGGCGAACGGAAGATGCCTCACGGCGCGCTTGAGCGGATCGGGTATCACCCGCAAGAGTCGGTGCACCCGGGCCAGGGTATCGGGCTGTCACACCGCCGGGTGTCAGCCGCCGGCGGCGGTGCCGAGCGAGTCGACCAGCGGCTCGATCTCCACCGGCAGGCGAGCGACCTGAAAGGTGTCGTAGGCCACCCCGGCCCGGGTGTCGATCCGAGCCCGGAGGATGGGCATGCCGAAGCCGTCGAAGACCAGGCACAGGTCGCGCAGGAGTCCGATCCGGTCCCCGGCCTCGACTTCGACGCTGCCGCCCCCGTCGTCGCTGCGGGTCACCGACACGTGCACTGGCACCGCCTTGCGGCCGGTGTCGCGGTAGGCCCGCTGCTTCTCTTCCAGCGCTTTGGCAGGGTCGAGGGCACCGCGCAGCACCCGGACGACGTCGGCGTGGACGCGTTCGAGAGTGGTCTCCGAGGCCGCCCCGCCGTTGGCGTCGACCATCTCGAAGGTGTCGAAGACCTGGCCGTCGAGCCGGGTGGCGAAACGGGCATCTGTGATCGACATGCGGTTGGCAGCCAGCACGGCGGCGATGTCGACGGCAAGCCGCGGCCGGTCCGTCGCCGTGACGATCATCCTCGCCGGGAGTCCCAGTCGCATCCGGACCGTGCCTCCACCCGGACCCAGCGGTTCGAACGCCAGCCGCATGTGCTCGACGATCAGCTCCGGCGAGTGCGCCCGTCGATACGCCGGGCCAAAACCGGCGATGTGGGTTCGCGCCGCCAGCAGCTCGAACTCCCCGTCGGCGGCCGTAACCACGGAATCGGCCAGGACCGACAGCTGGGCGTCGTCGGGCAGGCTGCGGCGTACCAGCTCACGTTCCAGCCGTCGGAACGCCCGACGAACCAGCTCGGCCCGCCACGGCGTCCACACGTCGGGACCGGCCGCCATCGAGTCGACCGTCGTCAACAACAGCAGGAACCGGAGTGACTCGGCGTCGGGGATGCGGTCGGCAGCCCAGCCGATCACCGCGGGATCGTCGATGTCGAAGCGGGTGGCGAGATCGGCCAGCAGCAAATGGTGCTCCACCAGCCTTCGATACAGCGGGACATCGCCCTCGGAAACGGCGAGTTCGCGGCACAGGTCTGCCACGAGCGTTGCACCCAGGCGCGAATGGTCTCCGTCGGGTCCCTTGCCGATGTCGTGCAACAGGGCGGCGACGGCCAGCCGCTCGGGACGGTCGACGCTCGCCACCGCTTCGGCCGCCACCGGATCGTCCATAGCCCCATCCACCACCAGCCATGCCAAATCGACCGCCGCCAGGGTGTGGTCGCCGACCGGATGGCGGTGGAACGCCACCACATGAGGCTCGTCGCACAGCCGCCGGATCGCAGCCGGGGCCAGGTCGAACCAGGCGACCGACTCACCCCGGTTGGGCGGACGCAATGACTGCGGAAAATCGGCCGGATGCGGAGGGCGGGCGACAGCAGACCACGTGGAATCGACCATTCGCTCGACGCTCGAACGCAGCCCGAGGATCTCAGCACCCAGCTGGCGGACCGAACATCCCAGCCAGCCAGCCGCCTGCTGACGCAGCTCGAAGTCGAAGGTGTCGTGCGTCCGCCCCGCCGCCACGTGCACCGCGCTGCGCACCCGGGTCAGGGCCACACGCAGCGCGTGGTCGTCGGCCGACAAGGCCGGTGCCTGGGCTGAATGGGCCTCGAACAGCCGGCGCCGCCAATCGACCATGTCGAGCGTACGAAGTCCGCCCCGCCCGTTCTTCAGGTCCGCGGCCATCAGCCGGTACGGCTCTTCCTCCCGGCGGCGGCGCTCCTCGGCCGCCATCGCATCGACGATTCGGGCGTGCTCCTTCTCCAACAGCTTCGTGAACCGGGCCCGGAAGTCGGCGAAAACCTCGGCGTCGCCACACAGGAAACGGGCCGAGAGGAAGGTGGACACGGCATCGAGCCGCGTGCCGGCAAAGATCCTCGCCGACTTCGGGGTGTGGCTGAGATGGCCCACCTTGAGCCGGGCGTCCCACAGCGGGCGCAGCACCCGCCGGGCCAGGTCGTCCTCGCCACCGCCGGCGTGGAGGAACATCAGGTCCACATCGGAATGCACTGCCATCACGCCCCGGCCGAAGCCACCGGTGGCGACCACCGCGGTGCCCTGGCCCACGTCGCCGGCGAGCGCGATCACGACACCGTCGAGTCGTGCCGCCAGCTCGCTCTCGGCTCCGCTCACCCAGCCGTCGGAGATCAGACGATCCCGAAACGAGACGAACGGCTCGACCGCGCCGATCACAGCGCGTCGGCACCCCTCTCACCGGTGCGGATCCGGACGACGTCTTCGACCGGGAGCACGGCCACCTTGCCGTCGCCGATCTCCCCGGTTCGAGCCGATTCCTCGATGGCCCGCACGACCGACGCAGCCATGTCCGAGGTGACGAGCACCTCCACCCGCAGCTTCGGGAGGAAGTCGACGGCGTATTCGGCCCCCCGGTACACCTCGGTCTGCCCACCCTGTCGTCCGAACCCGCGGATCTCGCTCACCGAGATTCCCGTCACCCCGATCGTGCGCAGCCGCTCCTTCACCTCGTCGAGTTTGAAGGGCTTGATGTAGGCGATGATCAGTTTCACGTCAGTCCCCTCACTCGGTTCCGTAGGCACGTTCGTCGTGCTGGGTGATGTCCAGTCCTTCGAGCTCTTCGCGCTCGGAAACCCTCAGACCGATGGTGGCATCGACCACTTTCGCCAGGATCGTCGAGGCCACGAAGCTGAACGCCAGGATCGCCAGCACGCCGACGAACTGCTTGCCGAAGAAACCCACTCCCCCGTAAACCAGACCGTCGCTGACTCCCGGATTGAGCGCGCTGGAGGCGAAGACCCCCGTCAGCAGCGAACCGACGATCCCGCCCACCATGTGGATGCCGACCACGTCGAGGGAGTCGTCGAAGCCAAAGCGGGTCTTCAGCGAGATGGCGAAGAAACAGGCGACGCCGGCCGCGCCGCCGATGACGATCGCCGCCAGCGGGCCGACGAACCCGGCGGCCGGCGTGATTCCGACCAGGCCGGCGACGGCACCCGAGGCCGCACCCAGCAACGTCGGCTTGCCGGTGCGGCGCCACTCGAAGACAACCCAGCCCAGTGCGCCCAGCGACGCGCCGATCTGAGTGGTGACCAGGGCGCGGATGGCGTTTCCGTCGGCGGCGAAGGCCGAGCCTGCGTTGAACCCGAACCACCCGAACCAGAGGATGGCGGTGCCGATCAGCGTGAGCGGGAGGGAGTGCGGACGCATGTTGTCGGTCCCGAAACCGCGCCGCGGTCCGAGGACCCGGACGAGGGCGTAGGCGGCGACACCGGCATTGATGTGGATCACCAGCCCGCCGGCGAAGTCGCGCGCTCCCCACGCGAAGAGCCATCCGCCTTCGGCGAAACCCCAGTGGGCGGCGAACGGATAGACCAGCAGCGCCCACGCAGCCATGAACGCACCCAGGCCGAGAACTTCATCCGGTCCGCCACCGCACCCGAGATGAGCGCCGGGGTGATGATGGCGAACATCATCTGGAAGGCGACGAAAAGCAGTTCGTCGTCGCCGACGCCGGCCAGACCGAGCTTGTCGAGACCGCCGATCACCCCGCCGACGGTGTCATCGAAAGCCAGCGAATAGCCGACCACCACCCAGATCACCGTGACGATCGGGATCGTGAAGAAGTTCATCATCAGCATGTTCAGGGTGTGCTTGGCCCGCACCATGCCTCCGTAGAACAGGGCGAGGCCCGGTGTCATGAAGAACACCAACGCCGTCGCCGTCAGCACCCAGGCGGTGTTCCCGCTGTCCACACGAACTCCCGGTTCGACGAGAACCGGAGCGTAGAGGTCGGCGATGCCACAAAGGGCGCTGGAACTCGGCGGAACTTCGCGTACGGTGTCAAGGGTCCACGGACGGACCTGGAGGCTCGGAATGAACCGGACGCGACATGGAGTCGCACTCGTCATCGTCGTCGCACTGGCGGCGCTCACCCTGCTCGCACTGCGACCCCCCGAACAGGCTGTGGTGGCTCTGCCGCCTGCGGAGGTGGTCGAGTCGATCCCAACGACCACGACGACAGTGGCGACCACCACCACGACGGCTGCGCCCGGCGACCGCGACGCCGAGATCGAAGAGATCCTGCGTGACTTCTACTACGGCTGGTTCGACGGGCTCTACCGCCACGACGTAGACACGATCGACCGCATCGCCGGAAGCCAAGCGGTTCTCGAACAAGGAATCGGGGGCTTCGACCGGCTCGAGTTCACAGCCGTACCCACCCGAGATGCCATCGGCGTCGACGTGAAGAACGTGCTGCTCGACAGGGCGGACTGTTTGGTGGTGTCCGCCGACATCGACTTCCGCTCGTTCGTGGCAACGGACGAGGTGATGGCTGCCGTGGACGTCTTCTTCCGCGTGGGCGACGGCTGGGGGCGGGCGATCTCGTACGAGTACGAACAAGAACTGTGGCTGGTCGCATGCGATCACATGTCGCGGCGCTGACCCTCTTCCTGGTTGCGGTCTTGCCCCTGGGGGCGGAGGCGGCCGAGACCTGGACCTGCTGGAGTGAGTCCGACGACCGCGACGACAGCGGGGCGATGCACACCACCCGATGCCGGCTGGCGGGCCAGTCCGAGACGTACGAATACGGGCGTGCCAGTCAGGTGCCGGTCGTCCTCAGCCCCCAGGTCGGATCCGACGGCAACGGCCTGTGCTGGTACTGGACGTCGCGTGACTCGGAATGGGTCCTCCTCGGCGTCGACGACGACGGGAGGGCCACTCTCGGCATCGATCCGGACGGCGCGACGGGTGGGCCGCTGATCGTCGACGTCACCTACCCGGTGTGCACGTCCGAACCATCCGAGGCGCCCACCGCACTGCTCGACGCCTACGAGTTACTTGCGCGCTACGACCACCCGCGGCCGACGGCTGTGGTCGATCCGCCCGCCGGGGCGGGGGTGACCGGGATGGACGTGTTCGTCGCCGAGACCCCACCACCGCCGTGGTCGGCGTCGCTCGTGTCGCCCCAATCGGGGATCAGGCTCGACGTCGAGACATTCGTCGAGGCGATCGAGATCGACTGGGGTGACGGAGCGAGCGTGACGGTGCCCGCGTCTGCGTTCGGCCTGCTGACGGGTTGGCCGGACGGCGGCTTCAGCCACGAATACGTGACCAAGACCTGTGCCGTCCCAGGAGGACCGCGCTGTCATCCCACGTTCAGCGCCTACGAGTTGACCGTGTCGTACGTGTGGGCCGCCCGATACCGGGTCGACCGAGGGCCCTGGTTCGCCATCCCCGTGCCGCCCACCTCGACCGCCCTCGAATACGACGTCGACGAAATCCTCACGATCACCACGGCGGTGGGCTGAGAGGTCGCTGCTACCGAGCGCCGAAACCGGACAGGACAGTCCACACCGATCGGCCGAAGATGTTGAGGTCGAGCCAGGGCGACATGTGCTTGACGTAGTACAGGTCGTACGTGAGCTTCTCGATGGTGTCCGCCTCGTCGTCGGCATAGCCGTAGCTGACCTGTGCCCATCCGGTCAGGCCCGGGCGGATCAGGTGGCGGTGGTCGTAGAAGGGGATCGATCTCGAGAACTGCTCGACGAAAATGGGCTGTTCGGGACGAGGCCCGACGAGGCTGAGATCGCCCTTCAAGACGTTCCACAGCTGGGGCAGCTCGTCCATGCGGACCTTCCTCAGCACCCGACCCACACTGGTCAGACGAGGGTCCCCGATTGTCGCGAACTGCGCTCCCCCGTCGTCGGCGCCGTTGATCATCGTGCGGAACTTGTAGAGCGTGAAGTGGCGCCCGCCACGGCCCACCCGGATCTGGCGGAAGATCGCCGGACCCTTCGAGTCGAGACGCACCGCCACCCAGACGAGGACGCCCAGCACCAGCGCCAACGGCGCCGCCAGCACCGTGAGCGTGGCGTCGACCACGCGCTTTGCCGACTGGAACGTCTTCGACGCTTGGACCGGCGTCTGCAGCTCCCAGCCTTCGGCGAGGTGGACGATGGCCAGCCGGCCGGTGTGCTCTTCGTAGACGTCGACGAGCGGCCGGATGCGAAAGCCGGCCAGGTTCGACGACGAAATGAACTGCGCCATCTGGTCGGACAGCACCGCCCGAAGGTCCAACGCCAACGTGGTGCCGTGCGGCAGCGGTCCGGACGGCCCCTGGGACTCCGGGTCGAGAACCTCAACGACGGTGATGTGAGGAGCACCGTGCAGATCCTCGACCAGCTGCTTTTCGTGAGTGATGAGCGCCACCGGCTCGTTCCACGGCCGGGCCCGGGCGATGGCCCGGTGGAGGAGCGCCGCGCCGAAGGTGACGACCGCCGCCGCCGCCACGTACGTCCGGGAGTAATAAAACTGGTCGCGGACGAAGAACTCGGCGAGCGCGACCACCACCACCATCGCGGTGACGTTGGAAACGGCACGGCCGTACGTGGGCCGCGGCATCCCGCTCCCCCAGCTTCGCGACGAGACGAACGACCCGAGCGCCAGGCCGCCGACCATGGTCGCCAGCAGCGGGACGATGCTCTGTCCTGGTCGGAGGAATTGGATCCCCGCTGTCCACGGAAACACGACGCCGAAGGTGTAGACCGACGCCGCCACGAACCCCACGACCAACGACGCCAGGTCGAGAAGAAAAATCCGCACGAGTATCCGCCGCCGCATCCGCCCGATGCTAAAGCCCACCCACCCCCCGCACACCGCGTTCTTAGCGAATGAGCGACACAAAAACATGACGTTTCGCGTGGTGAAAAACATGAGGACTGGCGTGGTGAAACGGTGACCCGGGGCTTTCGCCACGCGAAGTGACACGTTTTTGTGTCGCTGGTTCGCTAAGAAACGGGTCAGGTTCGGGCGAGGAAGGTGGTGCCGAGGACGGTGAGGGTGGCGAGGTAGGACAGGCCGGTGGCGGCCATCACACCCTCGTAGCCCTTCTCCTTCAGCGAGTACCAGACGCCGACCGTCAAGAGCAGGGTCAGCGCCGCCAGCATCAGATACGCCAGACCCAACAGCGTCGCCGGCGAGCGAAGGGAGCCCGACGCCACCGCCACCGCGATCTCGGCGACAACGCCGAGTCCGCCGATCACGTCGAGGCGACGCAGCGCCCAGCGGGGGAGCTTCGGGTCGACCAGGTACCAGTGACCCAGCAGCATCTCGGCGGTGATTCCCCCCAGCGCGGCCGACCCCGCCAGCACCGGCAGCAACGAGTCCCGCTCCAGGCCGACGACGAGAAACGCCACCGCCGAAGCGGCGAAAGCCGCACCCGCCAGCGGCGGCCGCTTCGCGGCGAGGCCTCCCAGCACGGCGAGTCCGATGCCGACCGCGGCCACCCCGTCGGCCAGACCGGCCGCGAGACCCACCAGCACCACCACAGCAGCGGCCAACCACAGGTACCCGGTCCGCGACACCTTCCACCAGGCCACCAGGGCGGCACAAGCTGCAAGTCCCGCCGCCCACATCGAGAGCAGCAGGACCGGATCGAACGTCACGGCAGCCAGGCGGCGACTCGGTCGGCGACAGCGGCCGCGGTGAGACCGAGCTTTTCGGCTATGACGCCCGCCGGAGCACTCGCCCCGAAGTGGTCCACGCCGATCATCAACCCGTCAGCCCCGACGATCCGTTCCCAGCCGAAAGTCGCTCCGGCTTCCACGCTGACCCGCGGAATCCCCTCGCCCAGCACTTCGGTCCGGTAGTCGGCGGGCTGGTCGAAGAACCGGAACCAACTCGGGAGGGACACAACCCGGGCCGACACCCCGCGGCCAGCCAGGTCTTCGGCCGCGTCCAGCGCGACCGAGACTTCGGACCCCGTGGCCACCAAAACCACATCGGAACCGTCCCTCAGCACATACCCGCCCCGCGCCACACCGCCGACGGGGCGGTCGAGCGTCGGCACGTTCTGGCGGGTGAGAACCAGCCCGGTCGGGCCGTCGGTTCGGTTCAGCGCCAGTTCCCACGCCTCGAGGACCTCACCGGCGTCAGCCGGGCGGATCAGGTCGAGGTTCGGCATCGCCCGCAACGAGGCGAGGTGTTCGATGGGCTGATGCGTCGGACCGTCCTCGCCCAGGAACACCGAGTCGTGGGTCCAGACGAAGATCGACGGTGCGCTCATGAGGGCCGCCAGCCGCACTGCGGGCCGCATGTAGTCGCTGAAGACAAAGAAGGTGGCTCCGTACGGTCGCAGCCCGCCGTGGATCGCCATGCCGTTGACGATGGCGCCCATGGCGTGTTCGCGGATGCCGAAGGCGATGTCGCGGGAGGCTCGATCCGTCACCGAGAAGATGCCGTCGTGGTCGATGAGGGTCTTGGTGGACTCCACCAGGTCGGCCGATCCGCCGATGAAGTTCTGGGCCTTCTCTGCGATCTGAGAGAACAGCTTGCCCGACGAGGCCCGGGTCGCCAGCGCCTCGCCGACTTCGAACCCGGGGTCTTCGAGCGTGACGGGATCCGCGCCGAAGAACGACCCCCAGGTGGATGCTGTGAGCTCGTCGTGCATTGCGTCGGCGTGGCGGCGCTCCCAGGCAGCGTGCGCCTCCCGACCACGATTCATCGCCTCGGAGAACCATTCGTAGACGCCCTCGGGAACGTGGAAGGTCTCACCGACGGGGAACTCCATCGCCTCTTTCACCGCCAGGATCTCGTCCTCCCCGAGGGGCGAGCCGTGGGATGCAGCGGTCCCCGCCTTGGTGGGCGCGCCCTTGGCGATCTCGGTGTGACACACGATCAGCGATGGACGATCCTCCGTTTCGTGAGCCTCCTCGGTGGCTGCCGCCACGGCTTCCCGATCGTGGCCGTCGATGTCGACGACGTGCCACCCGAGAGAACGGAATCGGGCCCCGACGTCCTCAGTGAACGTCTTGTCGGTGTCCCCGTCGATCGAGATCTGATTGTCGTCGTAGTAATACGTCAGCCGGCCCAACCCGAGGTGGCCGGCAATCGAAGCCGCCTCGGCACTGATCCCCTCCTGGAGGTCGCCGTCGGAGACGAAGCCGTAGGTGCGATGGCTGATCAGATCGGCCCCCAGCCGCGCCCGCAGATGCTCCTCGGCGATCGCCAGACCCACCCCGGTCCCGAAACCCTGACCGAGCGGCCCGGTCGTCGTCTCGATGCCCACGGCCTGGTCGATCTCGGGGTGGCCGGCGGTGTGGCTGCCCCACTGGCGGAAACTCTGCAGCTGGTCCATGCCGAGGGGGAAACCGCTCAGGTGAAGGAGGGAGTAGAGCAGCATCGATCCATGCCCGTTGGAGAGAACAAACCGGTCCCGGTCCACCCATTGGGGAGACTCAGGATCCACCACGAGGAAACGGCTCCACAGCGTCACCGCGATGTCGGCCATGCCCATCGGCATCCCCGGATGACCCGAGTTGGCCTTCTGGACGGCGTCCATGGTGAGGCCCTTGATGGTGTTGACGGCGAGCTGTTCGAGTGACGACATGTCGGCGAGGGTACCGGACATGCCCGGCGAGGCTGCCTGGTCAGCTCAGGGCGCCGACGATCCGGTCCACGCACCCGGCAAGGTCGAGCGTGGACGTGTCGAGGGTGATGTCGGGCGCCTCCGGCGGCTCGTATGGCGCGTCGATCCCCGTGAAAGACGTGATCTCACCGGACCGCGCCTTGGCGTACATGCCTTTCGGATCGCGCTCCTCGCACACCTCCAACGGTGTCGCCACCCACACTTCGAGAAACGCGATCCCGGCGGCGTCATGCGCCGCCCTCGCCCTGGCCCGATCCTCCCGATAGGGACTGATCACCGGGACCGCCACCGCCAGGCCGGCGTCGGCCATGAGGCGGGCCACCTCGCCGATCCGCCGGACATTCTCCGTCCGGTCGTCGGCGGAGAATCCGAGGTCGCCGTTCAAACCATGGCGGACGTTGTCGCCATCGAGCACATACGCGGCCCGTCCCGCGGCGACCAGGCGCTCCTCCAACGCATGAGCGATCGTCGACTTACCGCTCCCGGACAGGCCGGTCAGCCAGATCGTGACACCCAGGCCTCCGGTGATGGCCGACCGACGGTGGCGCGCGACGCGGCTCGGATGCCAGACGACCTCGGTCACGTCGGTCCGATGATCATCCCGGCGCCGACCGTCGTGTTCGTCGCCTCGTCGACGAGGATGAACGAACCAGTCGTCCGGTTGCGCGAGTACTCGTCGTAGAAGAGGGGAACGGTGGTGCGCAGCGATACACGGCCAATCTCGTTGAGTGAGAGCTCGGTCGCCGATTCGTCCCGATGCAGCGTGTTGACATCCAGGCGATAGTGCAGGTCCTTGACCATGGTGCGACCCCAGCGGGTGGTGTGCTTGATCGCCACCTTCTGGCCGGGACCGAGAGTCTTGTCCGGCGTCATCCAACAGATCATCGCCTCGACATCCTGGCCGACATGGGGGCGGTTGTTGACCCGGCAGATCATGTCGCCGCGACTGATGTCGATCTCGCCTTCGAGCCGCAGCACGACTGACATCGGGGGCACCGCCTCGTCGACCGGGCCGTTGGGCGTGTCGATCGCGGCGATCCGGGTGGTGAAGCCGCTCGGCAGTGCCACCACCTCGTCGCCCACGCGCCAGGTGCCGCCGGCGATCTGGCCGGCATAGCCCCGATAGTCCTGATGAGCCATGCGGTGGGGCCGGATCACGTATTGGACCGGGAAGCGACAGTCGACGAGGTTGCGATCGGATGCGACGTGGATCTCCTCGAGCAAGCCGAGAACCGACGGCCCGCGATACCAGGGCATCCGGGTGGACGGTTCGACGACGTTGTCGCCGTCGAGGGCGGAGATCGGGACAAAACGCAGGTCGGTCACCTGCAGCTTGGTGGCGAACTCCCGGAACTCCGAGGTGATGGCGTCATAGACGGACTCGTCGAAGTCGACCAGATCCATCTTGTTCACACACAGGACGAGATGGGGCACCCGCAGCAGCGATGCGATGAAAGCGTGCCGCTTGGTCTGTTCGATGATCCCGTTGCGCGCATCCACGAGGAGCATCACCACATCGGCGGTCGAAGCCCCGGTGACCATGTTGCGTGTGTACTGGATGTGACCCGGGGTGTCCGCAAGGATGAACTTCCGCTTCGGCGTGGCGAAATACCGGTAGGCGACGTCGATCGTGATGCCCTGCTCGCGCTCGGCCCGCAGCCCGTCGGTGAGGAGCGCCAGGTCGACGTAGTCGGCTCCCCGTCGTCGCGAAGCGTCCTCGACCGCGATGAGCTGGTCTTCAAAGATCTGCTTGGTGTCGTAGAGCAGCCGGCCGATCAGCGTCGACTTGCCGTCGTCGACCGATCCCGTGGTGGCGAGACGCACCAGCTCCATCAGAAGTACCCCTCGCGCTTGCGATCTTCCATCGCAGCTTCGGAGGTCCGGTCGTCGGCCCGACTCGAACCGCGCTCGGAAGTCCGACTGGCTGCCACCTCGATGATCACGTCGTCGAGGGTCTTGGCGTTCGACTCGACCGCCGCAGTACAACTCATGTCGCCCACCGTGCGGAATCGGACGACACGCTCGACGACCTCCTCGCCCGCCATCCGCGTGATGAACGGCCCATCGGCCATCCACATGCCGTCGCGCATGAACACCTTGCGAGGATGGGAGAAGTAGATCGAGGGCAGGTCGATCGCCTCGCGTTTGGCGTAGTCCATGACGTCCATTTCGGTCCAGTTCGAGATCGGGAACACCCTGAGGTTCTCCCCCGCCTTCTTGCGCGGGTTGTAGAGACTCCAGATC
>DATKEC010000044.1:0-66866 GCA_035544575.1 Acidimicrobiia bacterium
GGGGGACGCCGAGCCCGATCTCGGCGAGCGCGGCACCCATCTCACCGAACTGGACCAGATGCTCGGGTTTGACCTCCGGACTCGCCCCCGAATCGACCATGATCGTCGAGGTTCCCCTGGTGGGGAAAATGGTGGCGATCGCCGGTCGCAACACTCCCGGCACCCGCCCGATCAGGATGGCAGCCGATGCCATGGCCGCTCCCGTCGAGCCGGCGCTCACGAAACCGTCGGCCTCACGATCTTTGACGAGCCGGGCGCACACTGCCACGGAACTCTCCGGCTTCTCGCGGATCGCCCGAGCGGGATCGTCCGCCATGGCCACGACCTCGGGCGCGTGCCGGATCGGCAGGTCGCCACCGAGCGCCCGCAACTGTTCAGCCAACACCCGCTCGTCACCCACGAGCAACACATCGACACCCTGCGCCGAAGCGGCCACCGCCCCCGCCACAGTTTCGGTGGGGGCGCGATCTCCGCCCATGGCGTCGAGTGCGATTCGGGTCACAGATTCAGTCGGTCGCGACGACTTCCCGGCCGTTGTACGTGCCGCAGGTGGCGCACACCCGGTGCGGGAGCCGAGGGCTCTTGCACTGCGGACACGTCGACAGGGTCGGCTTTGCGACCTTCCACTGAGCCTTGCGCTGCCGGGTGCGCATGCGCGACATCTTCTTCTTGGGCACCGCCATGGTGCGTCCCTCCGGATGGATCAGGAATCGAATAGCTGCTCGAGAGCGGCGAACGGGGAGTCGGATCCCTCGCCGTGCCCCTCGCAGGGTGCCTCATTCAAGTCGGTTCCGCACACGGCGCAAAGTCCCAGGCAGCCGTCGCGGCAGACCGGCGCGACGGGGAGGGACAAGGACACCTCGTCGTGAACGGCGGGCTCGAGATCGATCGAGTGCCCGTCGACGAGTGCCATTTCCTCATCGGAGTCGTCAGGCTGACGCCGGTACACCTGCTCGAAGGGAATCTCGAGTTGTTCGGACCATGTCGTCAGACAGCGTTTGCAGATCAGCTCGGCGAGGACCGTCGCGGTGCCCCGGGCGACGACTCCATCGCTCAGCGATCGCAGCTTGGCGGCGATGGCGACGTCGCCATCGACCGTCGCATTGGCGAGCGTCACGAGCAACGGGATGGATCCCGTCTCGTCGCGGGAGGCGCCGGGATCGGCCAGCAAGTCCGAGACTTGAACCAGGTGGGTCACGCGCCGAAGGTTATCGGTCCTGTGCAAGAGTGTCGGCTGGGGTCGCGACGTGCTCAGATCGGGACTTCGGGAGGTGCCGGCCGGGCCTCGTGCAACTCCGAGCGGGCGCCATGCACCCTGGTGAGCACCGATGCGAGCAGCGACTCGATCTTTTCGAGGCTCGATTCGATTTCATCCTCGGCCTCGAGCCGCAACCGACGTGCCTCCCCTTCGGCTCGCCGCACCAGGATGTTTGCCTCTTCCACGGCTTCGGCCAGCACATAGGACTCCGAGACCATCCGACGGCTCTCGGACTTGGCGCGATCGATGATCTCTTCGGCACGCTCGTTGGTGCGGGCGATGAACGCCTCCCGCTCACGCACCATCCAGCGGGCGGCGCGCAACTCGTCGGGCAGGGCGACCCGCATCCGGTCCAGCATCGAGAGAAACTCGTCCTTGTCGACCAGGACGTTGGCGGACAACGGCATCGACTTGGCTTCCTCCAGGTGGGCGATCATCACATCGATCATGTCCTGAAGCTCGCCGACGCTGGAGTGGGGATGGGTGCGTTCGGACTCGGTCACGACAGCTTCTCCTTCAACGCGGCTGCCACCGGGGCGGGTACCAGCTCGTCCACGCTACCGCCCAACCGGGCAACCTCCCGGACCAGCGAAGACGAGAGGAAGCTCCATGCGGGCGTCGTCGGTATGAAGACCGTCTCCACTCCCCGGATACTCACATTCATCTGCGCCATCTGCAGTTCGTAGTCGAAGTCTCCCGAAGTCCGCAGGCCCTTGACGACGACGTCGATCCCCCGTGCGCGAACATGGTCGACGAGCAGGCCATCGAACACGTCGTAGCTGACGTTTCCGACATCGGGCAGTGACGCCCTGAAGAGTTCGATTCGTTCCTCGGTCGTGAACAGCGGGGTCTTGGACGGGTTCTCGACGACCGAGACCACCACGCGGTCGAAGATGGCGGCCGTCCGCCGGATGACATCGATGTGCCCGTTGGTCGGCGGGTCGTAGCTTCCGGGGCAAAGTGCTGAGGTCATCGGTCCATCACGTAGCGGATGATTGTGGTGCCGCCGTGAGCGCGAACGTCGTCAATCCGCAGTCCGGGGACCGCGGGCACGTCATCCCCGGTCCGGCGGGTGATCACGACAGTGGTGTCGTCATCGAGGGCGTGAACGAGACCGGCGAGGACGTCGGCCACCTCCGGGGACGGCAGTGGCCACGGTGGGTCACAAAATACGAGATCGAATCGGGCGGTCGTCTCGGACACGTAGCGTTCGACAGGGCCGGCTACGACGACTGCAGGAATTCCAAGCGTCTCGAGGTTCGTCTCCAGCGCCGCCAGCGGCTTGCGTCCCGACTCGACGAAGACCACCGAATCCGCCGCCCGGCTCATCGCCTCGATCCCGAAGCTGCCCGCGCCCGCGTAGAGATCGAGCACGGATGCGCCGGGCACCTCCGCCGCGATCGACGAGAAGAGCGACTCCTTGACGTAGTCCATCACCGGACGAGTCTCGGAGTTCATGGGTGCGATCAGCTTGCGGCCGCGGTGGATGCCTCCGATGACCCTCACGTCAGCCACGCTACCGGACTCGTCCGCGAGCCCGACCCGGTCACGAGACGAAGAGCCACGCCACCTCGTCGCCCAGGAGGGCAGCCAGCTCTTCTCTCAAGGCGGGTTCGGACTCGAGCATCGGGTCGCCGGCCACGATGGCGAAGGCCTCCTGGCGTGCGTTCACGAGCAGGTCGAAGTCGCGGATGATGTTGGCGAGGCGCAGGTCGCCCAATCCCGATTGCCGCTCGCCGAAGACCGTCCCCTGTCCCCGGATGGCGAGGTCGATCTCGGCGAGGCGAAACCCGTCATTGCTCTCGACCATCGCCGCGATGCGTTGTTCACCGTCATCGGTGGTCGGATCCGCCAGCAGCACACAGCGGCCCGGCTCGGATCCCCGCCCGACGCGCCCGCGCAGCTGATGGAGTTGGGAGAGCCCGAAGCGGTCAGCGTCCTCGATGACCATCACCGTCGCATTCGGTACATCGATCCCGACCTCGATCACCGTGGTCGCCACCAGCACGTCGATCGCGCCTGCCCGGAACGACGCCATCACCGCCTCCTTCTCCTTGGAGGGGAGCTGACCGTGGAGGAGTCCCACCGCCAGCCCATCGAAGACGGCGCTGAGACGTTCGAACTCGCCGGTGGCGCTCGCCGCCTCGATCTTCTCCGAGTCCTCGACGAGCGGACACACCACGAAGGCCTGACGCCCCTTCCGCACCTCCGAGCGCACGACCTCCCACGCGCCGTTCTCACGCTCCCGCGCCAGGGCCACGGTTTGGATCGGACTGCGACCGGGAGGGAGCTCCTCGATCGACGAGACCGCCAGATCGCCGTAGAGGGTCATCGACAGCGTCCTGGGAATCGGGGTGGCGGTCATGATCAGCAGATCAGGTTCGGGCCCGATGGCTTTGCCTTTCAGGTCCTGGCGTTGCATCGCCCCGAAACGATGCTGCTCGTCCACGACGGCGATCCCGAGACGTCGGAAGGCCACTCCCTCCTGGATCAGCGCATGGGTCCCGACGACCACATCGACGTTGCCGGCCGCGATCTCGTCGAGCAGTTCGCGACGCTTGATGTCTGTTCGCCAATTGGCGAGCTGCTGACTTCCCGTGAGCAGCGCCATCCGCACCGCCGGTCCCTCTGCGGTCTCGAACAGTGAGCCCATCCCCAAGTCCGCGCCCTCACCTTCGAGATTCGGCGCGAGACCGGCCGCCGACACTAAGTCTCTGATCCCGAGGTAGTGCTGGGTGGCCAGCACCTCTGTGGGGGCCATGACCGCTCCCTGGAATCCCCCTTCGATCCCGGCCAACAACGTGATCACCGCCACCACGGTCTTTCCGGACCCGACCTCGCCCTGCAACAAGCGATTCATCGGGATCGGACCGGCCAGGTCACCGAAGATCTCGGCGATGGCCCGCTCCTGGTCCGCCGTGAGCGCGAACGGCAGCCCCTTGCGGAACGCGCCCGACAACTCGCCCGTGGGAGCGTGCGTGATCCCGTCTGCGTTTCGCTCTCGTTCCGCCTTGCGTGTCGCGAGCGCGAGCGACATCCGGAACAACTCGTCGAAGACCAGTCGCTGCCGCGCCGGCGCCGCTCGGTCGATCGACTCAGGAAAGTGAAGGTCTGCCAGCGCGGTGTCACGATCGACGAGTTCCAAACGTTTCAGCACCTCGGTGGGCACCGGATCCGGAATCGGTCGCGAGCGCGCGAGCGCACTGTGAATCGCGCGGCGGATCCAGCCGATCCCGACGTTCTTGACATTCGGATGAACGGGCACGACTCGGCCGGTCGTGAGGGATTCGGATGCCCCTGAGAGAACATCGAGGTCGGGTGCCTTCATCTGTCGGCGACCCCGAAAGCTCTCAACCACGCCCGACAGCGCCACCTCCACGCCCTCGGACAACTGCCGCGCCCGGAACGCCTGGTTGAACCAGACGACATCGAGAGTGTCGGTGCCGTCGGTGACCTTCGCCTCGACGATCACCATGTTCCGCCGAGGGCGGCGGGACGACACCGATCGGACAGTGCCGATCACGGTGATCTCTTCACCCAGGGATAGCGATGCGATGGGCTCCACTCGGCTTCTATCGATGTAGCGACGGGGTGCGTGCAGCAGCAGGTCGGCAACGGTGAGAAGCCCGGCTTCGGCCAGCTTCTTGGCCCGGGCTCCTTTCAGACCCTGGATCTCACCGATGTCGATGGCCGCCAGGCGGGCGAGTGTCGCCATCTCAGCGGATCACTCGAACGACATCAGATACGGATAGAGGGGTTGGCCGCCCTCGATCACGACGGTCTCTGCCTGGGGGTACTCGACATCGATCCAGGTCACCAGAGAGTCGGTCACACCGGGATCGGCTTCGGCGCCCGTGTAGATCGTGATCAACTCGATCGGGGCGGTCATGATTCGCCGCACCAGCTTGGTGGTGGCGGACCACGCGTCTGGACCCGCCACGATCGGGGTCCCGTCGACGATCCCCATCCAGTCGCCGCGGGCGATCACTCCGAGACCGTCGACCTTGGCGTTACGAACCGCCCTGGTCACTTCGGCACTGATGATCGACGATGCGGCAGCCGACATGGTCTGGGCGGCGTCCTCCAGCGACTCCTCCCCGGTCGAGTACCCCATCATCGCCGCCACGCCTTGCGGAATCGAGCGGGTGGGGACGACCAACACATCCTTTGTCGTCAAAGCGTCGAGTTGTTCGGCCACGGGAACGATGTTCTTGTTGTTCGGGAGCACGATCACCTTGTCGGCGGGGACGGAATCGACGACGTCGAGGAGATCGTCGGCGCTCGGGTTCATGGATTGGCCGCCCTTCACGACGCCCTGCACCAGGAGACTGCCGAACAGGGCCGTGAGACCATCGCCGGCAGCCACCGTCACCACGCCAACCGGGGCGACCGACGCCTCGAATCTCGCTTCGAACCCCAAGGCCAGCCCGAGCGCGTGACTGCTGGACTGGTCGAGGAGATCGGTCACCTTGATCCCTCGGGGTCGGCCCACGGCGATCCCCGCCTCGATGACCGCCCCGATGTGGTCGGTGTGGATGTGACAGTTCCACTCTCCGGCACCTCCGACGACGACGATCGAGTCGCCCAGCTCCGCCCAGGCTGTCCGCAACCCCGGGATTCCGACGTCGTCTGCGTCGAGGAAGAACATGACCTCGTAGCGAAGATCTGCGACGGCCGGTGGGTCAGAGAGGGCCGCGAGATCCGCAGACATCGCGCGAACCCGGGGCGGAAGGGAGACGTCGGTGCCAGTTTGGTCCACTACGAAGGCAGCCAGCAGCAGAACCACACCCGCACCTCCTGCGTCGACGACTCCCGCTTGGGCCAGCACGGGGAGCATCTCGGGTGTCCGCTCGAGAGCGGACACCGAGCGTCGATACACCGCGGTCAGGAAGTCCCCCCACGCCATGCCATTGCCGGCAGCCTCGGCGGCTTCCTCGGCGGCTTCCCGGGCGACAGTGAGAATCGTGCCTTCCATCGGCGAGCCCACCTGGGCATACGCCCGAGCGGCTCCCTCGGCGAGGCCTTCAGCCACCTCCCTCACACCGAGTGTCGTCGCCTGACTGAACGGCACCGTCAACCCCCGCAAGATGAGGCTCAGGATCAACCCGCTGTTGCCCGTGGCCCCCCGCAGCGAACCGTCCGAGATGGCCCGACAGACCTCCTCCATCGACGTGGCGCCCTCGAGCTGGGCGTTCACCAGGCGTACGGTTGCCAGCATGTTCGACCCGGTGTCGCCGTCAGGAACGGGATAGACGTTGAGGGCGTTGATCGTGTCCCGATGGACGGTCAACAGATCCTGGTACCGTGTGAACACCCGCTTGAGGTCGTCCGACGTCATCGTCATAGGACCGGCACCGACTCCGGCACCGCCAACGGCAACCCGGATTCTGCTGTGACCTCGTACGGCATGGGCGGCGAGTATACGAACGACCCCTCCGCTGGGGCCATGTGAGTCGCATGTGCCCCCGAGCCGCGACCATCCCGTCCGGGCTGGCTCCGACGGTGTCATGTCATCCCCCGGTTGGGAGGCTGGCTGGCCACGCTGGTAGCCTTCCCGGCCGTCCCAGGAGTTCCACAAATGTCTTATCGCTGCGAAGTGTGCGGCAAGCAGCCGACGTTCGGAAAGAGCGTCAGCTTCTCGCACAAGCGCGCCAACCGCCGCTGGCTTCCGAACATCCAGAAAGTGCGCGTCAAGCACGGCAACAACACCAGACGCGCCCGCGTGTGCACATCCTGTATACGCGCCGGAAAGATCGAGAAGGCCTGACGATGCCCCAGGGCGTTGTCAAGACCTACGACCCGATCACCGGTTACGGAGTGGTTGTACCCGACGAGGGCGGTGACGAGGTCTATCTGCGGCCCGGTTCCCTGACGGGTTCCATCTTCCGCTTCGTCCGCCAAGGCCAGCGGGTCATCTACGACATCACTGCCGACGGTGACCGCAGCTACGCCGGCAACATCAGGGTCGGCCAGGACGGGTACTGACCCGGCTGCCGTCGCCCCGACACGAATAGTGCCCGCTCTGTAGAGTCGCCGCAACGTCCCCGAGAGGAGCACGCACAGTGGTTGTTCAGGCCTACGTCCTGATTCAGACCGAGGTCGGCAAAGCCGCCCTGGTCGCAGAGGAAGTCCGCACCATCCCAGGAGTGCAAACCGCCGACGATGTCACCGGTCCGTACGACGTGATCGTCAGAGCCTCCGCCGAGGATGTCGATTCGCTCGGCAAGCTGGTGGTCGCGAAGGTCCAGGCGATCGAAGGCATCACACGCACACTGACCTGTCCGGTGGTCAACCTCTGACCTGAGCGTCGGAGCGCCCGGTCATCCGAGTTTGCTCGCGATCGACCGGGCGTTTCTCAATGCCGTCCCATCGGCGCCGTGAGTCGAGTACCGCCGCGGCGTCATCGCTTCCAACTCAGCCACGATGTCGGCGAGAAGTTCCTCGCGGGAAATCGGAGCCCACAGCGTCGCCGACAACGACCCTGGGATCGTGTTGACCTCATTGACATTGAGATCCGAGCCCGACAAGAGGAAGTCGACACGGGCGATTCCACGGATCCCGATCACGGCCGCCACGACGCGGGCCAGCCGGCGGATCTCCCCCTCCACCTCCATGTCGAGCTCTGCCGTCGGGTTGGAAACGCCGCTCGTCTCGTCCCACGCCAGATACTTCTGCTGATAGCTGTAGACGCCACCGGCGGCCACGGCCGGTTCTTCGATCATCGAGGTCTGTTCAGCCGGGTGGAAACGAACCGCGACCTGGAGGTCGCGCACACCCGCCAGGAACGGTTCGATCACCGTGCCGTCGGTGTGATGGGGCGACGAGGAGGCCAGCGCCAGCGCCGTGGCGTGGTCCTCGACGACCTCGATTCCGATCGAAGAGCCCCCAAAGCGCGGTTTGACGATGTATGGACCGCCGAACGGAGGCTGGTCGGCCGTCAGCAGAGTCCTCGGGACTGTCGGCAGCCCGAGACTGGACATCACCGCCCCGAAGGCGAGCTTGTCCATCCCCAACGCCGAGCCGTTCTGACCGGCACCCGAATATCGGTAGCCGGCGAGATCGAGCATCCCCTGCAACGTGCCGTCCTCGCCCGGGCCTCCGTGGGTCGCCAGCACGATCACCGAGATGTCGAGCGGCTTGCGTTTCAGCACGAACCCGGAACCGACCTCCGCGACGAATGCGAGCTCCCGCGCCTTGCGAGGTGTCCCGTCGGCGAAATCCGCCGGCTCCATGCCGGCATCGACGAGATGGAACCCGCCGGTCTTGTCCCAGTACACGCAGTGGCACACGCCGAGGGTGCGAGCGGCCATCAGCCCGGTGGTGATCGAGATGTCGTGTTCCGGCGACGGGCCACCGAAGAGCACAGCGGGAAGCGGCATGAGATCAGGGGTAGTGGTCGGGAAGGTCGTTCTCGTAGAGGACGGCGTCGCCTTCGATGAGCGTATCGCGCACCCAAACGACGGCGTCCTCACGCGTGTCGAAGACGATAACCGAGCCGACACCGCCTTCTTCGGCTCCCGCCGCCAGTGCCCGGCGGTTCGTCCGATTCACGATCACGAAATGGGTCACTCCGGCCGCACCGGCCTTCTGGCCGAACTCCCGGTTGGCGGCGTCCTGGCAATCCCCGAGTTCGACCATCCCCGGCGTCACGACCACCTTGCGGCCATCGACGGATCCCAGCCCGGCGAGCATGCCGAGCGCGGCTTCGGCACCGGCGGGGTTGGAGTTGAACGTGTCATCGATGATGTCGACGCCGCGGCCCGACCGACCGACGGTCCGACGATGTGCAACCTCGGGCGCATCCGCCAGCCGGTCTGCGACGTGGCGGGGATCGATGCCCAGCGCGACGATCACGCCGATGGCACATGCCACGTTCACCGGGTGGGACCGGTCAGGCCGAAACGTACCGACGGCTTCGCTCCCGACGAGGACCACCCCGTCGGCCGTGGCAGTGATGTCGGCATCGCCTCGGTGGGCGGACACCGTCGTCACCCGCCGACGGCCCGCTTCCGCTGTCGCCATCTCGGCCAGCAGAGGATGGTCGATCGAGATCACAGCCACCGGAGCGCGTTCGAGGATCTCGCGTTTGGCAGCGGCGATCACGGCGAGGGACCGCATGCGTTCGAGGTGAACCGGCCCCAGGGCCGTGATCACCGCCACGTCGGGAGGGATCCACTCGCACAGGTCCCGGATCTCGCCGACGCCGTACGTCCCCATCTCTGCGATGAAAATGTCGATGCCAGGCGTCAGGTGCTCATTGATGGCCCGAGCCAGACCCATACGGTTGTTGAAGCTGGCGGGCGACGCCGACACTGCCCGCATCCCACCGACGAGGTGCGCCACCAGATTCTTGGTCGAGGTCTTGCCGTATGAACCGGTGATCGCCACGACTGTCGGATCGACCCTGGCGAGGGACGCGGCGGCCCGTTGTATCCATCGATCTCCCCGACGTCGCTCGAGCGGAGCGAGGAGCCACAGCGCCAGGTCGATCACGACCGGAACGAGCAGCGGGACGATCACCACCAGTGCGGTCACACCGGTAACCGAGCCAACCGTCACAACAGCCGCAGCCAGGACCGCGGTAGCGAGCACGAGGCGTGCCAGACGATCGGTCCACACCAGCTCCGAGGTCCGACCGCGCAGACCCAGACCGATTGGCGCGGCCACCGCAACAGCCCCCGTGACCAGTCCGATCGGCGGGGACCACATCGAAGAAACCGCGGCAAGCACGCCTGCCGCCAACAGCAGGGCGTTGCGCAGGTCCAAACGCCACCACCTGACGGCGAACCGGGTCACACCCGGGAGGTAGTGCTCCCGCTGAGCGACTCGCAGCCAGCGCAGCGCAGCCACGGCTGTCGCAACCACCGAAGCGCCGACTGTTATCCAGATCATCGCTCGAGCATCGCGTCGATCGCCCGCCGCAATCCGGCCGGGTCCTGTGTGGGCACGAAGTGGCCAACCGCGGGGAGCACGCTGAGTTCGACGGGGACGTGCCGGGATTCCAAGAGCGCCTTGGCGGTCTCGGCCACCGAGACGCGGACCTCGACATCCTCTGCCCCCCAGACCAAGGCGACCGGTGCGGTCACCGCTGAAAGCTCGGCCTCGTAGGACTCGTTGACCGCCATGACGAGGATCTCGCGCATCACGCCGCTCGTCGCCCGGTAGTCGGCCGAGCCTCGCCGGCGCCGTTCACGCTCCATGCGGTCATCGGAGACGAGTCCAATTCGGTTCGCCAACCGCAACAGGCGGAAAATTGCGGCCGGTCGAGCAGGCGGGCGGCGCATCAGCGGAACTCCGGTCAGCACCAATCCGCCGACGGGAGTCGTGGATGCCAGGCACACCGCCACCCTGCCTCCGAACGAATGGCCGACCAGAATTGGAGGCTCCTCGAGCGGTTCGATCACCGGTTCGAGCAGACGGGCGTAGCCGCAGGCGCCGATAGCCTCCTCGGGAACAGGCGACGCGCCAAACCCCGGAAGATCTACGGCGATGGCGTCCAGACCTGCCAGGACCGAGTCGAAATCCGCTCCGCGCCGACCCCATCCGTGCAGAGCGATCACTCGGGGAGGCCACGCGCCGTGTGTTTCGGCAAAGACTCCGTTCGCCACCGCCTTCAGCGCCATATCGAGTCTGCCACTCCGATCCTCAACCCCTTGCCGCCGGGAGCCGACAATACAGTGACCCGTACCGAGCCGAGCGACACCGATGCCCTCAGGCCAACAGCCGACCATCAGCACTCTCGTCCGCTTCAGAGCGGCCGCTCTCCGCCGTAGCGTGATGCTCGGTTGGGTGCTCCTCGTCGTGCTGACGGCAGCCGCGGTACGTACCGACACCTTTCCGGACCGGCGATTCCTCGTCACCGTCGCGATCTTCTTGGTGATCCTGTCACTGGCGAGCGGCACGGACTGGTCGCGGGTCCTCCGGAAGCCGTACGGGCCGCTGCTGGCGTGGGCGTGGACCATTGCCTTGGTTCTCACTCTCACCGTGATCGCCACGGTCGAGGGCATGTTCCAGGCGACCCTCCCGATCTTCCCGGGCATCGTGGTGCTCACCGGTCTCATACTCGAACCCGTCCGCCACGTCTTCGTCTCGGTGCTCACCGCCTTCCTGGTGATCATCGCGGCCTTGGTGACAGCCGAAGCCGACACGTTCGCCGATCTCGTGATTCCCGTCCTGACGATCGGGGTGGTGGCCGCGGCAACCGCCCTCATCGGCACCGAGTTCGCTCGCGAGGCAAAGATGTCAGCGGCGCAACAAGAAGCCCTCTCCAGCCAGCGCGAGGACTTCCGGCGCCTGTACGCCGTCTCCACGACACTCGCCGGTGCGGAGTCTCTCGCCGAGGGTCTCCCCGAGATCGTCGGGCGAATCTGTCGCTATGTCGATGCCCAGGTCGGGGTGGTCTTCCTGTATCGGCCCGAAGACCACACCCTTCGTGTCGTGAGCCCGATGTGGGTGAACGGCCACACCCTCGAAGTCGATGAGATCACCGTGCGCGTCACGGACGGCAGCATCGTCACCAAGGTCTTCCGCAGCGGAAGGGCGATCCGTTTGGAGCGGATCTTGCAGCGACCCGATCAGTTCGGTGTGCTCGGAGAACTCGGCATCGACAATGCCATCGTCGCCCCACTCCGCGTCGAGGGCCACAACGTCGGTGTCCTCGCCATCGGCGACCCTGCTGGCGACCCGTTCACCGATGGCCAGGTGGAGGACGTCTCCTCTTTGGCCGCCCCGGCCGCTTTGGTGCTGTCTCAACTCGGCCGATACGAGGCAGCGGCCGAGATGACCCGGCGCATGCGAGAAGTGGCGCAGATGAAGACGGACTTCGTGTCGGTCGTGAGCCACGAGCTGCGCACGCCGCTCACTTCCATCATCGGATCACTCGACACGATCAAGCGTCCGGGCATCGGCCCCGAAGCAACCGAGGACTTGCTGGAATCGGCTCGCCGTCAAGCCAACCGGTTGCAGAGGCTGATCGAGGATCTCCTGTTTGCGTCCCGCGTCGACCGTCAAACGATCCCGATCTCGATCCAGCCGGTGCTCGTGCGGGACATGCTCTCCGAGCTCGAGACCACCCATTCCACCAGCCCCCACCTGAGGATCTCCGTCGAGCCGGTGGACCTGATGGTGGCCGCGGATCCCGACCACCTCCGTCGAGTCTTCATCAATCTCGTGGACAACGCCTCCAAGTACGCGCCGGACAGCCCGGTCGAAGTCATCGCCCGTGCGGTTCGGTCTCGGATCGACATCGACGTGATCGATCACGGAGACGGGATACCGCCGGAGATGCGGGCGCGCATCTTCGACGCCTTCACACAACTCGAACGGTCTGAAACCCGCACCAAGGGCGGGACGGGCCTCGGTCTGTCGATCGTGCGCGGGCTGGTCGAGGCGATGGGGGGCCAGGTGGTCGTGACTGAGACGCCCGGTGGAGGAGCGACATTCACCATCAGCCTCCCGATGGCTGCCGTCGCCCCCGACCTCATTCCGCTGGCGTGACCTCGTCGCCACCGACTCCGGTGGCGACCGCATGGAACCCGCCATCGACATGGATGATCTCGCCCGTTGTCATGGGCATCCAATCGGACATGAGAACGCACGCCATCCGGGCCACGGGCTCGGGGTTCGTCTCGTCCCATCGGAGCGGGGCCCGCTCGTTCCAGACCGCGCGGAATCGTTCGAACCCGGGAATCGACTTCGCCGCCACCGTTCCCAGCGGCCCGGCAGACACGGCATTGACCCGTATTCGGTCATGACCGAGGTCCCGAGCGAGATAGCGAGTGACCGATTGCAGAGCGGACTTGGCCACGCCCATCCAGTCATAGGCCGGCCACGCCTGGCTGTTGTCGAAGTCGAGCGTGACGAGTGAACCGCCGTTTGTCATGAGCGGACGAAGGGCAACCGCCAGCGTCTTGTATGAGAACGCCGAGGTCATGAACGCGGTCGCGGCGCTCTCCGGGGGTGTGGCGAGGAAGTTGCCTCCCAGCGCATCGGCGGGCGCGAATGCGATCGCGTGGAGCGCACCGTCCACACGGTCCCACTTCGCCGAGACCGACTCGACGAACCGGGCGACATGATCAGCGTCGTTGATGTCGAGTTCGAAGACATCGGCCGGATGAGGCAGCCGTTGGACGGACCTCTCGGTGAGCCGAAGACCCCGGCCGAACCCGGTGCAGACCACTTCTGCGCCCTCCTCCTGGGCGATGCGAGCGGTGTGCCACGCGATCGAGTCGTCGGTCAGCACTCCAGTGACGACGAGACGCTTCCCTTGCAGCAGCATGTGGCCTCCTCAGGCTCCGAAACTCTGGCCGAACGTCATGATCCCGCGGATCCCGAGCCCCATCGAGAAGAGGAACACGAGGCCGTATGACAACGCCGGGCGTTTGGCGAACTGGCTGCGATAGATGTACACGAAGGCGAAAGTGAACATCAGCACCACTCCGTAGAACAGGTGCTGATTGCCAGGGTCACGGTCCTCGGCGGCGAAGCCGACGAGCCCGAGACCGACTTGTGCCAAGGAGACCACGAAGCCGACGCCGGCGGCGAACCAGAACGCCCGGTTGGGCTCCCGTCGCAGAACCGCCATGGCGATTCCCCACAAACCGATCATGCCGAGGAGACCAACGACGTACCACCCGATGGTGCGGTGCAGTGAGACCAGCAACGGCAGGTCAGCCTGGGCGATGACGAGGGTTTGCATCCGATCGAGGATCGTAGACGCCGTCAACGCGGAGCTAGTGACCGCCGATCACCCGCATCGATGCCACCGAATACTCGACGAGAACGCCGGAGGTGAGGTCGAGCGCAAACTCCTTCGACGACGTCGAGTCGGCGATCCACCGCGCCAGGGTGATACCCGGTTCGCGGACGATCCACCACGCGTAGTCGTGCCGCCCTGACTCGAGAAAAGCCTGTCGAGCGGCACGGCCCAACTCGATCGCCTCGGCTACGGTCTGCGGCGTGCCGAGGACCTCTCTCGTCCACCGGAGACCTCGGACGATCCCTGAGTTCGATGTCTTCGACGGTCTCGAAGGACATGTTCGGATTCTACGTTTGGTGCGCTGGCACCCGTGACGTCATCCGTCGAGAAGTCTGCGCTTCTGGCTCTCGAACTCTTCCTGGCTGAGAATTCCCCGGTCACGGAGTTCGGCCAGTCCGGCGAGCTCGTCGGCAACCGACGATCCACCCCGGCGGAGTTCCACGGTGCGTTGCTCTCGTTGCTGGTAGATCAACGATTGGAGACCCTCAGGGTCGGGGATGTCCTGGTAGCGGCTCTGGCCCGTCTCACCGGCCGACTCGATGACGAGATCGCCTGAGCGGATGAACCGTTCGAGCAGCGATTGACTGAACGCCACGTTCGTGATGCTCTCGAGCGGGATCTCGACACCCGAACGCGAGAACACACCCGCCCGATAGATCACTCGCTCGTCGGTGATCACGTATTGGGTGGTCGCCCAGTCGGCGACGCGTTTGACGCTGAGGATGATCCAGACGGCGACCCCGCCCAGAATCAGCAGCCACCGAGCGGCTCCATCGAGCTGGACGACCGCGGCGACGACCACCCCCAGGAGCACCAGGAACAACGCTCCGGGAAGAATGAGGAACTGCCAGTGGGGCCGAAACTCCTTGACGACCATCTCACCGGGACTCAACAACCGTTTCGGATACATGCTCGGGACGCTAGCGGGAGGCACGTGTCCCGCGACGACGAAGCGCCATCCTCGTGCCGAACCGGCAGATCCAGACGCGAAGAAGCCCCGAGGAAGCTTTGGCTTGCGCCGCCACCCTCTCGGGGCTCTCCGAGTCATCGGTGCCGCGACCCGTTTCCGGGCCGGCTGCAGCCGAGACAAGCGAGGAATCTTGCGACTCCCCACGTGACGGCCGGTTTCGTCGCCGAAGCGTCGACCCGTTCCGCCAGACCGCTGAACCGACAGCGAAGCTCGAAACCCGAAGATCCTCACTCACGCCCTCGGCTCAAAGGCCGTTGCGTCTCAACCCCCGCCGAAGCGAAGGCCTCAGACGCCCCTCGTACGAGGATGGTGCATCGGTTCCCCGATCCACCCGGAAGCGTCGTTTCCGACCCATCCGTGGTGCGGACCGCCGACCACGTTCGTCGCCGTCCCGCTCGACCCCTTTCGAGGCCGTGCCACCGATCGCTCGGTGACAGGTGGAAAGCTAAACGGTGGGCCAACGATCGGGAACCGAATCAGGTCGCCATTTTTTCGCGACGCTCGGTGAGTTTTCGCGACAAGTCGCTGGTGGCTGGGGAACGCGGCGAGACGCTCATGACCGGGACCCCCGAACGCGGGAAACCCCGAGAAAGTATCGGCCGAAGCCTCAACCCTCTCGGGGTACCCTGCTGGTCGCACTCCGACCCGAAGGCCGGTCTACACCCAGCTTCCGAAGGACCCTCTCGGGTTCTTCATCCCTGCTGCGAGGTCGCCCTCGCTTCAGTGATCGGAAACCTACGGTCTGATCCGGGTGACGTCAAGGCGAACAGACGGTGTCTTTTCGCGGTCCGGAGGGAAGTTTCGCGACTTCAGCTCGCCACGGCGATCCCCGCGTCTTCGAAGGCGGGACAGATCGCCTGAAACGAGCACCAATCGCACAGTCGGCCGGGACGCGGCGGAAACCGCTCCTCGCTCATCGCCCGCTCGATGGCGCTCCACAGAGCCCGCAGCTGGCGGTCCATGGCGTCGAGCTGCTGGTCATCGACCTCGAGGCGGTACATGGTGGGCCCGTTGAGGTACATGAGCCGTAGCTCCCGCGGCGTTTCGCCGGTGCGGCGCCGAACGAGCAACCCGTAGATCTTCAACGCAAAGAACGCCGGAACCGCGTAACGCTCGGGAGGCGCCTTGCCCGTCTTGTAGTCGGTGATCACCAGCCGACCGTCGGCACCTCGATCGATCCGATCCAGAATTCCCCGGATGACGATGCCGTCGAGATCCTCGGTCATGTCGAGTTCTCGATCCATCGGCTCGACCTCTGCGGGGTTCTCCACCGAGAAGTAATTGGCGAGCAGCGTCAGACTCTCCAGGCCCCACTCACGCTCATGGTCGACGGATGCGAACAAGCCGGAGTACTCCTCGTCGGCACGCACTTCTGTCCACGCCTGCCGGAAGAGGTCATACAGCATCTCGGGCGTACGCTCGTTGGCATCGAGGTCGAAGAGCCGCTGCAGCGCCAGATGCGCCGTCGTCCCCCGGGCCTGATAGGCGGTCACCGGCTCTGGGAGCCGGTCGATGCTGCGGAACTTGAACAACTGCGGACAGATCTTGAAATCACTCGCCCGCGACGGCGAAAGCCTCTCCAACGACAGGCCCTCCCCGGCCGGTGGCGCAGTCGCCCGGCTGGCGATCGACAGATTCCCAGACTCCATGCCCGCACCCTATCGAACCCGAATGACAGAAGTGTGATTCCCCAGAGACCCCCTCCGTCCCCGCCGCTCCACATCGGGCCGCCTCCCCCACACCGCCGGACTCCGTCCGGATCGGGGAGGAGACCGGACGATCTCTCAGGGGAAGATGCCACGTACCAGCTTGGCGTCGGTGACGCGTTGGATGCCCTTGATGAGCGCGGCGGTGCGCATGTCCACGTTCTCCTTGACAGAGATCTGAAGCACGTCGCTGAACGCCGTCGTCATGATCTCTCGGAGCCGCCCGACGATCTCGTTCTCGGACCAGAAGTACGCCTGCACGTCCTGGACCCACTCGAAATATGAGACCGTCACACCTCCGGCATTGGCGAGGATGTCAGGAACGATGAACACACCGCGCGACCGCAGGATGTCGTCTGCGGCCAGCGTCATCGGGTTGTTCGCCCCCTCCACGACGAGACGGGCCTTGATGTCAGGTGCGTTGTCGGCGGTGACGACACCCTGGACTGCGGCGGGAATCAGGATGTCGCAGTCGACGAGGACGACCTCCTCGTCGGCGATGTGATCAGCCTTCGGATATCCCTCCAGCGTCCCGTTCGAATCGACCCAGTGGGCGGCATCGTTGACGTCGAGCCCGTTCTCGTCGTAGATCCCGCCGGTGATGTCCGAGACCGCCACCACCCTCAGGCCGAGTTCGTCGGCGGCGATCGCGGCGTAACGGCCGACGTTTCCGAATCCGTGGATCGAGACCTTGGCGTCCTTGACCGGCATGTTGAGATGCGAACAGGCCGGCGTGATCAGCGACACCACGCCACGACCGGTCGCCTCTCGCCGGGCGACCGAGCCACCCAGCGATGGGGGCTTGCCGGTGACGACCGCTGGAACCGAGTGGCCCACATGCTGGGAATACGTGTCCATCAGCCACGCCATGACTTGTTCGTTCGTCCCGAGGTCCGGAGCGGGAATGTCGGACTGCGGGCCGATGACATTGATGATCTCCATCGTGAAGCGGCGGGTCACCCGCTGGAGTTCGGAGCGGCTCAGTTCCCGGGGGTTCACCCGTACGCCACCTTTGGCGCCGCCGAACGGAACCCCGACGATCGAGCACTTCCAGGTCATCCACATGGAGAGTGCCGCCACTTCACCCAGCGTCACGTCGTCGGCGTAACGGATACCGCCCTTCGTCGGCCCCATCGTCGTGAGGTGTTGGACTCGGTAGCCGAACAGCGTCTCGACGGTGCCGTAGTCGTCGTGACGGAATGGAAAGGTGACGATGGTGCAGCGCTGCGGAACCCGGAGCCGATCGGCCACGTTGTCGTCGAGGTTCATGAACTCGGCGACCCGATCGAACTGCGCCACTGCCTCGAGGTACATCGGACTGTCGAACTCGTGGGTCAACTCTTCCGAAGCCATGATCCTCCCGGTCGGCTTGGGTACGAATCTAGGGTCCTGGACGGCTCCGGCCGTGGCGCGTTCCGGTTTTCGTCATACCCGTCCCGTACGTTGTGCCGTATGAAAACCAACGCTTCGCACTCACCAGCCAATGCATCCTCGATCGCAGCCACGGCATCCTCGAACGCCATCGACCGAGCGAGCCGGCCCGTCGTGTCAACCGAAGCCACCTTCGAACGGGCGATGGCGGCATTGGTGGCGGCCGGGATCGGCTTCGAGGTCGTGGCCGAGGACGCCGTCGGGCGTGCAGCCTGAGACGATCTCCACACGATATTGTCGACCGTCGTGAGCACCGAGGTACGAATCGGCCCCGATGAGTGGCCGGCGGTGGTCGCCGACACCGACGGGCCTCAGTTGGTGGTGGCTGGGCCGGGGACGGGCAAAACCGAGTTCTTGGTCCGTCGCATCGTCCATCTGATCGAGTCCGGTGTCGAACCCAGGGCGATCCTCGTGCTCACGTTCTCTCGCCGGGGGGCGGCGGAGTTGCGAAGCCGGATCTCGAATCGGCTGGCGCGCTCGGCGGGACCCCTCTCGGTGTCGACTTTCCACTCCCTGGCCATCCGTCTGCTCGAGACCTACGAGGAGCGGCCGACGACGCGGCCTCCACCAACGTTGCTGACAGGACCAGAGCAGGTTTCGCTGGTCGCAGAGCTGCTGGCCGACACGGATCCGGCACCGTGGCCCGTCTCGCACCGAGCGATGTTCCGAACGCGCACGTTCGCCGCCGATGTCGCCGACTTCCTCCTGCGCATGGCCGAGCGCAGGATCGACTCGGACCGCCTCACAGAGATGGTCCACCGGCGCCCGGATTGGCGTGCCCTACCGGACTTCCGTGATCGCTATCTGCAGACGCTGTCGGAGCGAAACCGCGTCGACTACGGAACACTGCTGTCGCGCGCCGTCGACCTGGCGGCGGACCCGGCGGTGTCAGGCCGGCTCCAGACCGACCACCGCTATGTCGTGGTGGACGAGTATCAGGACACCTCCCCCGCCCAGGCCGAGCTGCTCGACGTTCTCACGCGAACCCATCGGAACCTGACCGTCGCCGGTGATCCACACCAGTCCATCTACAGCTTCCGCGGCGCCGATGTCTCCAACATCGCCCGGTTCTCCGAACGCTTCGTCGGAGTCGACGGGAGTCCCGCCCGACGGATCGTCCTGGACGCCTCGTTCCGGGTGCCTGCCGCCATCCTCGCCGCGGCGACCCGCGTGACCGCGGGTGCGGGGCTCCCGGGTGAAGCCGGCCCGATCGCACCGGCGCCGCACTCGGGGTCCGTTCACGTGCATGTCTTCGACCAGGCCTCGGCGGAGGGCGAGTGGGTGGCAGCCGAAGTCGAGAGGCTTCACCTCGTCGAACAGATCCCCTACCGGCGCATGGCGGTGCTCGTGCGGTCCACGCGCAACCTCCTCCCGGAGCTGTCAAGGGCCCTCGACCGTCGTCACATCCCCCACGACACACCCGACGTCCGTCTCGTGGACCATCCCGCCGTCCAACTGATCCTCGACCTGGCCCTCGCTGCCGCCACCGCCTCGTCGGAGGACCCGCTGACCCGCCAGGCCGCCGAGGCACCGATCCGGCGTGTCCTCCTCGGTCCTCTGTACGGTCTGGGTGTTGCGGCTGAACGAGCGCTGCAGCGGAACCGCTTGCGAACGGACGCGGGTTGGGTCGAGGCACTCTCGGGCGACCCCGCCACCGCCGACCTGGCCCGGTTGCTGACCGGCGGCGCCTGGGCCACCGAAGCCAGCGCCGTCGACGGGTTCTGGCGGGTCTGGAACGACCTCGATCGGTTGAGCGCGTTCGCCCTCGAACCGGGCCGGCACGGACATCGCGCGGCGTGGACGGCATTCGCGCAAGTCCTCGAACAGCAGCATGAGCGCAATCCGGAAGTGAGCCTTCTCCGCTACCGCCAGATGGCCGAGTCCGACGACTTCGAGGCGACTCCTCTGCTCTCGCATCGGACCACCAACGACGAACGGATCACACTGACCACGCTGCACCAGGCCAAAGGCCTCGAATTCGACGTCGTGTTCATCGCCGACGCCACCGAAGACGTGTTTCCGGACCTCCGGCGCGGATTCAATCCGCTCGACCCTCAGGCGCTGGCCGGGCCGGCCGACCGCTCGTCGTGGCTCTTGGAACGCTTGCGCGAGGAGACACGTGTCGCGTACACGGCGATGACCAGGGCACGGGCGCGACTTGTCATGACCGCCACCATCGCCGGGATCGACGAGAACGAGCGCCGGCCCAGTCGATTTCTCCTCGCGGCCGCCGGCGTGGATTCGGTCGACGAGCTCCCGCCCGCACCCTCCAACCGGGATGATCCGCTGACCACGCGGGGCCTCGAGACGGTGCTTCGGCGAGCCCTGCTCGACCCCCTCCGACCGATGGCGGAACGACTGGCGGCGGCCGCCACATTGGCCGAAGGGTCGCCCGCCTTGTGGGACGCCGAACGTTTCGCCGGCGTTCGCCAGCCCGGGCCGGATCGCGGCGTGTTCAGCCGACCTCCTCGTCTGTCGCCGAGCCAGGCAGAGTCGTATCAGGAGTGCCCCCGCCGATACGTGTTCGAGAGGCGCCTGGCGATGACGGACTCCTCGGGAGATCACGCCCGGTTTGGGACCCTGGTCCATGGCGTTCTCGAGCGCGCCGACAACGCGGCGAAGGCGGAGGCACGACCCCGGCCGACTCTCGGCGACGCCCACGCGGCTCTCGACGACGTGTGGCGAACGGAGGCCGATTTCGGCTCGCCGTGGCTCGACGCGCTCTGGCGTGGCAAAGCGATCGAACTCCTCGATCGGCTGTTCGCCCAATGGCCCGGAGACAGCCTCGAGACGATCGCCGCCGAACTGAACCTCCACTGGAACGGCGGTGGGGTCGAGTGGGTTGGCCGCGCCGACAGAATCGAGCGACTCACGGACGGATCGGTCCGAGTGGTCGATTACAAGACGTCGAAGACGATCATGCCCAAGCACAAGGCGGCGCGTTCGCTCCAACTCGCGTTCTACGCGCTGGCCGCCACCGCCGATCCGGCGATACCGGGACCCGTCGACAGCGCAGAGCTGTGGTATCCCGCCACCGGACAGGTCGGGTTCCGCCGCTCACTGGACATGTCTCTCCTCGATGAGCTCCGATCCGTTCTCGAGTCCATCGCCGGGTCGATCACGGACGAGCGGTGGGAGCCGACACCCGGGGAGGCGTGCGATCGATGCTCGGTGCGCATCGTGTGTCCCGAATGGCCCGAAGGCCGAGCCGGGTTCACGGGATGACCATCACACCCACACCACAACAGGCAGCGGTGGTGACAGCTCCGTTGCAGTCGTTTCGCGTCGCAGCCGGAGCGGGTACCGGCAAGACGACGACGATGGCGATGCGCGTGATCGCACTCATCGAACGTCACGGAATCGAACCCGAACAGATCCTCGGCATCACGTTCACCAACAAGGCGGCGGGCGAACTGGCCGAACGTATCTCCACCTGGATGGGCGACCAGACCGAAGCCGGCCGGGAAGTCGAGGTCCACACGTACCACGGGTTCGCTTCCCAGATCTTGCGGGAGTTCGGCGCCCTGGTCGGCATCGAGCGTGACACCAAACTCGTCACGCCCACCTTCGCCCGCCAGATCCTCTTCGACGTGGTGCGGGCAGCCGAGATTCGCACCTGGGACCTCTCGAATCGGCACAACGTCGACAGGGCTGCCAGTTTCGCCGGCCAGTTGGGCGATCACCTCCTCGCACCCGCCGATGTCGTCGTCCCCGACATCGGAGCCGACGACGTGTGGCTGAAGCGAGTCGACCTCCTGAACGTTCTTCGCCTCTATGAACGCGAGAAGCGCCGCATGGGGGTGGCCGACTACAGCGACCTCATCACGTCGGCGTGGCGGGTGGTCTCGGATCACCCCGAGGTGGCAGACGCGATCGTCGAGCGTTACCGGGCCGTCGTGCTGGACGAATACCAGGACACCAATCCCGCCCAGCGCGAACTGCTGCGCGCCATCTTTTCGAACCGGGTGCCCGTGACAGCCGTCGGCGACGCCGACCAGACGATCTACGAATGGCGAGGCGCGAGCCTGCAGAACTTCGCCGACTTCGGCCTCCACTTTCCCAACGCGGAAGGACCTGCCCCCTCCCTGCCACTGACGACCAACCGTCGGTCGGGCCAGGCCATCCTGGATGTGGCCAACCAGATCAAGGCGAAACTGGCTCCCGACCCGGATCAACTCGAAGCCGTCGAGGGAGTGCCTCCCGGCCGGGTGGTGACGGCATGGTTCGGCACGGCCGCCGAGGAAGCGGCGTGGATCGCGAGCGAGATCGAACGGCTCGGCGAGGACGGTCTGGCTTGGAGTCAATGCGCGGTGCTGTTCCGCAAGAACAAGGACATGGCGATGGTCCACGAAGCCCTCTCCCAACGAGACATCCCCTACGAGGTGGCGAACCTCGGGGGGCTGCTGTCGGTCCCGGAAGTCGCCGACGTCGTGGCGTGGCTGCGTCTCCTGGCGCGATCGGAGGACACCGTTGCCGTCGTTCGCGTCCTCCAGGGGAGTCGATTCCGTCTGGGTCTCGCCGATCTCGCCCGGCTGTCGGACTGGGTACGAGAACGCCGGGGCGACATCGCCGACGACATCGACGGGCTGCCCGACTTCACCCTCCTCGAAGCCATCGACCATCTCGACCACGTCCAAGGCCTTCGAGCGGACGCCCGGCGGGCGCTGGTTCAGTTTCGCGGCGAGCACGCCGAGTTTCTCGGCATCAGCCAGGGATCCTCACTGGTGGAGATCTGTCGGAGCATCCTCGATCGAACCGGAGCATGGCAGGACATCGAGGCGATGCCGCGAGCGGCAGGGCTCTCCGCCCGTCTCAACCTCTTCCGCTTCCTCGATCTCGCCGAGAGTTGGAGCCCGCTCGAGGGGCGACCCTCGCTGGCCGCTTTCACGTCGTATCTCGACCTGATGCACGACAACCCGCGCGAAGAACTCGACACCGCCCGCGTCTCCCAAGCCGATGCCGTCACGTTGATCACCGTCCACCGAGCGAAGGGCCTCGAGTGGGAGGCCGTGTTCCTCCCCGCCGCCTATCGGACCAACTTCCCGGCGGGCTACCGCGGGGACGATCCGTACACCAGCCCGGACATCCTCCCGTTCGAGTTTCGGCTCGATCGCGATTCGCTGCCCGCCATCGACGCCACCACCGACAAGTCCGAGCGAAACGAAGCGCTGCGCCAGCGTCACGAGGACTCGGAGTGGCGGCTCGCCTACGTCGCCACGACTCGAGCCCGCCAACATCTCACGGTCACGGGAGCGTGGTGGTACGGCCATCCGATACCGCTCACGAAACCCACGCAACCCTCTGAGTTCTTCGACGTGTGCAGAACGCGCGGTGAACACGTACGGGACACACCCGAGCCGCCCGACCGACCAGTCCGAGCGTCGTATCGCAGTGAGTCCGCCGCGCCGGATCCCGGCTTCGAACACGGGTGGGCCGACGCCCTTCGGAACACGCTGTCCGATCCGGACTGGCCGCGCGTCGAGGCCGCGAGGCGCGGGTTGGCCGACTCCTACGATGCGGCGGTGGCAGGGTTCCAAGACCGCCTGTTCGCCCTCCCCGATCCGCCGGTGGACTCGACGCACACCGACGTCGTGACGTCGGCGACCGGATTGGTCACCTACGCAACCTGCCCCCAGCGCTACCACTGGACCTTCGTCGACACCCTCCCTCGCCGCTCGTCACAGGCGGCACGGCGCGGGACCGACGTCCATCGCCGCATCGAACTCCACAACCTCGGCGTGATGCCGCTGGAGGAGCTCTCCGAAACCAGCTATGACCTGGTGGCAGACGGCGACGAGCCTGCCGGCACCAACCCCTTCGGCGTGTTCGAAGCCACCCGGTACGCGCACACTCCGCCCATACTCACCGAGGTCCCCTTCGAACTGGGTCGCGGCGCCGGACGAGTCAGGGGACGCATCGACGCCGTCTACGCCGCACCCGACGACGGATGGGAGATCGTCGACTTCAAGTCCGGCAGGGAACGCCCCGACGGTGCCAACCTCGTCCAGCTCGAGGCATATGCCCTGGCTGCGGCAGACCGGAGCCTGGGCCGTGCTGCTCCGGCACACATCTCGGTGTCGTTCGTCTATCTCGGCGGCACCGAACCCGCGGTCCGGAACCACGTAGTCGACGAGCGATGGCTCGAGGACGCAGGGACACGGATCGACGGCATCCTCGAGGGAATCCGAGACGGGCGGTTTCAGACGACGCCGTCAGAGGCCTGCCGGCGGTGTGACTTTCTCCGCTTCTGTCGGGACGGCTCTGACTTCGTCCGCCGTCAATGACGCGGGTCGCTTGTTTCGTCCTCGGTTACCTGATCGGCGGCATCCCCACCGCCGACACATGGGCTCGTCGATCCGGCATCGACTTGCGGGCGGCGGGATCTGCCAATCCGGGGGCGAACAACGCGCTCCGCCTCGGAGGTCGCCGACTGGCCGCTGCCGTTCTCGCCACCGAAGTCGCCAAAGGAGCCCTCTGCGTCCTGCTGGGTTCGGTTCTCGCGGGCGACATCGGCATGGTGCTGGCCGGAGCCGGAGCAACAGTCGGCAACGTCCTCAATCCATACAGGCGATTCCGGGGAGGCCAAGGTCTCGGGATCTCGGCGGGAGTTCTGTTGGCAGCTGTCCCGATCGCGGGAGCGTTCGGCCTGGCCGTCATCGCCTTCGTGGTCAAGATCAGTCGTATGACAGCCCCGGCGGCGCTGGCGGCCCTGGTCGCCGTTCTTGGCTCATCGGTCTGGCTCCCGGTCACTCCGTGGGGAATCACCGACTCAGGTACTGCCAGCCTCCTGGCGGCTGCGATTGCGGTGGCGGTGACTCCCAAACAGGTGATCAAGCTCAGACGAGCCGACCGTCCTCGGCGGCGAGCACCAGCGTGACCGGCCCGTCGTTGACCAGTTCGACGTCCATGTGCGCCCCGAATCGCCCCGTCGAGACCTCGATGCCATGGGCGGCGATGTGCTCGGCGACGGCGGCGATCAACGGTTCGGCGACGCGAGGTTCGGCGGCATCCACAAAGGAGGGGCGACGCCCCTTGCGGACGTCGCCGTAGAGGGTGAACTGGGAAACGACGAGGACCGCACCTCCGACGTCGAGGACCGAGCGGTTCATGCGGCCGTCCGCATCGGCAAACACACGCAATCCGGCCAGCTTCTCGGCGAGGACCGCGGCGTCCGCAGGACCATCCGCCGGACCCACACCCACGAAAACGACCAGACCCGTCCCAATGCGACCGACCACGCCGGCGTCCACCGTCACTGTCGCCCGCGACACTCGCTGGATCACTGCGCGCACCAGTGGAGTCTGCCACGCCTCCGGATCCTGGCCGCCGGTACGATCGAGTCGTGTTCCGCCCTCCCGATGTCACGCGGCCGGCGGCGTTCGAGCCGGACCTCGACGTCCCCGAGAATCGCCCGGTCGTGGTGCTCCTCGATGCATCCAGCACCCTCGAACGACGCATGCTGACGGCGTGGGCGGATCGAACATTCGGCGAGCGTGGCACCCAGATCAACATCACACCATCGCGTCGCCGACGTCGGCGGCGAACAGATCCCGCCCTGGCCGCCCGTCTCCAACGCGGCGACAACCCGCTCGTCGTCCCCGTCCGCGTCACGTGGCTCCCGGATCGCCGCAGCGGTCGGCGGTCGGCCAACTGGGTAGACGTGCTCAAACTCGGCGATCCGCGGGATCCGGATCCGGCCCGCCAGTGGGCGATCCTGGCGTTCTTCCCGCATCGGGTCGGAATCGTGGCGGGCATGCCCGCCTCCGCCGAAGATCTCCTGGCCTCCCACGCCGCGGACGTCGAGTACTCGACTCTCGTCGACCACGTGACGCGCAAAGCGCACATCACACTCGAACGCGCAGAACGCCACATCCGTGGCAACCGCTACAAGGTGCCGCGATTTCTGAACGAGGAGATTCTCTCGCGCCCCGACTTCCGGGACACGGTCATGCGCCTCGGGTCCGAGCGGGGCCTACCCGCCGAGCTGGCCCTGGCCCGGGCCCGCTACTACCTGCGTGAGATCGCCGCTTCGCACAGCACGTTTCTGATCGACCTCATCGCCAATGCGATCCACTGGATCTACTCCCAGGGCTACGGCGCGATCATCTACGACCAGCACCGACTGGCCGTGATCGGGACTCTGGCCGAGGATCATCCGATCGCCTTCGTGCCGTCGCACCGCTCGAACCTCGACCGGCTGTCGCTGCAGTACCTGCTCTGGGAGAACGACATGCCCCCCAACCACACTGCGGCGGGCATCAACATGAACTTCTTCCCGATTGGACCGCTCATCCGTCGCACCGGGGCGTTCTTCATCCGTCGGTCGTTCAAGGACAACGAGTTGTACAAGTTCGTCCTTCGCTCCTATCTCGGCTATCTCGTCGAGAAGCGCTTCCCGCTCGAGTGGTACATGGAAGGGGGACGCTCGCGCAGCGGCAAGCTGCTCCCTCCCCGCCTGGGCATGCTGGGTTGGGTCACCGACGCCGTGCGGCAAGGACGGGCCGACGACCTCTATCTCATCCCGACATCCATCGCCTATGACCAGATCCAGGATGTGAAGGACTACGCCAACGAAGCCGCCGGTGGCGAGAAGCGCAAAGAGTCGTTCGGCTGGGCGTTGGACGCCATCCGCTCACTGCGTCGCCGGTACGGCAACATCCATGTCCGTTTTGCCGATCCCATCTCGATCGCCAAGGAGGTGGACCTTTCGAAGGAAGCCGAGATGGATCTGCAGAAGCTGGCATTCGAGGTGATGTACCGCATATCTCGTGTCACCCCGATCACACCGACCGCGGTGGCGTCGATCGCATTGCTGTCGGCGCGCGGCAAGGCGATGCGCGCCTCCGAGATCGCGGTACTCGGCGGGAAGTTGGCCGAAGTCATCGAAGAGGGGGGCTGGCCGACCACCGAACGCATCCGCCTTCACGACATCGCCGCTGCCGAGGCTGTCCTCCACCAGCTCGTCGCCCACGGATCCCTGACCGTGGAAGCAGGCGTCTACGTCCTCACGCCGAACCAGGCGATCCAGGCCGCCTACTACCGCAACACCGTCGTGCACTACTTCGTGCCGGGTGCGATCGCCGAACTCGCACTGTCCGCCACCGACACCGCCGACCCTCTCGACGACTTCTGGCAAGAGGTGGCACGGCTACGGGATCTGCTGAAGTTCGAATTCTTCTTCGCCGAACGCGACGAGTTCCGTCGTGAGCTCGCCGCGGAACTCGATCGCGGCGTTCCGGGATGGCAGGACCACATCCGCCGGGGCGAACGGCACGACGTGCTGCGGATGATGGATCCGTTGCGGGCGCACTGGGCGGTCCTTCCCTTCCTCGAGGCGTATCGAGTCGTCGCCGAAGAACTGGTGGCAACCAATGGACCGGTGGAAAACGAGAAGGCTTTCCTGGAGGCTGCGCTGGAGCGGGGAGCACGAGATCGCCTCACCGGACGCGTCGAGGCCGACGAGAGCGTCTCGAAGGCCCTCATGCAATCGGCCCTCGAACTCGCCCGGAACCGGGGACTGCTCGACGGTCCGCAGTCCCGCCGCCAGCTGTTCGCGGCGGAGGTGTCTGCGGTGTGTGAGCGGGCGGCCGAGATCGGACGACTCGCCGACACCCCCCGCCTGGCCACCTAGTGGCAGAGACACTGCCGCGTGGCGTCCTCGGCGGCCGTCACACCTCGGTGATGCCTGCCCTGACCTGGGCCACCACGGTGTCCGGGAGTGTCGTCACTCCGTGTACCGACGCGGCATGGCCGGCGGCGGCGGCCAGCAACTCATCATCGGTGGCCGCCTCGACCACTCCTTCACACCCCGCAAAGACGTGGTTGCATTCGAATCGTTTGGTCACGTGTTCCTCCTCATCGTCGGCAAGGCGCCGCCCCACCGGCTGTCACGCCGGTCGGGCCATCGATCGGGCCTGCTCGTCGGTCAGCACCATGTCGTGGACGTCTCGAGCGTGCCGCTGGGCCACTGCCATCACGGCATCGGCAGACTCGTCTTCGAGCACTGCGCCACACGGGCACTCGATCAACATGCGGCTTTCGGCCATCTGCGCCTCCTGGGGACGAAGCTACGGGACGATGCTTGCGGAATCCTTGGGAGATCCCTGGTGAAGTTCTACTTGACAGGACGGGTCCAGATCGAAGGCCCCGCAGGTGTCGTGACAGAGCATGACATGCCAGGACGCCAGGGTCCCCTCATGTTGGTGCGTTTGGCGTTGGCCCGCGGTCCGGTCTCCCACGACCAACTGGCCGATCTGCTCTGGGAACGAGAGCGGCCCCCAGCCTGGCAGACCACCCTGAGCCCGCTGGCCAGCCGACTGCGGGGGTCCCTCGACGGCATCGGGCTCCCGGGCCGCTCGATGCTGCTGTCCCGTCAGGGCGCCTACGAGCTCGTGATCCCCGATCGATGGGTCGATGTCGAGGTGGCGATTCGGTCACTCGACCGCGCCGAGGGTCAGCTGGCCCAGGGCGACGGCCGCCGGGCGTGGCCGGAAGCCGCGGTCGCTTCGGCGATTCTCCGGCGCCCATTCCTCGAAGGCGAGAACCACCGGTGGGTGTCGGATTGGAGGGCGACGCTGGGCGACGGAATGGTTCGGGCACTCGCCGTCCTGGCCGAGTCGTCGCTCCAACTGGAACGCTGGCCGCTGGCGGAAGCGGCCGCAGACGAAGCGATTCGCCTCGACCCGTTGCGTGAAGTGGCTCATCGTCAACGGATTCGGGCCTTGTTGGGCGCGGGTAACGGTGCACGCGCTCTCCGCGCATATCACGAGCTGGAAGCACTCTTGACCGAAGAGCTGGGGACAGCTCCTTCGGCAGCCACCCAGGCCCTCTACGAAGGATTGTTGGGCATCACCCGCCCCGCGTGAGCACCCTGCGAAACCGCCATGCCGCGAGCGCCAGCACGCCGAACGCGAACGCGGCCAAGACACCGAGGTGGGACAGGATGTCGACGATCGTTCCGTCCTCTCTGACCAGCACCGCGAACGCGTCGATCGCCCAGGCGTGCGGCGTCATTCTGGCGACCTGTTGCATACCGGCCGGCATGACCTCGATTGGCACCATCGCCCCACCCAAAGCGGCCAATCCGAGGCCCGCCATGACCCCTATCCCTCCGGCTTGCTGGTCGTTCTGGAAGACGCTTCCCATGAGCATCGCCACCCCGGCGGCAACCAGCCCGAACAAGGTCATGATGGCAGCCGCTCCCAGTGGATCGCCCCAGTTCACGCCAAAGACGATCAGCGTCACGAACACGATGTAGAGACCCTGCACCGCCACGACGGCGAAGCGACCCAGCGTCTCGCCCATGATGATCGTGGTCGCCGACGTCGGTGTGCTGAGCATTCGTGTCGAGACGCCGAGTTGACGGCTCTGGATGAGCGCCGCCGAACCGGTGAGTCCGGTCAGGAACATGAACAGCACGAGCTGGGACGAGGCGCCCAGGTCGAACTGACCGAGCGACGAGTCGAACATCGCCTCGCCGCTGGTTGTGAGACGCACGTCGATGGCTGCCAATTCGTCGGCCCGGGCGGCGGCAGCGCCCAGTCCGGTGACGAGATCGTCACCTTCGACCTTCGCGGCCAGCACCTGATAAGAGAACTCTGTGATCACCGCAGTGACGAGCGCCTGCAGCTGGGGCCCGGCGCTGTCCGGCCGGGAGACGTATCCAACTCCACCGGTCCGGTCGGCGGCGAGGTCGGCGGCGAAGTCGGGTCCGATCGAGACCCCGGCCTGCACCGTCGAGCGCTCCACCGCCAGCAAGAGGTCATCGGTGTCCTCGTACCGCACGACCGCAACGTCCTCCAGGTTTTCGAGCCGCTCGGCGAGTACCGCTCCAGTCCCGGAGTCAGGGGCGACGAGTCCGATGGTGGGCCGGAATCCCGAGCCGAACAGCGACCCGATGATCACGATGATGCCGAGGGGAAGGATGAACACGAAGAAGTAGTTGCTCCGATCCCGGAACATCCGCCTCAGACCTGATGCAGCGATGGCGAGGACTTTCACGTCAGCACTGCCTTCCGAAGCTTGAATCCGGCGATCACGCCCGTGACCACGCCGAAGGCCACGAGCGCGCCAACGGCTGGCAACACGACTCCGATGCCACCGCCGCCGGCGAGGTCGCCCAGTCCGGTCATGAACCACCGGTGGGGCGTCGCCAGCGCGAGGTTGCCGAGGATCCCACCTCCCAGCGGGGTCGGGAAGAACACACCGCCCAACATCCCGAGTCCGACGGCGATGACGGCTTGGAGGTTTCCGGCTCCCTCGGGCGTGCGAGCGAACGCAGCCACGACGGCCATGATGCCCACGGCCGAGACCACGCCCGCCACGACGAGAAGCGCAACACCGAGCGGGTCGCCCCAGTTGGCGTCGAGGAGCACGGTCGAGGCCACGATCAGAACCGTCGTGCTGACGATGCCGAGGATGAGGCTCACGAGACCCTTGGCGGCAACGATCGAACCCCTCCCGATCGGGGCAGCCAGCAAGCGTGACATCGTCCCTTCCCGCTTCTCGTCCAGGAGCGACGTGACGCCGAACTGGACCGTGAAGAACAGGAAGAAGACCGCCATGCCGGCAACGAAGAACGTCGTCATATCGAGCTGACGGTCGGAGGCTTCGACCCCCTCCACCACGACCGCGGGTGGGGCCGTCTGAACGGCTGTCACAGCCTCGGCCACATCGGCGCCGACAGCCGAGGCCGTGGCCGCGACCAGCCGAACACCCTCGATGCTCGCCGCAAAGCTGCGCGAGATCGAGTGGGCGATGGCAGACGACGTCGGCCGGTCCACATCGCCCAACACGTCGATCTGCGCCGATTGTCCCGACTCGACGGCCGCCTCGAAGCCTCGCGGAATGACGATCACTGCTCCGACGTCTCCCGCGTCGAGGCTGGCCTGAGACGCGGGAGCATCTGCCAACAGGACGAGTTCGAGCAAGCCTTCAGACTGGAGGCCGGCCAGAGCGTCGGAGAACCTGGTCGACAACGCGGATTGGTCCGAGTCGACGAAGCCAAGTCTCAGGTCGATCGGCCCGTCCTCGACGCTGCCCAGGATGAGACTGAAGATGGCCGCGAGGACGAACGGAACGACGACCCCCACGATGATCGCCGAACGATCCCGGAGGCGCAGCCGGAGGTCCTTGCCGGCGATGAGCAGCGTCGACCGCACGTCAGTCCCGCAGAGCTTTGCCGGTGAGATGCAAGAAGACAGCTTCGAGGTCGGGTTCGATGACCTGCAGCGACGTCACCGTCAAGTGATGGCTGGACATGGCGGCGAGCACTGCCGGGAGCACCGACGCCGCGTCGTCTGCCAGCAAGTCGTACCTGCCGTCGGCCGCCGTCGCTCCGCCGATGCCGGCGATGGACTCGATCGAGCTCAGCACACCATCCATCGGACCGCCCGCCTCGACCACGATCCGGTCCTTCTCGCCGATGAGTGCGACGAGTTCCCTCCGGTTTCCCTCCGCTTTGATCTCGCCGTCGTCGATGATGCCGACCCGATCGCACAACCTCTCGGCTTCCTCCATGTAGTGGGTGGTGTAGAGCACGGCCATTCCGACCGACGAGAGCTGTTCGACCGCCTCGAGGATGGCGTTGCGGGACTGCGGGTCCACGCCGACCGTGGGTTCGTCGAGGATGAGGAGAGCCGGCTCGTGGAGCAGCCCGATCGCGATGTTCAGGCGGCGTTTCATCCCGCCGGAGTATTCCTTCGCCTGGTCGTCGGCTCGATCTGCGAGGCCGACCACTTCGAGTACATGATCGATGCGGCGGGTGAGCTGATCTCCCGCCAACTCGTAGAGGCGACCGAAGAATCCCAGATTCTCCCTCGCCGACAGATCGGGATAGATCGCAAGTTCCTGGGGCACGAGACCCACGGCCTTCTTGGGGCGGGTGGTACGCGTCGTCAGCGGCTGGCCCAACACCATCACCGACCCGGCGTCGGGCTCGAGCAAGCCGGCGATGATGTTGATCGACGTGGTCTTGCCCGCTCCATTCGGCCCGAGCAATCCGTAGGTCTCACCGGGCTCGATGTGAAACGCCACGCCTCGAACGGCGCGGATGTCCCCGAAGCTCTTGGTGATCCCGTCCACCGTCAGAACTGGTCCGGTCATATCGGCTCCCGCGTGGAATCGATGATCGCCTGCAGCACTTCGAGATGCTCCGTGAGGGCCCGGCGCCCCGCTCTCGTGGCGAGGACCCATGTCCGGCTGCGGCCATGGGAGCGCTTCTCGATCTCGACGAAACCCGCTTCGGAGAGAACCTGGAGATGCCGGTTCAGGTTGCCGTCCGTGACGTCGAGCCTGTCCCGCAGGTAGGTGAATTCGACGAGATCGGCCTCCGAGAGGACGGCGAGAATCCCGAGCCGCACCCGCTGATGGACGACCTCGTCGAGATCAGAGGTGGGATGGCTCACGTCAGCCACCGACTGTGGCTGGCCTTGGCGGCGAAGACCAGAGCCAGCGACAACAGGCCGCCAAAGGTCATCGAAGTCGACCACGGGTCCACCGCGATCGCCGCGAGGACCGCGAAGGTCGCGGTCAGGAGCCAGAGAGCCTGTGACAGCCGACGCTCGCCCTCCAGGCCGAGCAGGACCGCGAACCCGCCTGCGAACACGACCCACAGCCACACCAGCGGCCAGCGACCCGGAAGGATGAAGCCTCCTCCCGTGGTGAGCACGATCATGCCAGCCGTGGTCAGCCAGTACGGACGGTCGCGCCGTCGTACCCGAGAATCCGAATCGGTGTTCCAGCGGTCGGCGACCATCGTCGCTCCGAGCCCGAGCGGCACTGCCAGTGTCCAATACCACCGGGCAGGCCCGTGGAATCCGGGTACCGCCAGCATGACGACGAACCCGAGAGAAATGACCGCCCACACCAGGAGCCACCGCCACGCTCCCGCAGAGAGATCGGCATGGGTCCGCCGCTTGATCGACACCAGTTCATCGAGGAGTTCCGAGTGGTTCATGGCGCCGGGAACTTTGCAGTACAAAGTCCGGTTTGTCAAGCCAACGCAGACCCGCCTGCGGTTATCAGATGGTCGAGGCGCTGCCGAAGGACACGACGAATCCGCTTTGGGCTTTCGTCGGCTCGGCACAGCAGAACCACGATTCGGTGAGTCCGGGACGGCCGCGTGTCACCGACGCCGGGCGCTCGACCTGACGCCGGTCGCCACCAGTCATCTCGACGGCGTCCGCCCACATCTCGACCAGCGTGTCCACCGGATCCTCACCCGCCTCGGCGGCGAATTCGGCACGCTCGGCCAGCCGGCGCTGAAGGACATCGGACTCCGGATGAAGCGACTTCCAGGGATACGAGAGAAGAATCTCGTCGTAGGGACCCACCACACCGGACACCTCGTCGAGCGCGAGCATGAGCGAGTGGCGCGGGATCAGCAGGCGAATGGAGAGCTGGACAGGGTCAGTCGAACCGAGGAGGTCGTGGCCGGCCAGGAACTCGAAGATGCCAACCAGATCCGCGGGACGAGTCCAAGGCACGAAGGGCATCCAGGACGGGTGGACATCGATGCCGTGTTCCCGGGCTCGGCTTACGACGACCGCCATGTCCGCAGCAGTGTGGCCCTTGTCGAGCAACGCGAGAGTCCGATCGTCGGTCGTCTCGAACGCAGAGACCACGAAGAGCGTCCCGGCGGCAGCGAGGCGGCCCAGCAAGTCGTCATGGCCCCGCAGGTGCTCGACCTTGATCGTGAGGTCGTGGGTGAGTTCCGGATGGCGGCGGTGGACCTCTTCCAGCACGTCGAGTGCGTGGCGGGGTCCGTTGAGGAAGTCGGGGTCGCCCCAGGTGATGTGACGCGCCCCCATCTCCACCTGGGCATCGACGTCAGACACGACGACATCACGCGCGACCACCCGGTACCGGCCGTCGTAGACCGCCGGGATGGGACAGTGACGACAGCGATGCCGGCAGCCGTGTGACGCCTCGACATATCCGGCAAGACGCTCTTCCTCCCCGATCCGCAAACGTCCGTACCGCGCGAGTGCAGGGAGAGCCCGCCGGGCTGGAACATTGAACGAACCGTTGGCGAGCGATATCCGGGTCCCCACCGGGGGCATCCCGGCATCGACCCACGACACCAGATCAGGCTCGTACTCACCGACGAACCGAGCGGCGACTCCGTCCTGTGTTCCCTCGCCCGCATAGAGCCCGTAGAGGGCGACGGGAACGACGGGATCGACTTCGCGTACGGCTGTGACCACGTCCTGGGCGAGGCGGCTGGCGGTGTGCATCGGCACCGAGATCGCGATGGCGTCATGGCCGACGAGCGCGTCTTCGGGCATCGAGTCGACAGCAGTGTCGAGGACCGACACGTCGTGACCGCCGGCTTCGAGTGCGGCCGCCGGCGAGGCGACACCGATGGGTTGGTGCCCGAGTTCATAGGTTGAGATCAGCAGCACGCGCACCCGGTGACTCTACGGCTGCCATGGCGTTTACCGTGCTGGCGATGCATCGGCGCTATGAGATTCTGCAGGGGACTCCGATCACGATCGAAGACCACGGCGGCGAGGGTCAGCCCATCGTGGCCATTCACGGGCTGGGCGGATCGGCAGGCAACTGGTCGCTCGTGGGTCCACGGCTGGCCGAGGTGGGCCGCATGCTGGCACTCGACCTTCCCGGTCACGGCCGGTCCGGTCCGGCGCCGAGCCACGACCTCGAGGCCCACACTCGTACGGTGGTCGACGCCATCGAACTCCACGGGTTCCGCCGGGTGATCCTCGTCGCCAACTCCATGGGCGGTCTCGTGGCGAAGTTGGTGGTGGCAACCCGGCCTGACCTGGTGGGCGCACTCGTGCTCCTCGCTCCAGCCACGCCACTTCCCACCATCGTTGTCCCATCGAATCCCGCGGTCGCAGCCCGGCTCGCCGTTCAGTCGTTGCCCGGGATAGGGCCCCTCGCGACGGCCGCCATCAGGGCCCGTTTCACGCCGCGGGGCCAGGTCGAAGAGACACTTCGAATTGTCATGCACGACCCGACGCGCTTGCCCGCAGATGCTTTCGAACGAGCGGTCGAACTGGTTCGGCTCCGACGGACGATGCCATGGGCGAGTCGCGCCTTCGCCGAATCGGTGGCATCCGTCAGGCGGACCCTCATCCGCCGCTCGACGTATTACGGCATCCTGGACGCAGTCTCCGTACCCACGACGATGATTTTCGGCTCCGAGGACCAGGTGGTCTCGCCGGTGGCGCTGAGATGGCTCGCTGGCCGGCAGAAGACTTGGCGGTCGATCGAGCTGGCAGAGACAGGTCACACGCCGATGTACGAGCGCCCCGACATCGTCGTCCGCGAGGTGGCTCGGGCCGTGGAGGCATTCGCGGCGCGTCCCGGCTGAACGTCCCGAACACCCCAGAGGAAGGGGGGACTCCGGGGTGCTCGGTCATGAGACCCGTCGGCGGCGCCACATCCGGCATAAGGGGCCCGGGCTCGGTATCTGCCAGCGTGGGTAGGCTCAATCCCATGGACCGCCAGCCCAATCTCACCTACATCGACGGCTTCGTCCACCAACTCCACGACTCCGACCCGGCAGAGACCCAGGAGTGGATCGACTCCCTCGACGCCGTCGTCGCACACGAAGGGGACGTGCGCGGCCGCTTTCTGATGGCAAAACTGTTGGAACGCGCCCATCAGCGCGCCCTCGGGGTTCCTGGCTCGATCTCGACGCCGTACATCAACACCATCCCCGTCGAGGAAGAACCCGAATACCCGGGCGACGAGTGGCTCGAGAAGCGGATCCGGCGGTTCATCCGATGGAACGCGGCCGTCATGGTGATCAAGGCCAACCACAAGGCCAAGGGCATCGGCGGCCATCTCTCGACGTTTGCCTCGTCGGCTCTGTTGTACGAGGTCGGCTTCAACCACTTCTTCCGGGGGAAGGCAGACGGAACTCCGGGCGACGCGGTCTACATCCAGGGCCATGCCGCACCTGGCATCTATGCCAGGGCGTTCCTCGAAGGCCGGCTGGACGAGAACCAGCTCGACAACTTCCGCACCGAGGTCGGAACCCCCGGGCTCTCTTCGTATCCACACCCCCGGCTGATGCCCGAGTTCTGGGAGTACCCCACCGTCTCGATGGGGCTCGGACCCATCAACTCGCTGTACCAGGCCCGGTTCAACAAGTACCTGCACAACCGGGGCATCGACGACACATCGGACTCCCGGGTGTGGTGTTTCATCGGCGACGGCGAAGTCGACGAGCCCGAGAGCCTGGGCAGCATCTCGCTCGCTCCCCGCGAAGGTCTCGACAACCTGACCTGGGTGATCAACTGCAACCTGCAGCGTCTGGACGGCCCGGTGCGTGGAAACGGCAAGATCATCCAGGAGCTCGAGGCCATCTTCCGCGGCGCCGGATGGAACGTGATCAAGGTCATCTGGGGAGCCAACTGGGATCCGATCCTCGACGCCGACCACGACGGAGCGCTCATCGAAGTGATGAACAGCACCGTCGACGGTGAGTATCAGCGGTACAAGGCCGAGAACGGCGCCTATGTTCGCCAGCACTTCTTCGGCAAGGATCCCCGCGCTCTGGCCCTCGTCGAACATCTCACCGACGACGAGATCTGGGACCTGCGTCGCGGCGGCCACGACGCCGGCAAGGTGTTCGCGGCCTACCAGGCCGCCACCTCCCTCAGCGGCGCCCCCACCGTCATCCTGGCCAAGACCATCAAGGGCTGGACCCTGGGCCCGGACGTCGAGGGCCGCAACGCCACGCATCAGATCAAGGAACTGACGAACAAGCAGTTGATGGAGATGCGGGCCCGGCTCCATCTCGAGGACGAGATCCCCGAGGAATCACTCCAGGGAGACCACGACCCGCCCTACTTCCGACCCGAGCCCGGCACCCCCGAACACGACTACCTCATGGAACGGCGTTCGGTCCTCAACGGCCCCCTCCCCTCGAGGACATTGCCGATTCGGGTGCCACTCGACCTCCCCAAGCCGGAGGTCTTCACCGAGATCTATCAGGGATCAGGCAAGGCAGAGGCGTCCACCACCACGGCTTTCACGCGCCTTCTCCGCAACATGGCTCGTGCGGAGAACTTCGGACCGAAGGTGGTTCCGATCGTTCCCGACGAGGCGCGCACCTTCGGCATGGACTCCCTCTTTCGCGAGCTGAAGATCTATGCCTCCCAGGGGCAGCTGTACGAATCCGTCGACGCCGCGATGCTGCTCGCCTACGTGGAAGCCAAGGACGGCCAGATCCTCGAAGAAGGCATCACCGAAGCCGGTTCAACCGCCTCCTGGCTGGCGGCCGCCACGTCGTACGCGACGCGCGGAGTGCCCCTCGTGCCCTTCTACATCTACTACTCGATGTTCGGATGGCAGCGTGTCGGAGATCTGCTGTGGGCGGCTGCAGACGCCCGAGCCCGCGGCTTTCTCATCGGGGCCACCGCCGGACGCACGACCTTGCAGGGCGAGGGGCTCCAACACCAGGACGGCCACTCGCTCATCTTGTCGTCGGTCGTCCCGGTCTGCCGAGCCTATGACCCGGCCTTCGCCTACGAGATGGGTGTCGTCATCGAAGACGGTATCCAGCGCATGTACGGGGACTCCGAGGACGTCTACTACTACATCACGGCGTACAACGAGAACTACGTGCAGCCGCCCAAACCGGTGGACGTCGACCAGGGAATCCTCGACGGCCTCTACCGGTTCGCACCGGCCCCGGAGTCTCGCACTTCGGATGCAGCCGTCCTGTTCTCAGGTACGGCCCATCTGGCCGCCCGCGAGGCCCAGGGGATCCTCTCGGACGACTACGGCATCGGTGTCGAACTCTGGTCGGCGACGTCGTACAAGGCACTCAGGGAGGAGGCGATGGCGACCGAGCGATGGAACCTTCTCAACCCCACCGAGGAGCCGCGAGTCCCGATGGTCACGTCGCTCTTGTCGAAGATCGAAGGTCCGAAGATCGCCGTGACCGACTTCATGCGAATCGTTCCGGACCAGGTGGGTCGATGGGTGCCCGGGGACTATGTGATCCTCGGGACCGACGGATTTGGCCGGTCGGACACCCGGGTCGAGCTGCGCAGGTTCTTCGAGACCGACGCCGCCCACGTCACCTACGCCGTGCTGTCCGGGCTGGCGCGGAGCGGACGGGTCGATGCGGCCACGGTCACATCCGCTGCCGAACGCTTCGACATAGCCACGGACTCGTCGCCACCGTGGACCCGCTGATTCCGGGCAACTCGCTGAGGCTCGAGACCCAGTTGAGCGCCTGACCGTCGAAATCCCTTGGTCGAACCCTTCGACGCGCCGATAGAGCGCTGTACACGAAGGAGCGACCTGGATGGAGTCCCGCCCTCCACACAGCGAGGACCGGTGGCGATCGCGGCGGCTCGCGGCTGGGCTGCTGCGCGCGCTCATACTCCTCGTCCCGATCGGCGCCGGCTTCGGCGTGGGCTGGATGGTTGCCTCCGCGCTCCCCTCACCGACGACTTCCACTGACGTCGCGTTCTGGTGGATTGCCATCGTCGCCGTCTCCACTGTCAGCGCGACGGCGGTCGACCGCCTGGCGCGACAACTCCTCCCCCTCGCTGCACTCCTCCAGATGACGATGCTCTTCCCCGACGCTGCCCCGTCCCGGCTGCGGACTGCCCGGAGGGCCGGCAACGTCTCGGAACTGCGCAAGCGAATCGTCGAGGCGGGCAGGGAGGGGGCGAACAGCGACATCGGGGAGATGGCCGAGATGGTGCTCTCGCTTTCGACTGCGCTCACGAACCACGATCGCAGGACACGGGGCCATTCGGAGCGGACCCGTGTCTATACCGACCTGATCGCCGAGGAGATGGGGCTCGCCGAACCCGACCGGGATCGTCTGCGCTGGGCCGCTCTCCTCCACGACGTCGGCAAGCTCGAGGTCCCGGCGGAGATCCTCAACAAGGACTCGGCGCTCGACGACGCCGAATGGGCAGTCGTCAAAGAGCACCCTGTGCACGGGATGAGACTCGTCGCCCCGCTGGTGCCGTGGCTCGGTGGGTGGGCCAGGACGATCGAACACCATCACGAGCGCTACGACGGCACCGGCTATCCCCATGGCCTGGCGGGCGACGCGATCTGTCTCGGGGCGCGAATCGTGACCGTTGCCGACGCCTACGACGTCATGACGAGCGGACGGTCGTACAAGACGGCAATGACCCCGGCTGCGGCCAGGGCCGAGATCGCCAGCATGGCCGGAGTGCAATTCGATCCGGTCGTGGCTCGCGCTCTCATGAACGTCTCGCTGGGCAAGCTTCGGTGGTCGGCAGGACCTCTTGCCGCGATGGCCCAGATTCCCTTCATCCGGGGGCTCCCGCAGATCGGGCGCGATCTGGCGATGGTTCTCACCACGTCGGCGGTGCTGACGACCGGCTTCGTGTCAGGCGTGATCGCCACACCCGACGGGATGCGGACGACGCCCACCGAGCTCATCGAGGTGCTGGTGGCCGGCGACGCAATCCAACAATCCGTCATCCCGGCGCCGCGCAACGACTCCTTCCCGGTGGCAGCCGAAGCTCCGTGGCCCGGTGACGCGCTGGCGCTGACCGACGACGCAGGCATTCCGCCGGCCGACCCCGAGATGATCGAATCCACCACGGCATCGACCGCCCCCTCTCCACCCACCGCCCGCAACGACGTCGCAACAACCGACGAGGACACCCCGGTGACGATTGCGGTCCTGGCCAACGACGACGACCCGGACGACGATCTGGATCCGACGAGCCTCGCCATCGTGACGGGCCCGGCCAACGGCAGCGCGGTGGTCTCGGGCTCGTCGATCCGATACACACCCGACCGCGACTTCAACGGCTCGGACTCGCTCAACTATCGAATCTGTGACACCGGCGGACGTTGTGCCAGCGCCACCGTCTCCATCACGGTCGTGGCCATCAACGACCCGCCCCTCGCCCCCGCCGGTTCCGCCGCCACCGATGCGGGAGTGGCGATCTCGGTACCTCTCGGGTACTCGGATCCCGACGGCGACACGCTCACTTGCACGTTGGCTGCCTCACCCAGTGTCGGCGCCGCCACCGTGCCGGCGAACTGCGACCCCCTGCTGTATTCACCGCCCACCACGTTCGGCGGCGGCGTCACCGTGACGATTCAGGTCTCGGACGGAACAGTCGCCGTCACCGGCACCGTCACCATCACGGTGACCGCCGTAGCATCGGTGACGGCCACGGACGACAGCGCTTCGGTGCGACCCAATGACAGCGTCAACCTGTCGCTGACCGCCAACGACACCGGACCCATCGATCCGACCACGCTGCAGGTCGGCGGTGCCTCGGGGGGCACCGTCACCGTTCTCGGCAGTTCGGGGCGTGTCCGCTTCGACGCCGCACCCGGGTTCACCGGCACCGCCACCTTCTCCTACACGATCTGCGGCACAGACGGCACATGCGCCAACGCCCTCGTCACCATCGAAGTGGGCTGACGCCCGGAGTACCGGCGTGCCGTCGTTCGAACGACGGACCTCTCATGTACGCCGCAACAGCCTCTTCACCCAAGCGATCAGGGATTCCAGGAACAGTGTGAAGCCTTTGACGTCGGCCGCCCTGACCTCTGCCGCTTCCTCAGGGGTCGCGGCGGCCAACTTGGCCTCGACACAGCTGACGAAGTCGCCGATGAGCCGGTTGGACATCTCGCTGATGAGACCCGTGCGGCCAAACTGGGCCGCGGCGCCGGACAACGTGACATCGGCGTCGATCTGGACCTTGGTCCCTCCGTCCGCCTCCTCGAGTCGGTACTGAACCTTCACCTGGCCCCGGCTCCCGCCTCGGCGGTCTGCACCCTTGCCGTCGATCGTGCCCGAACGGCTCGACTCGTCGGGACTCACCGTGGCGTCGCCTTCGAAGTTGGCGGCCATCGGGCCCAGCTTCACCGAAACCTTGCCTGCGTAGCTCCCGTCGCCTCGATCCTCGGTGAGCTCGGCACCGGGGAGGCACTCCGCCACAGACGGAACATCCTGGAAGAACGCCCAGACGGTGCTCACGGGACTGGCGACGGTGAATTCGTTCTCTATCTTCATGGATGATCCTTCGCTGGCCTTCGTGCGGCCGAGAGTAGACGCCCCCTCACGAGCGGCGCAGGGGCTCGGGCCCCTTCCGGGTTCGCAGCGAACCGCCTTCTCGGCCCCGGATCACGGCGAGAATCTCGGCCATGACGGACCAGGCGATCTCGATCGGTCCCTCCGCCCCGATGTCGAGACCAGCCGGCCCGTGAATCTTCGCGAGATCGGCCTCGTGCACTGGGACTCCACGGCGATCGAGATCGGAGAACATCCGCTCCAGCCGCTCGCCAGGACCGAGCGCCCCGATGTAGGCGACATCGGTCTGCAGAAGAACGGCGAGCGCATCGAGATCCCGGAGATAGTTGTGCGACATGAGTACGACTGCGGTCTTGGAGTCCGGTCTGACCGCCCGTGCGAGATCGGCCGGCTCGGCGTGGATCAGGTCGTGGGCATCGGGAAAGCGCTCCGCCGTGAGAAACTGACGCCGGTCGTCGACCACCGCCGTGCGAAACCCCAGCATCGCTCCTTGTGCCACCACGGGAGCGGCGTCGTGGCCGGCTCCGAAGACCACGAGCCGGGGAGGAGCCCCGACGACCTCGAAGAGGTGACGAACGCCCTCGATCGTCTCGGCACGGTGCCGGCCCGTTTCGATCGCGGTCAGCGCGGCTGCCGTCACCGCAGACGAGTCGGAGTCGTTGGCGGTGACGATCCGCCGTCCGCCCGTGTCCGGAACGGGGTGCACGACGCAGTAGGCCTCAGCCGAGGCATGCGCCATGGAATCGACCAGCCGCGCGGCGGAGCCGGCAGGCTCGACCAGAAGCTCGGTCGCTCCGTTGCACCCGACTCCCCAACCCCAAATCGCTTCGTCGTCGGCGGTCAGGTCGAACTCCACCTGCTCGGCCACCCCGGTGGCGATCACCCGCGCGGCAACGTCCCGAAGCTCGGTGTCGAGACAACCGCCTGACACGGTTCCGACAGACGTTCCGTCCACCCCCACCAGTTGACGCGCCGCCAGGCCCCGATAGGTCGAACCGCGTACGCCGACGACCGTGGCGAGAGCGAAGGGAGTCGCGGCCGTGGACCAGGCGCGAACAGCATCGAGAACCGGGTCGTTCATCGCCCGCACCCTACCGGTGGGCGAGTCAATGCTCCGTGTGACCGGCGAGGAGGTCGAGGGCGTGCGGGATCACGTCCAGGATGGCGGCGAGGTTCTCGGTGGCGCCCTTCGGCGAACCCGGGAGGTTGACGAACAGTGTGCTGCCCGCCGATCCGACGACACCCCGGGACAGCGCCGCCATCGGCGTCTTGGCGAAGCCCTCGGTGAGCATCAACATCGCCAGCCCGGGCGCCTGCCGCTCGACCACCTGCATCGTCGCCTCGGGGGTGACATCACGGGGCCCGAAGCCGGTGCCCCCGGTTGTGAGAACGAGCCCCACCTCGTCGATGAGGCCGCGAAGTGTGAGGGCGATCACGCCAATCTCGTCTGGGACGGACCTGCGATGGCTGACCTCGAATCCTGCGCGCTCGAGGGCCTCGGCCAACACCGCGCCCGAGGAGTCTTGCCTCGTCCCCGCATCGACACCGTCGCTGATCGTGACGACAGCCGCAGTCCGCATCAGGGCCGGAAGGACCACTGGAAGAGGTCGTCCCACGGAGGGATGGCGAGCCCAGGCTCCAAACCGAACCTGGCCACGAGAAAGACGATGAAGAACCCGACGACGAGGCCCCAGGACAGCGTTCGCTCTTCGGCGAGCTGAGGCGCGAGAAAGTGCTTCGTCTGTGGCGCAGCCAACAACGTGACGACGATGAACAGACCGAGGAACGGCAGGGAGGCGAGAAATCCGGTTCCTTGATCGGGGACGAAGAACGGGACAGCGAGCAACGGTCCGACGATGGCCGGGATCATGGCGATCGAAGCGACATAGCGGAAGCGCTCCGCCGGGGTGTTCACTTCGCTCAGGTGCCGGCTGAACCCCAGGAACGCGGGAGCGGCGGCGAGGGCGATCAGCACCAGACCGAGGCCGCCGGCGGTGGCGATGATCACGTCGAGGCCGTCGGGGAGGTCGATCGTCGACAGCGCGCGGGCCATGTTCGAGGTTTCCGAGAACGGGGCGGTGAGCACATCCATGAAACCGGCCCGGAAGCAGAACAGGATCGTCCACAGCACGGTCAGCTTGCCGACCGAGCGGTCCTTGGCGCCGGGGTAGATCAAGAGGAAGAACACTCCTGCGGCGATCGACGCGATCGGACCCCCCAGGTAGACGATGTCGCTCGTGCCAGGCCCGTCGGCTCGGAAGTAGGCGACCACATTCGTCAGCACGGGCTCGCGATCGGCAAAGGCCCCCCAGATGGCGATTCCGAACTGCTCGATGACCCTGGCGAACACGACGCCGAGGGCGGCGGCGATGATCGAGTTGGCGAAGAAGCCCCACGCCGTCCGGATGACGGTGCTGCGACGGTCCTCGGTGATGTTCTCTGTCACGAATCCCCCTTGCCGTGCGCCGGCGAGATCAGCATATCGGCCTGATGCCGTCCGTCTCGTACCATGTTGTTCATGTCGGGACTCGACCGATTCGAGACGATCGTCGATCGCATCATCCGGGAAGCGACCGAACGCGGGGAGTTCGACGACCTCCCCGGACGCGGGGAGCCGATACCCGGCGGCGGGACCGTCGACGGCGAGGGATGGTGGATCCGCCGCTGGCTCGAACGCAACCGGGCAAAGCCGGACCGAGGCGACGATCCGGGGCGCTGACCGTCCCGTCACATGCCGGCGGGTACGTGGATCTTGGCGTGGTCCAAGCGTGGGAGCACCATCTCGGCGAAACGCTCGGCTTCCTCGATGTGGGTGTAACCACTGAGAATGAATGCCGTCACCCCGGCGGCGGTGTAGGCCTCGATCTTCTCGACGACCTGATCGGGATTTCCGACGATGGCTGCACCCGCGCCGGAACGAGCCTTTCCGATACCCGTCCACAGATTCGGCTCGGCGTAGCCGGACTCATCGGCGCTCTCCCGCAAGGCAGCCTGACGCTGGACGCCGACGGAGGCGGCGTCGAGGCTCTTGCCGCGGATCGCCGCGCCCGTCTCGGCGTCGAGTCTCGAAATCAGTCGATCCGCGGCTGCCTTGGCCTCGGCCTCGGACTCGCGGACGATCACATGGCTGCGCAGACCGATCAGCAAGTCGCGCCCGTGTTCGGCCGCCCGATCCTGCATCTCCCGGACGGTTGCCCCGACCGCGGCGACCGTGTCCGGCCACGTGAGGAACACATCCGCCTCCCGAGCGGCCACGTCTTTGGCGTCCGGGCTGAACCCGCCGAAGTAGAACGGCGGGCACTTCCCCGAGACCGTGCCAATGCGGGCCGGAGCCAGGCTCAGATCGACGAACTCGCCGTGAAAGTCGACGGACTCACCGTCGAGCAATGCTCTCAACACCTGCATCCATTCGATCGTCCGCTGGTAGCGCGGGGCGGACTCGAGCTGTTGGCCGGGAATGTCCGAAGAGATGATGTTGATGGTGAGCCGGCCGTCGGCCATCTGGTCGATCGAGGCCATCTGCTTGGCGAGCTGGGGCAGCCAGGTCTCGCCCATCCGAACCGCCACGAGAAGGTTGATCCGGTCGGTGTGTGTGGCGATGGCGGAGGCAAAGGTGGTGGTGTCGACTCCAAGCTCGTAACCACTCGGCAGCAAGACGTTGTCGAAGCCGAGGCGGTCTGCCGTCTGGACGATGTCGCGGCAATGGCTCCAGGAGCTGGCCAGCTCCGGATCGGGCACACCGAGGAACTCGTAGTCGTCGTCGCACAGCGCGCCGAACCAGGAGATCTCCATCGTCATCTGCGCATCCTTTCTCTCTGGTGTCGATCTTCGTGTGGGGCCGATTCTGGTGGCGGCGGTCGAGCCTACGGAAGCGCCTGGCCCTCGGAGGCCTGGATCAGGTCGTAGACATCTCCACGTTCGAGGCTCACTGCCAGAGCTTTCACCGAGGCCGCCAACCGTTCGGGGCTCTGCGTGCCGATGATCGCCACCGGCTTCGACGGATGCGAGAGCACGAAGGCCAGGGCGATCGAGGCTCGGTCCACGCCTTCGCGGCCGGCGAGTCGATCGAGGGCTATCGACAGCTCGGTGCGAATGCCCCCGCCGGTGACGATCCCGCCGCCGCCCAGCGGCGACCACGCCAGCGGGACCAGCCCGAGGCGCATCGCCTGATCGAGGGTCCCATCGCGTTGCGGTGCCAGGTGCGAGACCGAATACTCGGGCTGGATCGAGACGAGCCGGTGGCGGAGGTGGGCGGCCAGCGCCTCGACCTGGGCCGGCGTGTGATTCGAGACGCCGACGGCCCGCGCCTTCCCGGCATCGATGAACTCGTCAAGCGTCGCCGCCACATCGGCCGGGTGGCTGTACATGTCAGGTCGATGGATCTGATAGAGATCGATCCGATCCGTGCGGAGCCGCCGCAACGAGTCGTCCAGGGCCTTGCGCAGGTACGGCCCCGACGAGTCGTACGGGACGGGTGGAGCGATCCCGCCCTTGGTGGCCAAAAGCATCCGGTCCCGCAGATCGGGTCGGGACGCGATCACCTCGCCGAGCAGCTCTTCGGCCTGACCGAAGGCCGTCCCACCCCAGTCGAGCCCGTAGACGTCAGCGGTGTCGATGAGGTTCATCCCCAGATCGAGTGCGGTCTCCACCAGTTCGGTGGCGAAAGCCAGGTCGTGACCCACGAACCGCCATTGCCCGAAGCCGAGCGGTCCGACCTCTCCGAGGTCGCCGAGAACGCGCGGGGTGTCGATTTCGAGGGTCACGATGGCCTGCCGGCGGTCACCGGCGTGACCCTAGTGTGAGGGCCGAACGGAGGTCCCAGCCATGGCCGAGCCTGCGACGGTGTTCCGGTACGGAGTGATTGGTACCGGGATGATGGGTGTCGAGCACATCGAGAACATCAACCACATCGACGGCGCCGTCGTGACCGCGTACGCCGATCCGCACGAGCAGAGCCGGGCCGCGGCCCACACGCTCACCGACGGAGCTGTCGGGTTCGAGGACTACCACGATCTTCTCGAGTCGGACCTCGTCGACGCCGTGGTGATCGCCACACCCAACTTCACCCATGCCGAAGTTCTCGAAGCCGCCCTGGCGACTCCACTCCACATCCTCGTCGAGAAGCCGCTGTGCACGACGGTGGCCGACTGCCGCCGCGTCATCGAACTGGCCCGCGATCGGCCGGCAGTGACCTGGGTGGGCCTCGAGTACCGGTACATGCCGCCGGTGAACCGCCTCATCGCCGAAGTCGAAGCCGGCACCGTCGGCGACCTGCGCATGGTGGCGATTCGCGAGCATCGATTCCCGTTCTTGCGCAAAGTGGGCGACTGGAACCGCTTCAACCAGAACACCGGTGGGACGATGGTCGAAAAGTGCTGTCACTTCTTCGACCTGATGAACGAGATCATCGATGGGACCCCGACCCGGGTGGTGGCGTCCGGGGGCCAGGATGTCAATCATCTCGACGAGGTCTACGACGGTGCGGTTCCCGACATCCTCGACAACGCCTATGTGATCGTCGAGTACGACACCGGCGTGCGGGCGATCCTCGATCTGTGCATGTTCGCCGAGGCGACCAAGAACCAGGAGGAGGTCGTCGCAGTCGGCACGCACGGCAAGGTCGAGGCATTCCTGCCGGAGAAGATCGTCCGCATCGGCCGCCGCGGCCGCCACTTCGTGGGCGAGGTGGAAGAACACTTCGTCGACGACGACCGCATCACCTACGAAGGCCACCATCATGGTTCCAGCCAACTCGAACATCTCGACTTCATCCAGACGTGCCGGCGGGGCGGGACACCGGAGATCACGCTCGCCGACGGGATGCTGGCCGTCGCCATGGGGATCGCCGCCCAAACCAGCATCGACCGCGGCACCTGGGTCGACGTCGCCGACCCCCTGCGCGTTTCTTAGCGAATCAGCGACACAAAATCGTGTCGTTTCGCGTGGCAAAACGGGTGGAGGCGAGCGGAGCTAACCCTTGACCGACCCGGCCAGGACCCCTCGCACGAAGTAGCGCTGGAGGGCGAAGAAGACCACCAGCGGCAACGCGGTCGAGATGAATGCCGCCGCGCTGAGCAAGTGTTCTCGTTGCCCGAACTCCCCGGCGATCGACGCCAGGGCCACGGTGATCGGCAAGGCATCCGTGCCGGAACCGATCATCGTCAGGGCGATCAGGTAGTCATTCCACGTCCACAGGAACTGGAAGATCGTGAACGCCGCCAGCACGGGCGTCGACAAGGGCAGGACCAGCTTGTAGAAGATCTTGAAGTGGTCCGCACCGTCGATGAACGCCGACTCGAACACGTCCTTGGGCAACCCGCTGATGTAGTTGTGGAGCAAGAAGATGGCGAACGGCAGCGCAAAACCGGTGTGGGTGAGCCACACCGCCGTCACCGTCCCCGCCAGATCCATGTCGGGAAACAGCCGCATCGTCTTGTCGAAGAACGGCAGCGTCCACTGCCCGCCGGTTGCATACAGCCGCAGCAGCGGAATCAGTGACGTCTGCAGCGGAATCGCCAGCAACGACACGGTGATGATGAACAGCCACTCGCGTCCCCTGAACTCGATCCATGCGAATGCGTACGCGGCGAAGGCGGCGATGGCAATCGGGATGATCGTGGCTGGGATCACGATGGCCAGGGAGTTCATCAAATTGTCGAACAGCGCGTTCCCGCCGAACAGCACTTCGTCGTAGTTGTCGAGCGAGGGTGCTCCCAGATCGTTGGCGGAGTCCCCGAAGATCGCCCAGAACGGCGTTGCCTGCTGGGCGTCGCGAGTCCGGAAGGAGTTCACGAACAGGCCGACGCTGGGAACCGACCAGATGATGACGAGCAGCCACAGGATCCAGGTCGGGGTGGCCGACAGCAGACGGTAGATGCCGCTGCCGAGCGCCCCGCCGGCTTTGGCCCGGACCGGCTGGCTCGTGGAGACCTCGGTGCGCGATGCCATCAGACCGCCTCCCTCTGACGTCGGATGTTGTAGTACATGACGGGAACCACCGAGAAGAAGAGGATCATGGCGAGGGCGGCTCCCATGCCGATGTTCAGCTCGGTGAACGCCTTCTGCCACATCTCATTGGCCAGCACGTTCGTTCCGAACTGACCGTTGGTCATGACCTTCGGGATGTCGAAGACCTTCATGACCAGGACGATCAGCGTCGTGGTCACGACCCCGATCGTCGGGGCGATCTGCGGGATCGTCACTCTCCAGAACGTCTCGCTCTCCGTGGCGCCGTCGACCTTCGATGCTTCGACGAGGTCAGTCGGCACGCCCTTGATGGCCGCAGAGAAGACGACCATGGCGAATCCGGTCTGGATCCAGATCAGCACGATGATCAGCCAGAAGGTGTTCCACGGCTGCTCCTGGAGGAAGATCACGGGTTCACCCACGACGCCGCTGGCGAGCGGAGCGACCTCGCCGGTGACGGGGTCACGAAGCACCCCGCCGATCCCGGACCCGACGAACCGCCACATCAACCAGAGGAACGGCAGGGTCGTCACCAGCGAGCCGATGGCGACGGAGTTGGCCCCCGCCCGCCGCGCCCGGTACGCGAGAAATCCGAGGCCGACCACCACGAGCGCGAACACGACGATCAGGAACGTCCGCAGTGGGGAGCCCCCGGTCGAGATCTCCCCCAGACCGACCCAGAGATAGTTGAGAACACCCGTCTGGTCCCGGCCCACCGGCCGGGCCAGGTACATGAACCTCCAGATGATGCCGGCACCCACGAACGAGATGGCCATCGGCATGAAGATCAGCGACTTGGCGACGGACTCCCCACGCGCCCGGTCGGCCAGCACAGCGATGGCCAGGCCCAGTCCGGCGGCGATGACGGTGACCGAGAACACCCACCAGAGGTTGTTCCAGATCACGCCGCGCAGGGTCGTGAACACCGCAAAGGCGATGAAGATGCTCCCCAGCGCCAGGGGACCCGCCGACAGGCCGGACCAGTCGGTCGGTGCCCCGATCGCCCTTCCTTTCTGGCGGGCGAAGAGGTAGCCGCCGATCGCCAGTGCTGCGCCCCACACGAACAAGCCCGTCGTGAAGATGTTCGTCCAAGAGGAGACGTTGAAGATGTCGGGAGTGCCGAACACGGTCTGGTAGTTGTCGAGGCCCACGAAGTCCTGGCCCCGGGTGCCGTACACGCTGAGGATCAGCGTCTGGATGGTGGGGATGACGAGCGTCGCCCCGATGAAGAGAAGTGCAGGAGCCACGAAGATGACGGCGCGGGAACGGTGTTGGAGACGCTCGCGTCCTGCGAGGGTGCTCGGTTCGTTGAGTCCGAGCCGGACCCCGACTGCGACACCGAGTATCGCCAGGCCCATGAGCACCTCGGCCTGGGTCCCGGTGCCGAGCGTCGGTGCGAGGAAGGCGCCGAAGAACCAGCCGATCGCTGCCCCGGTCACCGCCCCTTTGACGAGATCCCGCCCCCGGAGCGCGGCAAGACCGGCACCCACCGCCGCCACTCCCACCGGCCATCCGATCAACGGAACGATGCGCATGGCCGGCCAGGCGAGCGGCCGGATGAATGCGGCGATCACGAGACCGATCACCAGCCCGCCGACGGCTCCGACGATCAGCCGACGGCGACGGCCCTCCGTGGTGGCCAACACCGAGCCCCACGCCCCGAAGAGGACGGCCAGGATGGCCACGAGGAGCAGCGAGAGATCGGTGGCGTCTTCGGCCGGGCTCATGCGCCACTGCATGATCCGGTTGCCGATGAGGATCGCGCTGAGGACGACACCGATGACTGCACCGGTGATCGCCGCGAACCGCGACCACTTCACGCGAGCCTGATCGAACCACTTGTTGGCGCCGATGAAGAGCGCGGCGCTCCCACCAATCGCGACCACCACGCCGACGAGCGTGCTGACGATCTTCTCCATGAGCCGGAGCTCACCTCCTCTTCGAACTCGCCTGCGTACGAAAGTGGGGCACCGGGATGGCCCGGTGCCCCACTGTATGCCTGGGGGTTTTCACCCCGTCGTCAGAATCGGGGTCCGGATCAGCCTGCCGGCCACTCCGCTTCGACCTGGTCGAGGGCTTCCTGAACCGTCTTGGCGCCGGTCACCACGTCGGTTGCCGCCGTCCAGAACGTTCCCGAACCGACCGCAGCCGGCATCAGGTCGGATGCATCGAAGCGTGCCGTCGTCGCACCCGACAGGATCTCGATCAGTCCCCGCTCGAACGGCGAGTACATGTCGAGGTTCTGTCCCTGGACACCGGAGAGGAAACCGCCACCCTGGGCGGGGACTCGGGCGTTCGGGTAGTCGGGCGAGCCGAGGAACTCCATCACTGCCCACACTTCCGGCGCGTCACGGAATGCGACGGCGTTGGTCCCGGCGAAGAGCACCGGGCGCTCGTCGGCGGACTGAGCCGGGAAGTAGAAGGCATTGATGTCGCCGTCGGGACCGACCTCGGTGCCTTCCGGCAGGAAGGCGGCGAAGAAGTTCGCCTGACGGTGCATCTCACAGTCGCCGTTGGCGAGGGGAGCGCCGTTGTCACCGAAGAACGTCGAGGCGATGGAGCCGCCGGAGGCATAGACCGCACCCGGCGTGTTCCAGAGGTCGAGGATCTGCTGCCAGATCCCGACGTGCGTCTCGTTGTTGAACGGGACCTCGTGGGCGACCCACTGGTCGTAGAAGTCGCCGTCCGCGAAGCGCAGCGTCATGTCCTCGACCCAGTCAGTGAACGGCCAGCCGGTCGCAGGACCGGACTCGATGCCCACGCACAGCGGCGTCAGCCCGTCGGCGATCATCGTGTCGACGAGAGCCAGGAACTCGTCGAAGGTCACCGGGATCTCGTAACCGTTCTCGGCGAACCGCGACGGCGAGTACCAGATGAGCGACTTCAGGTCGTTCTTGGTCGGAACCGCGTACTGCACGCCATCGACGCTGCCGTACTGCAGGTAGCCGGCCTCCCAGACCGCTTCGACGGACGCCGTGACGTCATCGGGCAGCGGCAGGATGAAGCCGAGATCTGCGAAGTCGGCGATCTTGCCGGGCTGGGGGATGATCGCGATGTCCGGCGGATTGCCACCGGACGCCTGAGCGTTGATCTGGTCCGAGAAGTCGCGCGCACCGGTGTACACGATCTCGATACCGGTCTCGGCCGCAAACGAGTCGAGTGCGGTCTGGATGGCATCGCCCTCGGCGTCGGTCTCGGGGCCGAAGAGCGTCACCCTCGTACCGGAGAGATCAGCGTCGTCCATCGGTTCTTCGTCATCATCGGGGGCCGCGGTGGTGTCCGAACCAGCCGCAGTCGTGGTCGTTTCATCAGGGGCGCTGGTGGTATCGGTCGTCCCGGTGTCACCGGAGCAGGCCGCGAGCACCAGCATCAATGCCGTCAGCAGGGCCAACAGCCCTCGCTTCCGTTGCATCATCTGTTTCCTCCCGTCATCGTTGTTCGCGTCGGAAACCGTTGCGGTTCCGACGGACGCCCACCGGGCCTCTCTCAACCCTGTAAGCGGTTTCATCCTAGGAACGGGGGGAGTGTGACGGCAACTGACTCTGGTCACTGCGACGGTGCGCTCGTCGAGGAGCGCTCGACGAGCTCCGTCGGCACCGAGACCAGCCGCCGGTCACACGCTTCACCCTCCAACCGTTCGATCATCAAACGTGCTGCGATCGCACCCAGTTCCGCCGCGTCCTGGCGGACCGTCGTCAGCCCCACCGTGAAGGCCCAGTCGACGTCGTCGAAACCGACCACCGACATCTCTCCGGGAACCGTGAGGCCGGCCTCTTCGCAGGCGCGCATCGCACCCATCGCCATTTCGTCGGACATCGCAAACACCGCAGTGGGACGCTGGCGCAAGTCGAGCAGCGCCTGCATCGCCTCATAGCCGCCCAGCGCCGAGAAGTCACCGACCCGCTCGTGATTGGGATCGAAGCGCACTCCGGCCTCGTCGAGTGCCCGAAGAAAGCCCGTCCGGCGTTCCGGCGGACTCGAGGAGGGGAAAGCGGCGGGGCCCCCTGAGATGAGACCGAGCCTGGTGTGGCCCAACGACAACAGATGCCGGGTGGCGGACATGGCTCCTGCAACGTTGTCGATGACGACGGAGTCGATGGTCGGACAGTCCGCCCCCACCATGACCCACGGCAGACGGTGCTCGGCCAGCAGTAGGCGCTCGGTGACGGTGGGGACCAGGTCGACGATGATCGCACCATCGGCTCTCTTCGAGACTCCGCCCCCGACGTCGCCGAGCGCACGCGTGCGGACGAGTTCGTCGGCGATCAGCAGAAGCGTGAGGTCGTATCCGCGGTTCGTCAGCACCGCCTCGATGCCGGACACGACCTGGCCGGTGTACCAGATCGGAATGGCGACGACGCCGACCGCCACCGTTCGTGTGCGCCCGGCTGCGAGCCGGGCGGCATTCGGGTCGGGTCGGTAATTCAGCATCGCCGCCACCGACACCACCCGGTCCCGTGTCTTCGGCGAGACGTTGGGCAACCCCCGGAGCGCCCGGGAGACCGTGGCCACGGACACACCGGCGCGTTCGGCAACCTTTTCGATCGTCACCCGGGCCATCCGGCAAGTGAAAACGCTTTCACCGTCGCCGTCAAACACAGGCGGCCAGCGAACGTGGTTGTCAGCGCGTGAGCAGGGTTCCGACGGTCCACACGACGAACACCAGTAGCGAGAGGAACAGCAGGCGCCCGGTTCGCCGCCAGTGGCGGAAGCCCAGCACGGCCGACACGACCCATCCGACCGCGAAGACCACAGACCAGGCGGGCGGCGACAATCCGACGACGGCAGCCACGACGGCGAGCGTCGCCACGACCACGAGCCAGGCAGCCGACACGAGCGCATAGAGCACTTGACGCTCGGTGGGCTCGGTCACAGTGTCACCACGACGCCGGCGGCCACCGCGGCATCCCGATACGCTCCCGCGAGCGACTCGACGGTTTCGTGGGCGTTCAGACCGCTCGGATTCGGGACCACCCACACGTCGGTCTCGCCCCAACGCTCTGGTTGGCGACCCATTCCGGCCCGGGGCTGGCGGTACGCCTGCCGGAAGGCGGTGATACCGGCAAACGCCACGACTTGCGGGTTCCACCGTGCGATCTTGTCCCGCACCAGAGCACCTCCCATCCGCAGCTCATCCGGTGTCAGTTCGGATGCACGAACCGTCGCCCGCATCACGAGGTTCGTGATTGCGATCCCCCGGGCGAGGAGGTGGCGTCGGTCCTCGGCTGTGAAACCCGCAGATCGATCGACTTCGCGATCGATGATCCCCGCCTGCAGCAACGCGGGATAGAACCGATTCCCGGGGTGGGCGAAATGTGTCTGCGTCGCCGCGGTCCACAACCCGGGATTGATGCCGACGAACACCAGCCGGGGATCGTCACCGATGAGATCCTCGACGGTGACGTCGCGGAAGGACTCGAGCTCGGCGCGGGTGAACCCCACGCCGTCTACTTCTTGGCGGCCTGGTAGTACGGGTTGTCGCCGCTGGCGTGATCAGTGACGTCGACGACCTCGGTGATCTCCGGGATCGCCTCCATGAGAATCCGTTCGATGCCCTGCTTCAGGGTGACCGCCGCCATGCCACAGCCTTGACACCCACCGCCAAGACGCATGTAAGCCACCGTTCCATCCACCGAGACGAGCTCTGCTTCACCGCCGTGTCCTGCGATGGCGGGGTTGACCTGCTCGGTGAGAACCTGCTGGATCTGGTCGGCGAGGGGACCGGACAGCTCGCCCGGCGGGGGCGCTCCCAACACCGGAGAGGCGGGGCTGTTCGGGTTGTTCATCGCCAGCCCCTCGTCGGTGATCGACAGCGACGCACCTTCGAGCTTGTCGACGTCTGCTTCTCGCACGATGATCGGAAGGTCCCCGTGCCGCTCCACTCTTCGCTCATCCCCAGCATCTGCGACAGGGCTGAAACTGAGTTCGTACTGGAACTGACCGCCGCGGATCCCGGTCACCTCGATCAGCAGGCCGTACTCCTCGTCGCCTGGCTCCTGTTCGCGCAGCGAGAGGATCATCTCGAGTGCGTCGTCGGCGACTCGGACGATGTTGGGCTCGGACATGACCCGAATGGTACTCATGTCATCCCGTATGGCACCGCGCGGCTTGGATGCCGCCCGATCTAGCGTCAAGGGCCCATGCCGCGCGTTCTCGTCATCGTCCCCAACGACTCCTACCGAGCGGCCGACTTCGTGGCGGCCGCCGACGGTCTCGGCATCGATCTCGCGATCGCCTCCGAGGAGCGGCCGCCACTTCGACCCGACGATCGATTCGTCCAGATCGACTGCGCCCGCCCGCAGGACTCGGCCGACGCGGTGGTCGAGTTGGCGACGCGGACCCCGGTCGACGCGATCATCGCCGCCGACGATTCCGGCGTTGAGATCGCCGCGCTGGCGTCGTCCGCACTGGGGCTCCCGTCGAGTCCTCCTCACGCCGTCGCCGCCACCGTCAACAAAGCCGAGACCCGCCTCCGTCTGGCCGCAGCAGAGATCCCTCAGCCCGGCTTCGCCGTGTTGGGAGCCGGCGAGGACGCCGTGCGGCTGACGGCCTCCTTCGGAGGACCGGTGGTCATGAAGCCGACGATGCTCAGTGCCAGCCGGGGAGTGATACGTGTGGATGACCCCGTCGATGCAGCGTCCGTGGCGGATCGGATACGTGCGATCGTGGCCGCCTCGGGCCGCGACGCCACCGCTCCCCTGCTGGTCGAACGCTACGTCGAGGGCCCCGAGATCTCCGTCGAAGCGATCCTGTGGGATGGCGTGGTGGAAGTCCTCGCGGTGTTCGACAAGCCCGTCCCGATGACCGGGCCATACTTCGAAGAAACGCTGTTCGTGACGCCCTCCCGTCACCCCCCGGAGGTCCTGGCCGACGTCGAACGGGTGACGACGAGGGCGGTTCATGCCCTGGGTTTGAGCGAGGGACCCATCCATGCCGAGATCCGACTCGAGAAGGGAGTACCCACCGTCATCGAGATCGCGGGGCGCACCATCGGCGGACTCTGCGGGAGGGCACTGCGGTTCGGGCTCCTCGGCGCCCCGCTCGAGACTGTCGTGCTGCGGCATGCTCTCGGCATGCGCAAGGAATCCCTGCATCGGGAGCACCGCGCATCCGGCGTGCTGATGATTCCGATTCCGCGGTCAGGCACGCTTCGCGCCGTACACGGGTTTGCCGAGGTGCGCTCCATCCCGCAGGTGACCTCTGTCGAGCTCACGGCCCCGATCGGAACGCGCCTGGCTCCTCCCCCGGACGGGGATCGTTACCTCGGTTTCGTCTTCGCCCGCGCCGATGACCCGGCAACCGTCGAGGAGGCTCTTCGCGCCGCGATGGCGGCCATCGAGGCCGATGTGGACTGACCAGGGTCGAGGGCCGGCGCAGATGCGCTCAGAGAGCGAGGACGCCCTGGATCTTCGCCATCCGCACGACACGGTCCTGTGAGACGTTGCTCGACCCGTCGAGGAGAGCTTTCGTCTCGGCGAGAACCTCTTCGATCGGGAAGATCCGAACGAAACTGTCCGAGGTGGGCTCGCCCATGTCCGTGAGATTCCAGCCGACCATCACGTCGGTACGTCCAGTGAGCACCTGGTCGACCGCGATCAGACCGAACCGACCGGCGATCAACCGGTCCCGAAAGGAACTGTTTCCTCCACGCACGAGGTGACCGAGCACGGTTCCACGCACATCGACATCGATGTCCTCCACTTCAGCCGACACCGCATCGACCAGCAGGTGGGTGGGAATGTCCACTCCCTCGGCCTTGATGATCAGCACCCGGTTCTTCCCGCGCACGGCCGAGAAGCTGTGGCGGATACACGTCACCACGCTGTCGACGATCTCGTCATAGGACCGGGACTGCTCCGGCAGGAGCACCGCGTCCGCCGCGGTCGCCACCGCCGAGGCCATCGCCAGATATCCCGAGTCCCGACCCATCACTTCGACCACGAAGGCGCGGTGGTGCGACCGGGCAGTGTCCGAGATCCGGTCACAGGCTTCCACGATGGTGTTGAGCGCGGTGTCGACACCGATCGACTCACGAGTCAACCCGATGTCGTTGTCGATGGAAGCGGGGATCGCCACCACGGGGATCTCACATTCGGTGGCCAGGGCGTGGGCGCCGGCGATCGAACCGTTGCCACCGATGACGATCAGTCCCGCGCACGCCCACGACCGCAGGTTGTCGGCGGCTGCGGCGCGATGCTCGGCGTGGAGAAAACGTGGCGACCGGCTCGAGCCAAGGACCGTTCCCCCGAGCCCGCCGATCCCATCGACCGCCGGTTCGGGTATCACCGACTCGCCGAGATGACGGGTGAGGAGACGCGTGTGTCCGTCGATCAGCCCGTCGTAGCCGCGCTCGACACCGAGGACGTCGAATCCCCGAGCCGCACCGATCTTGACCACCGCCTGGATGGCGGCGTTCATGCCGGGGGCATCGCCGCCGGATGTCAGGACAACGAGGGACTGCACCGCGCGGAAGATAGCCGCGGGCGGTCACGGCCCATGCAAGTACATTCGCCCGATGAGTTCTCACTTGACGGCGCGCGCACTCTGGGCGATCCCCCGGGTGGGCCCACCCGTGGCGACAGGCGACACCGTCGTCACCACCGTCACGACATACCCGTCCGAGCCCGGCTCGGGGATCACGCGTATCTGGCGAATCCCGCTCGATGGAACCCCTCCCGTGCCGCTGACCGCGTCGGACCGTTCGGCCACCAAGCCGGCGCTGAGTCCCGACGGGCGGCGTGTGGCTTTCCTCCGATCCGTCGATGGCCTCAACCAGGTACATGTGATGCCGCTGGCGGGCGGGGAGGCCGAAGCAATCTCCGGGTTCGCATTCGGAGTCGTCGGCATGCGCTGGTTCCCTGATTCACGGCGGCTGGTCGCCATCGCCGACATCCTCGTCGACGCTCCGACGGTCGCGGGGACTGCCGCCCTGGCCGACGAGAGAGCCAAGGAGACCCACTCGGCACGAACCACCGATGTCGCGGTGTTCCGTTACTGGGATCGCTGGCTGACCGAAGGGCGGGTCCCTCACCTCTTCGTCATCGAGCCAGGCCACGATCCCCGCGACATCACGCCCGCATCGACCCGCTGGATGCGGTGGGACAACACCGACGACCCGACCGACGATATCGACATCTCACCGGACGGGACGGAGGTGGCGGCGTGCTTCGACACCTCGACTGCCCCGCACCGGGACCTCCGCTGGTCGCTCTTCGAGATCGACGTCGCGGCAGGCGAGGACCGAGACCTCACCCCGGACGCCACCGGCCACGCCTCGGCCCCTCGCTACACGCCGGACGGCGAATCGCTGATCTTCGGCCAGACCACGGATCCGCACTTCTACGCCGATCGCGTCAGGTTGGTCCGGCTCGACCGCGTGTCCGGCGCCGCCGTCGACCTCACACCCGATTGGGACCGAAGCCCATCTGCCTGGATGGTCGATGCAGAAGGCATCGTCCTGGTCGCCGAGGACGGCGCCAGCCAGCCGGTGTGGACGCTCCCGCTGGACGGCGGCGTACCGGAAAGACATGGCACGAGAGGAACCTTCTCGGGAGCGGTTCGAGTCGGAGGCGGCCGTATCGTCGCCAACCGAAACGCCCTCAGTGCTCCGCCGGAACTGGTCGTGATCGATGGCGAGCACACAGGGCGCCTGACCGACTTCACCGAAGAGTCACTTTCCGGAATCACACTGCCCGTCGCCGAGGAGTTCTCCTTCGAGGGTGCCCGCGGCGACACGGTGCAGGGATGGCTCGTGCGTCCACCCGGTCTGGGTGCACCCGCCCCACTCGCGCACATGATCCACGGCGGACCCCACGGCACCTTCGGCGACACGTGGCACTGGCGTTGGAACGCGGCCGTCTTCTGCGGGCCCTCACGGGTGGCGGCGCTGGTCAACTTCCACGGATCCACCGGTTTCGGCCAGGAGTTCGCCGAATGCATACGCGGCGAATGGGGGGATCTGCCGACGACGGACATCGAGCGAGCCACCGATCACCTGGTAGCGGCCGGGATCGCCGACCCCGACAGGGTCGGGATAACCGGCGGGTCCTACGGTGGGTACATGGTGGCGTGGCTGGTGTCACAGACAGACCGTTACCGATGTGCCGTCGCCCACGCCGCGGTGACGGACCTGCCCGGGATGTACGCCAGCGACATCACATCTGGCCGGAGGTACGCCTACGGCGCCGAAGTCTGGGAGGACCTGGGCCGCATCAACCAGTGGTCGCCCGCCGCACACGCCGCCGGTTACTCGACGCCCACCCTCGTGATCCATGGGGAGCGGGACTACCGCGTACCGGTCACCCAGGGTCTCGAGTTCTACGGCGTGCTCCAAGCCATGGACGTCGAGTCCAGGCTCGTGTACTACCCCGACGAGAACCACTGGATCCTCTCGCAGGCCAACTCGCTTCACTGGTACGGAGAGATCGTGGCGTGGCTCGAGAGCCACATCGGATGACCACTGTCCTGGTCGTGACCGGGGGCGACCGCGTGCCCGCCGAAGCGACGAGCGGGCTTCTCCCTGCGGACTTCGTCGTGGCGGCGGACTCCGGACTGGATCATGCCGAGTTGCTCGGCATCCGGCCCGACGTGGTCGTCGGCGATTTCGACAGTGTCAGCGTCGAAGCCCTCGAGCGCTTCGACGGACCGGTGGAGCGCCACCCCGTCGCCAAGGATGCGACCGATCTCGAACTCGCCCTCCGACTCGCCATCGCCCGCCAACCCGACCGCATCGTCGTCATCGGCGGGCATGGCGGACGGCTCGACCACTTCCTGGCGAACGCGCTCGTGCTCACCACGGTGCCCGCCGCGATCGACGTCGAGTGGCGGGCGGGAGGTGCCACGATCCATGTGGTGCGCTCGAGAACGGAGGTCGAGGGTTCCGCCGGTGCGACGATCTCGTTGGTCCCGGTGGGGGGCGACGTCCACGGAGTGACCACTCGCGGCCTGCGCTGGCCACTGACCGATGCCACCCTGACGTCGGGGAGCACGTTGGGCGTGAGCAACGAATTCGCAGAGCGAACCGCTCAGATCGAGGTTGACACCGGCACCCTTTTGGTGGTGGTGCCCGGTCAGTCGTAGACGCTGGGGTTGGCGCAGTACGGGAGTCGCCGACCCTCGAGCCCGGCGACCAGGTTGGTGACGGCGATCTCGGCCATGGCGCGGCGCGTCTTGTGGCTCGCCGAGCCGATGTGGGGGACGATCAGGCAGTTCGCCAGGCCGACCAGCGGATGGTCGGCGCCGATCGGCTCGGGGTCGACGACGTCGAGGCCGGCTGCGGCCAGCGGGCCGTGTTTCAGGGCGGCCACGAGGGCATCGGTGTCGATCAGCGAACCCCGCGACACGTTCACCAGCACCGACCCCGGCTTCATGCGCCCCAGGGCGGCTGCGTCGAACAGATGCAGCGTGTCCTCGTTGAGCGGTGCGGTGATCACCACGTGGTCGGACTCCGTGAGCAACTCGTCGAAACTCCGATAGGCCACGCCCAGCCGGGACTCGAGCAGCGGCTTGCGTGACGGGCCCGTGTAGAGGAGGCGCATCCCGAAACCCGACGCCCGCCTCGCCACAGCAGCGCCGATGCGGCCCAGTCCCACCACGCCGAGCGTGGCGTCGTGGAGATCGCCGCCAATCAGAAGAGTGGGATCCCACGGACCCCACAGACCCGCCCGCACGTGCGCTGCGCCCTCCGGCAAGCGCCGCACCGCAGCGGCGAGGAGCGCCCACGCCGTGTCGGCCGTCGTCTCGGTGAGGACGCCGGGTGTGTGCCCGACTGCGATCCCCCGGGCCGTCGCGGCCGCGAGGTCGATGTTGTCGGTCCCGACGGCCATCTGCGAGATGACTTTCAGACTCGCACCCATCACGTCGGAATCGATCTGGTCGGGGATCATCGTCAGGACGCCGTCAGCGTCCACCAGCCGATCCGTGAGTTCGTTGTGCGGCATGGGCCCGTCGCCGTCCCAGACCCAGGGGGAGAGGCCGTCGAGCAAATCGGCGAAATCCTCAGGCAGGCGGCGGGTCACGACGATACGAGACAAGTGACCAGCGTATCCGACAACCCCGGAGCCACCAGTACTCTCAGGCCGGTGCACCTGCCCCGGCCTTTGTTGTTCCTGCTCTCGGCACTTCTCCTGCTCGGAGCTTGCGCTGGTCTCGACGACGCCGCAGCCGACACGTTCCCGCGGCAGGCCTCCCAGCCGGCGGTGGTGGGCGCGGCTCCCACGTCTCCGGTCACGACACTCGCCATCGGTCCTTCCACGACGTCGACCACGACACAGCCAGTCGAGCCACGCGCCCCCGAGCCTCACACCTGGACGGCAGCCAAAGCGGATGATCGTTTGGATGTCTTCGAGGCCCCGGGGGACGCCGAGCCTTCCCGGGTCTTGCCCGCCCAGACGATCCTCGGCACACCGACGGTGGTGCTCGTCCTGGGGGGCAGCGACGCGTGGCTGGAGGTCCTCCTCCCGGGCCGTCCCAACGGTGACACGGGGTGGATCAGGGCGATCGACGTCGAGCGCTATGAACTGCGGCGTCAGGCAGTCATCGATCTGACGATGCGCACGCTGCAGGTGCTCGAAGGCGAGCGCGTGATCTTCGAGACGCAGGTGGGGATCGGCGGGCCTTCGTCACCGACGCCAACGGGAAATTTCTTCATCACCGACGCGGTGCGTATCACCGTGCCCACCGGGCCTTGGGGGGCGTACGCATTCGGATTGTCGGCTCGGTCCGACACCGTGACCGAGTTCAACGGCGGTGACGGGATCATCGGTATCCACGGCACCAACCGTCCGACGTCGATCGGCGAGGCTCAGTCGCTGGGCTGCGTACGCCTGGACAACGAGGTGATGCTCGAGCTCGCCGAACTGCTGTCTGTCGGCAGTCCCGTGACGATCAAGGCCTGAGGGGTTCAGAAATCTCTCGTCGGACGGGTAGCAGGAATCGGCGCGGCGAGCCCGCGAGCGACACGAGCCGAGATCCGGTTCTCATCGGCAACGACATCATGCGGGGAGCGCCGACGGCGTAACCCTGAAAGAGATCGAAGCCGAGTTCGAGACACCGACGGAACTCGACGTCGGTTTCCACCTTTTCGGCCAAGCGGAGCACTCCGGCGGCGCGCAAGTCCCTGACGAGGTCCCCGACCACATCGAGTCCCAGCGCCTGGATGTCGAGCTTGACGATGTCACAGGGTGTGACGAGCCCCCGACGGACCTTGGGTCGAGAGCCGCCAGGCTGCCATCGACGATCAACTCTCGGGGCAGATTGACGGAGGCAGGCACGCCTTCGCAAACGTCGGCACCATGGCGATCGAGTGTCCCAGGATCGTGCGGGTCGCCCGAACTGCATCGGAGAACACCGCCGATTGCGCCAAGCGGTCGGCACGAAACAGGACCTCGTACGCCAGCGTGACACCGGAACGGTCGACGATCGGTTGGCGCGCGAGGTGATGGGTCGAGGTCACGATGTTGTCTCGGTGACCTTGTCGGCCGAAGCCGCCGTCGATCAAGGAGCCGATTTGGCTCCGATCCAGGCATTGGAGATCACCGGTGAGTCGCGTTCGGCCGTCCGCGCGTCGATGACCCAGCCGCCGTCGCCCTTCCACATCCGTGTGACGACCGTCTCACCGGGGAACACCACACCGCTGAATCTGGCCCGATAGTCGGCCACGCCGCCCGCGTCACCGCCGAGAACCGAGTCGACGACGGCCTTGCACACGATTCCGTACGAGCACAGCCCGTGGAGGATCGGACGATCGAACCCGCCGAACGCGGCAACGGCCGGATCGGCGTGAAGTGGATTCTTGTCCCCTGACAGGCGGTACAGCAGTGCCTGCTGGGGCAATGTCGCCGACTCCACCACGTGGTCAGGGTCACGATCGGGGGGAGTGCTCCGCGGCTCGGGACCGGACTCGCCACCGAAACCACCCTCGCCGCGGATGAAGATCGACACGGTGTTCGTGAACAGCGGCTTGTCGGCGACGTCGTGGGAGACGATTTCCATCACGACGAGGGCGCCCTTGCCCTTGTCGTAGACCTCGGCGACGCGCGCTCGGTTCGTCACCGAGGCCTCACTGGGAATGGGTCCGTTGAGTTCGATCGACTGTTCGCCGTGGAGGATCATCACCGGATTGATGTCGAGACCGTCGATGTCGAGCACGTTCATCATCGTCGGGAACATCGGGATCGTGGCGAAACTCGGGAGAACTTCGAGGTTCGCCTCGTAGACGTAGGACAGCTCCCGCTGGTCGGTCGGCGGAACCCCCGCCCCGATTCCCAGGTGATAGAGGATGACGTCATCGGCATCCCAGGTGTGGGTGGTGTCCGGTATGGCGGCAGCCAGTACGCGTTCGGGGTCGATCGGCATCAGGTGGACGAGAGGATCTGGCCGAGCAGGCCGAGTTCGTCGGTGGCGGAGCCGAGAACCTGGTACTCGCTGATGTCGCGGATCGTGTCGATGTTCGCCGCAACCTCTTCCACGGATGGCACGGTGGCCTTTCCGGCAAACCATCCCTGGTTCACGCCGATGAAGAACCTGGAGTAGCGGCCTCCCCCGGCGGAGAAGATCTCGTGGGTGTACTCGTTGGCTTCGGAGCACAGGAAGACCACCATCGGCATCACCTGGCTCGGATCGAGGAGGTCGGCGAACGGTCCGAGCAGATCCTCGGTCATCCGAGTGCGCGCCACCGGTGCGATGACGTTCGACTTGATGCCGTACTTCATCCCTTCGATGGCCAGCACGTTCGACAGGCCGACGAGACCCATCTTCGCCGCCCCGTAGTTGGCCTGTCCGAAGTTCCCGAGGATTCCGGCGTTCGAGGCGGTGAACACGAACCGGCCGTATCCGGCATCCTTCATGTGTCGAAAGGCGGGTTGGGAGACGAAGAAGGCGCCACGCAGGTGCACGTCCAAGACGGTCTGGATCTCGGAGAGCTCCATGTTCGCAAAGCTGCGGTCCCGCAGGATTCCGGCGTTGTTGACGACGATGTCCACCGAGCCGAATGCAGTCAACGCGGCATCCACGATGGCCCCACCCGATTCAGGGTCTGACACCGAGTCGTAGCTCGCCACTGCTTCGCCGCCCGCGGACACGATCTCTTCGACGACGACATCGGCCGCGCGGGTCCCGGCTCCCGTGCCGTCGACAGAGCCGCCGAGATCGTTGACGACGACCCGCGCACCGCGCCGCGCCAGCTCGACGGCGTAGGAACGTCCCAGCCCCCCGCCTGCCCCGGTCACGATCGCGGTCCTTCCGTCGAAACTGATGGGTTCTGTCATCGTCTTCCTTCCTCGACTGGTCAGAGCCCGAGGCCCTTGCCGATGATTTCTTTCATGATCTCGGTTGTCCCCCCGTAGATCGTCTGCACCCTGGCGTCCCTGTACGCCCGGGCGATCGGATACTCCTCCATGTATCCCCAGCCACCGAAGAACTGGAGACACGAGTCGATCACCCGCTTCTCGAGTTCCGTCGCCCACCATTTCGCCTTCGCGGCGTCTTCGGCGGAGAGGGCGCCTTCGTTGAGGAGGAGTACCTGACGATCGAGATACGTCTGGGTCACGTCCAACTCCGTGCGCATCTCTGCCATGCGGTGCTTCACCGCCTGGTTCGATCCGATCGTCGAGCCGAAGGCCTTCCTCTCGCCGATGTAGGCGAGCGTCCACTCGAATGCCTGTTGAGCGTGCGCGAGCGAGCCCACCGCCAGCGAAAGCCGCTCTTGCGGCAGGTTCGCCACGAGGTGGTAGAAGCCCCGGCCCTCGTCGCCGAGGCGGTTGGCGACGGGGACCGCCACGTCCTGGAAGAACAACTCGGCTGTGTCCTGGGCATGCAGGCCGATCTTGTCGAGATTGCGGCCGCGGGTGAAGCCCTCCATGCCTGCTTCGACGACAACCAGACTCATGCCCGCGTGCCGCTGCGTCGGGTCGGTCTTGACGGCGGTGACGACCACATCTGAGTTGATTCCGTTGGTGATGAACGTCTTGGAGCCGTTCACGATGTAGTGGTCGCCGTCACGGATCGCCGTCGTGGCGATGCCGGCGAGGTCCGATCCCGCTCCCGGCTCGGTCATGGCGATCGCAGACATCAGCTCCCCGGACGCCAGACCCGGCAGCCAGCGCTCCTTCTGCCCGTCATCGGCGAGGTGGAGGAAGTAGGGCAACGCCACGTCGTTGTGGAGGGTGATGCACATGCCGGCGCCCATCACATCCGCCCGCATCACCTCTTCGAGGATCACGGCGTTGAAACGGAAGTCGGGGATCCCCCCGCCTCCGTACCGTTCCGGGATCGCCATCCCGAGCAGTCCCAACTGACCGGCCTTGCGGAACATCGCCTTGTCCACCTTGCCTTCGTCTTCCCATCGGTCGCGATGGGGGACGACTTCGGTGTTCATGAATCCCGCGACGGTCTGGCGGAAGAGCTCGTGCTCGGGCTCGTACAGGTCGCGGCGCATCAGGCTGCCTCCTCGATCAAGGTGGTGAACACGGACTTCCAGCGTTCGATGGTGGTCCGCTGTCGCCGGTGGTCGGTGCGCAGGATCGACGTCAGGGCCGCACCCCGCATGAACTGGAGGGTGAGTTCGATGGCCTCGGAGAACGCCGGACGGGCCGCCGCCACATCTCCGAACAGCAACTCCATCGCGGTGTCGAGCTGCCGGCGCAACGACCGCTCGAACTCGAGGACCGCCGAACGCAACTCGGCGTCGGTGCGCGACGCCGACCACAGCTCGAGTGTGGCGGTGAACAGCGGGCCGGTGAACGTCTCCCACAGCAGGTCGATGGCCTGGGATGTCCGGTCGGGACTGTCGTCGAATGCGGCTGCCTGTGCCACGAGGTTGGCACCGCGTTGTTCGGCGAGATGACGAACTGCGGCAACGAGAAGATCCGCCTTCGATCCGAAGTGATGCATGAGTGCGCCGCGGCTGACTCCGGCCCGCTTCTGGACGGCGGCGGTGGTCGTGCCCGAATAGCCCAACTCGACGAGACAGTCGACGGTGGCGTCGAGCACCCGGGTACGGGTCTCGGCAGAACGCTCCTCTTGCGTGCGTCGGAGTGGAATCGACACTGCGCGAACCGTACCGAGGCGTTCAGACGGTCACAAACCGAATGGTCGGTTTGTAATTCCGGGCCTCACCCTGACAGTCCCAGCGACCGGGCGAGGAACGAGGCCATGGAATCGCGCGCCACCGCCGCATCCGGGCAATAGCTGAGCGGGGCCGTGGAGCAACCGGCGGTCACTCCGGCGGCCAGGATTCCCTCGGCCGCGCCGGCATACCAGGCATCGGAAGGAACGTCGGAGAACGCTCCGGTCGGCTGCACCGCGTCGAGCCAGTCGAATGCCCTCGTCAGGAACACCGCCATCTCGGCGCGGCTGACCAGCGCGTTCGGACGGAAGGTTCCGTCGCCATACCCCACGGAGATCCCCAACTCCGCCAGGCGGTTCACAGAAGGAGCGAACCACTCGCCCGCGGGAACGTCACTGAATGTGCTGTTGGACGAAGCCACAGTGGTGTCGCTGATCGCCCGCAGCAGGAATGCCGCCATCTCGGCGCGGCTCACGTTTCGACTGGGACAGTACCGGTCCGTCGTGGCATTGCAGCCAGTGCTCACGCCCACAGCCGCAATCGCCTCGATCGCATCTTCATGGATGTTCCCGTTGTCGTCGACGAACCGCTCGGAGACTGCAGCGCCGCTCACCGCGAGTGAAAAAGCCTGGCCGTCGTAGGCCACCACTTCGATCGTGACGCCACGCACCTGGAAGGACTCCCCCACGCCATAGACGTGTCCGTCCGTCCAAGGTTCGGCGGGAACCGGAACCTGGGAGGTGCGCCGCTCCACGCCCCAACACGTCCCGGAGGTGGGCTGGTGACAGTCCAGTTCGGTCTGATCGATCCGGTAGACCTCGATGCCTTCGAACGGCACACCGCCGTCGAAGGCGCTTCTCACGCGCGCACCGAGCACTTCATAGGACCCCACCGGTCCGTCCGCCGGCAAAACGAGCAACTCGCTGACACCCCCGGTGCCCTGGGGGGACAAGCGGTAGGTGAGAGAGCCGGCACGATGGAAACGGACCTTCGACGAAGACAGCCATCCGGCCGCGTAGCGGTTCAACCCGATCGTGCCGATGTCGAGGGCGTTGTCGTCCCCGCCGCTCATGACATCCATGGCGTTGTCGTACTCGTAGACCAAGCCGCCGAGGAACGTCACCTCGCCTCCATAAGAATGGGGCAGGGAGATGGCATGTCCGAGTTCGTGGGCGATCGTCCGCAGCGCGGGCGGCTCTCCCCCCACCGACATCACCGTCGCGCCACCGACGACGGCGAAACGCCCGTTTCCGGGATACGTCGTCGGACACGTCGAAACCACTTCGCACCAGACACCCGCCGTGGCAAAGCCACCGGCGTAGGGAGCATCGACCACGATGAGGGCCCCCCGGGTCGCGCCGCTCGCCCGCTCCGCCACGCGGGACCGGCACTCCGGCTGCATGTCGAACGGATCATCGGGCCAGGTCGTCGCTCCGGCGGTGACGGTCCCGCCGACCTGGAAGACCGGCCGGTACATGGCGTCCGACAGCCAGATGAAGTACGGGTCCATCTGGGCATTCAGGAGGTTCGTGACCGTCTGGGGATTGATCGAGAGGCCGCCATTGGCCGTGTCGCACACCCACACCTCCCAACTGTCCACCCCCCGCGAATACGCCCGGACCTGGTCGGCGTACGCCACGAGATCGAGTTCGTCGGCTCCATACGGATCCACGGCGGCCAATGCCGGCGC
>DATKEC010000045.1:0-55678 GCA_035544575.1 Acidimicrobiia bacterium
CCTTGTGCTACGGGTGGATCGACAGTCAGCTTCGACGAATCGACGACGACCGCCAGATGCAGTGGTTCTCCCCACGGCGACCGGGCGGGATCTGGTCTGCTCCGAACAAGGCGCGTATCGCCCGCCTGGCAGGCGAGGGGCTGATCGCCGAGCCGGGATGGAAGGCGATCGACAAGGCCAAGGCCGACGGATCCTGGTCACAGGCCGATGACGTCGATGCACTCATCGTCCCCCCTGACCTCGAGGCTGCATTGGACGCAACGCCACGGGCGCGGGCTCGGTACCTGGCGTTGAACGACTCGGCCAAGCACCAGTATCTGTGGTGGATCCACTCGGCCAAGAGGAACCAGACTCGGGCGGACCGCATCGTCCAGACCATCGAATCGCTCACATCGGGGGGCGCGTCTGCACCCTGACTGGTGATTCTGGGATTGCTGATCACAGGTATGCCAAGGCCACTTCTGCAAGACCGGCGGGAGTGATGCCAGTGGTTACGCCCCCCGAGAGAGTTCCACATGAACGTGCCGCCATAGGCCGTCAGCCCGGGAAAACCGCACCGACCGAGCTACGGCTTCGCTGTCAGGTCTCGACGCGGCGTCACACTCTGACGCCCGCGCCGAGATGGGCGGCGAGGTGGTCGGTGATGTCGCGAGCATCGTCCTCGGCGCCGTGGATGAAGCTTGACTTGCGGCGCCGGAGGAGGTTCAGCCCGATCCGGTAGAGGCCAGGCGACTCGGCCACCACCCCACCGGCGTGCCGGAGCCGGCCCCGGCGGTCCATCAGCGGAAGGTGCAACCACGAGTAGTCCGGCCGGAAACCGGTGGCCCACACGATCGTGGAGATCGCCCCTGAGACAAGGTCGAGGGAAAGCGGGGGAGACGCCTCCACCCGGGTCGGCTCGAAACGGTGCGGCGGCTCGACCTCCCCATCGATTCCCTGAGCGGCCGCCCATTCGTCAAACGTGTCCAGCAGGCGGTCGAGCTTCTGGTCCGCCAGGTTGCACTTGTTGCGCAGCGACCCCGACAGTTGGGCCTTGCTGCCGGCGATCCCGGCGACGCGGCCCACCAACTTCACGCCCCGATCGGTGAGGGCGTTGAGGTCGAGCGTGGTGCGTTCCGGTGAACCAATCAGTTGCGGCGACGGGACGTGGCGGGCCCGGACGACGTCGTCGACCTCGTCGAATCGCTCGTCGAGCACCCCGGAGCGTTCCATCCACCACATGACGTCTTTGCCCCGGTACACCCGGGGCATGCGTACATGGTCCCCCACCGCCAAAGTGACGGGGCGACCGGAGCGGTGAATCTCGTCGGCGATCTGGATCCCGGTCGCCGAGGCTCCCACCACGAGCACCCCGGCCTCCGCCAGCTGGTCGGGCCGGCGATAGTCCAGCGGTGTGACCATGTCCACCGCGCGGGGCACCGCCGCGGCCAACTCCGGCACCCGGGGCACGCTGAAACCGCCGGTGGCGAGGACGACGGTCGGGCTCTCCCATGTCCCGTTGTCGGTGACCAGCTGATAGCCGCTGTCGCTACGTCTCACCGAGGTGACGGTGGTGTGGGTGTGAAGCGGCGGTGCGACCTGGCCGGCGTAACGGTCGATGAACCCGATCACCTCGGGCATGGTCATGAAACCGTCGGGGTCGTCTCCGGCGTAGGCCATCCCGGGCAGCCGGCTCTGCCAGTTCGGCGTGAGCAGCCGCAGCGAGTCCCACCGCTCCGTCCGCCAGCTGTGAGCCACCTCCCCCCGCTCGATCACCACATGGTCGATCGAACGTTGGGTGAGGAAATGGCTCACAGCAAGACCGGCGTGACCGGCCCCGATCACGACGGTCGTCGTGCGCATCTAGCTGAGGCTCAGTTCACCTCGACGGTGATGTTGGTGGGGTTCGCCACGGCGTCGAAGACAGCCGACCGCTTCTGTGACTGGGCCACCACCGCTTCGATCTCTGCAGGGGTGGCATCGGCGTCGATCTCATAGTGAACCCGGATGCCTTCGAAGCCGTTGCGGACCTCGGGGTCCCCACCGAGGATTCCCAGGACGTCCATGTCGCCTTCGACCGTTGCCTTCACCGAACGAAGCTGAATCTCGCGGTTCTGGGCGACAGCCGCGACGCCAGCGGTCAGGCAGCCCGCCAAGGCCACAAGCAGATGCTCCGCCGGGGTGGCGCCTTGATCCTCGGACGCGAACACCTGGGGGTGGTCGGAGTCAAAGCTGAAGGTGGTGACGTGAGACTGCTCACTCCCCAGCCCGAAAAACTTCTCGACGGTCGAGCGGCTGTGGGTGCCTCGCTGCCATTCGTTGGTGGCACGCCACTTGAACTGGGCGCCCTCGGGCGTTTGGGTCAGGGCGGCGCGGGCGCCGAGGAGCGCCTCGGTGTTGACTCCGTTGTCGACGGGTGCGGTTGTGGTCACATTTCCTCCTGATGGCCCCTGCGGGACGATTTGTGATGGTGCCGGCGGAGCCGAACACCGTGGGGAGAACGCCGGGAGATGGTCCGCTGGGCTCTCGGGGGCGGTTGGCGTTCGCTGCGAGCGTCCGGCAAGGGTCGCTCAGGCCTCCCGAGAGCCGATACAGAGGCATACTTTCCCTGCATCGTGTGGTGCTGAAGCGAGTGGCATCGCGGTATGGTTTCCTTTGCTGGTCAGCGCTCGCCAGCCGAGAGAGGGTCCGGATCAGGGTGCCTTGGCGCAAGTAGAGCACAGGTCCCACGGGCAGTCAACGCGAATCGCCTGGGTTTTCGCGGTTGGGCACTGGCGTTGGGACTCGAGCCCACGACCTACTGGTTGGTTACAAGGAAGGCCAGGGTCGGGGGCTGTGCGATAGGTCAGAAACCCGCGTCACCTTTGAATCCTCTCCCACGCTGTGCGCATTGTCACGCGCTGTCGCTGCGGGAAACCGGCGAAGTGAGCCGCCAGAGCCAGGGTGCGGGAATGTCGTTTGACGAGGACGAGCGCCTCAGCGCGGATGTCGAGGTCGAGCGCTTCCTCTGGACCGTCGCCCCCTGGAGCTGACTACCCCACGAGAGATCAATCCGGCACGTTGCGTTCGCCCGCGTACCTCCTACGATGCCGCGGAGGAGGATGCCACGTGGCGACGTCCGATCCGATCGCCGAGATCATCGGCGACTATCGAGCCTTCGCGGCGATGCAGCGCGACCGTCTTGTAGCTCGCGGCATCGACATCGAACCCTACGCGCTCAGCCACCTCGCCGTGCGCGTTGCCGATTGGGACTTGTATGTCCACCAGCGGACGCTTCTCGAGCGTCATGCCAGGGCGAACCGCGAGAATTTCTGGAACGGGCGTCCGATCTCCTTGATCTTGCTCGCCGAGCCGCTCGATGTCCTCGACGGGACTCCGGTCTCGCGCATCGAGCTCATCCCGCCCGTTCACCAGCGCGTTTACCGAATGGGCCTCGAGCACCTTGGCGTCGTCGTCGGTGAGGAGTTCGACGAATTTTCGCGAATGCATAGAGCGGCGCTGACCGGGCAGCAGTTCCAGAGTCCCGACGTCGAGCCCGTCTACGTCCTCTTCGAAGACTTCACCCACGTGAAGTTCTACCGGCGCTCCTTCTTCGACGTCGTTGAGGACGAGCAATGGCGCTTCGACGGTTTCAGCCACGTCGAGGACTGGGTGCCGCAGCGGCTGGTCACCGCCACCGGCCCGAACCCGCTCCCGCGGTAACCGAAGCGCACACAAGCGCTAGAACGACGAAACCCCCTCGGGACAACTTGAGGGGCTTAATCGCATGGTCCTCTAGGGTTTCTCCGGTTCGGAGCTGGCGGTGGGACTCGAACCCACGACCTGCTGATTACAAGTCAGCTGCTCTGGCCATCTGAGCTACGCCAGCAAACGCCTGAAAGGGTACCGGGCCGGCGATCGAGCGCGGTCAGCTGTTATCTGCTCTCACCCGCATCACTTCGAAGCAGGCCAGCGCCGCCGCCACAGATGCGTTGAGGCTCTCAGTGCCAGATGCCATCGGGATGGACGCCACCACATCCACCCGTTCCCTGACGAGATGAGCGAGACCTGTCTCAGCTCCGATCACGATCGCCACCGGTTCAGTGAGCAGACCCAGCCCGAACAGCGACTGGTTGCCGCCAGCGTCCAGACCGACGGTCCACACCCCCAATGACGACAGCTTGCGCAGGGCATCGGGGACCGATCCGATCACCGAGAGCGACAGGTGCTCGAACGCTCCGGCCGCGGCCTTGAACGCCGCTGCACCGAGACGGGCGGTGCGACGATCCGGCACCGCGATGCGCGGGATACCAGCGGCGACCGCAGAGCGGGCGATTGCGCCCACGTTGTGAGGATCTTCGACATGGTCGACGACGAGCAGAGCGGCGGGCGTCGCCTCAGCCACCAAGTCCTCGAGGCTGTGCAGGCGGATGGGCCGACACAGGGCGACGACACCCTGGGGAGCGGCCGTCTCGGCCACCGTGCGGACATCGTCGACGGGGCGGATCTCGACATCGGCGGCCTCGGCTTCGGCAATCAGGGCAGCGATGTCGTCGCGGGTGGCACGGCCGCGCTCGACAGTGAGCACCTCCACCCGTCCTGCCCGCAAGGCGGCAGTGACGGCGTGAACGCCTTCGAGGCTACGACCGATGCCAGCGGGCGCCATCGGCGGTGTCCTCGACCAATACGCCGATCGCAGCCAGCCCGTCTCGGATCGCGTCCGAGGTGGCGAAGTCGCGCTCCGCCCGGGCATCGGCGCGCCGTTCGAGCAGTGCCAACAGGATCTCCTCGGTGTTCTCGCTCGACGCCAGCCCCACGTCGCCGGCGAGGGCGGCGATGTCAGATGCCACGTCGTCGAGGCCGACGACAGCCGGACGCAAGCCGAGCACGTCGACGATCGTATGGACGGCGGCCACGACCGAGTCTGAATCGTCACCCGCATCGATCGCCCGGTTGGCGTCGCGGACTGCATCGAAGAGCACCGACAGCGCTTCGGGGGTGGCGAAGTCCGAGTCCATCTTTTCGACGAATCGGGCCATGATCGCTTCGTCCGGTTCGTCTCCCGGGGTGCTGCGGTCCAGCACTCGGGTGATCCGGTCGAGCGCCGCCCTGGCGTCGGCCAGCAACTCTTCGGAGAACTCCAGGGGTGAGCGATAGTGCGCCCGCAGATAGAAGAGGCGGACCGCCGTCCCTCCGTATCGTTCGATCGCCTCGTGCAGGCCGACGATGTGGCCGGTGGACTTCGACATCTTCTCCCCGGCCAGGTTCAGCATCCCGCTGTGCAGCCAGTACCGGGCGAAGGTCCCTCCGGTCGCGCCTTCTGACTGGGCGATCTCGTTCTCGTGGTGGGGAAAGATCAGATCGTTGCCGCCGCCGTGGATGTCGAAGGACTCACCGAGGAACTCGCCAGACATCGCCGAGCATTCGATGTGCCAGCCCGGTCGGCCGGTTCCCCACGGCGAGTCCCATGAGGGCTCACGCGGTTTGGCTGCCTTCCACAATGCAAAGTCGAGCGGGTCGTGTTTGAACTCGTCGATCTCGACCCTCGCCCCCGCCCGCAGATCATCGGGTTTCCTGCCCGAGAGCTTGCCGTAACTCTCGAGGGTGCGCACCGAGAAGTAGACGTCGCCGTTGACCTCGGGATAGGCGAGTCCCCGGTCGATCAAACGCTCGATGAGGCCAATCATCCCGGCGATGTGTTCGGTGGCCCGCGGGGCGTGATCGGGTGGCATCACGCCGAGTTCGGCAAACGCCTCGTCGAATCGGGCGGCGACCCGTGAGGCGAGCTGGTCGGTGGTCTCGCCGGTTTCGGCGGCCGCGGCGATGATTTTGTCGTCGACGTCGGTGACGTTGCGAACGTAGGTGACGTCGAAACCTCGCCAGCGCAGGTAGCGCTGGATCACGTCGAAGGCGACGGCGAACCGCCCGTGACCCAGGTGGGGGTCGGATTGGACGGTGGCGCCGCAGACATACAGGCCGACCTTGCCGTCCTCGAGCGGGCGGAACGCCTCGAGGCGGCGGCCGAGCGTGTTGTAGACCTGGATCTCGGTGACGGGCTGCATGGAGGTCGGGATGCTAGGAGCCGGCCGCGGGGACGCCGATTTCACGCCCGTTCGGTCCGAGTGGTGACAACGGCCATCGCCGCCAGACCCTCGTCTCTGCCGAGGGCGCCGAGTTGATCTGTCGTGGTCGCCTTCACCGACACTCGATCCGGTCCAACGCCGATCGCCGCCGCCAGCCCCTCCCGGATGGCGTCACGGAACGGAGCGACGCGAACGGACTGGCTGATGATCGTGAGATCGACAGCGATCACCGACACCGCACTCTCGGCGGCCATGCGGACCGCCTCGCGCAGCATCTCAACGCTGTCCGCCCCGTGCCAACGGTCGTCGGATGCGGGAAAGTGCACGCCCATGTCACCGAGATTGGCCGCACCGAGGACGGCATCGGTCACCGCATGACACGCCACATCGCCATCTGATGTTGCGTCGACGCCCCGGGTGGTGTCCACGACGACGCCGCCGAGCAGCACTGGAGGGACTGAGTCGAATCGGTGAGCATCGAAGCCGATCCCGACCCGGGTCTCGGACACGGCGTCAGTCTTCGGGGACTTCGAAGATCGGCAGCGCCCGGTCGAGCTTCTTGACGGCCTCTTCTTCGTCGACGCCCAACGAGAACTCGAGTTCTGAGGTGAGGGTGATGCGTGCCTTCGAAAGCATCCGCTTGAGAGCGGGCGAGATGCCCTTGGTCTGCTGGGCGAAGTTCAAATCCCGCACGACTTCGGCGACCTGGAAGATGTCCCCCGAGTACATCTTCTCGGTGAGCACTTTGTACCAGCGGGACCAGTTCGATCCTGCCTCCTGCGGTTCCTCTTTGAGGACGGCGAGAACTTTGCGGGCCTGGGCCTTCGAGATGATGGGACGGATCAGATCGTCGATCGCCTCGACAGGAACCTTGACGGTGAGCTGCTCGGTGGCGATGTCGAGGACGAAATAGTCCTTCTTCTCACCGGCGAACTCCTGTTTGATCTTCTTGGCGATGGTCGCGGCCCCATGCTGGGGGTGGACCACCTTGTCGCCCACCGAATACTTCGACGTCGGCTTCTTGGCCGGCGCCTTCTTGGCAGGAGCCTTGGTCTCGGAATCGGAGGACTTCGCGGAAGTGCTGGTTTTCTTGGTAGCCATGAACGCGGGCAGTCTACCCAGGTCCCGTCACAGCACCTGCGGCGTCCACTCCTGTGCCAGAGAACGCACCCGTTCGAAGTAGTGCTGGAGATGGGTCGCCCTGGCGTTGCCGATGCCTTCGACCCTCTCGAAGTCCTCGACCGTCGCCGACAGCATCCGGGGAAGCTTCTTGAAGTGCTTGATGAGCTCCTCGCGCACCGGGTCGGGAAGGCGGGCGACACGCGACAGCAGCCGAAAGCCGCGCGGCGTGACCGGAGCATCCAGCTCCTCGAACCCGATGGAGCGGGCGATGCGAACCGGGTCGTCGAGGTCGGACTCTTCGAGTGCGGAGAGCGCATCGCGCGCCTTCACCAAGGTCGTCTTGCGCCGGGTGGCCAGGTAGTCCCGCAATGTCACATCCCGCAGGAATTCGACGCCGCGCACCATGTCGGCCAACTGGATGTACGCCAGGCGCCCCTCGTCGCCCAGGGAAATGGCCTGGCGTTCGATGCTGGTGCCCACCCGTCGCACCAGTTCGGCCCGCTGCAGCAAGGTGACCACCGCGCGATAGGTGACCAGCTCGGAGACTTCGAGTGACGTCAGGCCGTTCTCGGCTTCGTCCAGCCGGCGCCGAAGGCGGTCGAGGGTCTGGAGATCCTGATTCACCCGCGCCGCCACCATCGTCGGCGACCGCAGCTCCACCTTCGAGTCTTCGACGTAAACCGACGCCGTTCTGCGACCTTCCGAAACGGCCACGACCGGCACTGAAGTCTGGATCGCGATCCGTTGGGCGGTCCGGTGACGCGACCCGGTCTCCTCGGTGGGGATGTCGTTCGAGGGAACGAAGTGGACGTTGGCGGCGATGATGTGGTCGCCCTCGGAGTCGAGCACGATGCCGCCGTCCATCTTGGCCAGCTCGCTCACCTTGGGGGGTGTGAACAGCACCGGCTGGGCGAGGCGAAAGCCCCCGCTCGAAATCGCGGATACCGCCGGGCCGTCACCGAGAACGATGATCGCGCCCTTCCCCTGTTGAATGATGCGTTCGAGACCCTGGCGTAGTGGGGTCCCAGGGGCGAGACGCTCGAGCGTCTCGAGCGCCAACGTGCCGTTGCGAGCCACGTCGGCAATCTATCACCTCTCATCTTCCAGACGACGCCGACGGCACCAAACCCGCCTCGACCAGTGCCAGAAAGAGTCGTTGGCCCTGGCTGGGAGCCACCACGGTGCGGATGCCCAGCCGCTCTGTCTCCTCCCGACGCCGGGCGTCGAACGGAACCGGTCGCACCTCGCCGGCAAGCCCGATCTCACCCCAAGCGGCCACAGAGCCGAGGGGAACATCCATGCGCGAGGAAGCCAAAGCCAAGGCGATCGGAAGGTCCGCGGCCGGCTCGTCCAGCGTCCAGCCCCCCACCACGTTCACATAGACCTCGTGATCGCCCAGCGGGATCCCGCAATGCCGGTCGAGCACTGCGAGGATCTGGTGCACCCGGGATGCCGCCGCACCTCTCACCGACCGTCGCGGTTGAACCTGACTCGAGGACGTGACCAGGGCCTGGATCTCTACGAGGACCGACCGCCGGCCCTCGACCGCCGGGAACACCACCGTGCCCGCGACGTCGCTCTGCCACTCGGCGAGGAAGGCCTCGGACGGGTCTTCGACCTCGACCATCCCCTCGTTGCGCATGTCGAAGAGCGCCACCGTGTGGGTGGCCCCGAAGCGGTTCTTGAAGCAGCGCAGCGCCCGGAAACCCCGGTCAGGGTCCCCTTCCAACGACAGGACCACATCCACCATGTGTTCGAGCAGCTTGGGCCCCGCCAGGCCCCCCTCCTTGGTGACGTGGCCGACGAGGATCGTGGCCACGCCGCGTTCCTTGGCGTAGCGAACCAAACGCGATGCCGACTCCCGCACCTGGGAGACCGACCCGGGCGCCGAATCCAGGTCGGCGACACCCACCGTCTGAATCGAGTCGACGATCAACACGTCCGGTGCGGTTTCCTCGGAGGCGGCGATGGCGGCATCGATGTCGTCCTCGGCCAGCACCAGCACACCGTCTGCGGTCACTCCGACGCGCTCGGCGCGCATCGCCACCTGTTGGGCGGATTCCTCGGCCGAACAGACCAGCACACGGCCGCCTCCGGCGGCGATGCTCCCCGCCAACTGCAACAGCAGCGTCGATTTCCCCACCCCTGGCTCACCGCCCACAAGCACCACCGAGCCGGGAACCAGACCCCCGCCCAGCACTCGATCGACTTCGCCGATGCCGGACGTGCGACGATCGAGACGCGCCTCTTCATTCAGCTGGGCGGCAACCGGGGCCGGACCACGGCGGGACGCCTTGACTCGGGCCGAGCGGGCCTGGTCGGAAACCTCGCCCAGCGGACCGGACCGCCCGCACTGCGGACAGAACCCCATCCACTTGGCCGACCGGTAACCGCAGGAGTCACATGCGTAGGACACGACAGCTGACTGTAGAGAACGCCTGAGACGAAAAAGCCGTCGCGGTCAGCTTCTGCTGGCCCGATCGATGGCCCAGATCAATGCCGCCAATGCGAGCCCCGCAAGCAGGATTCCCGAGGCCACGGAGCCGGCGGTCCACCCCTCGGCTTGCCTGACAGCGAACAACACGACCACCGTGGCACAATACCCGCCCGGAGTGAACCCGCCCGGAGGAGGCGTTTTGGCCCGTCACGTATGCGACAACTGTGGTTCGGTGGTGTCAGACGACGACCAGTTTTGCCCGAGCTGCGGTTCGTGGATCGATCCCACGTCAGGCGCCAACGACGAAGGCGACGAATACGAAGAATTCTCCCTCGACGACGCCCCGCCTCCCACGGAACGGACGCGTCCACCTGTGCAGGTGGCGTCCCAGACCGTTTCCTGTCCGTCTTGCGGTGCTCCCAACCCCGACACCAACCGCCACTGTGAAGAGTGCGGGGCTCGTCTGTCCCAGGGTGCGCTCCCGGTCGCACCGCGCCCGGCGGTTCAGGCCACGGCGGGTGTCAGAGCGGCCATGGCGATCTCCGGATTGCTCTTCGGCGTGGTCCTGATCGCCCTGCTGTTCAACATCTTCACCGGCGATGACGAAGATCCCGACACCATCGGCGGGGACACGACGTCGACGACGGCCACCACGATCGCTCGGGTGCCCGAGCCGATCGACATCCTCAGCGCCGACTGCTCGATCTCGGGTCTGTCCGGCTTCGAGTGCCGGAATCTGATCGACCCCGAACGCGAGTACCAGATCAGCTGGGAGGAGCTGGGCGAGACCGATATCGTCACCATCGACCTCATCTTTCCCGAGCCGATGGTGGTGACCGGGTTCGTCTGGGAGAACCTGCCAGCCGATACCGACCGCTTCTATCAGAACTACCGCGCCCGCAGCATCTCGCTGTCCACCGACGCCGCGGGCGCACCGCCGCTCGGTCACGAACTCGACGACGAGCCCGGCAAGCAGGCGGTCGAATACGTGAGCCTGCGAACCCTGAGTCTCCGCATCCAGATCAACACGGTCTATCTCCCTGAGGAACGCAACGGCCGTGTCTTCACCGAACTGGCGATCCGCGGCATCGAAGTCGTCGGCTATCCCGCCGGAGACGTGGGCACCACCACCTCGACGGTCACCGAGACCACAGCGGGCGGTTGATCAGGTAACACCGAGGCGGAGTTCTCTCACGCCCCTGAACACCAGGCTCGGTACGCGCTCGAGGTGCTCCTGGGCAAGTTCGAGTCGATCGAGACGGCTGATGGCCTCCATCGCCACCTCCAGTTCGAGCTTCGCCAGGGGCGCCCCCACGCAGTGATGAATGCCCGCCCCGAAGGCCAGATGGGCGCGGCTGTCCCGGGCGACATCGAAGGACTCGGCCTCCTCGAAGACCTCCTCGTCGCGATTGGCGGAGCCGAAGAACAACCCGACCTTGGTGCCGCGCCGCAGCGGGGTCCCGTTCCAATCGACGTCGTCGAGAACCCAGCGCTCAAACATCTGCAATGGGGTGTCGAAGCGCAGGATCTCACTGGCGGCAGGAACGGCCAGCCGGGGGTCGGAACGCAGCGCCTCGAACTGCGCGGGATGGCGGGCGAGGGCGAGAAGTCCGTTCCCGATCGCCTGGACCGTGGCTTCGTGACCGGCGTTGAGCGTCAGAATCGCCGTCGCCACGACCTCCTGTTCACTCAGTGAATCCCCCTCGATCTCGGCGGCAGCCAGCTCGGTCAACAAGTCGGGGCCTGGATCGGCGAGCCGCTGCCTTGTGAGATCGGTGAGGTAGGCGACGAAGTCCTTCGTCGCCTGTTCAGCCGCCATCCGCTCCGCCTGCGGGCAGTCTGCGTCGAACGGACGGACCATCGCGTGAGACCACTCCACCAACATCGGCTGGTCCTCGGATGGGATCCCGAGCAGGTCGGCGATCATCGTGAGCGGTATGGGGGTGGCGAAGTCGGCGATCGCCTCCATCGAACCCCGTTCCCTGGCCTGATCGATTGCCCGCGCCGCCACCTCTTCGAGGCGGGGCCGGTAGGACTCCGACGCCTTCCGGGTGAACGCCCACTGCACGAGACGTCGGATCCTCGTGTGGGCGGGGGGTTCGAGATCGATGAACGAGTCCCGCACGTAGGCGGTCCACGTGGGGATATCGGCGGGATAGGTCCGGGCCAGCACGTCGGCGTCGATCTCGTCGGCGGGAACGTGAGAGCGGACGTCCCGCCCGAAGCGCCGGTCCCGGAGAATCCCGGACACATCGGCGTGACGGGCAAAGAAGGTCACATCCCAATGCGGATCGAAGAAGACGGGACTCTCAGCCCGAAACCGCGCATACGTCGGATACGGATCCTCGACGAAATCAGCCGCATACGCGTCGAACTCGGTCACACCACCCAGGGTAGAAGCCGAACCGCTGCGGAACACCCTCCCCCGACGGGGAGGAAACTGTTGGCCGGGTTTCTCCCCCCCGGCCCGCAGGGCCGGAATGGGGGGAGGTGGCCGGACGCGAAGCGGACGGCCGGAGGGGGCGCCGCGCGACAGCGACTAGGACTTGATCCAGATCTGGCCGCTGGCTTTGGGTATTCGGAGGCGGCGGGTGGCGAACAAGAGGACCACGAGCACGGCGATGAAGGGGGTGATCTGCGGCAACTGGTTGGGAACCCGGTCCACGTTCACGTAGAAGCTGCCCAGGGCCACCGCCGCCACTGCCAGGCCGGCTCCCGCCTTCCACCGGCGGCGGTAGAGCGCCCGGAACGCGAAGAGAATCAAGACCATCGTCACGAACAACAGCAGCGCATGGGGGGCGTTCTGGTCGCGCAGGCGCAAGGTCTCGGCGAATCCGAACAGGAGCGACCCGGCGGCTGTTCCGCTCGGCCGGTAGTTGCCGAAGATCATCGTGGCGAGACCGATGAATCCTTTGCCGTTGGTCTGGCCTTCCCGATAGAGCCCTGACAGCTGCACGGCCAGGACCGCCCCGCCGAAGCCGGATAGCAGACCCGACATGACCACGCCGTAGTACTTGTAGAGATACACGTTCACACCGAGGGAATCCGCTGCATCCGGATCTTCGCCACAGCTACGCAGACGCAGACCCCATCGCGTGCGCCACAGCAGGTACCACGAGATCGGGATGATGGCGATGCCGAGCAGGGTCAGCCACGACATCTGGAAGAAGAACCCGCGCAGGATGCCTCCGAGTTCGGCGATCAGGAAGAGGTCGGACCGCTCCATCAGCCCGAAGAAATCCGGCGATCTCCAGCCGAAGACCGACCCACCGGCCAGGAACGGGACGCTGAACGTCGACGAGCCGACCAGCGTGGGCGACTGGGTGATCGAGCCCCCGTAGTCGGGGAAGATCAGACCGGACAGGTAACGGGCGATACCGGGGGCCATCACCAGTATCGCCGTTCCGGCGATGATGTGGTCGACGCCGAATGTGACCGTGGCGACCGCCATCAGCAACGCTCCGACTGCACCGGCGAGTGCGCCGATCAGCATGCCCAGCCAGACGTTGCCGGTGTAGAGGGTGCCCCATGCCCCGAACCAGGTGCCCAGCACCAGCAGACCTTCGAGTCCGATGTTGACCACCCCGGAGCGCTCGGAGAACATGCCGCCCAGGCCGGCCATGAGGATCGGGATGGACCAGCCGAGGGCGATGCTCCAAGTACCCGACGAAGTGAGGTCCGTAGTGGGGATGCGTGCCCAGCGCTCGGTCAGCGCCAGCAACACCACGCCGAGAAGTGCCAGCGCCAGCCAGTCGACTCTCACTCCGGGAATCGAATTCACCCAGCTCTGCGTGATGGGAGGCAGATCCTGGTTGTTCGACATCGGATGGCTCATCGCGCCTCCCCCACCAATGCGGCGGCTGCTTCGGCAGCCTCCACCCGGCGGTATCGCTCGGCCACCGAGTAAGCGACGACGACCGAGAGGATCACGACACCCTGGATGATGGCGACGATTTCGCGGGGAGCATCGCCGCGCACTTCGAGGATGCCTGAGGCCCGGCTCAACCATCCGAACAGCAGTGCTGCGATAGCGATGCCGCCGGCGTGATTGCGGCCGAGCAAGGCGACGGCGATTCCGGCGAACCCGAGACCCTGGGTGAATCGGAGGCTGTAGGTGTGGGTGTCGCCGAGGAGTTCGGGTAGTCCGACCAGCCCAGCGACCAGCCCGGACAACAGCATCGCGATGACGATCGTGCGCTTGGGGTCGACTCCGCTCGCCTCTGCCGCGGTCGGATTCGAACCGCTCGCTCGCAGGTCATAGCCCAGCCGGGTGCGGTTGATCATGAAGTGATAGCCGTACCCCACGGCCGCCGCCACGAGCACGAAGCCCCACAACTCGCTCCTCGTTTCGATGCCGATCGCCGACAGCAACGGCGACAGCGAGGGGAACCAGCCCGACTGCGGAATGGCGGAGAGCGCCGTATCGAGGCTGGCGTCCTCCTCGTCCCAGACACCGAGCAGGTACGACACCACGCCGCCCACCGCGATCGCGTTGAGCATGATCGTCGAGATCACTTCGTGGACATTGCGGGTCACCTTCATGACGCCCGCGAGCCCGGCCCAGAAAGCTCCGACCACCATCGCGGTGAGGATGATCAATCCCACGTGGAACACCGGGGGCAGGTTGACGATCGACCCGACCTGGGCGGCCATGAATGCAGCCAAGACGTACTGGCCCTCGACGCCGATGTTGAACAGGTTCATGCGGAACCCGATCGCTACCGCGATCGCCGACAGATACAGGGGGGTGGCCCAGTTCACAGTCTCGACGAGGGTGTTGGCGCGGGTGCCGTATTCGACGACGTTGGCGGCGGCGGCCAGCGGGCTGGCCCCCGAAAGCGCCAGAACGATCGCCGAGATGAGCAAAGAGAGAAGGACTGCCGCCACCGGCGGGAACACGGCGAGCATTCGATCCCTGGTCACGTAGCCACCTTCGCTCCGGTCATGTAGCTGCCCAGCTCCCGCGGCGTGACACTGGACGGTTCGAGCCTGGCGACGAACCGTCCCCGGAGCATCACCAGCAGCGTGTCGGAGAGCCCGATCAGCTCCTCGAGGTCTGCGGAGATCAACACGGTGGCCACGCCGGACGCCCTGGCATTGCGCAACTCCTCCCACACGGCGGCCTGGGCACCGACGTCGATGCCGCGCGTCGGATGAGATGCGATGAGAAGGCTGATCGACGACGAGAGTTCCCGCCCGACGATGAGTTTCTGCTGATTGCCCCCGGACAGCGCCAAGGCCAGTACGTCGACCCCCGGTGTGCGAATGTCGAACCGTTCGACCATCTCGGCGGTGGCGGCGCGCGCCGCCTGCCGGTCGATCAGCCATCCGTTCTTGACGAACGGGTCCTGGGTCTGACGACCGAGCATGTTGTTCTCCCACAGCGGCGCGTCCAACAGCAGGCCCCGGCGATGACGGTCTTCCGGGATGTAACCGACACCTGCCTCCCTGATCCGTCGCACCGGCCACAGGGTGACATCCTCGCCGTTGAGCACGACGGTGCCGGATGCGATGGGCCGCATTCCGAGGATCGCTTCGACCAACTCGAGTTGACCGTTACCTTCCACACCGGCCACTCCAAGAATCTCACCGGCGTGCACCTGGAGGTCCAAGCCCTTGAGCGAGACATCGGCCTCGCTGCCGGCGACATCGAGGTCCTTGATGTCGAGCACCACCCGATCGGTCATCGTCGACGTGCGAGTCGCCGGGCTCGGCAGCTCGGCGCCAACCATCAATTCGGCCAGATCGTTGGCCGTCACGTCCGCCGGCTTGACGGTGGCCACCGTCTTGCCGCGGCGAAGCACAGTGATGGTGTCGGCGATCTCCAGCACCTCGTCGAGCTTGTGATCGATGAAGATGATCGTGTGACCCTCGGCCTTGAGCTCACGCATATTGCGGAAGAGCTCTTCGACTTCCTGGGGCACGAGCACCGCGGTCGGCTCGTCCAGAATCAGGATCTTGGCACCTCGGAAGAGCACCTTGATGATCTCGACACGCTGGCGCTCTCCCACTTCGAGGGTCTCCACCAGCTCGTCGGGATCGACTGAGAGCCCATAGTCGCGCCCGACTTCGAGAATGTGTTGGCGGGCTTCCGCGAAGTCGATGCGCCCACCAATTTGGACCGGCTCGGCGCCGAGGATCACATTCTCGAGCACGGTGAAGTTGTCCGCCAGCATGAAGTGCTGGTGGACCATGCCGATGCCAGCCGCGATCGCATCGGTCGGGGAATGGAAGTCGACTTCCTCACCGTTGACGAACATGCGGCCCTCGTCGGCCTTCTGCATGCCATAGAGGATCTTCATCAAGGTGGACTTGCCGGCGCCGTTCTCGCCACACAGTGCGTGGATCTCACCGGAGGTGACTTCGAAGGTGACGTCCTGGTTGGCGACCACGCCCGGAAAGCGCTTGGTGATGCCCTCGAGCTTGACTGAGAGTTCGTTGTTCACTGCGTCATCCGCGGTGGTGTCCCTCGTCCCGAATAGGAGCCGACCCTGAAACGACCGAAGGCCCCGGACGTCCGGGGCCTTCGAGACTGTAGCGGCGGGCATTACCCGATGGGCGTCAGTCCTATCCGGGCAAGCGAACGCTCTCGACGACGATGTCGCCGTCGATGATCTGCTGCTTGTAGTCCTCGAGTTCGTCGACGATGTCGTCGATGAACCCGCCGGAGGTCGAATACCCGACCCCGTCGACCGAGAGGTCGAACGTCTGCGGTCCAGCTGCGAATTCGCCGTTGACCTGGGCTTCGATCGTGTTGTACACGGCTACGTCGACCCGCTTGAGCATGGAAGTCAGGATGTAGTCGCGCACGTCCTCGCCGGCGGTGAGGTACTGATCGGAGTCGACACCGATGGCCCACACCTTGGTGCCGCTGGCCTCGGAGTACTCCCTGGCAGCCTGGAAGAGACCCGCCCCCGACCCGCCGGCAGCGTGATACACGATGTCTGCGCCCGACTCGAACATCGACTGGGCGATGACACGACCGGAGGCCGGATCGTTGAACCCATCGAAGTTGGGTGGCTCGGTGATGTACTGGCTGAGGATTTCGATGTCGGGATTCACCGTCCGGGCCCCGGCGACGAAACCGGCCTCGAACTTGTTGATCAGGTCGATGTTGACGCCGCCGATGAAGCCCACCGTACCGGTGGTCGACTTGAGGGCGGCAGCGGCGCCGATCAGGAACGAACCCTCCTCTTCGGCGAAGACCAGGCCGGCGACGTTGGGCAGATCGACCGATGCGTCGTCGACGATGGCGAAGTTCACATCCGGATTGGCGGTGGCGGCGTTGGTCATCGGAGTCGCGAACAGGAAGCCGATGCCGAAAACGAGCTCGTTGCCCTCCGCCTGGAGGTTCAGCAGTTCTTCACGATTGGAGCCGTCGTCGTTGGCCGATGCTTCCGATGCACCGATCCCCAGCTCGTCCGCAGCACGGTCCAGTCCGGCTGCGGCCGAGTCGTTGAACGACTGATCGCCACGGCCACCGATGTCGTAGACGAGACCGATGGCGGCACCGTCGCCGTCACCGCTGTCGTCGTCGCCGCCACAGGCAGCGAGTACGAGAGCGAGCACTGCGAACAGCGCCATGAAACGCTTGGAGTTCACGAATTCCTCCTGGGTTCTTTCTTTATGGAGTGGCGCGCATGCGGATGCGCGCAGAGGACATCACAATAGCCACCCATGCAGCCAGCGAACCGATGATCGAAGGCGAGATCGACCTTCGCGAAATCCCGCCGCCACCCGAGTGGGGGGTGTCGATCGACGCTCCGGCCACCGGGAAGCTGGCGCGACGGCTCCGCCACCACACCTTTGAACCTGCGTCGTACGAGTACGAGGGGACACCGGGTTATACCGGCGAAGACTGGGGCTGTTTCGTGGTTCTCGGCGTCTCGGTGGTCTGGCGACTGTGGCCGCCGGACGGGGCTCGGATGTGGGGGGTGGACACCGGTGATCAGGTGATCGAGGACGCGCCAGGTGTCTGGATGTGCTTCGAGCGAGAGTCGAACAGCCTCGAACTCGAATGGATGGCTTCAGACGAGCTCGGCACAGAGTTCTTCGCCGGCGAAGGTGTCCTTCAGGACCTTCCCCGCCGGATCGAGCGCCTGCGGAATGTGGCCTCGGCACTGCTCGACCGCCACTCCGGATCGGTGCTCGGGATGATCGACGAGAGCGGCGGCGATGCAATCGTCCTGCGAGACCTGCTCGTCGAAACCATCCCTGGGTACCACGACCGCCCGACCAGCCCCGCCGGGACGCTGGCATTCGACAAGCTGGCGAACCTGGCGGTGACGATGCTGGCAGCCCGATTGGCGGTGACCGGGACCGAAAGGCTGCCGGTGTTCCCCGACTACATGCTCCCCCGCCATCTGCGACACGAGGGGGTACTGGTCTACTCCGAGCGGCTCGCAGAGAAAGTGGACAACGGCCGGATTCTCGAGGCCGACTCACTCGAAGAGATGGCCATTCGTTGGGCGACGATTCACGCCGCTGAGATGCTCCGGCGCCGGCTCGTGGAGATGGGCAACCCGGTGGCCACGCCCGACCTCGACTACTGGCTCTGGTCCGAGGCGGTACTCGGTCCGCGGGCGGCGGAGATGGGCCGGCACCACCTGTGTGTCACCGAGGCGTACTGAACCCCTCAGGGATCGCGTATCTCCAATCCCAGCAGGGCCAGGAGCAGCCCAAAGCCGGTCCACCCGAAGACGACGAGCATGGCCTGGCCGAATCCCATTCCGACGGCGGGCATGAACGGGCTCATCGACTCGCTCATGTCTTGGACGAGTCGGGTCGAGGCAATCGAGAGCGACACCTCCCGCCAGGGCTCCCATAGAGACAGGATGCTGTCGAGGAACGAGAACCCGAGCGCCACACCGATCGCCGGACCCATACTGCGGAACAGCGCCACCATCCCGAACGCCAGACCCACCCACGTGATCTGAGTGAGCCCCGTCTTCCAAGCGACGGACAGCCACTCCGCCAGCGCCGGTGCGCCCTCGCCCTCGGCGAACAACGCCGTGACCAGCGCCCAGGCGGCGATCCCCACAGCCATCGCCATCGTCGCCGCCACGCTCGTCACGATGAGCTTCGCCACCAGATGCATCCAGCGGCGAGACTCCCGGGTGAGCGAGGACGCCCACACCGACGACGAGGTTTCGCCCGCCAGCAGGACCGCGGCGAACACGAGGGGGAACCACGTCTGTGTGAGCGCCTGACCCGCACCGAAGAGGTACGCGCCGGGCTTCTCGATCGCCTCCATCGCCTGGAACTCATCGGGGGAAACGTTGGGAAGCACCGTGAAGACCAACGCCGTGCCTGCCATCAGCACCGCCAGAATCGCCGTCATCACGACCCACAGCTTGCGGCCGGTGACCTTGATGACTTCCGCGCGGATCAGCCCGATCATCTCGCCTCCGTGATGTCCAGGAACAGGCGCTCGAGGGTGGTACGAGCCGACATCAGAGACTCCGGGTAGAGCTCCGACCGGGCGAGCACGCGGCTCACATCCGTTCCCGAAACGCCGTCTACCAGCACATCGTCACCGTCGACACGGGCATCGAAACCGGCCGCCCGCAACACCTCGACAGCCGCAGCGGCATCCGAGATGCCCACCCGGTGGCGGTCCCCCGGTCCGAGCAGGTCGGCCAGCGGACCCTGCATCACGGTGCGGCCCCGGTCGAGCACAACCACGTGATCGGCCAGGGCCTCGACATCGCCGAGATCGTGACTCGACACGATCACCGTCTTGGCGGACTCGTCGACCAACGCCCGCAGTGTTGCCTTCAGTGTCACCTGACCGGCCGGGTCCAGACCGTCGAGCGGTTCGTCGAGCACGAGGATTTCCGGGTCTCCGAGCAGTGCGATGGCCAACGCCAGACGCTGTCTCATCCCCTTCGAAAACCCCGAGACGGGGCGGCGGGCATCCGAGCCCAAGCCGACGAAGTCGAGCAGTTCATCGATGTGCTCGGCACCGAAGCCGAGAGTGAGCGCAGCAACCCGCATGTTGTCGACCGCATCGAGTGTGCGGTGCAAGCCTGGTTCCTCGACCACCGCACCGATGCGCTTCACCAGACGGGAAAGGTCCGACGCGATTGGCGTGCCGAGCACTTCGATCCTGCCCTCCTGTGGTCGGGTCAGACCGAGGATCGCCCGGAACGTCGTCGTCTTGCCGGCGCCATTGGGCCCGAGGAATCCGGTCAGTTGGCCAGCCGGGAACTGCAAGGACACGTCGGCGAGGGCAACCACGTCCCCATAGGACTTCTTGACACCAACGAGTTCAACGGCCGGGATCATCGACGCACACAGTACGTCCCGGGCCGCGGCCTGCCGTCCGTCTCACGACGGATCGCGGGGTCCATCGGAGGGCGGAGAATTGGGGGCGCGGCTGCCCCCATCCGGCCGTCCGCTTCGCGTCCGGCCGACTTCCCCCCAAGGGAGAAGGAACGAAAGGCAGGGCTATTCGGTTTCGAGGATTTCTACGGAGGGTGGGATGTCGGGGGTTTCGAAGGCTTCGAACGTGAGCTCTTCGAGCTCGGTGTCGAGGCCGACGAGGATCGTCGAGCCGGCGCGGAACTCGCTCAGGAGCACCTTCTCGGACAGCGGATCCTCGAGGAGACGCTGGATGGAGCGCCGGAGGGGACGGGCACCCAGTTCCGGGTCGTAGCCACGCGTGCCGAGGAAACCCTTGGCGTCGTCGGTGAGCACGAGGTCGAGACCCTGGGCGGCGAGTTGGTCCTTCACCCTCACGAGCATGAAGTCGACGATCTCCTTGACCTCCTCGAGGGTCAACTCGTGGAACACGATGGTGTCGTCGATCCGGTTGAGGAACTCGGGCCGGAAGTGCTTCTTCAGCTCCTCCTGAACCTTCTGCCGCATGCGTTCGTATGTGTCGCGCGCATCCTCGTGGTGGAAGCCGATCGAGGTCTTGCGGATGTCGCGGGTCCCCAGGTTGGAGGTCATGATGATCACGGTGTTCTTGAAGTCCACCGTCCGCCCCTGGGCATCGGTGAGACGCCCGTCCTCGAGGATCTGGAGGAGGGTGTTGAACACATCGGGGTGGGCCTTTTCGATCTCGTCGAAGAGCACCACGGAGAATGGCTTCCGACGCACCGCTTCCGTGAGCTGGCCGCCCTCGTCGTAACCGACATAACCGGGAGGCGACCCGATCAGACGGCTGACTGTGTGCTTCTCCATGTACTCGGACATGTCGAGCTGGATGAGGGCCGACTCCTCGCCGAAAAGGAATTCGGCGAGAGCCTTGGCGGTCTCGGTCTTTCCGACCCCGGACGGGCCCAGGAAGATGAACGAGCCCGAGGGGCGCTTGGGATCCTTGAGCCCGGCGCGGGTCCGCCGGATCGCCTTGGACACGGCGACGATGGCGTCCTCCTGGCCGACGATCCGCTTGTGCAGTTCGGCTTCCATGTGGACGAGGCGAGCCGTCTCCTCTTCGGTCATCCGCTGAACGGGAATACCGGTCCACTGGGCCAGCACCTGGGCGATCTCGTCCTCGTCGATCACCCAGCCGGAAACCTCGCCGGACTCCTGGAGGCGATGTTCGATCTCGGTGCGCTCACCCACCAGCGAGCGCTCCTGGTCCCGCAGCTGGGCGGCGCGTTCGTACTGCTGAGCCTGGACGGCGTCGGCCTTCTCCGAACGGACCTGCGTCAGCTTCTTGTCGAGGTCTTCGAACTCCGGGTTGGTGGCAGCCCGACTGATGCGCATCCGCGATCCGGCTTCGTCGATGAGGTCGATGGCCTTGTCGGGCAGGAACCGATCCGACAGATACCGGTCGGCCAGGTTCGCGGCGGTCACGATCGCCTGTTCGGTGAACCGCACGCTGTGGTGGCTCTCGTAGCGGTCTTTGAGCCCCAGGAGGATCTGGACGGTCTCACCGACGGACGGTTCTTCGACCTTCACCGGCTGGAACCGACGCTCCAGCGCGGAGTCCTTCTCCAGATATTTGCGGTACTCCTCGAGGGTGGTGGCCCCGATGGTCTGCAGCTCGCCCCTCGCCAGCATCGGCTTGAGGATCGAGGCGGCGTCGATGGCTCCTTCGGCCGCACCGGCACCGACCAATGTGTGGATCTCGTCGATGAAGATGATGATGTCGCCGCGCTGTTTGATCTCCTTCAAGACCTTCTTCAGGCGTTCTTCGAAGTCACCGCGATAACGGGAACCGGCGACGAGCGCTCCCAGGTCGAGCGTATAGAGCTTCTTGTTGGCGAGGGTCTCGGGAACGTCACCGGAGATGATCTGCTGGGCGAGACCTTCGACGATGGCGGTCTTGCCGACGCCCGGCTCACCGATGAGCACGGGGTTGTTCTTCGTCCGGCGCGACAGGATCTGCATCACGCGCTCGATCTCTTTCGCACGGCCGATGACGGGGTCGAGCTTTCGCTCCCGCGCCGCCTGTGTCAGGTTGCGGCCGAATTGGTCGAGCACCGTGGAACCTTGGGTGGATTCGCTGCTCGACGAACTCCGCATGGAGCCCGACGAGGAACTCGACGACGCGGGTTCCTCGGACGAACCCGAACCGGACAGCAATTGGATCACCGTTTGGCGAACTTTCTGCAGTTCCGCACCGAGCTTCTGGAGGACCTGAGCGGCGACGCCTTCGCCTTCGCGTATGAGGCCAAGAAGGATGTGCTCTGTACCGATGTAGTTGTGCCCGAGCTGGAGGGCCTCGCGTAGGCTCAGCTCGAGCACCTTCTTGGCCCGGGGCGTGAACGGAATGTGCCCCGTGGGAGCCTGTTGGCCCTGACCGATGATCTCGACCACCTGTTCGCGCACGGCACTGAGGCTGATGCCGAGGCTCTCGAGCGCCTTGGCCGCGATGCCTTCACCCTCGTTGAGCAGGCCGAGGAGGATGTGTTCGGTACCGATGTAGTTGTGGTTGAGAAGCCGCGCCTCTTCCTGCGCCAGTACGACAACTCGGCGGGCACGGTCGGTGAAACGTTCGAACAAGGAATCCTCCTTGCGGGTTCCTCGACTGCTGGATGCGAAGTATACCCCTGGTGGTCATTTCTCCAGTCGGCACTCCGGCACTCGAGGTGAAGGAGATCGTCATTCTGATGCAACGAACCCGCCATATAGGTGGTCCCGAACCCAGGGTTTGCTTCGGCGCACGGAACGATCACGTAGCATCCCGCCCGTGACGGACCTGCAGGCCCTGGTCGACCTCCCCCGAGTTTGGGAGCGGATGAGCCGCTTGGAAGAGCGCCTCTTCGAGGTGACCGTCTCGAACAACGTCTACCTCACCGAGGTCTCCCAGCACCTGCTGGCCGCGGGCGGCAAGAGGTATCGGCCATTGCTGGCGGTTCTCGCCGCGGAGTTCGGCACGAGCCAGGACGACCGTCCGATCGAAGCGGGCGTGGCGGTGGAACTGATCCACCTCGGCAGCCTCTATCACGACGATGTGATCGACGAGGCCGACACACGCCGGGGGGCGGCGTCGGCCAACACCAACTGGACGAACACCGTTGCGATTCTCGCCGGGGACTTCCTCATGGCCAAGGCGTCCGAAACCGCGGCGACGTCGCTGTCGAACGAGTCGGTCCGTTTACTGGCAGTCACCTACGCCGAACTGGTCGAAGGACAGATGCAGGAACTCGAACTGGACTTCGATCTCGACCACGGCATCGCCGAATACGAGACGGTCATCGAACGGAAGACCGCGAGCCTCATCCGGACATCGGCCCGGTTGGGGGCGATGGCCGCAGACGCCGATCCGGACACCGTGGAGGCGGTCACATCGTGGGCCCACGAGGTGGGAATGGTCTTCCAACTGGCTGACGACGTGCTCGATCTGGTGTCGACGACCGAAGAGATCGGCAAGCCGGCCGGGTCGGACATCCACGAAGGCAAGTTCACGATGCCGCTGCTCCTCGCGCTCCACGGGTCGGAGGGAGACAGGATCCGCAAGCTCCTGTCCGAGGACCGGCCGTACAGCGAGGAGACAGTCGACGAAGTGATCGAACTCGTCCGGGCGGGTGCACACATCGAGACCACCCTCGCCGAAGCACACCGGCGTCTGCGGTTGGCGGCCGGCGCCGCCGCCCGACTGCCGGATGTTCCGGCACGGAGGGTGCTCGACGGCCTCGGCCGGTACCTCGTCACACGGATCGAGAGCGGCGGGGCCTGAAGGTTTCGAGCCTCGACGGGCCGGACGGCTTCAGTCGACTGGCAGACCGACCGATTCCTCACGCAATGGACGAGCTCCAACAGTTCTTTCGCGATTCCGTGGTGGACCAATTGCGCGCGCTCGAGCCCCTCGTGGCACCCGCCGCACGGGGCGAAACCGAGGCGATAAACCGCGCCCGCACGATCGCTCACAGTCTGAAAGGCTCGGGGTCGAGCTATGGCTTCCCCGAGGTCACCGAGTCTGCGGCCCGCGCCGAGTCCGCACCTGACAATCGGCTCGGTCCGGCACTCGTCGACCTGTGCGCCACACTCGGATCCGTCACCTCGGCCGCGGCGCGACGCCTCGTCCTGGTCATCGACGACGATCCGCTCATCACTCGCCTTCTCGAGGCGCGCCTCACGACACCCGGTCGTCGGGTGACGTCGATGACGTCGCTTCAGGCTGCACGTCAATTCCTCGGCCAAGCCCGGCCTGACATCATCCTCCTGGATCTCTTTCTCCCCGACGGGGACGGTCGGAGTCTCCTCCGCGAGATCCGCCACGACGAGGCAACAGCGGACACACCGGTGCTGGTCATCTCCGGCACCGACGACCCTGCAGTCGTCGACGAAGTCACCGCGCTCGGGGCCAACGGGTTCATCGCAAAGCCGTTCCTCGGGGACGACGTGGCGTCTCGCGTCGCTGCCGCTCTTCGGACCGACGGGGCGGACTCCGGTCGCGGTGCGGTGACGGCTTCATACCGGGCGCTGCTCGAGCGGGAAGTCCCCATCTCGGTGGTCGCAATCGTTCCCGAGACGCACGGACCGGGCGGAACGCGGGCAGTGGGGCCCGATCCCTCTGTCACCGACGAAGTACACAGCGGGCTCCTCGATCTCGTCGGACCGGATGTGGACATCGCTCGTTGGGATGAAGGCGAGGTCGCCATCGTCAGCGCCCACGACACCGCCGATCTGATCACCCTCGTCGACCGGGCACGTCTCCGCCTCCGGACGTTGCGTCATCCGACGATCGAGGGCGCCGTGGTTTCGTTCTCTGCCGGAATCGTCGGAGACGACGGACGGGGTCTCAGTGACGCCTACCACCGAGCCCACCGCTTCGCGCTCGACGCCAGCCTCGGAGGCGGTGATCGCGTCGCAGTCGGTGGCGCCGAGCGGCGCAGCGGACGCGTCCTCCTCGCTGAGGACGACACCCTCACTGCTGCGCTCATCATCCACCGCCTCGAGCGAGAGGGATTCGAAGTGGCCCACGAGACAGATGGCAATGCCGCCCTGGAAGAAGCCGAGACGGGCGCCTACGCCATCGTCGTGCTGGACGTCGACATGCCTGGAAAGAACGGTTTTCAAGTACTCGAGCGTTTGCGGTCGATGAAGGCTCTCGACGACACTCCCATCGTGATGCTGACGGCGGCGGGAAGCGAACGCGAGGTGGTCCGCGGCTTCGAGTTGGGTGCCAGCGACTACATCGTCAAGCCGTTCTCGCCCGCCGAACTGACTGCTCGCCTCAAGCGGTTCGTGAAACTCTGATGCGTCTCGTCATCTGCGACGACGACCCCGTCATTCGCTATCTGCTCGAGGTGGTCCTGGGCAAGCGGGGCGGACATGACGTCCGTTCCGTCGAGCACCCAGAAGATGTCGGTGACGCGGTGATCGATCACGACCCGCATCTGGTGCTGTTGGACTACGTGATGCCTCGACGTACCGGTCTCGAGGTAGTCGAGGAGCTGCGGGCCGACCCTCAGACCGCAGGTGTCAAAGTCGTCTTTCTCACTGGACGAGTCGACATCGCGGATGAAGCATCCCTCGAAGCGTTGGGCATCGTTGGCATCATCGAAAAGCCATTCGACACCGCGACGCTGGCAGACCGTCTCGTGGAACTCGCCGGTCGCTGAGGGGCGAGCCGCCCACATTTTCTCCTCGGAGGCTGTGGGTCAGTCCGAAGCAATCGTCTCGTCGCTGCCGAGGAGCGACATCACTCCTTCGGCTGCGGCATCGAGCAAAGACGCCGAGTCGATCCGACGGCGCCAGTCGGCGCTGCTCTCCATTCGCTCGAGGTAGGCGACTCGGGCACGCTTTCCCGGTGCGTCCTCCGACGCCGCTTCGACTCCCTCATACTGAGTTGAGAAGTACGCCTTCAATGCCGCCAGGCCTTCGCTTCGAATCTGGGACACGCGTGCCTCGGTGAGGCTCATGTCAACGGCGATGTCCTGGAGCAGGTTTCCGTCGAGGTAGGACCGGCTCACGACCACCGCCTGCACGGGCGGGAGGTTCCGAATCGCTTCGGCCAGCGTCCCTCGTAGTTCCCGCAGTTCGAGGGCGATCTCCGGAACCGTCTCGACAGCCGGATCCGCGATCCGCTCCGCGAGGGTCACTTCCTCACCCTCGATCGACTGGTCGAGATGGAGCAGGGTCGAGGCGATGGCCTGGGACCGACGATGTTCGAACTCGGAAGGTTCGATCGCGAGGAAGGCGGCGACCTCGGCGCTGGTTGGAGTCCGACCCTCGTTCTCTTCGAGACCGGTGGTGGCTTGGCGGATCTCGCGGATGCTGCGACGCACCGACCGGCTCGCCCAGTCCCGGCTGCGCGTCGAGTCGATGATCGCGCCACGGATCCGGATCGCCGCATAGCGGGCGAACGGCACGCCGGACGCCGGGTCGAACCGACGGCTCGCCTCGACCAGGCCGAGCGCTCCAGCGTTCCAGAGTTCGGACCGGTCGACGTGACGCGGATAGCGGGCGGACAGCTCCGAGACGATGTGGCCAACGAGGTCCATCGTGTCAGTGACCAGCGCGTTCTGTTCGGTAGATGTCAGTTTCGTCGTCATGTCCCCACGACTCTCGACGCCATCGCAGCCGTGCTTACCCCCATCGTCCGTTTCGGCGTCGACTCTTGAGGACCATTTCCGGATATGACCCCCGCCCCGCGCGTGACGAGCGGTCAGTCCTCGAAGGATTCGGAGGTGTCGGCGAGCACCTGCTCGTGGACTTCCGAGCGGTGGACGACGACTTCCCGTGGAGCTTCGACACCCAACCGAACTTGGCCGCCGCGAATCTCGAGGACCGTGATCACCACGTCGTCTCCGATGACGATCGACTCCCCCGACTTCCGTGTGAGAACGAGCATCATGCCAGCCTACGCGTCAGGCGGGTCCGGTCGAGGCATCGTCCCGGCAGAACGCATTCTGAACGAGCATCGGCGGAGTCTTCCCCCTGGAGTACGCTCGAATCATGGGTGAGGAAGCAGAACTCCGCCGCGAGATCCAGGACCTGAAAGGCGAACTCGAATCGCTCAAGCTCACCCTCGAGGTGGTGGGGACCATCGACCTCGACTCGGGGATCCTCAACCGCACGGGTGTCCTCGATGCTTTGGAGCGCGGCCAGAGGTGGCTCACGCGGCGGGGTGACATCTACGGACTGCTGATCGTCTCGTTTCCTGCCCTCGACGACGGGGTCCGTGACGGGCCAGACGGCGTCGAGTTCCGCACACATGTGGCTGCCACGATGGGCGCCGCGGTGCGTGAGGTCGATTCGGTCGGCAGGGTGGACGACACGACATTCGCGGCGGTGCTGGCCGACTTGAAGCCCGGGGCGATCGCAATGGTGGCGGCGCGGATGCGAGACTTGCTGGAGCGTCTGGCTGGCACAACCCCGGCGATGGGCGGGACGTTTCGGATCAGCGGTGTCGAAGTTCTGTCGGCCACTCCATCGGGCGATGTGCTCGATCGCGCCCGCACGCTCGCCGACACCGACAGCACCGAGCCTGCACTAGGACAGATCGACTGAGACCCCGTGACGGGCGTCAACCGATGGGCTCGTCAGTCGGCGGACGGACGCATCGTCGGAAACAGGATGACTTCGCGGATGTGGACCTGATCGGTGAGCAGCATCACCAAGCGATCGACGCCGATACCGAGACCCCCGGTGGGTGGCATGCCGTACTCGAGCGCACGGATGTAGTCCTCGTCGATCGGATGAGCCTCGTCGTCGCCTGCAGCCTTGGCGGCCGCCTGGGCGAGGAAGCGGACCCGCTGATCCCTCGGATCGTTGAGTTCAGTGAACGCGTTGGCGTACTCGGCGCCGGCGATGAACAGTTCGAACCGCTCGGTCAAGGCCGGATCGTCCCGATGTCGGCGGGCCAGGGGCGAGATCTCGACTGGATAGTCGGTGACGAACGTGGGCTCCCAGATCGTCTGCTCGACCATGGCTCCGAACAACTCCTCGATCAGCTTGCCCGCGCCCCACTCGTCTTCGGTATCGATGCCGGCGTCCCGGGCGAGCGCGGAGAGTTCCTCCGCTGGCGTATGAACTGACACGGCCGTTCCGACTGCCTCGGAGACGAGGTCACTCATGGCCCCCCGGCGATACGGTCCGGACAGAGACATGGGCCGGCCCTGGTATTCGATGTCGGTGGAACCGGCCGCCGCGATCGCGACCGACGCGAAGATCTCCTCGACCATCGACATGATGTCGTTGTAATCGGCGAAGGCCTCATAGGACTCGAGCATCGTGAACTCGGGGTTGTGCGTCGAGTCGATGCCCTCGTTCCGGAAGATCCGGCCGACCTCGAAGACTCTCTCCATTCCCCCGACGATGAGCCGCTTCAGGTGCAGTTCGGTGGCGATCCGCAGGAACAGTCCGATGTCCAGGGCGTTGTGATGGGTGGTGAACGGTCTGGCGAGGGCTCCGCCCGCATCCACCTGAAGGATCGGCGTTTCGACTTCCACATAGCCTCGAGCCTCGAATTCTTGGCGCAGAGCGCTCACGACTCGGGCCCGAGTGATCGCCACTTTGCGCGCATCGGGATTGACGATCAGGTCGACGTAGCGATGTCGGGAGCGCTCTTCGACGTCGGTCAATCCGTGCCACTTGTCCGGCAGTGGCCTCAGGCCCTTCGCCAGCAGCCGGAACGTTCCGACCTTCACGCTCAGCTCTCCCTTGCGAGTCGTCATGACCGGGCCAGTTGCCTCCACCCAGTCTCCTGGCTCGATCAGCTCGGCGGGCGTGAAGTCGGATTCGGCCAGGTCCGCCTTCGAGAAGAACAACTGCAGCTGGCCGTGACCGTCCTCGATCGTCAGGAAGAGCAGCTTGCCGAAGCTGCGAGCGAGCCGGACACGCCCGGCCACACACACGACATCGTCCGTTTCCTCGCCGGGTCCGAGGCCGGAGTGGCGGTCGCGAACGTCTTGTGTGGTGTGGGTTCGTCCGGAGCCGGGAGGATACGGGTCCATCCCCGCCGCCTCCCAGGCTTGGAGCTTGGCGAGACGTGCGGCAGTCAGAGGGTGCGCTTCCAGCGGCGATGTGAGGTCGTCTGAGCCGTCGAAGAGGTCGGGCATGGGTGAGTGACTTTGGACCCCTCCATCGCATCCATCAAATCGGTCGACTGGACCGCCGGCTGTTGAGGGCTCCGGTTCAGCTCTCTGTTGGTTCCAGACCCGACCAGCGGGCATCGAGACGCGCCCGATATTCCTTGTATTGGGCGCGCCGCTTCCAGAACTTGGTCTTGCCGACGGTGAAGCGGGATTCGGGAGTCTCGGCGAAGTCGACGGTGTCGCGCTCGTGATGGTGGTCCGCCCTCACTTCGGGGAGCGGCGCCAGTTCCTCGACGTCGGCGGCCGTGTGGAGCATCTGGTTCGCAGCGTGCCGCACCTTGCGATGGTCGCGTGCGCGGTCGTCGCGGCGGGGACGGAACTCGTCATAGCCGGGAATGTTCCGGCGACGGTCACGGGAGCGGCGGGCCATGTTCTCCTCCTGGTCAGACAGACAGACAGGGTCGATTTCCCAGAGTCGGTCGATTCCGAAGACCATCAGGGAGGAGCGCGCTCCGCCATGGAGCCAATCTATCGCAGCGCCCTCGGCGGCGACAGGGGGCTATCGATCACCAGATCCCGGGGAGGAACCGGCGCCGCACCGACCGGGCGTAGGCGCGGTATCCGCCGAGCACGACACCGAGGATTCTCTCCTCCCTCGCCGACTTCAGCCGAAGGACGCCGGCGAGAACGACGGACACGGCTACTCCGGCCCAGGCTCTCGCCGCGATCGCTGCACCAGAAGTGGCGAGGATCAACGCGCCATACATCGGGTGGCGAACGAACCGATAAACGCCCCGGTCAACCAAGGACGCGCCCTCGCGGGGCTGCGGTGAGGGAGACACCGGCGCAGCGAACGACACGATGGCACCGATTCCGAGGGCGATCCCTGCGACCGCGAGGGGCACGCCCACGAACAGCCACGGGGATGCATCCGGCTCGGCCGTGAACAGGACCACGACGAGCCAGAGGAGCAGAAGACCGAACTGGGCCACCACCCACCAGCCGGCCTCGACCCCCAAAGCCGGAGTCTCGCGCTCCCATGAGCCCTCCCACCGCTGGATACGTTGATCGAGAGTCGAGGTGATCGCGTCTCTGGCGACCTGACCGTTGGCGAGCGGAGCGTCGGGGGCGACCTCGAGCATGGGGGCCAGCACGAAGCGACGTTCGTGAGCCCGCGGGTGTGGCACCACGAGAAGCGGCTGGGAGATACGACGGTCCCCATATGTGATGAGGTCGAGATCGAGCGTCCGCGGCCCCCAGCGGACGTCCCGAGTTCGATCCGAGTCCCCTTCCAGCCGGTGGAGCTCCTGCAGCAGCGCCTCGGGATCGAGCGCAGTCTCCAGGAGCACGACTGCATTCAGATATCGACCCTGTGCGGGACCCCCAACTGGATCGGTCTCGTAGAGCGACGATGTGTCGACCACGTCGCCGAGGCGCCGCAATCCCGCCACAGCCGTACGCAGCTGCTGAAGCCTGTCGCCCAGATTCGAGCCGAGGGCAACGGTCGCCCTCACCCTCGTCACCTGCTTCGCTCGATGGTCACGGCGACATCGTCGAAGTCCACCGGGATCGGCGCCTGCGGCTTGTGAACGGTGACCACGACACTCTCCACCCTGTCGTCGAAGCCGAGGACCACTTCGGCCACCCGGGTTGCCACCCGCTCGATCAGGTTCCAACGCTCAGTGACGACGACATCCCGAACGGCCATCGCCAATGCGCCGTAGTCGATCGTGTCCGAGAGCTCGTCGGTCAGTCCGGGCTTGGACAGATCCGTCACGACGGACAGGTCGACGATGAAATGCTGGCCGTCGGCCTGTTCAGGGGCGTACACGCCGTGACGGGCGAAGACCGCGAGGCCCCGCAGGTCGATGCGGTCGGCCATCTCTACCCTTTGATGAGGGTGCGACCCTCCGGGCCGAGAGCCCGACCCAGGATCTCCTGAATGAGCGCCGAGGCGAGGATCGGATCCTTGACGAGGCCCGAAGCCACCAGGTATCCCCCGAGCAACCCCCCGACCACGTCATCGATGATCTCGCGATGCACGAGAATGCGCGCGTCAGGGTCAGCCAGCAGGCCATTGAGCGTTTCGAACAACGGTGTCGGGTCGATGCGGGGCGAGTCTCCCCCGATGGGGACCGTGTGGGTCTCCAACCCGGAAGCTTCGTACGCGGCGAGATTCTGGTTGCCAGAGAGCAGTGTCACCACCGACGTGATCCCTGCCTCTCGGACCAGCCAGTTGATCTCTTCCTCCCGCCGCACGCGGCGATGCTGGAAACCATGCCCGCCGATGCGTTCGGACACCGCCAGTCGATTGGCGATCACCCACGTGAATCCACGTGGCTTCAAGCCTGTGATCATCCTTCGGCGACTCCTCGTGCGGCAACAGGGGCCCACCGGGCCCCTTCCTCGCGCACGATAGCCCATGCAACCTTCACGGCTTCGAGAGTCTGGGCGACATCGTGCACACGGAGAATCGACGCGCCCCGCAGGATGGCTGCTGCCGCCGCCACCGCAGAGGCAAAGTCACGCTCGGAGGCGACGTCGCGTCCGGAGAGCGCCCCCAGGAAGCGCTTGCGGGACGCACCCACCATGATCGGGCCCACCTCTGCGAATTCACCGAGCCGGTTGAGGAGGATCAGGTTGTGCGCGACGGTCTTCCCGAAGCCGATGCCGGGGTCAACCACGACGGAGGCGGGGTCTGCGCCCGCGGCAACCAGCCCGTCACGACGCTCGATCAAGAAGTTCCGGATGTCGACCACGACGTCGTCATAGGTCGGGTTGTCCTGCATCGTGCGGGGCTCTCCCTGCATGTGCATCACGACCACCCCGGCGCCATGGGAGACGGCCACCCGCCGCATCGCGGGGTCGCCCATCCCGCCGACATCGTTGACGATCACGGCACCGGCCCGGAGACAGGCGTCGGCAACTTCTGGCTTGGTGGTGTCGACTGAGACCAGCACCGCATCGTCGGCGAGGCGGCTGACCACCGGAAGAACCCGATCCATCTCCTCGTCGAGGGTCACAGGCAGGGCCCCTGGCCTGGTGGATTCGCCACCGACATCGATGACGTCGGCGCCCCCATCGATCAGACGGTGGGCGTGGGCCACTGCGGCGTCAACGGTGGGCAGTAATCCCCCGTCGGAGAACGAATCAGGCGTCGTGTTGACCACACCCATCAGCAAAGGACGGGTCAACGCGATCGCGCCTCCGCGCACCATCCACGAACGTGTCATGGCGGCCGAGAGTACCGGGGGGTCAGGTTGCGACGTTGACCGAGTCGTCGTCAGGTTCGTCCACGTCGGCGCCGGTCCGCGCTCCGGCGCTCCGGTGGCCGTTATCAGACAATTTCGGCGGCTGGATACGCAGCGAGCCGCTGGATGCGTGTTCCCACTTGGGGACATCGTGGAAGATCTCGGCGACCTCCTCGCGGTCCACCGTCTCGGTCTCCAGGAGCCGCTCGACCATTCGCTCCATGGCGTCCCGGTGGGCGTGCAGGATCTGGCGGGACTCCTCGTGGGCGGCGCTTATCAACGCCCGAACCTCGTCGTCGATCGATGCCGCCACCTCGTCGGAATAGTCCTGGCCGCTGGTGTAGTCGCGGCCGAGGAACACCTCACCCGCCGGTTTGCCGTACTGCAACGGACCCAACCGGTCGCTCATCCCGTACTCCATCACCATCTTGCGGGCGATCGAGGTGGCTTTCTGGATGTCGTTGCTGGCTCCGGTGGTCGGGTCGGCGTAGATCAACTCTTCGGCGGTGCGACCACCCAGGAGCATGGCGAGTTGATCGACCAGTTCGCTCCGCTTCAGCAGATACTTGTCGTGCGTGGGCAGGGCCAGCGTGTGGCCGAGCGACCGCCCGCGCGCCACGATCGTCACCTTGTGCACCGGATCGGCGTTCGGTAGGGCCCAACCGACCAGCGCGTGGCCGGTTTCGTGATAGGCGATGAGCTTCTTCTCGTCATCGGACATCACCTTGGACTTGCGCTCGGGACCCGAGATCACGCGATCGATCGCGTCTTCGAGTTCGCCCATGCCGATCTCGGTTCCCCGCCCCCGCACCGTGAGCAGCGCCGCCTCGTTGATGAGGTTGGCCAGGTCGGCACCGGTGAACCCGGGCGTGCGGCGGGCGAGGACCTCGAGATCCACTTCTTCGGTGAACGGCTTGCCCTTGGCATGGACTTCGAGAATCGCCTTGCGCCCCTCGATGTCGGGGGCGTCGACGGTGACCTGACGGTCGAAACGTCCGGGTCGGAGAAGGGCGGGGTCGAGGATGTCCGGACGGTTGGTGGCCGCGATCACGATCACGCCGCTCGTGCCTTCGAAGCCGTCGAGTTCGACGAGCAACTGGTTGAGCGTCTGTTCACGCTCGTCGTGTCCACCGCCGAGGCCGGCGCCACGATGGCGGCCGACGGCGTCGATCTCGTCGATGAAGACGATGGCAGGGGCGTCGGCCTTGGCCTGTTCGAACAGGTCGCGAACCCGGCTCGCCCCGACACCGACGAACATCTCGACGAAGTCAGACCCCGAGATCGAAAAGAACGGGACGCCCGCCTCGCCGGCCACGGCCCGGGCCAACAGGGTCTTTCCGGTTCCCGGCGGACCGAACAGCAGGACGCCCTTCGGGATCTTCGCCCCCATCTGCCGGTACTTGTCCGGGTGCTGAAGGAAATCTTTCAGCTCCTCGAGTTCTTCGATGGCCTCTTCGAGACCCGCCACGTCCTTGAACGAGACCTTTGGTTGGTCCTTGGAGATCGTCTTCGGCTTGGCCTTGCCGAACTGCATCACACGGTTTCCCGAACCCTGCATTTGCATGAAGATGAAAATCATGAAGCCGACGAGGAACAGCCAGGGCAGGATCGAGATCAGGATCTCGAAGAAGCCGGGCGGTTCGGCGTCGTTGTCGACATCGATGCCGGCTCCGATCATCTGGGTGGTGATGTCGCCTTCGAACTCAGCGGGGTAGCGGACCGTGAAGTCGAAGGCGGGTGCTTCGAGCTCGGTGTCGACGAAACGCCCCTGGACGCGATTCGATCGCTCGAAGATCGTTGCCTCGGCAATCGTGCCCTCCTCGACCTGCGTCATGAACTCGGAGAGGGTGATCTCGGCGGGAGCGGTGACCTGATCGAACCAGCGCTGGGCGGTGACTGCCAGCAGCACGAAGACGACGCCGTAGATCAACAGCGTGCGGAATGTGCGATTCACCGGACTCCTCGAAACGTTGGGAACAACTGCGTCTCAGCGACCGTGCCGAGAACACCATGGTAAGGAGCCGCGCATCCTAAGAAAACCTCGCGCCAGCTGAGGCGGTACGGTGGCGGGGATGGAGATCGTCGGTCTCATTGCCGGGTCGGGTTGGGCCTCTGGCCTCAACCTCTATCTGGTCACTCTCGTGCTCGGACTCGCCGGCAGGTTCGGCTGGAGCGACATTCCCGAAGTCCTCACGCGCACCGACGTTCTCGTCATCGCCGCCGTGCTCTTCTTCATCGAGTTCGCGGCCGACAAGATCCCCTATCTCGACAACGTCTGGGATGCGCTTCATACCGTGATACGCCCACTCGGAGCAGCTGCCCTGGGATTCGTCATCGCAGGGGACTCCGGCTCGGTCGGAGAGGCGATGGGGGCGTTGGTCGCTGGATCACTGGCGCTGTCGAGCCATTCGGCCAAGGCCTCCACCCGCGCCGCGGTCAACACGTCGCCTGAGCCGTTCTCCAACCTCACGTTGTCGGTGTTCGAGGACGGAATGGCGGCGTCGATCACCGCGCTCGCGCTGGCGTTCCCCGTGCTGGCGTTGGTGGTCGTCGTCGTCCTGGCGGTGGCGTGCGTGTGGGTGGTCTGGAAACTGTGGTCGGGCGTCCGCCGCATCATCGACCGATGGTCGGCACGCGGACCGCGTCCAGCCTGAATCAATCGTCTTCGAGGACTCCCACATATGGCAAGTTGCGGTACTTGCCGGCGTAATCCAGCCCGTAGCCGACGACGAACTCCGGGCCGATCGTGAACCCGGGATACTTCACGTTCAACTCGGCGCGTTGCACGCCGGTCTTGACGAGCAGGGAAGCCACCTCGAGGGACGCCGGCTTTCTCACTCGCAAGCTCTTCATCAGGTAGTTCAGTGTGAGCCCGGAGTCGATGATGTCCTCGACGATCAGCACATGGCGGCCGGCGATCTCCTGGTCGAGATCCTTCAGGATCCGCACGACCCCCGACGACTGGGTGGACGCCCCATACGACGACACGGCCATGAAGTCGAACTCTACGGGGATGTCGATGTGACGGGCGAGGTCGGCCATCACCATGAACGCCCCCTTGAGCACACCGACGACGACGAGATCGGCTCCGCGGTAGTCCGACGAGACGGCGCGACCGATCTCGGCGAGCTTTGCGTCGATCTCCTCGGCGGTGATCAGGGTTCGGATGTCTGCCAATTGGGCTCCTGGGCTGCGACCAGGCAAAGGTAGCGACCGGGACGATGGACGGGCCAAACGCGGGCGCGGACGCCCGGCAACCACACCACCTCCCCGTCCCGGCTCACCGCAGGCCACGACGAACGTGCTTCGCTCCCCACCCCGGCGTCGGCCAGCGCGTCACTGGCGGCACGCCCGGTGATGCGGTCATCCGCGGTGACGGCGCGCACTTCCCAAGCGCCTCCGTCGCCGGGGGCGACGATTCGCCGTGGCGAGAGCGGCCGGACCGCCGGACCGTCGACCACGGACCGGTCGAACCGCCAATCCCCCCATCGGGTCACGTCTTCGGCGAGCGAAGCCGGTGGAACCTCCGGAGCAGGGATACCCGCTTGGCGATCGACGACGACATGCGGACCAAGACGACGGATCCTGAGACCGGGCTCCACTTGGGTCGCGGCGCTCACGCCGTGGACGACATCGAGCATCCGTCGCAACGACCGACGGTTGGGCGGGTACGGGCCGGCCAGCCTCGTCAACGCCCGCCGCAACACCCGGCCCGCCACCACATCGCCGCTCGCCAACAACGCTCCCAGCGGCATCCGGGCGGACTCGCCCCGGTATTCGATCGGAACGGCATCTGTGGCGGAGTCGAGGAATGCGGCGTCTTCGGCGGCCGACGCCGCGAGACGGACCAGCGCATCACGCGGCGGACGGCCGATCACCTCTTCGATGACCGGCACGACGTCGGACCGTATCCGGTTGCGCAGAACCGCCGAATCCTCATTCGCGGGGTCATCACGGAACGGCAGCCCGGCCAGGCGGGCCAACTCCCTGGCCTCGGCCCGCGTGACGCCCAGCATCGGATGGACGAGCTGGCCACGCTCAGGCTGAATGCCGGCGAGTCCGTCGACTCCGGTGCCGCGCAGCACGCGCATGAGCACCGTCTCGGCCTGGTCGTCGGCGGTATGCGCCAACAGCACTGGTCTTTGGCCAGCCCGATCCAGGAGGGCGGTGTGTCGAGCAGCCCGGAGATGATGCTCTGCCGTTCCCGCCGGTTCCACCACCGCCATCACGAGAGGAACGCCGACAAACACTGCCACCTGCCCGGCGGCGGTCGCCATCAGGCTCGAAGCCGCCAGTCCATGAAAGACGTGGATTGCAACGACGTCGGAGTGGCGCTGGGCCGCGAGCCACAAGAGTGCCGCGCTGTCGGCGCCTCCGGACAACGCAACGGCAACTGGACCTTGGGGAAGGTGCATCCGGGCGCCGAGGACACCCGCGAGTTCGGTCAGTCGGTCCGGGCCAGCCATCTGAGCGGATCCTCGATCTCGGTGGCGGTCGGAAGGTTGGAGGGCTTGACCCACGCACGATCGAGCGCCGACCATCCCGCTTCCCGTTCCACGGCGAGAACGAATGCCTCACCCAGTTCGTACTGGCGGATCTTCATCTCCAGGCCGGTGAGACGAAGGAAGGCTGCGGTCCGCGGGTCGGCCCGTCGGGCCTTCAGGAGAGCCGCCATGCGAGCCTGGGACGTGAGCAGCCGTTCACCGATGCGGTCCATCACCACATGTCCGTGACCCTCCAACAGCGACATCAGTCCCTGGATCTCGTCGAGGACTTCGCTCTGTTCCGGTGTGGCGAAGAGCCCCATCAACCCGCGCTCGTCGAGGAAGCGAGATCCGTCGCGGCGCGCCGTCATCGCTCGGTTCATCAACGATCGGGTCCGTCCGAATCGAGACGGCTGAACAGCCGACACCATCCGCTCGACGAGGGAGAGAAAGTGCCCCCGGAGCCACGGCACTCCGACGAACTGCGCCCGATGCGCCGCCTCGTGCAGTGCGATCCACATCCGGAACTCGGCAGGTCGAAGCTGGTTGGACCGCTCCATGGCCAAGATGTTGGAGCCGACGAAAGCGATGGAATCACCATCGTCACCCGTCGGAAGCACCAGCTCGTACTGTCCGAGGACGCGGCGGGAGAGGAATCCGAGCAGGGCACCGGTTTCGGCTGCCACCATTCGACGTCCGACCGCGGCGGAGATCTCGTTCGACTCGATCAAACGCTGTTCGGCAGGGGCGAGGATGTGGCGAAACGACGCGATGTTACGTTCGACCCATTCCTTGCGGCTGACCAGGACGACGTCAGGGTCACCTGGGAGCGGGAGTCGCGTCTCGGCGGTGACCAGGGCGTTGGCCCGAGGGACGATCGAGGCGAGGTTCGCGGCGAGGTGGTCGAGGTGATAACTGTCCGCGAGGGGGTGGCTCCCGGCGATGAGCCCGGCCACCCGACCCGCGAACGGCCACGGGACTGCGTCGCTCACTCGACGACTTTGTACCTCGAGCGCACGACACGTACGAAGTACTGGACGACCGTGACGAACACGGCGACGACGGCCAGTGCCACTCCGGTCGGGACGAGGAACTTGGTGGTCCACGGCTGTTCGACCGCATCCGGCGGCGGCGGTTCGATGATGGTGGCAGGCTCGTAGTCGAACGTCACCACCTCGGTGGTAGTCGACGCGTCGTCGTCACTCTCGCTCTCCGCCGCCATGGCCGGAAGGGTGAGGACCGACAGAGCCAGCAGGAGCAGGCCCAGCCGGAACAATCTGGGGGCGGCGGGTCGTGTGGCAGAGCGCATGGCGACGCTCAGACTACCGAAGCGGCGAGGGAGCGGCGAAACACCCTCAGATCAGAGAATCTCGGTGCGAAACGTGATGCGGATGCGGTCGATCACGACCTGCGGAACGTCTTCCCGCAGCCCCGCGCGGATCGCCACGAGGAGCCGTTCTTCAAAAGCGAATGCGTTCCCGCACGGCGGGCACTCACCGATGTGTGACCGGATGAGGTCAACAGAACCACCGTCGAGTTCGCTGTCGAGATAGGCGTACAGCTTGTCGAGTGCGTCCTTGCAATGCTCGCTCATGACGTGTCACTCATCTCGGGGTCTTCGTCGGGGAGCAGACCCCGACCGCTTGCGAACTCTGCCAACGATGCCTGCAGGGCTTTTCTTCCCCGATGCAGGCGCGACATGACCGTTCCGATCGGGATGTCGAGGATCTCGGCGATCTCCTTGTACGCGAAGCCTTCGAGATCGGCGAGGAGGACTGGCACCCGGAAGATCTCCGGAAGCGCCTCCACCGCCTGTTTGATGTCACTTTCGACCAGACCGTCGAGTACTCGATCCTCCGCACTTCGGGACGACTCTGCCGTCTCCTGGGACCCGATGCGCTTGTAGAGGTAGAGATCTTCGACGTCGCCCAGTTCTGATTCGGTCGGTCGCCGTTTGTCCTTGCGGTACTTGTTGATGTAGGTGTTCGTCAGGATTCGGTAGAGCCACGCCTTGAGGTTGGTTCCGGCCTCGAAGGATCCGTAGGCGCGATACGCCTTGAGAAGCGTCTCCTGGACGAGGTCTTCGGCGTCGGCCGGGTTGCGCGCCATGCGCATCGCCGCCGAATAGAGCTGCGGGGCGTACTGCATCGCGTCGGCTTCGAAGTCGGCCTGGTCTGCCACGGCGGGCAACGGTAGTCCGGCGCCGGGACCCCTCCGACAAGCCTCTGGCCGCGCTGGGGTATGCTTCTTCGCCGCTCCCGCCGGAGTAGCTCAGGGGTAGAGCAACGCACTCGTAATGCGTAGGTCCGGGGTTCAAATCCCCGCTCCGGCTCTACAACGACCACTGTCTGCTCAAGCGAGCGTAGGCGCAAGTGCCAGCAGCCACCCCGCCAGTAGAATCGAGGCCTTCGCGGTGTGCAACACTGTCAGGATGTTGCGATCCGTGCCCATCTCCCGGCCCCGCGCAACGCCGCACGCATGATAGCGGTGGTGGTCTCGGCCTATACGATGGGACTGGGCGTGATCCGCAGCCTGGGCCGCAGGGGAGTGCCGGTCATCGCGGTGAGATACGACCGGCAGGATTTTGGCCACACGTCCCGCTTCGTGACACGCACTCTTGACGTTCCAGACCCGGTAGCGTGCGAGGAATCCTTCGTCGCGTCACTATTGGATTTGGGGAGGGAACTGGGGGACGCTGTGCTGATCCCTGCCTCCGACGCCTCGCTGGCGGCGGTCGCGAGAGCCTGGGACCGGTTGAGCGAGAACTACCGTGTGGCCTGCCCCCCTTGGGACCGTGCGCGACTCTTCCTGGAGAAGCGACACACGTACTCGCTCGCAGCGGACGCAGGGATTCCCGTCCCAGCAACCCACGTCGTGTCAACGGAAGAGCAACTGGTGAGCATGGCCGACGAGCTGCCTTACCCGGTGCTGGTCAAGCCCGTTCAAAGCCACCTCTTTGTCAGACGCTTCGGGGTCAAGATGCTCGAGGTGACCGATCGCGCAGAACTGATCGATACCTACCGCACGGTGTCGGACGGGTCGCTGGAGTTGATGGTCCAGGAGTTCATCACGGGGCCGCCGAGCGCCGGGGCAAACTACAACTGCTTCGTCGTCGACGGAGAGCCGGTGGCCGAGTTCACTGCACGCAAGGTCCGTAACAATCCGCCCACTCTGGGCTCTCCTCGTGTGGTGGTGTCCGAACACCTGCCTGAAGTGGTGGAACTGGGGCGAAGGGTCATGGCCAGTCTGGGCCACGAGGGCTTTGCCTGCACTGAATTCAAGCGCAACGACAAGAACGGGGAATGGACGCTCATGGAGGTGAATGGCCGCCACAACCTGTCGTCGGCACTGGCCGTTGAGGCCGGGATCGACTTTCCGTGGGTGGATTACCGCTACCACGAACGCGGGGAACTGCCTGGGCCAGCCGACTTCCGCGACGGCATTTACTGGATCGACCTCAAGCGGGATTTGGCCGCTTCTGTACGATTCCGCAAGGTGGAGCGATTCGCTCTTCGTGACTACTTACGCCCGTACGTACGTCGACGCGTCTTCGGGGACTGGGACCTCAGAGATCCTCGTCCATTGTTGTCGCGAGCCGCCCTCACGATCACGTCGCTCATACGACCACGGGCGCAGCCGGTAGCGGACGGGTACCAGTGACGGCTCTTCGGCGGCGAAGCGGAGCCGTCGGGCATGGGTCGCCGTAGGGCACCCGCCATCGCGGTAGGACCGAATCCCCCCACCCATAAACATCGGCGGCGGGTCGGAGCGCCGCCGACGCGTTTACACCCACGCGCCATTGGGTATGTCCTGCCCTCACGAAAGAAAGGGCATGCAATGTACATCGGAATTGGCGGACTCATCCTGCTCATCCTGATCATCCTCCTGGTGTTCTGATGACAGCCAGACACACGGCCACCGACCCCGCAAAGGGGACGATCGGCGGAACAGAAGTCGATCTCGCCCCGATCAAAGAGCGATTCGGGGGCATCGACACACCTGCCGCACTGATGGGGATGTTCGCTGCCATCGGCGTTCTCGTCTTCCTTGGCGCCCTCGTCGGTGCGGGAGCGGCCGGGATCGCCTACGAACTCAACGCGATCGACCTGGACGGGACCGTCCGAGAGCTGGCAGCCCCCGGTGTGGTGGTTGCCGTCGTAATCGTCTTCGTGTCCTTCCTTCTCGGAGGATGGGCTGCGGGCCGGATGGCTCGCTACGACGGAGGCATCAACGGGATCGGCGTCGCCCTCTGGATGCTGTTCTTGATCGCGGCCTTCGCCGCGGCCGGAGCGTTCTTCGGCTCCGAGTACAACGCCTTCCAGCAAGCAGGTCTGCCGAACTGGTTCGCCCAGATCCGCGGCGACGACGTCACCGCGATCGCCATCCTGGCGGCAGCGGCAGGGATCGCTGCCATGTTCGGCGGCGCCTACCTCGGCGGGCGGCTCGGTGAGCAGTTCCACCTCAAGGCAGACGCGGCCATTGCCAGCCAACAGCGGGTGGCATCCCGATACGCAGAACTCAACGAGGAGCAGTCATGACACCAACCATTCTCTCGAGTTCCAGCCTCACGGGTGACGACGTCGTCAACCCGGCGGGCGACGACCTCGGCGAACTCAAAGAGCTGATGATCGACATCTTCAGCGGCGACATCGCCTACGCGGTGATGAGCCGGGGCGGCTTCGCCGGCGTCGGCGAGAAGCTCTTCGCCGTTCCGTGGGAGTTGTTCACGGTCGATGGCGACAACAAGCGACTCGTGCTCGACATCACCGAAGATGTGCTCGAGGACAGCACCGGATTCGACCCAGACAACTGGCCGGCTCTCGACGAAGTGTCCTGGCACGAAGGCATCCACGAACACTTCGGAGTCCATCCGTACTGGCAACGCGACGCTCGAGGGTCCGACACCATCGAAATGGCCACCGATCGGTCGCCGGATCTGGTCGACCAGTACCGGACCACAGACGAAGAGATCTCCTGAAAGAGGAGATCTGACAGAAGAGGCGGGAGGCTCAGGTCTCCCGCCTCTTTCGCGTTCGGGCCTCAGTCGAACGCGAGAGTCGTGAAGAGGTTCGCCAGCACGAGTTGGGGCCGCAGGTTGGCCTGAAGATCGAGAACGGCGTCCAGGGCATGGTCGGCGTTGCGGATCGCCCGAGCCGCCGAGACCATCGTCAGATCCGTCACGTCGAGATCGGTGTTGCGCACGGGGCCGCCGAACTGGAGCGTGGCCGCGTCGGCGTACCAAGACGCGAGAATCTCCAGGCCGCTGGCGAGCAACGCCTGACGGGATCTACGACGGTCCCTGTCCGCCTGTTCCTTGGGGACGTCCTCGGACGGTTCGGGGGCCACTTCGTCGGTCAAGTCGAGCATCTCCGCGGCCAACACGAAAGAATCCCCCGTCCGATCGGTCACTCGCCCCGGGACCTCGAGCCACGCTCGTCGATAGCGACCGATCTCAGGGCGTTCGAGCAGGCCGAGTGCCAGTCCGGGCCGGCCGCCCGCGACACGGGCGAGGTCGGCGGCGGTGAGCGAATCCACCCCGGAGCGGAGCACCAGGCCTTCGCGCAACACTTCCTCGGGCACACGACCAAAGTGAACGGTGCGGCAGCGACTGGCCACCGTCGGTGGCAGATCGTCTTCGGATTCGACGACCAGGATGAAGACGGTGGTGGCGGTCGGCTCCTCGAGCGTCTTGAGGAGGGAATTGGCTGCCTGGTCGGTCATGGCTTCGGCTTCCGGGAACAAGAACACCTTGCGCACGGATTCCACCGGAGTCATCACCGCCTGGGTGATGGTCTGACGTGCCTGCTCGACACCCAGGCTCTGACGGCCTTCCGGCTCGACCACCACGATGTCGGGGTGGTTACCCGACTCCGCCCGACGACACGACCGGCACGGCTCGTCGTGGTCGAGGCGCTCGGGGCAGACGAGGCCAGCCGCGAACGCACGGCCCACCGTTGCCTTGCCGACACCAGAGGCACCCACGAAGAGATACGCGCCAGCCGGGCGCTTCATCTCGCGTTCGAGAAGGGCGATCGGCCCACCATGCCCGATGACGGCCGCGAAACCGTTCATGGACGATCCAGCAGGCGAAGAATCACGGCCGCCACCGCGTCTGGATCCTGTGTTCCGTCGACGAGGTGGACTTTCGGATCGTCGACGGAGATCCGCTGGTAGCTGTCGGCGACACGACGCTGGAACACCACTCCCTCGGACCCGATCCGGTCACGATCGGTCTCGCGTGCGAAGCCGACCTCGGGATCCACATCCAGGACGATCACGAGGTCCGGCACGGTTCCACCCAGAACCCGCTCGTTCAGTTCCCGGACTTCGCTGATCCCGAGACCACGCGCCCCTCCCTGGTAGGCGAGCGACGAGTAGTACGTGCGATCGGACAACACCCAGGCGCCGCGCGCCAGAGCCGGTGCCACGATCTGGCGGACGAGCTCGGCTCGCGCCGCGGCGAAGAGTGCGGCTTCGGTCCAATCTGAGAGAGCCACCGAATGCAACAGCAGCCTGCGGATCTCCTCACCGACGGGCGTGCCACCCGGCTCACGCACGAGCACTACCTCGTGACCATCGGCTTCGAGCTGGGATGCCACCCTCTGTACGACCGTCGACTTGCCGGCGCCCTCGACGCCCTCGACGCCGATGTACCGACGACTCATTTGTCTTCCGAACGACGCGACCCGCGCATCCAGGTGATCGCGTCCCCCGCATCCCGCAACGCCCGGTAGTCGCTTTCGTCGAGCGGCTCGCCCCGCAGCTGGGCTCGAACCGACCACAGGGTGAGAAGCCCCGAAGCGAGGACGGTGAGCCCCGAGAGGACGATGATCGCCCGGATGGCGTTGCTCATCGGGCCGGGGATGAAGTCGTTCAGGGTTGCCGCCCCGACAGCGGCCAGGCCGAACGACGCGAGCAGCGCCAAGCGGGCGGAGGCGTAGAGAGCCGCGAACGTGCGGCCCCGGATGTCGTCGGTGATCACCATGTGAAGATGCGTGAAGCCTGTGACATAGGCGACTCCGGTGCCGAGACCGGCCACGAACACCCAACCAGAGGCGCCCACCACGGTCTCGCTCAAGCCGGCGAACGTGACGGCAATTCCGGCAAGGGACAATGAGACGGCGAACAGTGCTTCGCGGCGTTCGACCCGTTTGCCGATCGCCGTCATCGTTCCCATGCCGGCTGCCACCCCCACACCGAGGGCCGTGACGATGATCCCGTAACCGGTGTCCCCGGCGAGCAGCACTTGCTTCGAGAATGGCTGGCCGAGCACGAACAGCGCTCCGCCGCCGAAAAGCCCCAACGCCATTCCGACCACCATTCGCCGTACCGCCGGATAGACGACGACGAACCGGAAGCCCTCGACCATGTCCCGCAACGGCGCCCGGAAATCGAAGCTCCCGTCGCGTTTGCGGTCCCGTGCCAGCCGAATCTTCTGGATCGGGATCGTGAGAGTGATGACACCGGAGGCGAGGAACGTGATCGTGTCGAAAGCGAAGGCCGAAGCCACCGCCGCGGCCGACGTGAACACCTGGAAGAACTCCTCGCCGACCTCTGCGAACAGGGCAAACATCGCCGCCCCGATGGGGGCGGTGCCGTACGCGCCCAGCAAGTTCAATCCGTTGGCGGCCATCAGGTGCCGAGGAGCCACGAGCTGTGGAACGACGGCCTCGCGGGCAGGTTGCCGCAGGAGGGAGAGGATCTCGATGGCGAACGTGATGAGGAAGAGGTCCCGATAGTTTCCGACGAAGACGAGCACGAGGACGAGTGCCGCCCGGCCGAAGTCAGAGACGATCATCGCCGTCTTGCGATTCCACCGGTCCGCCAGGACACCGCCGATCACTCCGATGATCACCCCGGGGAGGAAACGCGCGACGAGCGGTACGAGAATCGCCAGCGAGGCGTTGGCGCCGTTCCCGGCGATGCTCGCGGCCAAGGAGAACGTGGCAAACAGAGTGACCCAGTCACCCAGCGCCGAAATGGTCGATGCCCACCACAGCCGGGCGAACGGCCCCCGTCGTATCAGCTCGGAACCCCGGATTCGGGCGATCGATTCGTCCACGTCGTCGTGAGGCTACAGAGCGCACCAACTTGGGGTGCCGGCGAGGTCGAAGGTTGACATTACGCAGAGGTCGCCCGTAGCTTCCGGCGCCGTGACCCGCTCCCTCGTAATCGTGGAATCCCCCACCAAGGCCAAGTCCATCGGCCAGTTCCTGCGCGGGCTGTCGGGCGACGAGGTCGTGGTCGAGGCGTCCATGGGCCACATCCGGGATCTCCCCGGCTCAGCCAAGGACCTGCCAGAGCGCTATCGCAAGGAGCCCTGGGCGTATCTCGCGGTCAACGTGGAGGACGGATTCGAACCCGTCTACGTCCTTTCGAAGCGCTCGCGCGACCACGTCAAGAAGTTGAAGAAGGCGATGGAGGCGGCCGACGAGGTCTACCTCGCCACCGACGAGGACCGCGAGGGCGAGGCGATCGCCTGGCATCTCGCCGAGGTGCTGAAACCGACGGTGCCCGTCAAGCGAATGGTGTTTCACGAGATCACGGCGTCGGCGATCCGCGAGGCGTTCGACCACCCACGGGACATCGACACGAGGCTCGTCGACGCCCAGGAGGCACGTCGCATCCTCGACCGTCTCGTCGGCTACGACGTCTCCCGCGTGTTGTGGCTGAAGGTGGCCCGGGGCCTCAGCGCCGGCCGGGTCCAGTCCGTTGCGGTGCGGATCATCGTCGAGCGAGAACGCGAGCGCATGGCGTTTCGGACCGCCTCCTACTGGAACCTCGAAGGGACATTCGAAAAGCCGGGCGACGCCACCCAGTTCACCGGAACGCTCGTCGCCGTCGACGGGCGTCGGGTCGCGTCAGGGAGAGATTTCGACTCCGTCGGCACGCCCCAGGGCGATGTGGTCGTGTTGGACTCGGACGCCGCCACCACCCTGGCAACGGGCCTCGACAACGCCGACTTCGCGGTCCGTTCCACAGAGACCAAGCCTTACACCCGGCGACCGTACGCGCCCTTCCGCACTTCGACGCTGCAGCAGGAGGCCGCGCGCAAACTCCGCTACGCGTCGGCCCGGACGATGTCGGTCGCCCAGCGCCTCTACGAGAACGGCTACATCACATACATGCGGACTGACTCGGTCTCGATGGCCGAGTCTGCGGTGGCCACCGCCCGTGCGGAGATCGGCAAGCAGTTCGGAGCCGACTACGTCCCCAACACGCCCCGCGTGTACACCTCCAAGGCGAAGAACGCCCAGGAAGCTCACGAAGCCATCCGTCCCGCCGGGGAGGAGTGGAAGACCCCGGCTCAGGTCCAGGCGGAACTCGGCGGCGACGAAGCCAAGCTCTATGAACTGATCTGGAAGCGGACCCTGGCTTCGCAGATGCCCGACGCCCGGGGCGAATCACTGTCGATTCGTTTCGGAGCGACTGCCGCCGACGGCAAAGATGCCGAGTTCTCGGCGTCGGGACGAGTCATCCATTTTCCGGGATTCCTCAAGGTCTACGTCGAGTCGGTTGACACCGGCGATGCCGACGACAGCGAGTCTCCGTTGCCGGCAGTAGACGACGGCGACGAGCTCACGGTGATCGCCCTCGAGCCCGCCGGGCACGAGACCCAACCGCCCCGTCGATACAACGAAGCCTCACTCGTCCAACGCCTCGAAGAACTCGGGGTCGGCCGACCATCGACTTACGCCTCCATCATGTCTCGCATCCAGGACGCCGGGTACGTCTTCAAGCGGGGTCAGACCCTGATCCCGACATTCACAGCCTTCGCGGTCGTCACCCTGCTGGAGCAGAGCTTTCCCAATTTGGTCGACTACGCGTTCACAGCCCGCATGGAGGACGACCTCGACTCGATCGCGTCCGGGGACGAGGACCGTGTCCCGTGGCTCACCCGCTTCTATCTGGGTGAGGAGGGACTGCGATCCACGATCGAACAGCGGCTCGGTGAGATCGACGCCCGTGCGGTCAATTCGATCCCGATCGGGTCCGACGACCAGGGTCGGGACATCGTGGCCCGCGTGGGACGCTACGGGCCGTACGTGGAACGCGGGGAGGATCGCGGTTCCATCCCGGACGACCTGGCTCCCGACGAGGTCACCGTGGCCAAGGCCACAGAACTCATCGACGAACAGTCCCGGGGCGACAAGATCCTGGGGACGGATCCCGATACGGGTCTCGTCGTCCTGGGCCGCACCGGACGGTTCGGGGCCTACGTCCAACTCGGCGACATCGAGGAAGGATCGAAGGACAAGCCGAAACGGGCCAGCCTGCTCAAGTCGATGGAACTCGACTCGTTGTCCCTCGACGACGCTCTCAGGCTGCTGTCCCTGCCTCGAACCGTCGGACGGGACGACGACGGAGTCGAGATCCTCTCCCTCAACGGCCGCTATGGGCCATACATCCAGCGCGGCGAGGAACGACGGTCGCTCGAGTCTGAGGACCAGTTGTTCACTGTCACCGTCGACGAAGCACTGAAACTCCTGGCTGAGCCGCCCCGCCGTCGCGGCCAACAGGCGGCGGGTCCCCTCCGGGAACTCGGCGACGACCCGGTGTCCAAGAAGCCCGTCAGTGTGCGCAACGGCCGCTACGGACCGTACGTGACAGACGGCGACGTGAATGCTTCGCTCCGCAAGGGCGACACTCCCGAGTCGATCACTCTGGAGCGGGCAGGCGAGCTGCTGCAGGCCCGACGGGACCGCCTCGAAAGCTGACCGCCGCTTCACCGTGGGGTTCGGAGAATGCCGCCGGCGCCAAGGAGGTCACTGTGTACATCTGCCAGTTCCCGCTCCCAGGGCCCGAGTAGCGCGCATGGGCGCGCTACGAACGGCCGCTGTCCTTCATTGGATCGTCGGGTTGGGGTTTGGGGTACCAGCCGCGCTGGGCATCCGGAATCTCGCAGCCGGGCGCGGCCTGCTGTACTTCATGGGCTTTCCCGCGTACGGCAGGGGGCCCTTCGAACGCATCGGCATCCAAACGACGGTGCCCTTGCTCTCGGCGTTCTTGCTCATCTGCACGCTCGAGTGCGTTGCTGGATGGCTGCTCTGGCGCGGGGACAGTGCCGGCGCAATCTTGTCCCTGGTGCTCTTGGCCATCGCGGCAGTCTTCTGGTGGGGGTTCGCGTTGCCGATCCCACCCATCCTCGCCGTCGTCTGGACTGTCCTCATCATGCGCGACTGGCAACAACTCACCTGAGCGCGTCGTCGCAAAGCGGCTCTGGCCGATCCTCTGGAGCATTGGAGAGGGGACTTCTGATCTCTGGCCATGGTTCATGACTTGCGGTCCTTCCGGTCTCTCCGCGTGCCGCTCCGCCTAACGTCGGTTGTCACCAACATCCGGGAGTTCGATCCGATGCACACGAGCCCGTTCCCGACTGTCGAGATCCCGAATGAGCCCGTCACACCGTTCGTGCTGAGACTCGCCGAGGTGCTCGCGGACCATCCGGCGATGATCGACGGACCGACCGGCCGGACGTACACCTACGCCCAGTTGGCGGATGGGACCAAGCGGGTGGCCGGATGGCTCGCTGCCCGTGGATTCGGGCGCGGAGACGTGCTCGGGATCCTGCTTCCCAACATCCCCGAATACTTTCTGGTGTTTCATGGCGCAGCCACCGTGGGAGGCACGGTCACGACCATCAATCCGACCTACGGTCCCGATGAAGTGGCCTTCCAACTGCAGGACGCAGGAGCGACCCTCCTGGTGACGATCCCGATGTTCGTCGAGACGGCAGTGAAGGCAGCCGAGAACACCGCGGTGACCGACATCGTCATGATCGGCGACACCGATAGCCACATTCCGTTCTCGGAGCTGATGACCGCCGATCCCTTCGAGGGTCACGCACCGGTGGACGTCGCGGACGATGTCGTCGTTCTCCCGTACTCGTCAGGGACGACAGGACTCCCGAAGGGCGTGATGCTCACCCATCGCAATCTCACCGCCAACATGGCCCAGACCCAACACATCCTCCAGGTGGCGGAGGGTGTCGAACGCGTCATCGCCGTTCTCCCCTTCTTCCACATCTACGGCATGCAGGTGCTGATGAACAACGTGATCCAACGGGGCGGCACGGTGGTCACGATGCCGCGCTTCGACCTCGCCGAGTTCCTCCGCATCCTGCAGGACCAGGCGATCACGATCGCGTATCTGGTCCCGCCCATCGTGCTGGCGCTCGCCAAGCACCCGATGGTCGCCGACTACGACCTCTCGTCCCTGCGCCTGATCTTTTCGGGAGCGGCTCCACTGTCCGGTGAGCTCGCCGACGAGGCCAGGGAGCGCCTGGGAGTGGCAGTCGTTCAGGGCTACGGGATGACCGAGCTCAGCCCTGTGACCCATTCGACACCGGAGGGCAGCTACAACCCGGCATCGGTGGGGTTCACGATCTCGAACACCGAGACCCGGATCGTCGAACCGGCGACCGGCGAAGATCTCGAAACAGGTGCCGACGGTGAGGTGTGGATCCGGGGCCCGCAAGTGATGAAGGGTTACCTGAACAACCCGGGGGCAACCGCCGCCATGATCGACTCGGAGGGCTGGCTGCGCACTGGCGACATCGGACACTTCGACTCGGACGGTTTCCTCTACATCGTCGACCGCCTCAAGGAACTCATCAAGTACAAGGGGTTCCAGGTACCACCGGCGGAACTCGAAGGCGTGCTCCTCACGCATCCGGCGATCTCGGACGCGGCCGTGATCGGCATCCCCGACGAGGAAGCCGGAGAGATCCCGAAGGCGTTCGTCGTGACCGCCCCCGACTCGAACCTGACAGCCGAGGATGTGATGACCTTCGTCGGAGACCATGTGGCCGCATACAAGAAGGTCAGGGTGGTGGAGTTCATCGACGCGATCCCGAAGTCGGCCTCCGGCAAGATCCTCCGCAGGGAGTTGCGGAACCTCTGAGCGTCGACTGGCGTTCGCTGGCTGCCGCCACCCGGTTCGCGACCCTGGCGACCGTATCGGGGGACGGTCGCCCGCACGTGGTCCCGATCGTGCACGCCGTGGTCGACGATGTGATCGTCTTCGCGGTCGACCACAAGCCAAAGTCGGGTGAGCGACTCCGGCGACTCACCAACATCGAGATCAACCCGAGAGTCGCTGTCCTCTTCGACGAACGCACCGAGAATTGGGACGAGTTGTGGTGGGTCCGCGCCGACGGCGTCGCATCGATCCATGCTGAGCCTCCGCCAACGGCAGCCGCGCTGGCTGGCAGGCATCCTGAGTACGGCCGTCGCCCACCAGTGGGACCGTGGGTGCAGATCCACGTGGAGCGCTGGTCCGGTTGGTCAGCCTCGGCCTGAGGACATTGCATGTTTGAGCGTCGGTGGCGGCGGGTATGCACAGCCGAAGTGAACTGAGGAGAAACATGAATGTGGCAATCGTCCTGATCATCCTCGCCCTGGTTCTGGGCGGCGTCGGACTGGCGGTGGAGGCACTCCGCTGGCTTCTGATCATCGCACTCGTCCTCTTGGTGTGGGGTGCTCTGACGGGACGCCGCTCCAGGGCCGTCTGACCCTTGGTCGACCCGATGCCGACCGGCGTGGGACGCCCCATCCCACGCCGGTTTTTCGCGTCCAGCCTGAAGCCTCTCGACGTCCGACGTGCGTTCCGGGGCACGTAGGCTCCTTCTCCGATGACCACCCCGTCCGATCCGATCGCGTACCTCCGACGCCTCCGCGAGGCCGGTAACCACAACGACGTCGTCCAGATGATCCGAGACCGCGACACGACGATCCACCGATGGGGGAAGGTCTTCGCCACACCGTCTCTCTTGATGGAATCCGACCTCGCCGAGTTCCTGCTCTTCGACCACAACCGCCACTGGTGGGGTCTGCAACGCCGGACCGATGTGCTCCTCCGATGGTTCGAATCGGTCCGCGCCATGATCTCCGAACTCCTCGACCACGAGATACCGCTCGCCACCCGGATCGACGGTCTCGGTGAGCCGCGGGAGTTTGACCGTGACGTGTGGTCGCCGATCCTGTTGGTAACCCACCCCGACATCTACGGAGTCTGGAACTCGATCTCGGAGTCCGCGATGCGACGGCTCGGACTGTGGCCGGACGTCGCAGAAACCGCCACCGAGGGCGAGACCTACTCTCAGGTCAACGGAGTGCTCCAACGCATCGGTGCGGATGTGGGAACCGACCTTTGGACCCTCGATGCCCTCTGGTGGGCCGCCGAGAAGGAGCACGACCCGACCCGACACTTCGTGACTCGAGCCAAAGTGATCCCCCTCCGCCACGCCCGCCCCACCCGCCCGGCTCGGACCAAGGTCCTCCGCGCCGAGAAGGCTCGGGTGTCCGCGACCGCAGACACCTTTGTCTGCCAGAGCTGTTGGACCACCAAGCCGCTGCGGCTCGCCTCGGAGACACCCGGCATCTGCATCGACTGCGCGTGATGGCCGGGTCGTTCCGCATCACCGGTGACCCCGACGCCGACGATCTGCTCGAAGGCGACGGGTTTGCCCTCATCGTGGGCATGCTGCTGGACCAGCAGGTACCCATGGAGTGGGCATTCCGCGGCCCGGCCACGCTTCGCCAACGCCTCGGCCACCTCGACCCCGGACTGATTGCGGCTCGGGACGTGGACGAGATCGTCGCAGCCGCCTGCCAGCCTCCCGCGATCCATCGGTTCCCTGCCGTCATGGCACGACGGATCCACGCTGTCAGCCGTCAGATCGTCGACGAGTACGAAGGCGCTGCTGAAGCGATCTGGACGGGTGCGGCCGACGCCTCTGCCCTGTACCGACGGCTACATGGGCTGGCGGGATTCGGAGACGAGAAGACGAAGATCTTCATCGCGCTCCTCGCCAAGAGATTCGGCCATGAGCCAATCGGATGGGAGCAGGTCGCGGCGCCGTTCTCGGACGAAAGGCCGCGTTCTGCTGCCGACGTCGCCGGCCCGGACACGCTCGCCGCGGTGAGGGAGTGGAAGCGAGCGCAACGAGAACGCGGCATGACAAAGCAGGACTGAACACCAACCGCAGACACCTCGGCGGGCGGTCGGGTAGGTTCGCAACGATGAGACGACTTCTCTTCCTGGCTCTGGTGCTCGGTGTCGCCGCGTGTGGCGGCGCAACGAGCGAGGAGTCCCCCGATCCCGAGACCACGACGACCGAGGCGGTCACCACCACCGAGGGGGTCACGACCACCGAGGGGGTCACCACGACCGCAGCGTCAGCGACGCCGAACCTCTCGATCACGATCGTGGCGTTCCGGTTCTCCGGAGACGAGACAGGCTCGGTGGGCGACACGGTCCAGGTGACGAACAACGACACGGTCGGCCACACGTGGACGGCGACCGAAGGCGCGTTCCATTCCGGCGTGCTGTCCGAGGGCGACCAGTTCACGCACACGTTCGAGGAAGCGGGCACCTACGACTTCTTCTGCCAGATCCACAGCGACATGACCGGATCGATCACGATCGAAGGATGATCTCGGGGTCGAAGTCCACAATGAGAGGTGCATGGTCCGAAGGCTTGGTGCCGGCCACCTTGGACGGTTTGCGATAGTCGCGCTCGATTCGGGCGGAGCGGAGCGCCGGCGACAACGCCGACGAGACCAGGAGCAGATCGATCCGGAGGCCGAAACCCTTGTGAAAGTGCCCGGCGCGGTAGTCCCACCAACTGAAGCCGGGTTCGGAAGGGTGAAGGCGACGAAAGGCATCCACGAAGCCCGCATCGATGACCGCCTGGAGCCGTGAACGCTCGTCGGGCGTGATGTGGGTGGCGCCGTGGATCTGGGCCGGGTCCCACACGTCGAGGTCGGTGGGACACACGTTCATGTCACCGCCGATGACGGCCCGGCCAACGAGTGAGAAGGCTCGGTCGGCCATGATCTCGAGGAACCGGAGCTTCTCTTCGAAGGTGTCCGTTCCGAGCGCGCGACCGTTCGGGACGTACACGCTGACGAATCGGATGTCACCGACCGTCGCCTCCACCCACCTCGCTTGACGAGTGTCGGGTTCGCCGATCAGGCCGAGGGTCACGTCCGTCATGTCCAGTTCCTGGCGGGCGAGCACCGCGACTCCCTCCCAGCGACCCCCGGAATGGTCTGCCGCCGAGTAACCCGCAGCCTGGATCGGGAGATGAGGAAACGTGTCGGCCGCGACCTTCGTCTCCTGGATGAGGAGCACATCGGGCTCGTGCTCGGCGAGGAATGCCAGCACGCGCTCGAGGCGTGCCGGCAACGAGTTGACGTTCCAGGTCGCGACACGCACGACGGTCAGCGGTAGCGGTCTGCTGCCCGTTGGCGCGCCTTGGCCGCCTCTTCCTCCCGATTCTTGGGAGGGGCCGCGGTCACCAGCGCGTCCACCAGCGTGCGGGTGGCTGCGGTGATCGTCGCGACCGCCGCGTCGAACGCCTCCTCGTTCACTCGCGAAGGGTCGCGTGCTCCGGAGATCTTTCGGACGTACTGGAGGGCGGCGGCCGACACCTCGTCGTCGGTGGCGGGCGGTTCGAAGTTGTGGAGAGTCCGAATGGAACGGCACATGCGTCAACACCTCACATTTCGAGGTCGAGGGAGGCCTGCAGCTTGCGCATGCCGGCCAGCCAGCGGTCGTAGTCGGTCGCCTTGCGTTGGAAGAACGTCTCGACCTCTGGGTGGGGAAGGATCAAGAAGCGCTCGGCTTCGAGTCCCCGAACGACGGCTTCGGCCACTTCCTCCACCGAGATGGTCGAGGTCTTCACCCACTGGGCGACGTTGGGGTCACTGGCCAGGTCGGCGAGCAGGTCGGTCTGGACGAACTGCGGACAGAGAGCAGAGACCTTGATCCCGCGATCGCCGTAGGTGACCGACACCCACTCCGCAAAGGCCAGGGCCGCATGCTTGGTCACCGAGTATGCGGCCGCACCCAGGTTGGTCAGCAGGCCCGCCGCCGACACGGTCTGCAGCAGATAGCCCTCCCCCCGGGCGAGCATCCCCGGCAGACATGCTCGTGCGGCGTAGACGTGAGACATCGTGTTGATCTCCCAGATCTTCTGCCACATCTCATTCGACATCTCGACGCCGCCCGACGGTCCGATTCCGGCGTTGGAGCAGAACAGGTCGATGGGCCCGAGTTCGGACTCGGCGGTCTCGACCAGCTCGAAGATGGATTCCTCCATCGAAACGTCGGCTGCAACGCCGAGGCTGCCGGTCTCCTCGGCGACCGAGCGGACCGCCTCGGCATCGAGGTCCGCGGCGAGCACATTCGCTCCCTCAGCCACGAACCGCCGGACCATGCCCTCACCGATTCCGTTGCCGCCGCCGGTGACGACGACCACCTTTCCTTCGAGTTGCATGCTGCCTCCTCAGACCGCTTCGAGGGCGATGGCGATCCCCTGGCCCACACCGATGCACATCGTGGCGAGCGCCCGTCGACCGCCGCGCTCCGACATCTCGAGGGCGGCGGTGCCCGTGATCCGAGCACCCGACATCCCGGTCGGGTGTCCCAGGGCGATGGCGCCGCCGTTGGGGTTGACGTGCTCGGCGTCGTCGCTGATTCCGAGTTCACGCAGGCATGCCAGAGCCTGGCTGGCGAAGGCCTCATTGAGTTCGATCACATCGACCGAATCCAGCGTCCACCCGATGCGCTCGAGCAGCTTCCGGGTGGCGGGGACGGGACCGATGCCCATGATGCGTGGCGGCACGCCGGCCGTGGCGCTTCCGACGATGCGGGCGATCGCTGTCAGACCGTGACGCTCCAGAGCCGACTCGGATGCGATGACGAGGGCGGCCGCCCCGTCGTTGATGCCCGAGGAGTTGCCCGCCGTCACCGTCCCGTCTTCTCGGAACGCGGGGCGCAACCGTCCGAGCGCCTCGAGTGTCGTCCCCGGTCGAGGGTGCTCGTCGACGTCGACGACCTCCTCGGCGCCCTTGGGGTGCGACACGACCACTGGCGTGATCTCGGCGGCGAACCGTCCGTTCTTGATCGCATCGACAGCCCTCTCCTGGGAGCGGACGGCGAAGGCGTCCTGATCGGATCGAGAGATGTCGAACTCTTCAGCGACATTCTCCGCCGTGACGCCCAGCGCCTCGGTGTGACCCATGTCGACCAACTTCGGGTTGATGAGCCGCCAGCCGAGCGTTGTCGAGGCGATCTCGGCCGTGGTCGGATATCCGGTCTCCGCCTTGGGGATCACGAACGGCGCCCTCGACATGGACTCGACTCCCCCGGCGATGACGACATCGGCGTCACCGACGGCGATGAGTCTGGCGGCCGACGCCACGGCATCCATGCCGGAACCGCAAAGCCGATTGACGGTGCTGGCAGGCACTGTCTCAGCCAAACCCGCGAGGAGTGACGCCATTCGACCCACGTTGCGATTGTCCTCCCCCGCCTGATTGGTGGCTCCGAGCACCACGTCGTCGACTGCCAGGCCGGGATGGGCGTCGATCAGGGCGCGGATCGGGATCGCCGCCAGATCGTCCGGCCGAACCGAGGCGAGGGCTCCGCCGTAGCGACCGATCGGGGTGCGGGTGTATGCGGCGATGTAGGCAGGCTGCACGGATCCTCCTCTGCCCGTGAGCCTAGAGATCGCGGAGATCGACGACAGCGCCGCTGTCCAAGCCTGCGACGACGGCGCGTTTGCGGCGGGCGACGTCGGCCGGATCCGCCAAGTCGCCGTCGGCCGCCAGTTTCCGGAAGCGGTGGACGTCGGGGAAATCGGCCTGGTCGGTACTCCTGGCCTCGGCCTGCATCGGTGTGTCGACAACGCCGGGCGCGACGGCCACCACCTTCGCGCCGAGGCGTATGGCTTGTTCGGCGCCCACCGTTCTCACCCAGTGATCCATCGCCGCCTTGCCCGCGCAGTACGCCGACCACCCCGGATACGCGGTACGAGCAACCCGTGACGTGATCATCACCAGCGTCGCCGGCATTCGCCGGGAGTTGACCGCACGGAGAAACGCATCACCCACGA
>DATKEC010000046.1:0-17990 GCA_035544575.1 Acidimicrobiia bacterium
ACCGTCTCCCGTGCGATAACCCCATATGGACTCACTGACCTGCCACAGCGTCAGTGCTAGCAGTCCTGTCGCCACTAACCACAGAACGACCTTGCCGAGTGGCTGTTTAGCCACGGTCCCGAGCGCCCCGGAAAGGTCGGAACTCTCCCCGGCCGCACCCCACGCCATAAGCAGCGCCAACCACCCGACCAAGATGTGGATGGCCCCGTAAGCGGTCAACCCGGCACGGGCGAGCAGCTCCAGCGAGGTGCTGTCGCCGACCTCTCTAGCCACGTTTCTAGCAGCGAATGGCATCAGTGACGTCGTCCGGGCCTTGGTCCTCAAACCTCCTGGGTAACCCTACAACTCATCCCCCGCCACCGGCTCCACTATTGATTTACGTTCGTTGGGACGAGTTGATACAGGCCGCCAGTGGGATCGATCCGAAAACGGCCGGACCGGTCCAAGCCGTATCAAGCTCGCTACCGAGCCCCCGATGGGCGGGAACGGACCAGGGCGTTCAAGCGCAAACTCGACGCTGAGCGTGGCTTCTCGAACGGGAACGTGACAAGGCCCGAGGAGCCTGGGTGGACCATGCCTCGGACAGACAGTGTTCAGCCAGTGGGCCAGCAAAGTCGAGGCGACCCGTCTCAATCGGCGGCCCTCGTCACGCTCTCGCGATCAAAGCCTGCTCAATTGTCTCATCCTCCCAGAACTCGGTGATCGAACCCTCGCCGGTGTCGATCCCATGGACATCCGCCGCTGGGTCGCCGTTCTCGAGCAACGCGGCTACGCGGCGGCAACGATCAGCAAGGCCTACCAGATCGTGTCCCGTGCCTTTCGAGTCGCGGTCACCGACGGAATCATCACCCGTTCCCCGTGCCGGGAAGTCAAGCTCCCCCGAATCGAAACCCCCGAACGGCGTTTTCTCTCGCCCGGTGAGGTCGAGGAGCTCGCCGACACCATCGAGATCCGCTACCGCACTCTGGTGCTCACCGGCGCCTACACCGGGCTCCGCTTCGGAGAGTTAGCAGCACTCCGCACCGACGACTCCGATCCTCTGCGGCGAACCCTGCGTGTTCATGAGCAACTCTCACGGCAGGGAACCGGCCGAATGGTTTCCGGCCCACTAAAGACCCGCAAAGCGCGACGCACGCTCGGGATCCCGCCATTCCTCACCGACGAGCTCGTCGCCCACCTCACCACGCATCCCTCGTCATCGGACCTGATCGCCGATCGCCGAGGCCACGAGAGCACCCGAACCGTATTCGACGTCTGAGGCCACCTCTACGACGGCGTCGATGAAGCCGCCACCGACCGCCTCGAACAAGCAAGAGACGCTTCACGCGCGGACCAGGCGGGGACCAGACGTGGCCCAGAAGTCATCAAGCTCCCCACCCAAAAGCCAGAATCCCTAGCAACATAAGGGAATCTGGCAGTGGGCGCTGACGGGCTCGAACCGCCGACCTCTTCCTTGTAAGGGAAGCGCTCTCCCAACTGAGCTAAGCGCCCTGGATGCGGAACACGCCGTTGCACGTTGGCGAATCCCGTGAAGACTCGCCTGCTCGGACCCCACACCGTAGACGTGGAGCCTGGAGCCACGCGGGCAGCTTACCGGAGAGGGTCGTCAGGCTCCGAGCCACACCAGAAGCCCTTCCGGGCTGGCTGACATTGGACGTGCCAGGCGTGATCCGTTGGCTCAGAAACCTCGGACTTCGGCGACTAGTCCTCCAACACCTCGCGAAGCTTGCTGGCAAAGGCAGCCGGGTCGTTGCCCGGTGACCACTCGCTGACGACGAACCCGCCGTGATCGCCGGGAAAGATGATCGGGTCCACGCCAAGCAGGGCCGCAAACGCCTCGCCGCCGCGACGAGCCATCGTTCCTTCACCCTCGGCTCCGATTGCCGGAACGATTCGCACCCCTGTCGCGCGTAGGGCGTCGGCATCGGGTTGGTAGGGCGGCATCGCGAGGTTGCGGCTGAGTAGGAGGTCGTCTCGGGAGCCATCGTCCGCGGTGGGGAGGCCGAACTGGACTGGATCGGGCGCGGGCTGATCGAGGTAGTCGTCAGACAAAGGCCCGACATGCATGACGAGTTGGATGAACTTGGCCATCGCAGGTCCGAGTCCATCGCGCTGGTAGGTGTCAACGATGTCGGCATTCACTCGCAAGGCCATCTCGGAGTCCTCGAGCAGGGCGACGAGTGGCGGCTCGTGCACTACCAGAGCGCCCACGTCCTCGGGATGGGCAATGACCCAAGGCAACGCCACCATGGCTCCACCGCTCGACGCGAACACGTCCACCGGTCCGAGGCCACACGCCCTGACGACCCGGTGGACGTCGTCACCGTGGATCTCCACGGTCACCTCGCCGCCGTCGAGGAGCTCGCTGCGCTCCATGCCACGGGGGTCGTAAGTGATGACCGTCCGATCGGTGAAGTGGGGAACGAGTTGGGAAAAACCCGAGGCTCCCATCGGCGACCCGAAAATGAACAGCGGTCTGTGGTCAGCCGCCGTCTGTGGTTCGTAGACGTCATAGGTCAGCACGGCTCCGGGCACGTCGAGCGTGCGAGTGGTGGGTTCGGTCACGGCGAAACTCCCTCCAGGGAATCGGTCCAGCTTGTCCCGACCGTACCGCGGTCTCTCGACACGGTTCGGCTCGCCCGGCGGCCCTTTCCGCGGGCTGAATCGGACGTATAGGTCCGATCTAACCCTGGGTTGGAATGGACTTGGGGTCTCCGGGCCTATTCGAGGGGCTCAACTTTGGGCTTACCACCGCCGATAGTGGGTGCAAGTACCCATTTCCCGGCGAACGGAACGAACGACACCACCATGACAGCTCGGCGGATGAACCCCTGGGACGCAGGAGACGAAGCGGTCAAGCAGTACCTCGACGGCATCGGGCGCTTCGTGCTGCTCAGTGCCGAAGACGAGGTCACGTTGGCCAAGGCGATCGAGCGGGGCCGCAAGGCCGAGGCGAGACTCGCCGTCGAACCCGACCACGCCGACAAGGCCACCCTCAACGCCGAGATCCGCCAGGGTCTGGCCGCCAGGCGCCGATTCATCCAGGCGAACCTGCGCCTCGTCGTTTCGATCGCCAAGCGCTACCAGCGCTCGGGGCTCCCCTTCCTCGATCTCATCCAGGAGGGCAACCTCGGCCTCATCCGGGCGGTCGAGAAGTTCGAGCACCGCAAAGGCTTCAAGTTCTCCACCTACGCCACGTGGTGGATCCGCCAGTCGATCTCCCGGGCGATCGCCGACAAGAGCAGGACCATCCGGATCCCCGTCCACATGATGGACACGATCGGCCAGGTCCAAGCCGCCGAGAACGAACTCACGAAGCGGACGGGCCGCACGCCGACCGACGAGGAGATCGCCGAGGAAGCCGGACTCACGGTCGACAAGGTGATCGACGCCAAGAAGATCTCGCCCGAGACGATCTCGATCTTCGAACCCGTCGGTGATGACGCCACCGTGCTCGGCGACTTCATCGAAGACGTGGACGCCGACGACCCCTTCGAGATGGCTCTGCTCGCCTCCCGCCTGGAGGATCTCGACGAGTACATGGAGAGGCTCAACGACCGCGAACGCACCGTCATCATCATGCGGTACGGGCTCGGCAACACCGAGCCGAAGACGCTGGACGAAGTCGGCAGGCACTTCAACGTGACCCGCGAACGCATTCGTCAGATCGAAGCGAAGGCGATCGCCAAGATGCGCAAGCCGGGCCGAGTCCTGCGAGACGTCGCCGCTTTCTGACTCATCACATCCACACAACAGAAGCCCGGGGTCACGAAGGCCCCGGGCTTCTTGGGTGTGGTGGTCGATGTCATGCCGACCGGATCATCTGGCGAAGGTCTGACAGGTTCGCCTCGACCGGCAGATGCCGCTCGTTGTGGCGAGGACGCCCGCGTCCGCGCTTGCGGTGGTACGCCTGGCCGTCCCAGAAGATCACACCGCCCCAGACGCCCCATTCGAGGGCATTCTCGAGTGCCGTCTCCAGACATTGGACCCGAACCTCGCACCCGGCGCATATCGCCTGCGCCACCGCCAGGTCCGTCGGCCTCTCGGAGAAGAACAGCTCGTTACTGCCCTCCTCGATACATCGACCTCGCTCATAGATCTCGTCCATCTCGTGGTTTCCTCTCGTGTTTCTGTTTCGTTCTCGGTGGGAGCGGCCAACAAAAAAGACCGCCGGGTGGTCCCGACGGTCCTCGAAAGTCGATATGGAGTGGAGATCACTCGATAGGAGGCCGTCGGTGAGAAGTGAGGGTGCCGCCTGCATCCGTCGCGATGAAGACGGAGCTGCAGAATGCAACGCCAGCGGCGAGCGGCGCGGTCCGCGGCCGCCAAGCAGCGCGCGCCGCGATGCCGGCGCCAGCCGGAACCTGCGACATGTGTGTCTGCTGCTTGATCATGGACAGTTCTCCTGGAAGATCCGGGCACCGTATGCACCGTTCGCATACGGTGTCAAGGAAATATCGACACCTTCTCGGAAAAAACCTCTCACGGCGGCGGCGGACGCTCGAAAGCCCCCTCGGGGCCCCAACTTCCCGCCGCATACGACTCGGGATCGGTGTCGATGTCGAGCGCCGGCGCGAGGATCCGCCACGCTTCCTCGGTCTCGTCGCCCCGCACGAACAGCGTCTGGTCCCCCACGAGCAGGTCGGCGATGAGCGTCTCGTAGGCATCGGGCAGTCGGCCGAAGGCGTCTGCGTAATGGAACTCGAGGTCCTGGGTTACCAATTCCATCCCCTCCCCCGGCCGCTTCACGTCGAATGTGAGGTGGAACCCCTCGTTGGGCTGGAGGGTGATGAAGAGCACGTTGGCGTGCATACGGCACGCACCGTCCACCTCGAAGAGCGACACCGGCGGCTCCTTGTAACGAACCGCGATCTGGGTGAGACGTTCCGCCAGGCGTTTGCCGGTGCGCAGCGTGAACGGAACTCCCCGCCACCGCCAGTTGTCGACGTCGATCCGGATCGAGGCGTAGGTCTCGGTCACCGATGTGGCAGGCACCCCGTCCTCGTCGAGATAACCCGGAACGTCCACGCCGTCGATCCGACCGGCGGTGTAGCGGCCGCGTCGCACGGCCTCGGGTGAAACCGGGTAGATGGATCTGAGGACCTTCACTTTCTCGTCGCGGATCGAGTCGGCTTCGAGCCGGACGGGGGGCTCCATCGCCACCAGCGTGAGCACCTGGAGCAGATGGTTCTGGACGATGTCACGGATCACTCCGGCCTGGTCGAAATACTTCGCCCGGCCCTCGAGGCCCAGGGTCTCGGCAACGGTGATCTCGACGGAGTCGATCTGGTTTCGGTTCCAGCCGGACTCGAACAACATGTTGGCGAACCGAAACGCCAGCAGGTTCTGGACGGTCTCCTTGGCGAGGTAGTGGTCGATCCGAAAGATCTGGTCTTCGGTGAAGTGGCGGTGCAGCACTGCGTTGAGATGCCGGGCCGATTCGAGATCGGTCCCGAATGGCTTCTCCACCACGACCCTCGTCCAGCCCTCGGACGCGGTCAGCCCGACCCGCGCCAGGCCTTCGACAGTGTCGTCGAAGACCGAAGGGGGGATGGCCAGATAGAACGCCCGATTCCCAGGCAGCGACCGGCTGGTCTCGATCTCCGCCACCTTCTCGGCAAAAGCATCGAAGCCGCCCTTGAGGGAGACGTAACTGACACAATCCGCACACCATCGTTCGGCGTCGGACTCAGTCCAACCGGCCTCCACCAGGGCAGCGGCCACGATCTCCCGGAACTCCGCGTCGTCGAGTTCGGAGGTGGCGGCGCCCAAGAGGTGCATGCGGTCGGCGAAGTCACGCGCTTCGAGGAGGCGGTAGATCGCGGGCACGAGCATGCGGCGTGCGAGGTCTCCGGTCGCCCCGAACAACACGAACAGATGGGGCTCGAACCCCACGGTCTCGGCGGCGGGCCGCGCCGTCATCCGAGTGCTGCCGTCAGCGAGTCGATGATTTCATCAGGCGCAGCCCCGAGGTCCACGCGGATCACGCGTTTGCCGGCCTCGACCAGAGCCTGGTGGTCGCCGGCAGCCTGGGCGGCGATGATCGCGCCGAACTCGTGGCCGGACTCCGGCACTGCCAACGGACCCGTGGGCCGGTCCACCAGCTGGATGAAGGCACCCGTCTCCGGTCCACCCTTGTGAAGCTGACCGGTGCTGTGGAGGAAACGGGGGCCCCAGCCGAAGGTGGTGGCGAGTCCCGTCCGCGCTCCGATCACCTTGCGAAGTTCCTGGCAGCGGTCCCATCGGTCGTCGCTGGGGGCGAGGTAGGCATGGATGCCGAGATAGTCGCCGGGAACCAGACCGTCGAGAAACGCCGCCACCTCGTCTTTCACTCCCGAGCCTGCCACGGTGGGAACACCCTCCAGATCGAGCTTCCCGTCCATGGCCGCAGTTGCGAGGCGCTTGGCCGCTTCCACGTTCGGCTGGTCGAACGGATGCAGGCCGAGCACCGCTCCGGCCGTGGCCGTGGCGACCTCCGCCCGCAGCATTTCATATCCGAGCGATGATCGATCCGGCAGCTCGAATCCGAGCACCGGCTGACCGACCCGGATCAGCGCATCGAGATTCGGACCGCTCTCGCCGGCCAGGACGAACGCGAGGAACACCCTGTCATCGGCGTAGGCCGACGGACCACGGAGCGGCTCGTCGGCGATCGGAATGATGCCGGTTCCGTCCTTGCCGAGACTCTCTGCGATCAGCTGTTCCATCCACGACGGAAGCGACGCCAGCGACGGTGACGTGAGGAGGGTCAACTTGTCCCGACCCTGGCGGGCGAGCTCTGCCAGCGCGATGCCCAGACCCACCGCCGGGTCGTCCCGCACGTTGTCGGAAGCCTGATCAGCGAGTGCGGCAGCGGCATCGAGCAGCAGGGAGACGTCGATACCCATGAAGGCAGCCGGGACCAATCCGAAGTGCGTGAGAGCTGAGAACCGGCCCCCCACATCTGGGACGGTTTCGAACACGAAGCGGAAGTCCCGGTCCCGCCCGAGCTTCGCCAGCGATGACGCAGGGTCGGTCACGGCCACGAACCGAGAACCGTCCTCGCCGGCTTCGGCGTAGAAGTAGCGGAAGAACGACAGCGTTTCGAGAGTTGAGCCCGACTTCGACGAGACGATGAAGGTGGTCCGGGACGGATCGATCGCCTCGCGCACAGCGCGGACTGCGTCGGGGTGCGTGGAGTCGACGACGACGAGCTCGGGCCACCCTTCGGTCGGCCCGAAGGACCGCGAGAAGACTTCGGGGGCGAGGCTCGACCCACCCATGCCGCACAACACGACATGATCCGAACCGCCCCGGACGATCCCGGCAGCTTCGACGATCTCGGGAACCGCCGGCCGCATGGTGTCGTGCAGCCGTAGCCAGCCCAGCCGGTCGGCCAACTCGGGAGTCGACGGGTCGTCAGACCACACCGTCGGATCCCCCGCCCACAACCGCCGAACCGCGTCCGCCTCGTTCCATGACGAGATGCGGGATGCGACCGTGGGAGCGAGCAGAGGGACCAGATTCATGATCCGAGTATGCCACCAGTGGTCAGATCGCCCTCGGGCGCCCATCGCTCCGTCGCACCGTGCCGCCCTGCCAGAATCGGCGTTGATGTCCGACCCCGCCTTCGTCCCCAACGTGCTCGCCACCCGCTATGCCAGCGAAGAGATGCGGCGTATCTGGTCTCCCGAATCGAAAGTCGCACTCGAGCGAACACTTTGGGTCACCGTGCTCGAAGCCCAGTCCGACCTTGGTGTGGAAGTCGACGCCGACGTCGTCGAGCGGTACCGAGCTGTCATCGACCAGGTCGACCTCGCCTCGATCGCCGAGCGCGAGCGGACTAGCCGTCACGACGTGAAGGCTCGTATCGACGAGTTCTGTGCGCTGGCGGGCGCCGAGCACATCCACAAGGCGATGACCTCGCGTGATCTCACCGAGAACGTGGAACAGCTCCAGATCCGCTCCGGCCTCGTCCACGTCAGGGACCGTTGCATCGCCGTTCTCGCCCGGCTCGCCCAGCGGGCCACCGAGTACTCGGATCTGGTGGTGACGGGACGCACGCACAACGTCCCGGCCCAGGCCGTGACGCTCGGGAAGCGCTTCGCGACTGCGGGCGAAGAGCTGCTGATGGCCGTCGAGGCGGTCGAGTTCCTGCTCGGGCGTCTTCCGCTTCGTGGTCTGAAAGGTCCGGTGGGCACACAACAGGACATGCTGGATCTGTTCGACGGCGACAGCGAACGCGTGGACGAACTCGAGCGGCGAGTGGCAGACGCTCTCGGCTTCCAGCGGGTGATGACCTCGGTTGGCCAGGTCTATCCGCGTTCGCTCGATTTCGCAGTGGTATCCGCGCTGCTCCAGGTGGCGGCGGGTCCGGGGAGCCTCGCAACCACGATCCGACTGATGGCCGGCGCCGATTTGGCCACCGAGGGTTTCCAGGCTGGTCAGGTCGGGTCCTCGGCGATGCCACACAAGATGAACAGCCGGAGCGCCGAACGCATCGGCGGGCTGGTGACGGTCCTCGGCGGACATGTGGCCATGGCGGCGGGGCTGGTCGGAAACCAGTGGAACGAAGGCGACGTGAGCGACTCGGTGGTACGGCGCGTCATCCTGCCTGACTCGTTCTACGCCCTCGACGGCCTGTTGGAGACCACCTCGACGGTGCTCGAGGAGTTTCGAGCCTTCCCGGCGGTCATCGACCGTGAGCTCCAGCGCTACCTGCCCTTCCTGGCGACCACCGCCCTCCTCGTCGAGGCCGTGCGGTCCGGCATCGGGCGCGAAACCGCCCACGAGCGGATCAAGGAGCACGCCATTGCGTCGGCGCTGGCAATGCGCTCGGGAGAGACCGAAGGCAGCGACCTGTTCGAACGGATCGCCGCCGATCCGGTGCTGTCGCTCGACACGGGTCGAGTCGCGGCCATCGCCGAAACCCCCGCCGCCTTCACCGGACGTGCCAGCGAACAAGTGTCCGCCTTCGTCGGGCGCGTCGCCGACATCGTCTCGATGCATCCCGAAGCCGCTCGCTATCGGCCGCACTCGATTCTCTGAACCCAACCCGGCCGGCGCCAAGCCAGCCGGCGGTAGGGTGCGGTTGTGCACATTCTCCGAAAGCTGCTCACGTGGTGGGTCTCGATGGTGGTGACGACAGTGGTGGCCGCTGTCATCGCCAAGTTCACGATGGCCAAACAGGACGATCCGACCGCGCCCCGATTCGCCCTCGTGTCGATCTTCGACGGCACCGATTTTCGCCCAACGACCCAGGCTCTCACCGCTTCCAAGGCAATCACCATGTTTGGCGGGACCCGGATCGACCTGCGGCGCGCCGGTTCCGGGCCTGCTCCCATCTACCTCGATCTCGTCACCGTGATGGGCGGCACCGACATCACGGTTCCCGACAACTGGCGGGTGGATGTCGAAGGCATGGCGCTGATGGGGGGCCATGACGTCAACGTCGCCGACCCCGAGACGGTGAGCGCCGAGGCGCCTCACCTCGTGATCCGGGCGCGGACCATGATGGGCGGCCTCCGGATCCAGGCGCGACCTGTCCTGGTATCAGCCAGTACCGGCTGAGCTAGTGGTGCGTCACTAGACGATCCGGCGGTGAGACGCCCATCGGGCGAGCTCGTGGCGGTTGGAGAGTTGGAGCTTGCGCAGCACGGCTGACACATGTGTCTCGACGGTCTTGACGCTGATCGACAACCGCCTCGCCACCTGCTTGTAGGAGTATCCCCGGGCGATCTGGCGCAGCACCTCTTTCTCCCGAGGCGTCAATTGGTCGAGTTCGGGGTCGACGGGTGCCGACATCGTGTCCGCGAAGGCGTCCAGCACGAACCCGGCGAGCCTCGGGGAGAACACGGCATCGCCCGCCTGCACCCGGCCGATCGCCTCGATGAGCTCTTCGGGTGTGATCGACTTCGTCACATATCCGCGCGCACCGGCCCGAATCATCGCAATGACATCCTCGGCGGCGTCGGACACCGACAGCGCCAGGAAACGCACGTCGGGATTCGTCTCGATCACGTTCTCGATCACCGTGAGACCGCCCCCTCCCGGCATGTGCACGTCGACGAGCACCACCTCGGGTTTGGCGTCGCGTATGCCCTCGATGGCGTCGTCGACATCGGAGGCGCTGCCGACGATCTCGACCGCCCCTTCGATCTCGGATCGGACGCCGGCCAGGAAGAGGCGGTGGTCGTCCACGAGATAGACCGTTGTCACTGTGATCGTTCCCTTTCGATGTGAAGATGGATCTCGGTGCCCTCACCAGGCTCGGAAATGATGGTCGCCGAACCCCCATGGCGGCGCATCCGCCCGATGATCGAGTCGGCGATCCCGCGCCGGTCCGAGCCGATGGTGGCGGTGTCGAAGCCCTTGCCCTGGTCGGCGACCCACACATCGACACTGTCCACTGACACCTCCGCGTAGACCGACACCTTTGCTGCCCCCGAGTGCCTTGCGGCGTTGGCGATGGCCTCCCCCGTGGCCGACACCAGCGGACCGACGAGGTCGCCCTCTAGCTCGCCGCCGGCGACGACGAGGTCGATCGGAATGTCGAAGTCGGCTTCGAGCCGGTCGACTGTCGACTGGAGCAGAACCGACAACGACCGTGTCCCAGACTCAGGGGCGCGGTCGTACAGCCAGCGCCGAAGCTCGCGCTCCTGATGACGTGCCAGCGTCAGCATCCGCTTGGGATCTTCGGTTCTCTGGATGAGAGCGAGCGTCTGAAGCACCGAATCGTGGAGATGTGCGGCCATCTCGGCCCGTTCCTCCTGACGAACCCGCTCCGAGCGTTCGGCGCCGAGGTCGTTGGCGAGTCGCCAGATCCACGGGCCGAACAACACCGAGAGTCCGACACCGGTGATCACCACCGCCAGCAGTGTGGTGCCGAGTTGGGGGACCGCTGAGCTGCCGAAGATGGCCAGCCCGGCCACGAGCAGGACGACTCCGACGATCGAACGCCGCCGCATCGAGCTGTCTCCCGGGTCGACGAGTGATGCGAGGAAGTCCCGGGAGTCGATCCCGCGCTGGTCGAGGAGGAACGCCGATCCGAAAACGATGGCGCTGGCCGGCCAGAACAGGCCATCGCCTGGCCAGATGCCGACCGCTCGCACCATGATCAGTCCGGCGAGCAAGATCATGCCTGCTCCCAGGTGCGTCGTGCGACCGGCCGGCGGTGCTGGCTCGACGCCTGCTTGCTCCACCGATGGCAGGTCGATGGTGGAGGCCCAGGCAGCCGCATAGAGGATCACACCGAGACCCCAGACGAAACAGAGTGTGATGAACGCTGCTCGTACGTAGACAACGGCGATGCCGGTCGATGCGCTCAGCCCACCGCAGATGCCGGCGACCAGCCGGTCCTCTGACCGTCTGATGCCAAATGGAGCGCGCGGCGGCGCGGACGCGAGAGGTTCGCTCATCCCCGTATCGTTCCAGCCCGACACTTCACAAGCAATGAGGGATGACCCTGATCCCGACCCCGGCGCCTCGGGGACGCCACGGGGTGATACCCGATGGTGCGGACGCGGCCGATCCCGCAACGTGGGAGCCATGATGGAAACACAAACCAACCCGCAGCCACCCCCCGTGGGCGACCGGCCGTTACGGCGCTCGTCTTCGGACAGGGTGCTCGCCGGCGTCGCCGGCGGTATCGCAGCACGACTCGACATCCCCGCGTGGGTGGTTCGAGTGGCATTCGTCGTTCTCGCCTTCGCCGGCGGGCTGGGCGTCGCCCTCTATATCGCCGGGTGGATCCTGATCCCTGAAGACGGCGACAGTGAGCCGATCGCCAGCGGGCTCACCCGGCGCATTCAGGACGGTTCCGGCTGGATGGGCATCGCCCTCATCGGGATCGGCGTGATCATCGCCGCATCGTCGATCGATTTCATCAGTGGCGACCTGGCCGTTGCCGTATTCATCGGCGTCGTCGGCGTCCTGCTCTACCGGGGAGAACTGGGCGGCGGTTCCAAGTCGACATCGACCGATGACACGGCCAGCACCCCTGAGCCCACCGGGACGTCGAGCGCGTCGCTCGCGAACTTCGACCACCAGGAAGGAACCGTGCCACCTCCACCGCCGAGCCAAGTTGCACCCCCGCAGACCGAACCGCCCAAGCCCCCGGAGCCCACCAGGCCGCCGTCGATCCTCGGGCGTCTGACGATCGCGCTGGCGCTCATCGCCTCCGGAGTGATGGCGTTCCTCGATTACGCGGTCACCAGTTTCGATCCGACCCCTCGTCACTACCTGGGTCTCGTTGTCGGGATTCTCGGGGTGGGACTCGTGGTCGGTTCGGTCATCGGCCGGGCGCGGGGACTGATCTTCGTGGGAATCCTGCTCGCCCCGTTACTGATCTTCTCGCCGCTGGCAGAGTTCGAGTTGAACAGCGGCATCGGCCAGCGCCGCGTCGCCCCGACATCGGTCTCTGAGATCGCCCCTTCCTATGAGTTGGCGATCGGCGAGTTGGTGGTCGACTTGCGCGACGTCGACTTCAGCGGCGAGACGGTGAACCTCGAGACGAGCGTCGGCATCGGTTCGCTGCGCGTGCTCGTGCCGAGCAACGTAGCTGTCGAGGTCGACGCCGAGGTCGGCATCGGCGAGGCCCAGGCTTTCGGGGTCGTCCGTTCCGGACTCGCCCGGTCACTCGAGGTTTCCCAGGAAGGCGCCGGGACGTTGGTGCTGGACGCCCAGACTCTCATCGGTGAGGTTCGCATCACGAACTCGAACGCAGATCCCGCCTCGGCGGGGGCTGCGAGATCGACCGATGTCATCGACCTGGTCATCACCACGCCGGCAGAGCTCGACAACAGCTATGAACTGCACACCGGCGAGATCCGCCTCGACCTGTCGAACCTTGTGCTCCGCACCCCCCGCACCGTCTCGATCTCGAACGGTGTCGGTCGGGTCGAGGTCATCGTCCCGAGCCGGGAAACCACCAGCGTGAACGCCGAGGTCGCGATCGGGCGGGTCGACCTGTTCGGAGTCGAGCAGGGAGGCTTCCGGACGAGTGTCAACACCCAGGCGAGCGGGCGTGCGCTGCTCACACTGGACATAGAGGTCAACAGCGGCGAGATCGTCGTGGAGGAAGGCTGATGCAAAAACACCGATTCGACCCCATCTCGTTCGTGTTCGGGGTGGCATTCGTCGCCCTGGCAGCACTGTTCGTGATCCCCGCCGACCCGTGGGACATCTACTTCGAGGGAGCCGTGTTCGGCTGGGTGTGGCCCCTCGTCATCACCGGTGCCGGCATCGCCCTTCTCGCCCCGCTGGTTCGGAGCTCTGCGACCGAGTCAGCCGACCCTGAGATCGTCGAGGACTGAGACACCCTGTTCACCCGATGTGATGCCCCGTCCTCGACGGGGCATCACTCTTCGGCAGGTGTTTCAGCCCGCCGCGTCTGGACCAGCATCCGGATTCCGGCGAGAAGGATGAACCCACCGAACATCTGACGCAATACGTCGGCATCGATCAGATTCGCCAGCCGGGCAGCGCCGAAGGCCGCAACCGCCCCGATGGCGCCGATCGTCAACGCCAACCGCACATCGACGTTCGCGTTGCTGCGGTTCACCACAGTCGCGGCGGTCGAGGTGAAGACGATGGCGAGCAGGGACGTCCCCTGGGCCAGGTGCTGGGGGAAGTCGAGGACGAAGACCATCGCCGGGACCATGATCACTCCGCCGCCGATGCCCGCCAGACCTGACGCGATGCCGGCCACGAGCCCGATCAGGGCTCCGAGCACGACATCGAGCAGCGAGCCCATCAGAACAGCATCCTGAGCCCGGCGGCCACGAGCACCACGGCAAAGATCAATCGAAGCGTGCGCGCCGACAGCTTGTCCATGAGCTGGGCGCCGAGAGCTCCGCCGATCACGCCGCCTGCGCCGAGCGTCACGCCCACCACCCAGTCGACCCGTTCCGACATCGCAAAGCCCACCATGCCGGCGAACGAGAGCGCGATGATCGCGCCCAGCGACGTGGCGTGGGCGACCTTGCGCGCAGGAGCGAGAAACAACAGGATCAGCGGGACGAGGAGGATGCCGCCCCCCACCCCGAAGAAACCGCTCAGCGCCCCACCCGAGACGGCGATGATCACCAGGCGGAAATCGAAACCCGAATGAGTACCGGAGGCCGTGGTCACCGGCGTGGACCTTAAGGGCCGTGCACGGCCCGATATGCCAGGACGAAGGTTCCGGCGTTCCAAGTCTGCATCGATGCGCCGGCCGGGTCGCCTGCGGCATCGATCCATTCGGGAAAGCTCCAGTCACTCAGCGAATTGGCGACGGCCAGGCTGTGCAGGAGCGGTCGGGCGGCCTCGGCGCCGAGAGTTCGGGCAACGGCTTCCACATGAAATCCACCTACATACGGCCACGCCGCGCCGTTGTGATACCTCCCGGACCGGTTCCGCCATCGCTCGGGAATGGCGGATTCGGCGACGGCGACGAGCATCCCGGTGCCGTCGTTGGCGGCGACCGGTTGCGGAAGTGTCCGGGTGGGATACGGGTCAGCGGCGTCGAAAATCGTGTCCAGCACGATCGCGGCCCGGTCGTTGTCGGCGAGCCCAAAGCGGACCGCCAGCACATTCCCGAGCACGTCGCAGCGATCGATGAATGCCGCGTGCACGATGTGGGACAGATAGAAGCGCCGGTTGACGCTGGCCGCCTCCCAGTAAGCGATCCGGGTTGCGTCGTGGGCAAACCCGTGTGGGAACAGCGAGCCGGCATCGATCTCGGCGTCCGGCCAGAACCACGAGTTGACCGCCGCCCTCGTCGCAGCCGCCTCACCCAGTGCTGGCTCTCCCAACGCCGCGGCCACCTCGTCGTGGGCGGTGATGGCTGCGGCGTACAGCACGTTGAGGTGCAGTGTCCGCCCCGAGCGGGTGAGTGCGGCGTCCATCCAGTCCGTCGACGGGGCGGCTGAGATCAGACCGGAGCCCGTGACATCCTGATGCCGTAGCCAGCTCAGCGCCGCGGTGACAGCCGGCCACCAACTTCGGACGCGACCGGTGTCACCGGTGACCCGGAGGTAGGCAGCGACGACGATCGGAAACCATGCCGTCGTGTCGACCACTCCGCCTTCGGAGAAGTCCCATTCGTTGCGCGCCGGCGCCACGAGCGCGGGAATCTGACCGAGCGACGACGAGTGAGCGGCGAGGGTGTCGAACGTGGATGCGGTGGCCGCCACGAGGTCCGGTTCACCCGACTCGACGGCTCCCAACGCCGCGATAAGCGCATCGCGCGCCCAGATGACGGCGTAATGGTCGAAGGCCGGCGACGCGACAAAGCCGTGCGGCGTACTCGCCTCCCGGAGCAATTCGAGCGACCGGCTGTGTGCCTGCGCCGTCAGGTCCGTCATGGACCGGTGCCGCTCGCTGCCATACGGGCTTCAGCGGTTGCGTGTCGCCATCTGTCGGCGAAGGCGAGGGCTGGCCGCGCGGAGGCCGAGTTCGAGCGCCATGCCAGGATCGTCATTCGTCCGGATGATGGCCTCTTCGCCTTCGACGCGGATGTGGAACCCGTCGTCTTCTCCGCGGATCAGCAGATTGCGGATAGACCAGTCGCCCAAGACCGTCGTCTCTGTGTGAAGGAGCATTCGCTCGTGGTTGAGATCGACCAGTACCTGCAGCACGGGACTGTCCGGAGATGCCATCCGCAGCGATCCGTCATATCTGCCCATCGGACCCAACTCCCTCGTTCGGCCCCAGTCCGCGATCCCCGTGCGTGAGATTGTATCCGATGACCACCGTCCGTGGCGGTAATTCCGCTGGCAGGATGCGTCCCTCCTGCGCAACGTGCGGATAGGGTCCAGCCGGTGACCGACCACATGTCATCTGAGGATTTCCGCCGCCACGGTAAAGCCCTGATCGACTGGATCGCCGATTACTGGGACACCGTCGGTGACCGGACGATCCTGCCCGATGTGGCGCCGGGTGAGATCCGTGCGAGCCTCCCGGAGCGCGCACCCGAGCACGGCGAGCCGTTCGGAGCCGTGCTCGCCGACCTCGACACGGTGGTGATGCCGGGTATCACCCACTGGCAGGCGCCAGGGTGGTTCGCCTACTTCCCCGCCAACGTGTCGTTTCCTTCGATCCTGGGCGACTTGGCTTCGTCGGGCCTCGGGCAGCAAGGGATGTTGTGGCAGACGTCGCCTGTCACAACCGAGATCGAGAGCCACGTTCTCGACTGGTTGGTCGACCTGATGGCACTCCCCCAGGGCTGGAGAACGACCGGTCCGGGCGGCGGAGTGCTGCAGATGAGCGCCTCGGATTCGACCCACACTGCGATCGTGGTGGCCCGGAGCATGCGGAAGGACACGGATCCGTCCCGGATGGTCGTCTACGCCTCCACCCAGGCCCACTCTTCGGTCGAAAAGGGTGCCCGCGTCGCCGGGATCGGGCATGTTCGTCTCGTCGAGACCGATCACGTCCACGCGATGCGCACCGATGCGCTCGCCACGGCGATCGATCTCGACGTCGCCTCGGGTCTGTTTCCCGTCTTCGTCTGCGCCACGTTGGGCACGACCGCCACCACCGCCGTCGACCCGATTCGACCCATCGGCGAGATCGCGCGGGCGCGCGGCATGTGGTTCCACGTCGACGCCGCGTATGCCGGCAACGCCATGATCTGTGAGGAGTTCCGCCATCACCTCGACGGCGTCGAACTCGCCGACTCCTACACCTTCAACCCGCACAAGTGGCTTCTGACGAACTTCGACTGCTCGGTCTTCTGGGTGGCGGACCGTGGCCCCCTCATCGACACGATGAACATCGTCCCCCCGTATCTCCGCAACCGAGCCAGCGACGCCGGCGATGTGATCGACTACCGGGACTGGCATGTGCCGTTGGGACGCCGGTTTCGGGCGCTCAAAGTGTGGTTCGTTCTCCGCCACTACGGCGCAGAAGGTCTGCGTGAGTACATCCGGTCCCACGTCAAACTGGCCCAGGACCTGGCAGACAGGGTCGAGCGTCACCCCCGGCTGGAGACGGTGGCGCCCACCCCCTTCGGCCTGGTCTCCTTCGCGCACCTCGACGGCAACGACGCCACGGCGCGCCTCGTGGAAGCGATCAACGCCACCGGGACCTCGTATGTGGTGGCCTCGACGCTCGGCGAGCGTCTGTTCGTCCGGGTCTCGATCGGTTCGACCCTCACCGAGGCTTCCCACGTGGACGCGGTGTGGCAAGCGATCAGCGGCGCTGCCTGATCAGAGGGAGGCCAGGGTCCGCGCCGAGTTGTTGCAGCGGATGAGGCCGTCGTCGCCCACCACCACGATGTCCTCGAGACGCAGGCCCCAACGGTCGTCGAAGTAGAGGCCGGGCTCGATGCTGAAAGCGTGACCCGGCTCGAGCGGCAGGTCGTTGCCTTCCACCACATACGGGTCCTCGTGACCCTGGAGGCCGATGCCGTGCCCGGTGCGGTGGAAGAAGCGGTCAGCCAACCCGGCCTCGGTGATCACGGCCCGAGCCGCCCGGTCGACGTCCTGGCAGGTGTTGGAGACCACCGCGGCATCCACGGCCGCCTGATGGGCGGTTGCCAACACGTCCCAAGCTTCGGCGATCTCGGCGGGGATCGGACCTGTGTGGACACAGCGTGTCGTGTCGCTGTGATATCCGTCCAGCCTGCCCCCGATGTCGAAGAGCACCACCTCTCCCGACTGGATCTCCCGTTCCCCCGGAGCGTGATGAGGCGAGGCCGAGTTCGGGCCGGAGCCGACGATGGCGAACTCGGCAGTGTCGAGACCCGCGGCGACGAGCCGCTCGCGAATCTCGAGGGCCACCTGCCGCTCGGTCCGCCCCACGAGCCGGACCCGACCCTCCATCAGATCGGTCGTGACTGCATCCGCACAGGCACCGGACTCGACCAGCAGTTGCCGCTCGGCGGAGGACTTGACCATCCGCAGGGGACCGATGACGTCGGACGCAAGTCCCAACTCGAGCTGGGGACGGCGCTGCATGATTGGAACGACGAAGTGGGCACGCATCGTGTCCGAGACGGCGATTCGCTCGACCGGGCCCAGCATCCCGAA
>DATKEC010000047.1:0-5853 GCA_035544575.1 Acidimicrobiia bacterium
ATTCGCTAAGAAAAAATCTCAGAGGTGGTGGGGGTGGAAGCCGGCGGGGAGTTCGAGGCGGTGGCGGGTCATGGCGGCGGAATCGGAGAGAACGTCGACGGTCGGGCCGTCGATGGCGATCACACCGCCGCTCATCACCACCGAACGCTCACACGTCTCGAAGGCGTACGGCAGGTCATGGGTGACCATCAGAAGGGTGACGTCGAGTGCCGCCAGGATCTCGGCCAGTTCGCGACGACCGGCCGGATCGAGGTTCGTCGACGGTTCGTCCAGGATGAGGATCGAGGGTCGCATCGCCAGCACCGTCGCGATCGCCACTCTCCGGCGCTCCCCGCCAGACAGGTGGTGCGGTGCCTTGTCTGCGGCGTGATCCATGCCGACCATCGCCAACGCCTCTTTCACCCGCACGCCGAGTTCGTCACCGCGCAGTCCGAAATTGGCAGGACCGAACCCGACATCCTGGCGCACCGTCGGCATGAAGAGTTGATCGTCGGGATCCTGAAAGACGAACCCGACCCTGGCGCGCAGCTCTCGGACCGTCTCGTCGTTGAGCTCCACCCCGTCGACGCTCACCGATCCCGAGGCCGCCCGCAAGATCCCAATGAGATGCAGCACGAAGGTCGTCTTGCCCGCCCCGTTCGGCCCGAGCAACGCGACGCGCTCGCCCGCCGCGATCTGGAGGTCGACGCCTCGTAGCACCACGGTCCCGTCCGGGTAGCTGAACCGGAGATCCCGCACCTCGAGCGCAGTCACGGCGTCACCAGGACCAACAAGACCGTCATCCACACGGTGAACGGCAGTGCCATCGCCGCGGCCCATTCGATGGCCGTCGCCCGCCGCTCATCCATGACCGGCATGCGCCCGTCGTACCCGCGCGCCACCATCGCCTGGTGAACTCGCTCCCCTCGCTCGTATGACCGGACGAACAGCGCACCGGCGGCGGTCGCCAGGGGCCCCACCTGCCACAGCCATCGCGGATCGTGGCCCCTAGCGGTCATCGCGGTTCTCGTCCGCTGCAATTCGCCGGCGATCACATCGATGTAACGGACCATGAACCCGGCGATGGCGGTGAAGAGCTTCGGCACCCGAAGCCGGTCGAAGCCGTGCAGGAGATCGGGTATCTCGGTGGTGGCGACCAGCGTCACCGACGCCCCCACACCCAGCGTCGCCTTGGCGAGGATGTTCCACGCCCCCCACAGACCCTCGACCGACATCCCGATGCCGAGCACCTGGGTTTCGGGTCCGCCTCCGAGGAACGGCAGCAGGAGGGCGAAAGCCACGAACGGGATTTCGACGGTCATGCGGCGGAGGACGAAACCGATCGGGAGCTCGGCGAAGGTGACGACCGCCAGCAGCAGGAACGCGTGGATGCCGAACGCCCAGATCGCTTCCCGCGGCGTCGCCACCACACCCAGGACGAATGCGAGAAGTGCCGCCACCTTCGCCTCGGGAGCCATCCGGTGCACGGGGCTGTGCCCGTGCACGTGCAGCGCGTGAAGGTGGCCGCCGCTCACGCGACTTCAGCAGAGTGGGATCTGCGACGGGCGAGACCGACGAGGATCATGCCGGCGGCGAACGTCAGCCCGGTGCCGACGATGCCGGCGATGATCGTGCCGAGCGCGTCGTTGTCGAGACCGGCCACCCCGTAATCGGCGAGCGGACCGCTGTACGCGTTGTCTTCGGCGACTGCGGCGAACCCCGTGTCCTCGGCGACCCGCTCCAGCCCGTCAGGGTGGGATCCGGCGACCGGCGCCACGAACACGACGAGGGCCAATGCTACGGCCAGGCCGATCCCGACGAAACCTCCGGCCGCCTTGCGTGACAGTGACGTCGCGGCTCGATCGAGGTCGTCGAGACCGCGGGTGCCGGTGACCAGGTCGGGCCGTGCCGTCAGCACCGCGCCGACGGCGGCCGCGGTGATCAGACCTTCGCCGATGCCGATCAGTCCGTGGACGCCGATCATCGAAGAGAACACGAGGCCCGGATCGACGCCGCCCACCCCGCCGATGGCGTACTGAGCCGCGAATCCGATGGAGGAGGCCACCACCGATGCCCACGCTCCGGCGAGGGCTCCGATCAGCACGCCCGGGCGGCGCGGGAGCACCTTCACGACGGCGCGAAACACGTACCAGCCGACCAGCGCGGTGACGACCGCCATGTTGATGACGTTGAGTCCCATCGCCACCAGTCCCCCGTCGGCGAACAGCAGCGCCTGGATCACGACGACGACGGTGACCGCCACGATCCCCAGCCATGGTCCGAGCAGGATCGCCGCCAGCGCCCCGCCCAACAGGTGGCCGGTGGTTCCGGCAGCCACCGGGAAGTTGAGCATCTGGAGAGCGAAGATGAATGCGGCGGTGAGTCCCGCGAACGGCACGAGCCGATCCTTCAGATCCCGGCTGGCAACCCGCAACGATGCCCAGACGCTTCCACCGGCGACTGCTGCGGCTCCGAGCGACGTCGGGAGGTTGATGAATCCTTCAGGAATGTGCACCGAGGAATCCCTCTGTTGCAAGCTGGTTGCAACAAGGGTAGCGAGATCAGAGGCCGTCAGCGACGAGTTGATCGAGAGACTGACGAATCGACGCTTCGTCGCGGAACCCGGCCCAGGACTCGAAGATCGTGCCGTCGGCGGCGATGAGCACCGTCACGGGCTGGTACGGGATGGCGAACGCTTCGAACACCACCTCGTCCTCATCGAGACCCCACTTCATCACACCGGACGGCATGAGTTCCTTTGCCCGATTGGTCGTGGCTGGCAGTGTTCCCTTCCAGGCAGGCGCTATGAATCTCACCTCATCTGCGTAGTCCCGAGAGATCTGATCGACGACGGGCAACTCCCGCCGACAGGACGTTCACCATTCGGCCCAGAACACGAGATATAAGGGTCGTACCTCGTTGGCAAGGTGGTATTCGCTGCCATCGCTCAGGATGAGGGAGAAGTCCGGTGCGAGGTCCCGGTCCGGGTTCGGGGGCGGCCGCGTGGGGGCCGTGTCCTCGTCGGGCACAGGCTGGGTCGTGGTCACCTGACTGTCCGTCGCGGCAACCGATGACGTTGTCGAGACGGGAGCGGACGGGGTGGCGGGCGCTGGCTCCGGCGTGGCGCACGCCGAGGCGACCAGAGCCAGGGCGGCAGCGAGAGCGAGACGGGTCCGCATCTACCTCAAGCTATATGTCCCAGGCTGCAATGCGATGCCGGCCCCGCCGAGTTCACAGTTCGTTTCGATCGTGGGCGGCGCAACGTCCCACCATCGCAAAGTGCACCGAGTCGACCACGAACCCGTGGCGCTGCCCGATGTGATCGGTGAGTGCGGTGACCTCGTCGATGGGCAAGTCGACGGTGTGATCGCAAATCTCGCACACCAGGTGGTGGTGGGCGTCGAGGTCACTCAGGTGGATGACGGCTGCACCGTGCCCCAGATGGACGTGGTAGACGGCACCGCACTCGGTGAGCGCTTCCAGGGTCCGGTACACCGTCGACGGATCGATCCGACTGCCCAGTCGCTGCTGGGCTCGGGCGTGAAGAACTTGCGGGGTGAGGTGTTCGTGTCGCGCCTCGGCCAGCACCTCGCACAGCACCGTCCGCGGACGGGTGATGCGCATCCCGGCGCGGCGGAGAGCTTCGACGAGGTCCGACGCCGACGGGTTCGCCATCAGGAGCCGAACGCGTTGCTGACCGACACGGCGCGCTCCAGCACTGCCTCCGCGGCACCCGAGTCGATCGTCGCGGCTGCCAGTTGCACACCGTCGACGAAGCCTTCGGCCAGCCCCGCAACCACCAACGCGGGTGCGGCATTCACCACTGCCGCGTCGCGCTTCGGGCCCTGCTCACCGGCCAGGATCGCGCGGGTGATGACCACGTTCTCGGCGACCTCTCCCCCGAGGAGATCCTCGGGGCGGGACCGGGCCACACCGAGGTCTTCCGGTGTGAACTCAGCGGTGGTGATCTCGCCGTTTCGCAGCCGGTAGATGAACGTGGGGGCGGTGGTCGTGAACTCGTCGAGACCGTCCTCGCCGTAGACGACGAAGGCGTACTCGGAACCGAGGCTCCTGAGAACGCCGATCATTTTTTCTGCCATCCGATGATCCGACACACCGATCACCTGACGAGTCGCACCCGCCGGGTTGGCGAGCGGACCGAGGAAGTTGAACACCGTCGGGATGCCGAGCTCGGTGCGGACCGGTCCGGCGTGGCGCATCGCCGGGTGGTATCTCGGTGCGAAGAAGAAGCCGAAACCGACGTCGCGGACCATCTCGGCGGTGGCTTCGGGCTCGAGATCGATCCGAACACCGAGACCTTCGAGCACGTCAGCTGATCCGCATTTCGACGAAGCCGAGCGATTGCCGTGTTTGGCGACTTTCGCTCCCGCGCCGGCTGCGATGAAGGCGGCGGTGGTCGAGATGTTGAACGTGCCAGAGCGGTCTCCACCCGTTCCGACGAGATCGACGACCGGCACACCGATGTCGACGGTGACCGCCGCGGCCCGCATCGCCTCGACCAGGCCCGTCATCTCGTCGACCGTCTCGCCCTTGATGCGGAGCGAGACGATCAGCGCCGCGATCTGGGCAGGCGTGGCGTCGCCCGCCATGATCGCCGCCATCGCGTCGCGAGCTTCGTTGCGCGTCAGGTCTTCACCCGAGGCGAGCCGACCGAGGATCCCGGACCATTGCATCCCCGCGAGTGTACGAAGTCCGCCGACGTCCAAACGAACCCAGGGTTAGATCGGACGTATACGTCCGATCTAACCCGCGGAATCGCGGCGCCTACCCTCGCCGGAGCGTGCTGGCATCTCTCCGTGTCCTGGCGATACTCACCGGTCTCGGCATCGGTGCTCTCGCCGCGACAGTGCTGTCGTTGCTGTTCTGGGCGATTCTCGCGGCAATCGGAATGGATGACGCCGCCCTCGCTGGCCTCACCACCGCGATCCTCATCGGATTCGGGGTCGGCGGGTACGCGGCGGGACGAATCGCCCTCGTCGCCCACCGATTCCACGGTTCGGTCACCGGGTTGGCGATCGCCGCGCTCGTACTCGTGATCACGCGCCTCGGTGGAAGCCCCGCCCCCACCGCCCAGGTGCTGTGGCTCGCCCTCCTCGCCGTCGTCTTCGGCGGCCTCGGCGGGGCGATCGCAGGATCACGAAAACGCGCGTAGAGTCGGTGACGGCCCGGAAGTGACTTTTCCGAAAGAGCCGTCATCGGGTGTGAGGCGGCCGCGCAGGAGTCGATTCATCGACAACAGACGCCCCGATTTTGTCCTCCGGGCCACAAACATGTGCTGACCGCCTCGAGGGCCTGGGTCCGTCGCACGCGAACCGGAAGGAATCGGGACCAGGTAGCGTTTCCTGTTGTGAGTTCGCCGGGCGATCGCGGCAGGTGACCCGTCAAGGGCGCCGCCGAGGAAAGTCCGGACTCCACAGGGCAGGGTGCTGGGTAACTCCCAGGCGGGGTGACCTGACGGAAAGTGCAGCAGAGAGCAGACCGCCGATGGCTCAGCGATGAGCACAGGCAAGGGTGAAACGGTGAGGTAAGAGCTCACCAGCGCACCGGGAGACCGGAGCGGCTTTGCAAACCCCACCCGGAGCAAGGTCATACAGGGATGTCGGTGGCCCGCCGGTCAAATCCCGGGTAGACCGCAACGAGGTCGCCAGCAATGTCGACCCCAGATGGATGATCGCCCCGGAGCGGCTGCTCCGGACAGAATCCGGCTTACAGGCGGACTCGCAGTCGTTGGGGTCCCTTCGGGGGCCCCAACTGCTACTTCTGACCCGTTTCACGAGTCGCAGTCGAGGCCGGCGGGCCGCCGCCGGAACGCACACCCCGGCGCCATCTTGAGGGCCTCAGTCTTCGGTCCTT
>DATKEC010000048.1:0-2153 GCA_035544575.1 Acidimicrobiia bacterium
CGTTCCTTTCGTTGCCCTGGTGGTCGCCTCGTCGGCGGCACTCGCGCCGCCCGTCGCCGCCGCCGCACCGACGACGGGCGAAGATGTGGTTCTCTCCGGCGTCTACTCCGAGGACTGGGAGTCGGGCGCGGATCTGACGGCGTTGGGATCCGCCTCCGGGAAGCGAGTGTCGATTCAGGGCTCCTTCCACGACATCGGTCAGTCCGCACAGAACGTGGACTGGATTCTGGAGCAGGCCTGGTCGGCGCAGTCGACGCCCTTTGCAAACGTCACCATCCAAGCCACCGCCGGGGCCATCGCCGCCGGAGCCCATGATGCCGCGATCGCCTCCTTCGCCGCCAAGGTCAAGGCCTGGACCGACCGCGGTTCCGGCCGCTCACTGTTCGTCGCCCCGCTGCAGGAGATGAACGGGGACTGGACGCCATACGGGATGGATCCGGGGGCGTTCCGGGTGGCGTACGGCAAGTTCGTTGACAGCTTTCGCCGCGTCGGACTCGACGAGACGACGGTCCGCTTCGTGTTTGCGCCGAACGGGTGGTCCACGCCCCCGTATCAGCTCGCCGACTACTACCCGGGCGACGACATCGTCGACCTCATCGGGTTCTCCGCCTACAACTTCGGCACTTCGATCGACCGCTGGACGACCGTCGGTGAGACGCTGAACGGCGTCGTGGCGGAACTTCGCACCTTTGCTCCCTCCAAGCCGTACGTCGTCGCCCAGGTCGCCAGCTCCACATTCGGCGGCGACCGCGACGCCTGGATTCGGGACCTGTTCGCCTACACCGCCGATCATCCCAACGTCGTCGGGTTCATCTGGTTCAACCTCGACAAGGAGACCGACTGGCGGATCTGGGACGGATCGACCGTGGCGGCCGGGTGGCGCGACGGGATGCAGATGGCCACCACGATCGAGGAGTGGCCGCTCACTGCGTGGTTCCAGTCCGGCCGCCTTCCCTTCTCCCCCGATCGCGCGACTTGGACGGGCACCTTCCGAGATGACGATGCCAGCGAATTCGAATCGGACATCGAATGGCTCGTCGCCGCCGGCATCACGCAGGGATGTGATGCCACCAACCACCTCTACTGCCCGACGGCGGCGGTGGCGCGGGATCAGATGGCCGCTTTCCTGACCCGGGCGCTGGGGCTGACAACCTCCGCCTCGCATTCGTTCACCGATGTCGGTGGGTCAACCTTCGAGTCCGAGATCGCGGCGGTGGCCGCGGCTGGCATCACCCAGGGCTGCACCGCGGACGGCACGCGATTTTGCCCCGCGGATCCTGTCACCCGCGGAGAGATGGCGGCGTTTCTCGTACGGGCGCTGCAGCTGCCCACCGGGGCCGCCAACACCTTCGTCGACGACGACGGCTCCCTCTTCGAAGCTGACATCGCGGCAGTGGCGGCGGCCGGGATCACCCGCGGATGTACCGCCGACGGCACCCGGTTCTGTCCGACCGATCCCGTCAGCCGCGGTCAGATGGCGGCCTTCCTGAGGCGGGCGCTCGGCTGAGAGAGTGGGTGAGATCACCCATCAGTCCCGCAGCGACGCGGTTGCCACCGACGAGGCGCCGACGGTCACGGCTTCCCGACCCGCCAGACCGAGCAGGGCAGTTTCGACCGTCCGACGCACCGAAACGGTGACGGTGACCCCGTCGGCGCCGAAGTCGATGGAGGCTTGGAGATCCTCGACCAGCGGCAACGCCCGCCGGATCGCCTCGTCCCGGTCGAGCATCAAGACCTGACTGGATCGCCACTCCCCCTCATCGATAGCCGTGGCGGCCGCCGTTGCTGCCGCGTCGGCCACCGCCGCCAGCTCGCGCCGCTCCGCGATCAACGCCCACAAGTCGACGCTCAGGACACCGAGGGTCAACATCGCGAACGACAGCCCGAGCAGCCAGAAGGTGACCGAGCCTCGTTGCCTCATGGCCGGCTCCGGTAGGGATTCGTCGGTTCCGTGTGCACGTAGGAGACCGTCGCAGGTCCACCGGGAAGCAGCTGGGGATGGACCGTCACTACGATCGTCACGTCCACCGCCGTCCTCCCAGCCAGCTCACATCCGGCCGCGTCGACGAGTGCAACCAGAGCATCGCCACACACGGCGACACGCACCGAGTTCGGTGCCACGCCGGCCGAGCGTGCAAGTGCGACAAGCCGGT
>DATKEC010000049.1:0-33384 GCA_035544575.1 Acidimicrobiia bacterium
CGCCCGCCCACCGCACTCCTGAACCAGCGTGGATGGGAGGCGTTCCGGCGGAGCGGGAAGCTGGGCCGCAACCTGATTGCCCTGGCCGGCATGATCGTGACGAACCTGGCGCTGCAGCGGTTCATCAGAGGCCGGTCGAAGACCAGGTGGGTGGCTCACCAGCTTCTCTTCTGGGGTTGCGTGTTGGCGGCGCTGGTCACGTTTCCGCTCACCTTCGGTTGGTTCCACTTCGAGTCCGTCGACCAGACAGGGCGCATCTATCAGATGTACTTCGGTCCGCTGGCGACGGTCACGTTCGATTCCCGCAGCTTCTTCGGATTCCTCGTCTTCCACGTCCTCAACATCGCCGCCAGCCTGGTGATCGCGGGCGTGGTGATCGTTCTCGGCCGCCGCTTCCGCGACCAGGGTGCGATCGCACTGGAGCGGGCCTCGGACTTCGCGGCGCTCGCCGGACTGTTCGCCGTGTCCGTCACCGGTCTGATGTTGACCGCCTCGTCGCTGTGGATGGCGGGGCGGTTCTACACCTTTCTCAACGTGCTCCACGCCCTCACGGTGATTGTCGGGCTTCTCTACATCCCCTTTGGCAAGCTCTTCCACATCCTCCAGCGACCGGCGAACTTGGGGGTGGCGTTCTACAAGCGGGAGGCCGACGAAGGACCGTCCGCGGCGTGCTCCGAGTGCGGCGACGAGTTCGCGTCGGTGCTGCAGATGACGGACCTCAAGACTGTGCTTCCCCAGGTCGGGTTCGACTACTCCACCCCGGACGGTGCCAGCTACCAGGACGTCTGCCCGCGCTGTCGGCGCCGGTTGGTGGCCTTCGCCCAGGCGGTCCGCTCCTCCCGACGCGGCATGATCGGAGGCTGAGGAATGGCGCGGATCCCCGTCACCGAGGAGGCGCTCATCGAACGGTATGGGCCTCACCTCAATCGGACGCCGCCGGGAGGATGGGACGCTGATGTCGACTTCGACCGGATCGTCGACACCCATTGCTGCTTCTGCGGCCAGCAGTGCGGTATCCGGCTCAAGGTCAAGGACGAGGAGGTCGTGGGATTCGAACCGCGGTACGACTTCCCCTTCAACGAAGGCCGGCTGTGTCCCAAGGGCGTGAAGCGCTACCTGCAGGGGTCGCACCCCGACCGTCTCCATGAACCGCTGGAACGGGATCCTTCGGCCGTGGGCGGCTTCCGCGCCGTCGGGTGGGATCAGGCGCTGGACCGGGTCGCGTCCGAGATCCGTCGCATCCAGGCCGAGCACGGACCGGACTCTTTCGCCGTGCTCTCCGGGGTCTCGCTCACCAACGAGAAGTCCTATCTGATCGGGAAGTTCGCCCGTCTCGGCATCGGCACGGCCAACCTCGACTACAACGGCCGGCTGTGCATGGTGTCGGCCGGTGCGGCCGGCAAGAAGGCGCTGGGCATCGACCGGGCCGCCAACCCGTGGTCGGACATCCCGCTGGCGGATGTCGTGTTCGTGGCCGGGGCGAACATCGCCGAGTGTCATCCGATCACCACGTCCTACATCTGGAGGGCGCGCGACCGGGGAGCCAAGCTGATCGTGATGGACCCGCGGGTGACGCCGATCGCCCGACGGGCAGACGTGTTCCTGGGCGTCAAGCCAGGCACGGACCTCGCCGTGCTCGACGCCATGCTGCACATCATCGCCCGGGAGGGGTGGATCGACGAACGGTTCATCGCCGACCACACCAACGGGTTCGACGACGCCCTCGCCGCGGTGTCCGATGCCACTCCCGAGTGGGCGGAGGCCATCTCGGGTGTCCCCGCTGGACGGATCGAGGAAGCTGCCCGACTGTGGGCGCGTTCTCCCACGGGCATCCTCCTCCACGCTCGAGGGATCGAGCACTCGGTCAAGGGTGTCGACAACGTCCTCGCCTGCATCAACCTCGGTCTGGCGACCGGCAAGTACGGCAAGCCGGGATGCGGGGTGAGCACGATCACGGGGCAGGGGAACGGGCAGGGTGGCCGGGAGCACGGCCACAAATGCGATCAACTCCCAGGCAACCGTGACATCACCAACCCCGTCCATCGGGCAGAGGTGGCGGCGGTCTGGGGCTGTGACGAGGCTGAGATCCCGGGCAAGGGGCTGAGCGCCCAGGAGATCATGAACGCCATCCACGCCGGTGAGATCAAGGGTCTGTTGTCGATCTGCTTCAACCCACTCGTGTCCCTGCCCGACGCCACGTTCACCCGGGAGGCGCTCGACCGACTCGAGCACTACACGGCGATCGACTTCTTCCTGTCGGAATCGGCCCACCATGCCGACCTCGTGCTGCCCGGTTCGCTCCATGAGGAGGACGAGGGAACCGTCACCACGCTCGAAGGCCGGGTCGTGAAGATCAACGCGGCGGTCGCCCCTCCCGGGAACGCACGGCGCGATTGGGAGATCGTCTGCGACATCGCCGACCGGCTCGGGAAGGCCAGGTTCTTCCCGTACACCGACACCGAGCAGATCTTCCACGAGCTGACGGTGGCCTCTGCCGGCGGGGCAGCCGATTACGCCGGGATCACCTGGGAGCGGGTGGTGGCAGAGCAAGGCGTCTTCTGGCCATGCCCGGAGGAAGGCCATCCGGGAACCCCGCGCCTGTACGAGGGCGGTACCTTCTATCACCCGGACGGGCGAGCCCGTTTCCTGCCCACCTCCTGGCGTCCTCCTGCCGAGGAGGTCGACGCGGAGTACCCCGTGTGGCTCACCACCGGCCGGGTCATCAGTCAGTACCTGTCCGGCACCCAGACACGCCGGATCGGTCCCCTGGTGGACCAGTACCCCGAACCGCTGTGCGAGATGCACCCGCGGCTGGCCGAAACGATTGGCGCAACGGACGGTGATCTGGTGCGCGTGACTTCGCGTCGCGGCTCGATGGTGGCTCCGGCCAAGGTGGTCGAGACGATCCGTCCCGACACCGTGTTCATCCCGTACCACTGGCCGGGGTCACAGTCGGCCAACCTGCTCACCCAGCGCGCGCTCGACCCGGTGTCCAAGATCCCCGAGTACAAGGTCTCGGCGGTGCGGGTCGAGCTGGCCGGCGGTCGCGGCGACGTGCGCGACGATCGGGATCTGACGATTCATCACGGGACGGGCCCGTGACCACCGTCGTCGCCCCGGACCATGCGGTGTTCGCCATCGACCACAGCCGCTGTATCGGCTGTCGGGCGTGCGTCCAGGCCTGCTCGGAGTGTGGGACACATCGGGGCGTGTCGCTGATCCAGCTGGACACCGTGGACCGATTCCATTCCACCCAGACCGTGCCGATGGTGTGCATGCACTGCGAGGACCCGACGTGTGCCCACGTGTGCCCGGCCGACGCCATCAAGCAGAACGAGGACGGCGTCGTCCAATCCGCGCTCACGCCACGGTGCATCGGCTGTTCGAACTGCGTCTACGCCTGTCCCTTCGGGATCCCGAAGTACGTGGCCGAGTTCGACCAGATGATGAAGTGCGACATGTGTTACGACCGCACGTCCGAAGGCCTCAAACCGATGTGCGCATCGGTGTGCCCGTCGGATGCGCTCTGGTACGGAAGTCGCGAGGAATTCGAACGAACGCGTACCGGCACCCTGGTGCGCGACTGGCAGTTCGGGAACCAGTCGGTGCGGACCAAGGTTGCCCTCGTGGTGGAGGAACCCGGCCCAATCGACATCTTCATCGGACGCTCCACCCGCCACTGGTTGGACGACCCCTTCGGTCTGGAGGAGTTTGCCGATGCCTGATCGAAACTCAGAGATCCCGATCTGGAGACGAGACTTTCCGATCACCGCCGAGGGTGAGGATGACATCACGCGACGCGACTTCGCCCGGTACCTGGTTCTCGCCTCGGGGGCATTCGCCGGTGGCGGTGCGCTCATGAGCCTGTGGGCGTCGCTGCGGCGGGTGGAGGGCGGTGTCCCGACCCCGGTGGTGGCACTCGACGACATTCCGGTCGGGGGCAGTCACCTGGCGGCGTATCCGACAGAGCGGGACCCCGCGATCTTCGTCCGGGTCGACGAGACCACGGTGCTCGGATTCAGCCAGAAGTGCACCCACCTCGGCTGTGTCGTGTTCTGGAGCGGTGGCGACCAGCACTTCGAATGCCCGTGTCACGAAGGTCTCTTCGATGTGGAGGGCCGCCCCATCGCCGGGCCACCGGAGCGGCCGCTGGCGAGAATCGACGTCGAGATCCGGAACGGGACCGTGTGGGCATTGGAGGCGGAGACAGGACCGCACGCATGAGTCTGCCCGGACGTCGTCGGAAGGTGACCAACGCCATCCTCGTGTACGTCTTGCTCATCCTGAGCCTGCAGATCTTCCTGGTGATCGTGGCTGCCGAAGGCTTCCTCGACGGGGATGCCGCCTTGGCCTGGGCGGCAACGTCGATCTCGGCCGTCCTGGCGCTCATGGCGCTCCTGTTCCACCGCTTCTTACGGTGACGGGTCGAGCGGTGCCAGGCCGAATCGAGCCAGCGAGTACCACAGCGCGGCGGCGCTCACCACGGCGAGGAGCATCAGTCCGATGAGGTAGTCGTCGGTGAGGGAGTAGACGGCACCCATCACCAGGGGCGGCACGAAGCCCCCGAGTCCGCCGGCGGCGCCGACGAACCCGGTGACTGCTCCCACCCGGTCGCCGGGAACGCCCCGCCCGACGAGGGCGAACACGGCGCCGTTGCCGAGTCCGAGACCGGCGGCGATGGCGAGGAACGGCACGGTGGCCGCGGCCAGGGGGAGCGTGAAGGCCACCAGCGCGGCCCCGGCGGCGATCACCCCGAGCGAGACCGCAAGGATCTTCGGTGCACCGAGCCGGTCGGACAGCCACCCGCCCAGCGGGCGGGCAACGGTGGCGAGGACGATGAAACCGGCCGCGCGTGCTCCGGCGTCGGTCGGGGTCAGTCCGTACGCCGTGCGCAGGTATGTCGGGAGGTAGACGCCGAAGGCGACGAAGCCCCCAAAGGTGAGTGCGTAGAGGGCAGCCAGGTCCAGGGTGATGCGCAATCCCAGGGCGGCACGCATCCGTTGGACGACCGTTGCCGAGCCGGCGCTCCTGCCGGGAGCATCGCGGGCGACGACGGCCACGATCGCCGCCGTGGCCAGCATCACCCCGGCCACGACCAGGAAGGGCGCCGGCGAGCCCACCCGGTCGAACAGGGTCGGGGCGGTGAATCCGGCGATGGCGGTGCCGATGTTGCCGGCCCCGTAGACGCCGAGGGCGAACCCGCGCCGCTCGGGCGGGAACCAGGCGTTGACGAACGGAATGCCGATGGCGAACGACGCCCCGGCGAGGCCGAGGACGAGGCCGCCGAGCAGGAGGGCCGGAAAGGTCTGCCAGAAGGCGAGCAACACCAACGGGATGGTGACCACGAGGCTCAGCGCGATGAACATCGCCCTGCCACCGAGGCGGTCGGTGAGGGCGCCGAGTGGGATCCGGGCGAGTGAGCCGAGGAGCACCGGCGTCGCCACCATGATCGACACCTGGAGGGGGTCGAGGGCGAGGAGTTCGGTGAAGGACGGCGCCAGGGGCGAGATCAGTCCCCACGCCCAGAAGTTCGTGGCGAACGCGAGCGTCGCGATCCCCAGCGCTCGGAACGCTCCGGCCGGTGGAGGAGCAGTCGACATCCGGGCTGTGTGTACCAGTCCGTCGAGGGAGCGTCAACGAGGGACGAGCGTCCGATCGAACCCAGGGTTAGAAGGGACGTATACGTCCAATCTGGCCCGCGGAAGCACTGAGGGATCGCTGGAGACGGATGGATGGAGCGGGTGAGGGGAATCGAACCCCCGTATCGAGCTTGGGAAGCTCGTGTTCTGCCATTGAACTACACCCGCCGGGCTTGCGTTTCCCCCGGTCAGCGGTCTGTCGGCAGTCTCATCGGTTCCTGGGACTCGGTCGCTTTCCTGGGAACCTGTATTCCGGGGAAAATGTCGCCGGATGCCGGACCGGGGCGGATCTGGTTGTCAAGCGGATCGAAGGGTAGCGGATGGACGACGGCCGGACATGAGCAGTGTCGGACGTCACGTGGCCGCATGCCTTCAGGCACAGGCGGGGGCGTCGGAGTTCCATCGGTTGAACCGACCCAGTTCGGCCTCTGCCAGGCGGTGGCGGGTGTCCGACCACATGCGGGCCCACTCGACCGGATCGCGGAGTTCGCTGGCGGGATTCAACCGGCTGCGGGCGACGAATCCCGGAAAGGCGCTGCGGCCAGTGGCCTGACCGACGGGGTTGTAGCGCAGGTCGAAGCTCCACCGGATCTCGTCGCTGGTGTTCGACAGTGAGGCGTGGGGGGTCCGACGGTGCAGCAAGAGAATATCGCCACGTTCCAGTGGAACCGGCACGGCCGCCTCGCGGGAGAGCACCGACGACGGGATCTCGAGGCCAGACGGTCCCCCCGGACAATGCACGAAGATGTCGCCCCGGTGCCTTGTCGGAATCACCTGTAGGCAGCCGTGGCGGACGGTGGCGCGGGTCAGGGGAATCCACACTGTGAGGATGTCCGAGTCGTCGGCATCCTCGGTGATCACTCCGTTGTCCTGATGCCAGGACGTGGCGTTGAGGGCATGTTGGCCCGCCGCCAGCTCGGGGGAGACGAGGCCTTCGGGCGGCTTGATGCGGACATGCTGCACCGGGTTCGACTGGATCTCACCCCCCAGCAGCGACTCCACCGCGTCGAGGAGCGCGGGACTCGTCAGCAGGGAGAAGACGGCCGGCCCGGTCCACATCGGGGTGTCCGCGTCGATCCCGGTTTGCGGCAAGGAGAAGTCGAAGTACTGCGAGTGGGCACTTCCGGTCTCGGCGACGATGTGGTTGAAGCGTTCAGCGAACGAGTGGCCGACGGCGGTGGATCGGAGCTGCCTCCGCTCGCGGAGGTCGGCCTCCAGCCGGTCCAGCACCAGCGTGTACTCCGCTGCGACGGGATCGAGGTATGTACTGGGATCGAGCAGGCCGTGCACCGGTACGTAGCCGAGCTCGTGGAAGTGATCGATCTGCCGTTCGTTGAGCCCCACGTCCGCTCCGTCAAGATGAAACGCGGACGATACCGCTCGTTCAGTTTGTCCGCAGTCGGTTATTCCTATCGTGAGCAGATTCAATCGCTTTCCGGCCCGGCGAGACAGACCACGAGGTCGCCGGGAACGACGGGGGAGCGACGCTTGAGCGCCATCACGAAGGAGTCGGACCGCGCCGTCAGTTCTGCGAGGAGATTGCCTGCCACGTCCACCACCCTGCCCAGCCGCTGTGCTGCCGTGACCCGCTGACCGCTGACCACCTCTGAGAGGAACACGCCTCGGTGACCGACAGACATCATGTCTCGGTCCAGGTCTCCACCGCCGCTCACGCGGGTCTGCGACTGCGTGCGCCGGGGCGGTCCCATCACAACGCCGAGTTCGTCGAGAACACGTAGCACACCCGCTGCATAGCGCTCGACCATGTCGATGTCCGTCGGGCCGAATCCGGGGGACTCGCAGTAGATGGCGTGCTTGACGACGCTCACCGTGCGGCCCGTCGATCTATGAGGATGCCGCCAGACGAAGTCTGCCCCAAACGCCAAGGCGGCCCGCTCGCCGATACTGCCTTCGGCCGGCGCTGTTCCCCGGTAACCGGCGAGGAACGGCATGTCGTAGCTCTGCCCACTGGTGTGGAGGTCGATGAGAAAGTCGGCCCCGTCGAGGACCTCACCAAAGATGTGATGCGCGAGTTGCGCGGTCGGCGAGCCGTCGGGGTCGCCGGGAAACACGCGCGCCAAGTTGCCGTCGTCGATCGGACTCGTACGGCTGTCGGCGGCGAACGCCGCCTCGTGACAGACCGGGACGATGTCTATCGATCCCCGGACGGGAGCGGGCGGATCGGCGGCGAGCCGGCCGGCGGCCAACGCACCTTCGGTTTCGTCGCCATGGACACCGCCGAGCACGACCACTCGTGGTCCGGGTTTGCCGCTCTCGATCCGATGGATGTCGAAGCCTCCCGCTGGTCCTGCGTCGACGCGCCGGGTACTCACGCCAGCCCCCGCACGCGATCGAAGGCAGCCTCGACATCTGACGCGGCCACTCGAATGGGCTGATTGTCTCCCACCAGCCTCCTCACCGCTGAGGGATCCTTGTGGCCGGCACCGGAGAGCACGACAACTGCATGCTCGCCGGGCGCCAACCGCCCAACCTCCAGATCACGGAGGGCTCCGGCCAGCGCCGTGGCTCCCGCTGGTTCCACGAAAAGCCCCTCCTCCCGGGCGAGCAGCCGCTGCGCGGCCCATGCTTCCTCGTCCGTGACTTCGACCACGTGGCCGCCGCCCTGGCGAACGGCATCGATCGCCCCGAAGTCGAACAACACCGAAACCTGCAGACCCGAGATGGTGGTGGTCACCGGTCCGGGGAGCGGAGAAGTGTCACCCGCGACGCCGCGAAGGAGCGTGGGGCAACCGGCCGGTTGTGCCCCGACGAGCCGGGGTGGTGTGACGCCGAGCCGCTCGTAACCGCGCCAAATCGATCCGAGAAGTCCCCCTCCGCCGACGGGAACGTAGACGACATCGGCGTCGGCGTGCTGTTCGGCGAGTTCGAAGGCGATCGTCTCGGCGCCCTGCATCGCCGCAGGGAGGTAGCGGGCGCCGGTCAAGAAGGGAAGCCAGCCGGCCTCGTCTGCCAGCCGGGCGATGGTGGGCGCCGCTTCTTCGGTGGCGGATCCGTCGCCGGGCTTCACGATGTGGACGGTGGCTCCGTGGGCGAGGATCTGCTCCAGCTTGCCGTCGACGATGCCGGAGGTGGTGAACAGAACCACGGGGAACCCCGCTCTGGCGCCATATGCCGCGATCGCCGCCCCGCCGTTGCCGGACGAGGTTCCGACGGTCCCAGCCAGACCTCCCTCGCGAATGAGAGCGGTCGCCACCGCCGCGATCCGGTCCTTGAAGGACCCGGTCGGGTTCCGGTGCTCGGCCTTCATCGTCAACGAGGCGAGGGGCAGACCCGAGAGTGTGGGGCCACCGGCCTCGATGAGGGGGGTGCCGCCTTCGCCGAGTGAGATCACGGAGCCGGGGTCGGCGACCGGAAGGAGTGAGGCGAAGCGCCACATGCCGGAGGGCGGGAAGCCGGTGTTCATTCGAGCGGCGATCATACCGATCCGGGGCCATTCGCCATCGGGACGGATCGTTACAATTGCGGACGTGGGATCGACCGCAGCAAGCCCGTCCGCGATGAACCACTCTGCCAGACCGGACACAGGGCTGAAGGGCCTGCCGTTCGGCTTCACCGGGGGCATCGGATGGGACGTGTTCGACACCGACCTGGGCTTTCCGGTGGCCCTTCTCCACGAGTCGGCGCTCCGCCACAACAGCGCCACGATCGCCGCCTTCTGCGCGCGCCACGGCGTGTCACACGCCCCGCACGGGAAGACCACGATGGCCCCCGCGATCTTCCGCATCCAACTCGACGATGGCTCGTGGGCGATCACAGCCGCCACCGTCTGGCAGGCGGCCATGATGCGTGCCGCCGGGGTGCCGCGAGTACTGATCGCCAACCAGGTGGTCGTCCCCGCCGAGATCGAGTGGCTCGGTGCAGCGGTCGCCGCCGAGTTCGACGTGCTGTGCTATGTCGACTCTCTCGCCGGCGTGCGGCTCCTCAGCGACGTGCTCGGAGGCCTGCCCGGATCCCCCCGCCTGCCCGTGCTGTTGGAGGTCGGCGCTCCGGGCGGGAGGACGGGGGTGCGATCGCTCGAGGAGGCGCTCGCGGTGGCCCGGGCAACGGTCGCCTCTCCCCAACTGTTGCTCACCGGCGTATCTGGATTCGAGGGGATCCTCGATGCGGAGGGCGATCGGACGGCTGCCGAGGTCGTGGTCGATTTCCTCGACCGCGTGGTGGAGGCGGCGCACGCCCTTCACCACGAGGGACTGTTCGAGCCCTCTCCCGAGGTGATCGTCACTGCTGGCGGTAGCGCATACTTCGACCACGTCGTCGACCGCTTCTCGAGGCTGGACCTCGGCGACGTCCCTGCCCGGGTCGTGCTCCGCACCGGTGGCTACATCAGCCACGACGATGTCGGATACCACTGGACGTCCCCGATGGGTGCCTCTCCCCGCGTCGACGATCAATTCCGGCTCCAGCCGGCGATCGAAGTGTGGGGAGCGGTTCTGTCCCGTCCCGAGCCGACCCGAGCGCTCGTGGGACTTGGCAAGCGGGACGCCGCATCCGATGGGCGGTTGCCGGTCGCGAAGAAGGTGCGCCGACTGGGCTCGTCGCGCGTGGAGGAGATCGCGCCGATCCAGGTCGCTGTCATCAACGACCAGCACTCGTATCTCGATCTCCACCCCGACGATTCGTTGGCGGTCGGGGATCTCGTCGGGTTCGGAATCGGGCATCCTTGCACAACGTTCGACAAGTGGCGCGTCCTGCTGATGGTCGACGACGACTATCGCGTCACCGAGCTCGTCCACACCGTGTTCTGATCGGAGTTGCCGTCAGCGGACGGCCATGATGGCCTCCACCTCGACCGGTGTCCCCAGCGGGAGTTCTGCCATTCCCACCGCCGAGCGAGCATGAGTGCCGGCCTCGCCCAGGACGTCGCGGAACACCTGGGAGGCGCCGTTGGCGACGACGTGCTGTTCCCGGAACCCAGGGGCGCTGGCCACGAATACCGTCAGCTTGACCACCTGCTCGACGTCGGCCAGGGAGCCGATGAGTTCCTGGGTCCGCCCCAGCAGGTTGACGGCGCACTGGCGGGCGCACGCCTGGCCGGTCGCCACGTCCACGTCGTCGCCCAGTCGACCGACAGCCAGCAGTTCGGAGCCGCGGAAGGCGACCTGACCGGAGAGGAACAGGAGCCGGTCGTGGCGGATGGCGGCGCGTACGGTGGTGTCGGGCCCGGGTGCGGCGCTGAGCAGGGGATCGAGTGCGGCGAAGGCGGCGTCGCGGTCGTGAAACGTGGTCATCGATGGCTCCGATCGGTTCGGGTCGGTCCCGGCTCAGCCGGGTTGGTACTCGGTGTCTGCTTCGAAGGGGAACATGGGCCGCCGGCGGTGCCGGAATTCGAGAGTCGAGAGATCGGCGCTCGTGCATCCCGGCGTGTTCAGCCAGATCATTTCCGCTGCGATCGGTTCGAACGCTCCCCTGGGGGAATGGACGCCCTTGGCGACGATGATCGGCTGGGTGTGGGGGTTGATGCCGACGCTGATCAGCTGCTGGAGGCTGGGATTCCCGAGCGGCAGGCTCTCGAGCAGCAGCGTTTGCCCGTCCTCGGTGTGGACCACGGCGCGGCGGCCGGTGTCGAAGAACCGGAAGCCGCCGTGTGTGGTACCGGGGTCCTCGAACTTGCCGCTATCGAGGACGCGCACCGTGCCTCGGATCGAGACAGGGGAGCCGTGCAGGTCGTCGGTCTTGCCCCCGACCTCCAACTCGACGGTGGCCCCGACACCGGCGGCCATGCAGGCTTCGGCGGCTGCCGGATCACAGAAGGACTGGAACAGGCCTCCTACACCCAGACGCTGGGCGGCGGCCAGCACGTGAGTGGAGTCGCCGGGGCTGCCGCCACCTACATTGTCTCCGACATCGAGCAGGACGACTGGGTGCTCGGTCGCTGCTGCAGCATGGAGTAGCGCTTCGTCGATGTCACTTCCTTCGCCGGCCATCTCGGAGCGAGCGTCCCACGCCGCCCGGACCAGCCGTCGCGCCACGTCGTCTGCGAGCTCTTGGTCGCCGTCAGTGATAGCGATGAACGCCATCCCCATCTCCTCGACGTCCGCGTACGGGAAGCCTTCGGCGGTGCTCACTGACAGCACGCCGGGACGTGCCGCCTGCTCGGCAGCGAAGGCGACCAGTTCCTTCATGGGAGAGTCGCTGGTTCCCTGCCGCAGGATGTTGATCGCCAGCGGGGGCATCTCCAGCGCCTTCATCGGCTGGATCTCGCCGCGCACCGTGCGGATGATCAAATCGGCGACGCGCCGTGCGCGAGGGCGCGGGTCGAGATGCGGGTTGGTCATGTACGTGTTGATGATCGTGGCGTTGTCCACCATCTTCTGTGAGATGTTGGCGTGCATGTCGAGCGAGACGCCGATGGGCACGTCCTCGCCCACCAACAGGCGGACCCGGTGGAGGATCTCGCCGTCAGCGTCCCGGTATCCCTCCGAGACCGCCGCACCGTGCAGGGCGAGCAGCACTGCATCCCACGGGCCCTGTTCCCGTAGGGCGTCGAGCAGTCCCCCGACCATGTGCTCGAACGCCTCGGACGTGATTGCATTCATCGGCGTGAGACGGAAGAAGAGGAGCGGGACCACGTCGACGTCGCGATCGGCGTCACCCGCTTCCAGATACCCACCGAGGGTTGCGTTCGAGTTCGCGAACTCCGCGACCAGCGCTTCGCCGGCGACCGGACCGGCTGCCAGCCACCGGTCGAGTGTGGCGTGCACCGGTGCGTAGGTGTTCGACTCGTGGCTCAGCCCGAGGGTGGCGATGCGCATCTGGGGTCCTTTCGTTGCATGGGCTCGGCGTGTGTCGGCCTTTGCGGTCACCAAATCGACCAGCCACCGTCGACGACGAGGTTGTGTCCGGTGATGAATCTGCCTGCGTCAGACGCGAGGAGGACGACCGCGCCCTTCAGGTCGTCGGCGACGCCCACGATGCCGAGAGCATTGCCGTCTCGCACTCGGGCGACGAACGCGGGGTCGGCTTCCGGCTTGGGGACGTGGCCGGGGCTGATGCAGTTCACGCGGACCCCGGAGCGCCCGAACTCCGCAGCCAGGTTGCGGGTGAGCCCGATGATGGCAGCCTTCGACATCTGATAGGCGAGACTGGACCGTCGGTCCAGATCGAGGCCCGCATACAGGCGGGGGTCGGCGGCGAGCGATCCGTGCACCGAGGACACGGTCACGATCGAGCCCGCACCGCGGGGGAGCATTTGGCGGGCGGCGGCGTTGGCAGTCGTGACGGTTCCGAGGAGATGCGACTCCAGCGTCGCTCGAACCTCGTCGAGGTCGGTGGCGGGCGGATAGAGGCGCTCTCCGGAGGCGCCCGCGTTGCAGACGACGATGTCGAGCGGCCCGACCGCGGCGGCGATGTCGGCCATCGTCGAGCCGACGGCATCCGGATCGGTGATGTCCATCGGTACCGCCCGACACCAGCGCCCTCGGTCGCGAATGGACCCGGCCGTCTCTTCGATGAGATCCCGCCGTCGACCGGCGACATGGGTCAATGCCCCCTGGGCCGCCAACGCTTCTGCCATCGCCCGCCCCAGGTGAGTTCCACCACCGGTCACGAGCGCGACGCGACCGGTGAGGTCGAAGAGTTCCGCCGGGGTCATGTCCGCACCTCTGTGGGGAGGGGCGGATACGGTCCCCGATAACCCATGTGACGGGAGGCTCGCTCGGCGGCCGCCATCACGTGGCGTGCGATCATCGCCTCGTCGGAGAGGAACCGACTCGTCGGGAGAGATGTGCCGTACGCCCCGTATGGTTGGCCGTCCTCGGCGAAGATGGCTGCCCCGATGCACGACACGCCCGAGGTGTACTCCTCCCGGTCGACTCCGTATCCCCGCGCGCGCGTGGCGCCCAACTCGTCGAGGAACTGTTCCCATGTGGTGATCGTGTTCGGCGTCAGCGGTTGGAACGTCCGGGAGTCGAAGAAGTCGTCGAGCGCTTCCACGGGGGCGTATGCCAAGAACGCCTTGGCAGACGCCCGGACGTTGGCGTGTCCGCTGTAGCCGACGGTCAGGTTGCCGACTCGCAGGATCCTGACTCCTTCCAGTACGCCCACGATCGGGAAACCCCTGTTGCGTCGTATCGAGATGTAGACCGTTTCCTTGAGCGCCTGGTGCAGGTCGTGGAGTGTGTCCATCAGCTCCGGCGGGGGAGCTGCTGTGCTGTCGTACTGGTCGGCGAGCATGCCGACTCGGGTTCCGAGGGTGTATCGCCCTCCGGGGAGTCGGTGCAGGTAACCGTTCGCCTGGAGAGTGCGGAGGATCTGGTAGCAGGTTCCCAGATTGATCCCGAGGTCGGTCACCAGCGACTTCGCCGTCGCCCGGCCGCGGTCGCGGGCGACCTGCTCGAGCACCTGGATGCCTCTGTTCAGCGTGAGCAGCAATCCGGCAGCTGGGTCGTTCGTCGGCTCGGGCTGATCCACGCTACTGGTGCTCACCATTCTCGCTAGACGGTCGATTCAGAATTGGTGCTCGCCTCAGCGGCGGAGCTGCGACTATCCTAAACACCCTCGGGTATCCCGAACCATCGGGACGATCAGCCACATTTCCACCCTTCCGACTTCTCTCCCGCACCAAATGCCTCGGAATATACGAACTCGTGTTCAAAATATTGACACCTCGTGTCCGGGGATGGCATGCTGGCGTCGTCAACGGCAGCACCTGCCGCGGGCCCCACACGGCGATCCTGCGCAGGGTCGGCCCGGAAGGAGGAGAGAGAGAATATGAAAGCACAGCTCGATCCCCGGTCGCAGCGACGGTTCTTTCCGTTGCTGCTGGCCCTCATGTTGGTGGTGGCCGCCTGTGGCGGCACGGCCGACGAAGACACCACGACCACCACTGCGACCGATGGCGGAGAGACCACGACCACGGCTGCCGGCGGAGAAACGACAACCACTGCCGCCGACGATGGCGACGCCGCGGCAGGCGGGACGCTGGAAGTGGCGATCCTGGACGAGATCAACGGATTCGATCCGATGGCGTTCTCGGCCGTGAACTTTCCCTACATCAAGAACCTTTACGACAGTCTCATCGAGTACACACCCGAAGGTGAGCCGATTCCCTGGCTTGCCACCGACTGGGATATCGCGGAAGACAACACCTCCGTGACGGTCACGCTCCGCGACGATGTCGTATTCCACAGCGGGGCCGCGCTCGACTCGGCGGCCGTTGCGACGACCCTCGAAAAGGCTGCCCATCCAGAGGACGGCAAGAACCTGTTCGCCACGATGTCGATCGTGGAGAATTGGGAGACACCCGACGGCCAGACCGTGGTGGTGAACTTCAACGCACCGGTGGCCGACCGGCAGATCACTGATCTCCTGCAGTTCCTGTCTGTTCTCGATCCGACCGGAATCGACACGGTCGTCGACACGCCGGCGGGTTCGGGCCCCTTCATGCTCGAGAGCCGCCGGCTGGGCGAAGAGATACGCCTGGTCGCGAATCCCGACTATTGGGGTGATGGTCCGTTCCTCGATGGGATCAACCTACGGATCTTCGACGACGCCGATGCAGCCAGCGCCGCGCTGGAGAATGGCGACGTCGACTTGATCTACAACGTCTCCGGTCGGGAAGGCAAGCGACTGGCCGATGCCGGATTCAATCTGGTGGAAGGGCCCGGTCCTCTCGTCCAGGTGCTGCGCATCAACCCGAACAACGGTCCGTTCCAGAACCAGACGTTCCGCCAGGCGATGGCCTTCCTGCTCAATCGTGAAGCGATTCTCGAGGTCGGGTACGCGGGCATCGGTGAGGTCACGGTGCTCCCGTGGGCGCCGACCAGCCCGGCGGCCGATCGGTCCTACGATGAGGTCTACGCCTACAACCCTGAGCGGGCACAGGAGCTTCTCGCCGAGTCCGGACTCTCCGAGGCCGAATTGGAGGACTTCTCCATGCTCGTCAACGGCGCTAGCGCCGACTCGGTGGCGATCAGTCAGATCTTCCAGGCCGATCTCGCCGGCGTGGGCATCGACATCGAACTCGACCTGTTCGAAGGTGCAGAGTTCACAGATCGCCTGCTCGGCGGTGAGTTCGACGTCGTGTTCGGCGGTGTGGGGAACGTCCAGAAGTTCCCGACTCGTCTCGCCACGAACAGCATCTTCCGCACGTCGGCGAATCCCATCGTCGGGGAGCCGATGTTCCCCGAGTACGTCGAGGCGATCGAGCGGGTGAACGCGACCCTCGGTCCGGAAGACGCCATTCAGGAGGCGTACGACAACCTGAACGCAGTGATCATGGACTTGGCCTTCGGCCTCGCCACGAACACGTTCCAATTCGGGCTGATGATCGTGTCGCCGGAGATCGGCGGGATCACCCTCGACATCGACAACATTCTCGTTGGCCGGACGATGACGAAGGGCTGACCTGAGCGACCACATGGTGAGACGGCGGCCGGCTCGCGCCAGCCGCCGTCTCATTCATGACTCCTTGGAACGTCAGGCGCACCGCGTCGCGAGGGAGGTTTCAACTCGATGCTCTTGAGAATGAATCAGGCCATCGCGGCCGGTATACGGGATGAGATGCGCGCAGACCCGACCGTCGTGGTCTGGGGCGAGGACGTGGCCGAGGCAGGAGGTGTCTTCAAAGCCACGGTCGGACTCCACGAAGAGTTCGGGGACCGCGTCCGGGACACCCCGATCTCCGAGATGGGTTTCCTCGGGGCCGCGGTCGGTGCGGCATCGACCGGTCTCCGCCCGGTCGTGGAGATCATGTTCATCGAATTTCTGGGCGTCGCCCTCGACCAACTCGTCACCGAGGCGGCGTTCTACCGTTACCTCTCTGCCGGCGAGGTGACCGTTCCCCTGGTCGTACGAGGATCGGTCGGGGCCGGCATGGGCTTCGGGGCGCAGCATTCCCAGACGCTCGAACGATGGCTCGTCGGATCCCCGGGGATCAAGGTGGCGATGCCCTCCAGCTCGCGAACGGCATACGGTCTCATCCGGTCGGCCATCAGAGATGACGATCCCGTCGTCGTGCTCGAACCTCGAGCGCTCTACGCCGAACGTGAGGACCTCGAGCCCTCCGACGAGCACATCATCCCACTGGGCCAGGCGGAGCTTCTGACCGAGGGAGATGACGTGACCCTGATCACGCTCGGCAACACAGTCGGCACCGCTCTGACGGCCGCACGGAACGCCGCATGGTCGGCCGACGTCATCGACCTGCTGACGTTGCAACCCTGGGACCGACAGCTCGTGTTCGACTCGGTGTCGAAGACCGGCCGGCTCGTTGTGGTCGAGGAGAGCCCATGGTCGGGAGGATGGGGAGCGGACATCGTGGCGGCGGTGACCGAGGAACTCTTCGGCGAGTTGCGCGCTCCGACGGTCAGGGTGACGACGCCAGACGTCCCGGTGCCCTTCGCCGCAGAGTTGGAAGCGCGCTATCTCCCCGCCTCCGACGAAGTGACTCGGCAGGTCGATGGGTTGTTGGAGACGGGACGGTCGATCGGGCCTTGGTGGTTGAGAGAGGAGTCGTTGCGATGAGCGCCGCGGTAACGACGGAACTGGACCGTCGTGCAGCTCTCATGGACCGGGTGGCGCGACTCGAGCGGATGCTCGAGATCCGGCGAACCGAGGAGAGCATCCAGGCGATGTTCGCTGACGGCCTCGTCAACGGCAGCGCCCACACCTGTCAAGGTCAGGAGGCAGTCTCGGTCGCGCTGGCAACTGTGGCGACGACCGAGGACGTCGTGACGTGCACGTACCGCGGCCACGGTCACGCCCTGGCGCTCGGGATGACACCCACGACGGTGATGGGCGAGGTTCTCGGCCGGGAAGTCGGCTCGATCGGCGGGGTCGGCGGCTCGATGCATCTCTCGGACCACACGATTGGGCTGCTGCCGACCTTCGCCATCGTCGGCGCCGGCATTCCGGTGGCAGTCGGTGCGGCCATCGGTCGCCGGGAGGCGGGGAGCGACGGCATCGGGGTGGCCGTCTTCGGCGACGGCGCCACCAACATCGGTGCGTTTCACGAAGGCCTGAACCTGGCGAGTGTGTGGGACGTCCCGGTCGTCTTCTTGTGCGAGAACAACCTGTATGGCGAGTACAGCCGGATTGACCGCACGACTCCCTTCGAGGATCTCCATCGCCGCGGAGCGGCCTACGACATCCCCTCCCGCGCCGTCGACGGCCAGGACGCGGACACCCTCGTCGACGAGTTGGGCGCAGAGTTCGAGGCCGCTCGCCGCACCCCGGGTCCGAGGTTCGTCGAGGTGAAGACATATCGGTTCGTCGGGCACTCACGGTCCGACACCGCGCCCTATCGTCGCTCCGGTGAACTGGATGCATGGATGGAGCGGGATCCCATCGCCATCCTGGGAGATCGGCTGGAGTCCGAAGGGGTGCTATCGGCCGAAGGCCGGGCTTCGCTGGAGCGGGACGTGGCGGCCCGGGTCCAGGACGCGGTCGATGTCGTCAAGGCTGCCCCACCCCCGGACCTCGCCGCGATGTTCGCGCACGTCACGGCGCAAGTGGCCCGCTGATGGGCCCGACATTGGGTCAGGATCCCGGACCTGGGCCAGTCCGTCGATGTCGTCGTCGTGGTGGAGTGGCAAGTGGGCGTCGGTGACAGAATCGAGTCCGAGCAGGTGCTGGTGACCGTGGACACCGACAAGGTGGATACCGACGTGCCCTCGCCCGTGGCGGGCGTCGTCGAGATCCTGGCCGAGGCTGGAGCGCAGTTGACCGTGCGCGACCCCACCTGCGTGCTCGAAGCATGACGACGCCCATCGTCTCGGTTCGGAATCTGTCGGTGACGTTCGTTGGATCCGGCCGGAGCGTGCCCGCGGTTCGCGGCGTCGATTTCGACCTGTACCCGGGGGAGATACTGGGGGTCGTCGGCGAGTCCGGTTCGGGAAAGAGCGTGACGGCGTTGTCCATGGTCGGGTTGCTGCCCGAGACCGCCGAGGTCTCAGGCTCCGTCACCGTCGCTGGTACGGAGGTGATTGGGGCGCCGGAGGAGACGATTCGCAAGATGCGGGGTCGGGACATCGGAATCGTCTTCCAGGATCCGATGACCACTTTGAATCCCGTCCAGAATGTCGGCACGCAGGTGACCGAGGGGCTGTTCGTTCATGACCTCGCGCCGCGGAGCGAGGCAACCAAGCGGGCGACCGAACTACTCCGAGAGGTCCAGATCCCTGACCCGCAAGCACGGATCCATCAGTACCCACACCAGTTCTCAGGTGGGATGCGCCAGCGCGCCGTCATCGCCATGGCCATCTCCACCCGCCCCAGGGTCATCATCGCCGACGAACCGACAACCGCCCTGGACGTGACGGTCCAAGCCCAGGTCCTCAGCGTACTTAAGAACGTGCAGGAAGACACCGGTGCCACGGTGATCCTGATCACGCACGATCTCGGCGTGATCGCCGAGATGGCCGACCGCGTCATCGTCATGTACGCCGGTCGTGTCGTCGAGCGCGGATCGGTCGAGGACATCTTCGCCCGCCCTCAGCACCCGTACACGGTGGGCCTGATGTCCAGCCTGCCTCGGCTCGACATGGACCTCGAGCGCCTCGTCCCAATCCCTGGTCAGCCGCCGAGTGCCGACAACCTCCCGACCGGATGCCCTTTCAATCCTCGCTGCTCGATCGGGCGTGATCGGGAGATCTGCTCGTCGGAGGAGCCGCCGCTCATTGAGATCGGAGAGGGTCGGGAGACCGCGTGTCATTTCCCCGACGAAGTCCTGGGGTTGGCCGCGCAGCTACTCGAGATGCGAGCCGCGGACACATCGTGATCGACATCGCGCCGCTGCTCGAGGTGCGCGATCTCCAAGTGCACTTCCCGATCAAGTCGAGTCTGCTTCGTCGACGGGTCGGCTCGGTGCAAGCCGTCGACGGAGTGAGTTTCGACGTTCGCGCAGGCGAAACGGTCGGTCTCGTCGGTGAATCCGGCTGCGGAAAGACCACGACCGGCCGTGCGATCCTCGGCCTGATCCCGGCGACGGGAGGCTCGGTGTTGTTCGAAGGGCGAGATATCACTCACCTGGGACGCGGTGCGCTCCGCTCGATCCGCCGGGAGATGCAGTATGTGTTCCAGGATCCGTATTCGTCGCTCAACCCCATCAAGACGGTGGGCGACATCGTCGCCGAGCCTCTCCGAATCCACGGTGTCTACGACGAGGCGGGAGGACGGGCCAAGGTGGACGAACTGTTCGAGCTCGTCGGCCTGTCCCCGCGGATGCGCAACCGGTTCCCCCAGGAGTTCTCCGGCGGTCAGCGGCAGCGTGTCGGAATCGCCCGGGCACTGGCGCTCGATCCCAAGCTGCTCATACTCGACGAACCCGTGGCCGCCCTCGATGTCTCGATTCAAGCCCAGATCGTGAACCTGCTGAACGACCTGCAAGACGAACTCGGCATGGCCTACCTGTTCATCGCCCACGACCTGTCGGTGATCAGGCACATCAGCGATCGGGTGCTGGTGATGTACCTCGGGCGGCTGGTCGAGGAAGGTGACAAGCGCGACATTTACGGCCGGGCGTCCCATCCGTACACCCAGTCGCTGCTGTCCGCGGTCCCGATCCCCGACCCGACGGTCCGGGCGACGCGAACCCGCATTGTTCTGGAAGGCGACATCCCCAGCCCCTCATCGCCGCCGTCGGGGTGTTACTTCCATCCCCGGTGCTTCAGGGCCGAGGACGTGTGCAGCGTCGATTCGCCCGAGCTGCTGTTCCATGACGACCTGCCGACCAGAGCCGCATGCCACTTCGCCGGCCCCCTGGTCGAAGCCCAGCCGTCGGCCGGGACGGAGGCGTCGTCATGACCGACGTGGTGATCGTCACCGGAGCGGCCAGCGGCATCGGCCGCAGCGTCGTCGAGATGGTCCTCTTCCGCCGTCCGCAGGTCAGGGTCGGCTTGCTCGACTGCAACGGTGACGCACTCGCCATGACGGCGGCGACTATCGGGGAGCGGGCTGCGGCTCATCCCTGTGATGTCTCCGACCATTCCGCGGTGACTGCGGCGGTGTCTGCTGCCATCGGCGGCGACCGCCTCGTCGGACTCGTCAATGCGGCCGGGAACCACCAGGCCGGGGCCAGTCTCGACCTGACGCCCAGTGAGTGGCATTCGGTGCTGGACACCCATCTCGACGGGTCCTTCTACGCCTCGCAGGCGGCCGCCCGGTCGATGTCCGCTACCGGTGGAGGCTCCATCGTCAATTTCTCGTCGGTGGCCCAATCGTTCGGCTGGCCCGGCCGACTGCCGTACTCGGTCGCCAAGGCGGGGATCGGAGCACTGACCAGGACGTTGGCGGTGGAGTGGGCGCAATACGGCATCCGGGTCAATGCGGTGTCGCCCGGGTACGTGAGCACACCGATGATCGCGGAGGCGGTGGCGCGCGGCGTCTTCGACGCTGAGGCGCGCCGACTCGGACACGCCCTCGGCCGGTTCGCTGAACCAAGCGAGATCGCCGAAGTAGTCGAGTTCCTGCTTTCGGACCGGGCGTCGTTCATGACCGGCGAGGTCGTAACGGTCGACGGTGGGTTCTCGGTGACGAAATGAGGAGTGGACGGACATGAGCGACTACGTCGTCAGGAATCTCCAGGAACTGGCCGACGGTGCCCTGGCGGTACTCGAGTCGGGAGTGGGCACCGACGAGTTCCCCCTCTTACAGGGCCGGGTGCTGGCCGTCCAGGCCTCACCCGACCTCGGGTCATCCGCAGAAATGGCATGGGGCATTGCCGCACTGCCACTGGGGTACTCGGTGCCGGAGCACACCCACCGAGCCGAGGAGTTCGCCATGATCCTGCGAGGCGCAGGCAGCATCACGATCGAAGACGAACGGATTCCGGTCACCGAGGGGTCGGTCGTCGTGACTCCACCGCATCTGCGACATCTGACCACCGCCGGACCCGAGGGGCCGATGGTCGTGTACTGGGTCTATGGACCGGCAGGCTCCGAAGCCCGCTGGCTGGAACGAGAGTGAAGGGAGAGCACGTGGAGATGCAAAAGGTCCCATCGGAGCGGGTGTGGTCGCACGTCGGGTACTCGCGCGCAGTACGAGTCGGAGACCTCATCGAAGTCGCCGGAACGTCTGCATCAGGACCGGGGGGACAGATCATCGCCCCCGGCGACATGTACGGGCAGGCGAAGTACTGCGTGGAGGTTATCAAGGATGCCATCGAGCAACTCGGGGGCACCGTGGAGGACGTGGTGCGGACCCGGGTGTTCGTGACCGACATTTCGCTGTGGGAAGAGGCGGGTCGCGCCCACGGGGAAGTCTTCGGTGACATCCAGCCGGCGTCTGCCTTCGTCGGGGTCAACGAATTGCTCCATCCCGATTTGATGATCGAGATCGAAGCCACCGCGATCGTCCGCGAAAGGTGACGGGATGACCGACGGGCGAGGACAACGGGTAGGGCGTGCGCTCCAGGTGCTCCGGCGGGTCGTCGCGCGCCCGGGTGCCCTCATCGCGGTGGTCTTCCTCGTCGTCCTCATCAGCGTGGCTCTGTCCGCCCGTCTGCTCGGCATCGATGCTCTCACCCAGGACGTCGCCAACCGGCTCCAACCACCATCCTCGGAGCACTGGTTCGGCACGGATGAGCTCGGACGGGACATCTTCGCCCGGTCGATCCACGGAGCACGGACGTCGCTGCTGTCGGCGGCGGGTGCGGTCGCCATCGCCGGCAGCATCGGGGTGCCGATCGGATTGCTCGCCGGATTCTTCGGCGGCTGGAGGGATTCCATCCTCATGCGCCTCATCGACGTGATGCTCGCCCTCCCGGCCATCCTGTTCGCGCTGGCGCTCATTGCGATTCTCGGCCGGAGTCAGGTGACAGCGCTCATCGCTGTCGGCATTGTCGGCATCCCCAGCTTCGCCCGCATCACGCGGGCTCAGGTCCTCTCGTTGAAGAATCGCGAGTATGTCACCGCGGTCGAGGCCCTGGGGGGGTCGTCCGCGTATGCGATGTTCCGTACCGTGCTCCCGAACTCGTGGAGCCCGATCCTCGTGCAGATCGTGATTCTCTCCTCGATTGCGATCCTCCTCGAAGCCGCTCTGGCCTTCCTCGGCCTTGGTGTCCCGCCCCCGACCCCAAGCTGGGGGGAAATGCTGCGAACCGGCAAGTCGTACCTGCGGGACGCACCCACCTATGCCGTCCTCCCCGGGCTGATCCTCACCTCCACGATCCTCTGTCTGGACACGCTCGGACGCACCCTGGCACGGGTACTGGAAGATAGGAACGAACTGGGTGCGGAAGCCGAGATGGAGGCGGGGATCGCATGATCGGCTATGTGGGTCGCCGCCTCCTGCAGCTCCTGCCCGTCCTCCTGATCGGCTCGATCGGGATCTTCGCCATGATCTACGCCATCCCGGGGGGACCGGTGGGCCTCATCGTCGGCGAGAACGCCACGCAGGAACAGATTGCTGCAGTGACAGAGCAACTGGGCCTCAACGATCCCGTGCCCGTCCAATACGGCCGTTGGCTGACCGGCGCGTTGCGCGGCGACCTCGGCACATCGATTCAGATCGACCAGTCTGTGTCGAGTCTGATCGCGTCGCGGCTGCCGGCCACGTTCCAGTTGGGCGCTGTCGCGATTCTGTTCGGCGTGGTCCTTTCGATCCCAATGGCGATCATCACCGCCCGGTGGCCGGGGTCAGCGGCCGATCGAGCCATCAGCGGGTATGCAGCCCTGGTGCTCGGTGTCCCCACCTTCTGGCTTGGGATCCTGTTCATTCTGTTTTTCTCGGTTCGGCTCGGCATCTTCCCGGCCGCTTCCAGCTACGTCCCCCTCTGGGAGGAGCCGCTGCAGGCGATGAAATCATTGCTACTCCCGGCTGCCACGCTGGGGTTCTACACCTCCGGCATCTTCGTCCGGTTCCTGCGAGCTTCGCTCCTCGGCGAGCTACGGGCAGACTACGTCCGCACCGCCAAATCGAAAGGCGTCAAGCAGGGCACGGTTCTCACCCACCACGTCCTTCGCAACGCGATGCTGCCCTTCGTGACGGTGGTCGGGCTTCAGACCGGGGCCTTTATCGGAGGTGCGGTGGTCACAGAGGCCGTGTTCACGTATCCGGGGTTGGGGCGGATGCTCATCCAGGCACTGGGAACACGCGATTACCCCCTCGTCCAAGGGACGATCCTCGTCGTGCTCGTTCTGTACGTGATCGTCAACGTCGTGGTCGACGTGGCGTACGCCTACCTCGATCCCCGCATCGAGTATCACTGAGTTGGGTGGCCGAGAGCCCCGCACACGGGCGGAGCCCTGCCCGTTCCGAGCTCACTCCTCCCAGGGGTCTGCGAGTTCGTCATCCCACGGCCACAACGGCCGAGGAATCCGGGTATAGGGGAGTGCCGTGAGGTCACTGCCGGCCGGCCCGGGGACGTCGATGTCGATACACGTGGCGATTGGCTCGTAGTACTCCCGGTAGGCCCCAGCCGACTTCGGCTGGACGATCTTGGCGAGCCGTGGGTCGAGACCGACGCTGAGATAGGCCTCGTAGTCGACCATCCACGGGCGATGCGTGGTGATCATCACCGAGATGGGGCCGATCTCGAGAACCGCGGTCGGCCCCATCTCCACCCACCGGATGCCCCCGTAGTGGTTGAGGTAGTGACCATCCGTGAGTGTCTTGACCGTGCCTGTCACCGCGTAGGGGGTGTAGAAAGCTGGATTGTACCGACCCCCGAGGGTCGTGGTGACTTCCGCACCGATGCCGGCGGAGAGACAGGCCGCCACTGCCTCGGCATCGCGCACCATGAGGATGCAGGGCGAGGTGAGATCCGGGCGCCGCAGGAGGGCCTCCAACAGGAGGTTGCCGTCCCCCAGACCACCCGCCGTGGTGCTGTCCGCTCCTTCGGAGAGCGCGTACAGACCCTCTCCTGCCAAAGCACTGTCGATGGCCTCGTCCAGGTCCATCTTCTCCACCAAATAGGCGTCGCGCAGCCTCCAGGCGGCGCGAGCGATGTCGTCGGCAGTGGTCTGTCCGAGCTCGCGGGCATCGTCGGTCATCACCACGATCGTCCATCCCAACTCGGTCACGTTCAGCCAGGGCTGCGTGCAGAACGCGGTGGCGGCGAGGATGCGCGCGTCCGTCTCGGCGGAGTGGAGTCGACCGATCACCTCCCGGTTGGGAAAATGCCGATCGTCGTGGGTCTCCGACGAAGTCATCATCCGGATCTTGCGGTATGAGATCACCGGACTCACTTCGTCCCTGATCGTCTGGATCAGGATCTCCATGGCGGCTCGCCCGGTCCGGCGCAGGTCGACGTGCGGACATGTCTGATAACCGACGATGATGTCGGCCGTCTCCGCCATGCGGCCGGTCATATGCGTGTGGAGGTCGAACGTGGCGGCAATTGGCATGTCGGGACCGACGATGTCCCGGACCCGGGCGAGGATCTCCCCTTCCGCGTCGTCGCGGCTCTCGGTGAGCATCGCCCCGTGCAGCCCGAGCATCACGCCGTCGATGTCGCTTGCGTGCTCCCGCACCCCGTCGCAGAGCCTTCCGACGAGGAGCTCGAACGAGTCATCCGCGACCGGCGGGCCGGACAGAGCCATCGCGTCGAGGATCGGGACCAGTTCAATGTGCCTCTCCTCGGCAGCGTCGAGGTAGCCGTCGACCTCCCGGTTACCGGCTCGCCGCAGGACCTCGGCACCCTCCGCGATTCCGTTCAACTCGAAGTCTTCCAGCGTGGTGAGCCCGGGCACGAAGCTGTGGCTTTCTTGGCGCAGCAACGCCACGAGGATCCGTTCCATGACTGTCCTTGGGTTCGAGAGCGCGCAGCATAACCACAGTGGTTGTCAGATATCACTAAGGAATCGGAGGTGACGCTCAATGACGGGCGAGAGCGACCGCGCCGCCCAGGCGGCGGGGATCGGCACCACCGCGGAAGACGTCGCCCTCCACCTGGGCGAGCTGGACGCTGGCGAATGCCGGGTCGTAGTTGTGCAGGGAGTGGACGACTTCCATACCCCGGTTGACCAGGGCGTCCACCGTGCGGCGGGCGATCCGCAGTTCGGCGTATACCGGCGTGCCCTCGCTGTGCAGGCGAGGTGCGGAGACAGCCTCGACGGGAGACATGCCGAAGTCGACCACGTTGCTGATGGCCTGGGACACCGCCGAACTAATCGACCAGCCACCGGGAGCGCCCACGACCATCCAGGGCCGGCCGTCGCGCAGGATGACGGTGGGCGACACGGCACTCGCGCGCGCCTTGCCGGGCACGTAGGAGTTCGGACGCCCGGGTACCGGGTCCATCAGGCTCACACAGTCGTTCCAGGTGAAACCGGTGCCAGGGATCACCACGCCTGAGCAGGTCGTGAGCGTGTGGGTGATGGAGGCACAGTTGCCCATCGCGTCTATCACGGAGATGTGGGTCGTGTCTCCGGGCAGGTTGAGCCGTCGACGGTCAGGAAGCTCCCGGCGTCGGATGCGATCGGCGATTCGGGCCGCATGCTTTTCCGACATCAGCTCGTCGGTGGGCACGGGATGGAAGGCGGGATCGGTGAGATGGTTCCCGCGGGTCACTCCGACCCAGGCGAGCGCCGCGCCCACGATGTAGGCGTGATCCGGGCCGTTGTGTTCGAGCGTCGCCAGATCGAACTCCTGCAGGACGTTGAGGACCTGCAGCGTGAGCAGACCCCCTCCGGGTACGGCGGCCGACGCCACCCCCACGTCGCGATAGGTGGTGAGCAGCGGGGCCTCGACGATCGGCTGGTATCCTGCGAGGTCGTCGCGGGTCACGAAGGCGCCATTCTCTTCGAAGTCGGTCACGATGAGATCCGCCAGCTCGCCCCGATAGAAGTAGTCGGCACCGTGGGTGGCGATCCGCTCCAGGATGGCGGCTTGGTCGGGGTTGGCGTACGGCTCGCCGGTCTGCTTGATGAAACCGTCGGCGTTGTGGAACAGGGCGCGGGCATCAGGTGTGGAGGCGTACTTGTCGCGCGGATGCGGCATTCCGGGGAGGCTCGGCTGGTGAGCGCGGTTGGTGACGTACTCTGGCATGGGGAAGCCGTTGCGGCTCATCTCGATGCTGGGACGGAGGAGTTCGGCCATCGAGCGGGTGGCGTGCCGGCGGTGGATCGCGTCGAAACCCGCCACTGTGCCCGGCGTCATGATCGAGCGGTAGCCGATCATGTTGCGGTGATCCTCGAAGAGCGCGAACCGCCAGATGTCGGTATATCCCTCGATGTCGTCCACCCACATTTCCGGAAACATCCCCGAGCCGATCCTCGGCCAGAAGCCGACGTGCTCGAATCCGTCCGAGCGGGCGTCGTACAGTGTCGCCGCTCCCCAGCCGCCGAGTCCGCACATGAACGGATCCGTGACCATCTGCATATACCCCGCGGCGATGGCGGCATCGAACGCGTTGCCGCCGGCCTCGAGTATCAGAGCGCCTGTCTCTACCGCGGCCGGCTGCGGAGCCACCACCACACCCCTCATGAGTTCCCTTTCCTCGTCGCTTTCGTCATGGGGTCCACTCCTTCGTCTTACAGCGGTTGCCCGGTGCAGCGGTCATCGTGTCCACGCCGAGTCCGCACCGGTGTCATCTCTCACCGCCAGAGATCCGCGCGACCGGGCGGAGGACCTCAGGTCGATCGACCGGCCGGCCGTAGTCGTACACGCACCGGTCAGGGACGACGCAGGACCCGGCCGGGCCGGTCGGCGGCGATCGCCCCGTCGGAGACCATCACGGTTCCGGCGACGACGACGACGTCGATGCCTGTCGGGGCTGCCGGTACCTGGCCGAATTCGGCGTTGTCGATGACCGTGTCGGGATCGAAGACGACCAGATCGGCCACCGCTCCCTCGCGGATCACACCTCGGTCGGCGAGGCCGAGGCGGCGGGCAGGCTCGCCCGTCATCTTGCGCACCGCGTCGGTGAGCTCGAGGATGTTCTTCTCCCGCGTGTAGCGGCCGAGTACGCGGGGAAACGTCCCGAAGCTTCGGGGATGCGGCCGGGCAGTCGGTTGATGGAGCGGAATGGCGTTGCCGTCCGAGCCCACGACTGCGAGCGGATGAGCGAGGAACGTCTCCATGTCCTCCTCGGTCCGGTAGAACAACACCACCTGGAGCAGGTTCCCGTATCTCTCGCACAACTGGATCGTCAGCTCGTATTCATCGACGCCCGTCTCCTCCGAGAGGTCGGCCAGCGTCGACGCCACGCCGTACCCGTCCGGGGAGTGACTGATCACAAATCGATCCCACAGCCAGGGAATGCCTCCAAACCAACCCTGCGCCATGTCGGCCAGGGCCCGCCGACGTTCTCCGGGGTCGGCCATCCGCGCCCGCATGGCATCGCTACCGCCCGCTTGGACCCACGGCGGCAGATACTGGGTGAGTGATGACGACGAGGCGTGGTATGGGTATACGTCGAAGAAGATGTCGATGTCCGCGCGGCGGGCATCTTCGAGCAGTTCCATGAGTTCGGCTCCCGTGCCCCAGCGGCTCGGGTTGTTGATCGCCATGTGACTGAACTCGACGGTGACCCCAGTCTCGCGGCCGAGATCGATCGCCTCGCCCACCGAACCTCGTTCGAGGGAACCACTCACACGCGAATGGGTGGCGTACAGGGCGCCGCGTGCAGCCAGCACCCGGGCCAGGGCGGCCACTTCGTCGAAGTCGCCGTAGGCGCTCGGGACGTGGGTGAGGCCGGTGCTCATCCCGAAGGCCCCTTGGTCGAGGGCGAGGGCGAGGTCGCGCTCCATCCTGGTCAGCTCTTCTGCGGTGGGCGGCCGCTGGTCGATTCCCATAGCCGCCACCCGCAGGGTCCCGTGGCCCGCGAGCGGCGCCACGTTGATGGCGAGTCCGGTGGCATGCAGGGCATCGGCATAACCGTCGAGGTCGGTCCACCACGGCACGACTGCGGCGGTCGCCCGTGCCAGATGATCGGCGTGGAGAGCGAGGCGGGTCGGTTCGATGGGGAACGCGGCGAAGGAGCAGTTCCCCACGACCTCGGTGGTGACTCCCTGCCGCAGTTTGCTCTCACCGGTTCCGTCCTCGGCCAGCGTCAGGTCGGAGTGGGTGTGGATGTCGATGAATCCCGGGGAGAGAACCCGGCCGGCCGTCTCCAGCGTGCGGGCGGTGGACACGTCCGCGGGGAGGTCGCCGATGGCCGTGATCCGTCCGTCGGCAACGCCGACGTCGGAGATGGACGCCGGCGATCCGGTCCCGTCGATCAATGTCGCGTTGCGAATGACCAGGTCGAACACGGGCGAGACTCCTCAGACCAGCGTCCCGATCGGGACACTATTCGTATCGTGGACGAACCGTAGCGTAGGTGAACTCGGGTCTTCGGGGGGCCCCTTCCCCACGGCAGGGTCGCAACATCGATCGACGTGTGCGCCGCATGCCCGACCGTTCGCTCACACCGTCATCTCGCGGCAGTCGCCTGGATGAGGCCCCGGATGTAGCCATAGGCATAGAGCCGCCCGAGCATGGTGTAGCCGGGGATGCCGTCGTCTTCTCCGATGAGCTGTGGAACATGATCGGGGCGCATCGGTCCGGCGAATCCGATCTCCCGGTACGCCCGCATCGCTTCCACCATGTCCGTCTGGCCCGAGTCCTGCCACGTCTCGGTGAACGACTCCGGCGTGCCGCGCACGTCACGGAAGTGGACATAGGCGATGTGCTGCCCGAGCCGCCGGATGGTGGCGGGGATGTCGATGCCCATCTCCGAAAAGGTGCCCTGGCAGAATCCGATCGCATTCGCCGGAGACGGGACCAGATCGACCAGCCGTTCGAAGCCGGCGACATCGTGCATGATGCGGTCGTTGCCGAGCAGCGCCGGGAGCGGAGGATCGTCGGGATGCATCGCCAGCGTTACGCCTGCCTCTTCCGCCACCGGGACGATCTCGGTGAGGAAGGCCTCCAGATTGTCCCAGAGTGCCTGCCGCGACATCCCCGACTCAGGGGGCTGGTTGCGGTAGGGAGCCCGCCCGGGGATGCGGGCATTCTCGACCTCGGCTAGATCGAATGCCGTTACCTTGGCTCCTCCACGCTCCGGAGCGTCGACACTGGTGCGGATCCAGTCGGTCCCCGCCATGAAGTTGTAGCAAACGAGGGGAATCCCGACTGCGCCCAGATGACGGACGAGTGCTTTCAACTGTGCCATCTCGCTGCCGTCGTCCCGGCCGAGTTTGATGTCATCGATCGGGAGTCCGCCTTCGACCACCCCCACGCGCATCCCGAATGACTCGACGCGGTCCTGGAGCCGGTCGATGGCCGTCAGGTCCGGTCCCGGACAACGGATGACGATCTCCTCGACACCGGTTTGGGCGGCGAGTGTCAGATTGTGGTCGGTGAGCGGTGTCAGAACCGAAGCGAGCTTCATGTTCGGCATGATAAGCAAACTGAAGTTCAGTTAATACGCAGGGGTGGACGCGTTTGCGGTAGGTTTCCCACATCTTGCCTGTCTACGACAAGGCCCCTCCCCGCCCACGCGGGGACCGCCCCAACGTGTTGCTGATCGTCTCCGACCAGCACAGTCCCCGCATGACCGGGTATGTCGGGCACCCCGACGTGAGGACTCCGGCCCTCGACGCCCTGGCCGCCCGTGGCACCGTGTTCGCCAGTGCCTACTGCACGAGTCCGATCTGTGTTCCTTCCCGCGCCAGCATGGCCACCGGCAGATACGTCCATGAGCTGGGGACCTGGGACAGCGCCGCCCCCTACACGGGATCCGTCCGGAGCTGGGGTCATTCCCTGCAAGACGATGGCTATCGCGTCACCACCATCGGCAAGCTTCACTACCGCGATGAGGCCGACGACACCGGGTTCGCCGACCACCGGCTGGCGATGCATGTCCACGACGGCGGTGATCTCCGTGGTGTGGGTTCCCGCCCTGACGGGCGTGTCCCCGCCGGTGGACCTGGGCTCCAGACCCTGCTGGATGTCGGACGGGGTGAGAGTCAGTACACGCGATTCGACAGGGCAGTGGCGGGCGCCGCGGTCGAGTTCCTCAGAGACGAGTCACACGCGGGGCCGTGGGCCCTGATGGTGTCGTTCGTGTCACCCCACTCTCCCCTGATCGCGCCCTCCGAGTTCTTCGATCGATACGACCCCGCGTCGCTGACGCTGCCGGAGTCGCCGCCATGGGACCACCCGGCGGTCGAGGTATTCCAGCGGGCATTCGGTCTCGCCCGGCGGCCCCTCACCGACGACGACCACCGGGCGGCGCTGCGCGCATACCTTGCTCTCTGCAGTTTCCTCGATGCCAGGGTGAGTCAGGTGCTCGAGGCTCTGGCAGAGGCGGGTCGGGCCGCCGACACCCTCGTGATCTACACCTCCGACCATGGCGAGAGCGCCGGTGTGCATCGTCTCTGGTTCAAACACCTCATGAATGAGGAGTCGGTCGGGGTCCCCTTCGTGGTAGCCGGTCCAGATGTGCGTGCCGGGGCAGTCGTCGGAACCCCGGTTTCTCACATCGATCTGTTTCCGACCTTGCTCGACTGGACCCGGAATGCCGTGTTCGACGCGACATCCCTCCCGGGACTCTCGGTTCTCGACCCCGACCGCCTGGAGGCCGCCGAGCGCTCCGTCCTCGCCGAGTACCACGCCAAAGGCTCGGTGAATGCCTCCTTCATGCTCCGTCACGGGCGCTTCAAGTACATCGAGTATGTCGGCGAGCGACCTCAGCTCATCGATCTCGCCGCTGACCCGGACGAGAAGCGCGATCTGGCCGCTGATCCCGACCATGCCGGGACCCTCGCCGATTGCGCCCGCCGGCTTCGGCTCATCTGCGACCCGGTCGCGGTGGATGCCCGCGCCAAAGGCCGACCAGGCCCGCCGGAGGGAGGTGGCGGGCGGAGTAGAGGCCGCGGCTTCCATCACCGTCCCCTACACCCCGGTTCCCGGCACGATCCGCCTCGGTGGCGCATGATGACCGCAGGCCGGTGTCAACCGATCTGTTGGCTGACCTCTTCGCAGACCCCTCTCAGGCGCCGGCCGATGCGTTCGACCACGGCATCGGGAAGGCGCCAACTGGGTCCGGACACGCTCAGCGCCCCCAGCGGGCCCCCCCGCCCGTTCGTGACAGCCGCCGCAACACAGCGTGCCCCGGCCTCGTTCTCTTCGTCGTCGAGGGCGTATCCCCGCACCCGGGTAGCCGCGATGTCGGCGAGAAGATCGGGGATCGACGTCCTCGTGGACGGCGTCTTCGCCACCCGATCGGTGCGGGCGAGGATGGCGCGGGCATCGGCGTCAGCGAGCGCGGCCAGCATCACCTTCCCGAGAGCGGTCGAGTGGATCGCGTCATGAGATCCGACGTCGACCGTGGTGCGCAATCCCTGATCCGACTCGAGGATGTCGAGATAGAGGACACGATCGTTGCTGAGAACGCCGAGATTGACCGTTTCGCCGAACTCGTCCCACAGCCCTCGAAGCCGGGGCCGGGCGGCGACGAGGAGCGCGCTCGGGGAGGCATCGTCCTTCGACAGGGCCCGCAGGGCCGGCCCGAGTGTGTACCGCCGGACCTCGCCGGAGCCGCGCACCACGTAGCCCCGCCGCTCGAGCGTGTTGAGGATCCGGTAGGCGGCAGCCTTGTTCACGCCGACGGAGTCCGCCAGCTCCGCGACGGTGACCAAGTCGGAGGCGGGGAGCCCTTCGAGGAGGTCGAGTGCCTTGTTGAGGACTCCGACCTCGCTCCCGGATTTCGTGCCTGCCGTCGCGCCATTTCGCATTGTGGACGGCATGGTACGCAGGTCCCTGACGGGTGGCGCGTGACAGACCGAACGCCGACGAGAAGGTCCGGACCATGAGAATCGCTCGCATCGAAGTCGTGCCTCTCGTGGTTCCACTCGGCAGGACATTCCATGGCTCGTACTACTCGATGGACACGCGCGCCACCCTGATCGTCCGCATCCACACCGACCAGGGCTTGGTGGGTGAGAGTTACAACGGAGACGAAATCCATACTCAGGTGGAGATCGGACGAATCATCACCGACGAGATCCTTCCTCGTCTGGACGGCGTCGACCCATCGATGGTCGAGCGGTGCTGGGAGGCGATGCTCCCCCTCACCTTCGACATCTTGCGCGACCGCAAGCTGGTGATGATGGCCATGGCATCCGTCGACAGTGCATTGTGGGACCTGGTGGGCAAGATCGCCGGGATGCCGCTCAGCCGACTGTGGGGCGGCTTCACCGATGAGCTGCCGATCGTCGCCATCGGCGGGTACTACCGCCAGAGCGAGTCGGAGCTCGCCGCCGAGGTGGAGTCGTACCTCGAGATGGGGATCGGCGGCTGCAAGATGAAGGTCGGTTCGGCCTCACCCGAGGAAGACGCTGCCCGCTTCATCGCCATGCGTCGTGTTGCCGGCGACGAGCCTTTCCTCTTGATGGCCGACGCCAATCAGGGCTACGAGCCCGGGGACGCGATCGCCTTCGCCCGTCTCGTCGAGGATCACGGGCTGCGGTGGTTCGAAGAGCCGGTGCGGTGGACGAACGCCGACCTCGGGATGCAGGAGGTCCGGTTGAAGACAGGCGTGCCGATCGCGGCCGGCCAGAGCGAGATGGGGCGCGGCGATGTCCGACGGCTGCTGGCGGCAGGAGCCATCGACGTGTGCAATTTCGACGCCTCCTGGAGCGGCGGACCCACCGAGTGGCGCCGTGTGGCGGGACTCGCCTCCGCCCACGGAGTGGAGATGGCCCACCACGAGGAACCGCAGATCGCGGCTCACCTGCTCGCTTCGGTGTCCCACGGAACCTATGTCGAGGTGTTCCATCCCGACCGTGACCCGATCTTCTGGAACCTGATCGCCAACCGGTCGTCGATCTCCGGCGGCGTCTACCGCGTTCCCACCAGC
>DATKEC010000050.1:0-22446 GCA_035544575.1 Acidimicrobiia bacterium
CTCGACGAGGAGATCACCCGGTTCCTCCCCGAGCTGACATCGGTTCATGGGAGAGGCGTAACCCTCCGTCGACTCCTCTCGCACAGCGCCGGCGTACGCGGATGGCGGCCGCTCTACGTGTGGGCCCGGAACCGGGACGACATCCTCGAGGTGGTCAACGAACTCGGCTTGGCCTCGGACCCGGGCACCCGGTTCGAGTACAGCGACATCGGCTTCATCGTGCTGGGCATCGCGTTGGAGAGGATCGGCGGGAGCCGACTCGACGACCTCGCCCGGGAGTTCCTGTTCACCGAGCTCGGGCTGGAACGAACCTCGTATACACCGACAGGTCCGGAAGAGGCCTTCGCCGTGACCGAGCGAGGGAACGCCTTCGAGCGGAGGATGGCCGAATGGGCCGGATTGGACTTCGCCGGGTGGCGGACCGAGTTCCACCCGGGCGAGGTGAACGACGGCAACTCCCACTACGCGCTCGGTGGCGTCAGCGCTCATGCCGGGCTGTTCTCCGACGCCCGCGACCTCGGAGTGTTGGGAGAGATGTGGCGGAACGGCGGCAGCTGGGAGGGTCGGCGGGTGCTGTCCACCGCCGTCATCACAGCGGCCACCTCCGATCAGGCTCCCGGCGGCTCCCGACGCGGCCTCGGATGGGAGCTGATGAAGTCTGGTGCTCCCACACTCGCCGAGCTCTCCCGGGCGGATGCCGGCTTCTTCCCACCGACGAGTTCGCCTTTCACGCCTCGCTCCTCCGGTGAGCTACTGGGCGTCCGCGCGTTCGGGCATACCGGCTTCACCGGCACATCGATGTGGATGGACCCTGACCGAGAGCTCGTCTTGGTGCTCCTCACCAATGCCACCCATCCTGCGGTCGATCTCGACAAGCCTCTGAACGCCCTGCGAGCGAGATTCCACAACGCCGCCGTGGCGTCGGTGACGTCGGCCGCATGAAGCGCTACCTCCTCCGACGCTCCGTCGGGGCGCTCCTCACCCTGCTGGGGGTGGCACTGCTGGTGTTCCTCCTCCTGCGCGTCCTGCCAGGAGACGAGATCACGGCGCGCTACGGGATCGAGAGCGGCGCCCTCACCCCCGATCAAAGGGCGGCGTTGGAGCGCTACTACGGATTGGACGATCCGCTGGTCGCCCAGTTCTTCAATTGGCTCGGGAGCGTGCTGTCAGGAAACTTCGGAGTATCTGTGACCAGCGGTCGGCCTGTCTCCCACCTCATCGCCAACGCGCTGCCGGTGACCATCGAGTTGGCGGTGCTGTCGACGCTGATCGGATCGGTGCTCGGAGTGGCCATCGGGGTGATGGCGGCATCCCGCCCCCACGGACTGCGGGACACCGTGGGCCAGTCCTTCGGCCTGCTCGGGCTGGGAGTACCCAACTTCGTCCTGGCCTCGGCGATCATCGCCGTGCTGTCGGTCCGCTTCGGGTACTTCCCCAGCGCGGCCCAATACGTCGACCTCTGGGACGACCCGGTCGTCAACCTCCAGCAGCATCTCTACCCGGCGATCACCCTCGGCGTGTCCCTCGCTGCCACCACCATGCGCACGACCCGCTCCGCCTACCTGGAAGTCAGCTCGCAGGACTTCGTGCGTACCGCGCAGGGCAAGGGCGTCCCACCGCGGCGCGTGCGGTGGAGGCACATCCTCCACAACGCGTCCATACCCATCGTGACCATCGTCGGAATCCAGTTCGGGTATCTGCTCGGGGGAACGATCATCGTCGAAGAGATCTTCGCCCTTCCCGGCATGGGCCGGCTGGTGTTGACCGGGCTCGCGCAGCGGGAGTTCGCCGTGGTCCAGAGTTCGGTGCTCGTCGTCGCGGCGATGTTCGTCATGGTCAACTTCGCGGTCGACCTCATCTATGCGCGTCTCGATCCGCGAGTGAGGCTGTCATGACGGTCGACGTCGTCGAATCACCCCAGCTGATGGAGCGCACATCGGTCTGGGACCTCGTACGGCGGATGTGGAGAAGTCCGAGCGGCGTGGTGGGACTCGTCATCGTCGGTTCGCTCTTGCTGATTTCGGTGCTGGCGCTCCTCGGTCTCACTCCCCACCCGCCGATCCAGGCCGACAGCACCTCCCGGTTCCTGCCCCCGGGGCCGGACCATTGGTTCGGCACCGATCAGTTCGGCCGGGACGTCACATCACGGGTCATGCAAGGGGTGCTCGTCTCGATGCGGGTGGCGATCGTCGCAGTCGCGATCTCAGCATTCGTCGGGTCCATCGCCGGGATCACGGCAGGCTTCTTCGGGGGATGGCCAGACCGGATCATCGGACGCATCACCGACACACTGTTCGCGTTCCCGGCCATCCTCCTCGCCCTGACGATCGTCGCAGTGCTGGGCCGTGGATGGGTCAACACCGTCATCGCCATCGCCATCGTCTACACGCCCATCTTCGTCCGTGTGGCCCGAGGACCGGTGCTGTCGGTGCGGGAGTTGGACTACGTCAAATCCGGTCGCGTCCTCGGCTACAGCCCCCCGCGCCTGCTCTTCCGGCATGTGCTGCCCAACGTGAGCGCCCCGATCATCGTCCAGATCGCACTGGCGCTGTCGTGGGCGATCCTCACCGAGTCGAGCCTCAGCTTCCTCGGATTGGGAACCCAGCCCCCGGAGCCGTCCCTGGGACTGATGGTCAGCGAGGCCCGCACCCTGTTCGCGCGGGGATGGTGGCTCATGGTGGCGCCGGCCAGCGCCATCGTGCTGGCCGTGGTGGGTCTCAACCTGCTGGGCGACGGACTCCGCGACGTCCTCGACCCGACCGACTCCCACAGGAGGTAGCCATGGACCCCAACCGCCTCCCCACCGAGCAGAGCAGGGACGACCTCTCGGATCTCGACCTCCGATCCACCCTGGAGCTGGTCCAGCTGATGGCCGGCGATCAGCTCGAAGCCCAGGAAGCGGTCGCCCGCGTCGCCCCCGACATCTCGGCCGCGATCGAGACCATCGTGGCGCGGATGCGGCAGGGAGGCCGTCTGATCTACGTGGGGGCGGGGACGCCGGGCCGCCTCGGCTTGTTGGACGCCGCCGAATGTCCCGCCACGTTCAACTCCGACCAGGTGATCGGGATCATGGCAGGCGGAGCAGCCGCATTCACCGCCTCCCGGGGAGAGGTCGAAGACGACCGGACGGCGGGTGCGAGGGACATCGACGGGATCGGAGTTGCGGAGGACGACGTGGTTGTCGGGATCACCGCCTCTGGAAGGACTCCGTACACCATCGGGGCCATCATGCGAGCCCGCGAGCTGGGAGCGGCGACCGTTGGCATCTCCTGCAACCCCGCGGCATTGCTGAGCGAGCATGTCGACCATCGCATCGAGGTGGTGGTCGGACCCGAGTTCATTGCGGGATCCACCCGCCTCAAGGCCGGCAGCGCCCAGAAGGCGATCCTGAACATGCTGTCCACGATCTCGATGGTCCGCCTCGGCAAGACCTTCGGCAACCTGATGGTCGACGTGCAGGCAACCAACACCAAGCTGCAGGAACGGGCACGGCGGATCGTGTGCGAGGCCACCGGGGCGAGGGAACACGTCGCCGCAGAGGCCCTGGACGCGGCGGAGGGGGACGTGAAGGTGGCGATACTCACACTCCTGACAGGCAGCGACGTGTCGCAGGCACGCCGGAATCTCACGGCACATCACGGGATGCTCCGACAAGCTCTGGAGGCGGAATGAGAGTCGTCGGCATGATCTCGGGTACATCGATGGACGGGATCGACGTGGCGGCCGCCGACCTCTCCCTCATCGGCGACGAGCTCCACCTCCGCCCGCTCGGAACGTCATCTGTCCCCTATCCCGCCGATCTCCGCGAGCAGCTGGAGGGGGCGATGCCGCCTGCCGCGACGACCGCCGAGGTCATCTGCCGACTCGACACCAGGATCGGGCAGGTGTTCGGCGACGCCGCTGCTTCGTTCCTCCAGGGTCCCGGGTCGGGAGCGGAACTCATCGTCTCCCACGGACAGACCCTCTATCACTGGGTCGACGAGGATCGAGCCCTCGGGAGCCTGCAGATCGGCCAACCGGCTTGGATCGCCGCAGCGGCCGGGCTTCCCGTCATCGCGGACCTGCGGGCCGGCGACATCGCCGCGGGCGGCCAGGGAGCACCACTGGCGAGCCTCTTCGACGCACTCCTGCTCGCCGACTCCGACGGAGTCCGCGCCGCGCTCAACATCGGTGGTATCGCCAATGTCACCGTCGTCGGCCGAGGGGAACCATTCGCCTATGACACCGGTCCGGGCAATGCCCTGATCGACGCCGCAGTGCGACACCTGACGCGGGGAGAGCAGTCCTACGACGAGAGCGGGGGGCTGGCCGCCCGCGGTGAGATCCACCAGCCGCTCCTCGAACGGTTGCTGGAGGACCCGTACTACCGGCTGTCTCCTCCCAAGACGACCGGCAAGGAGCATTTCCACCTTTCGTACCTCCAGGCCGCGCTGGTCGAAGTGGGGCCGGTGCGAGCTGAGGATGTGGTGGCCACAGTGACTGCGGTGACCGCCCGGACGATCGGCGACGCGTGTCGATCCCATGCGGTCGACGATGTGGTCGTCGCCGGTGGCGGGGTCCTCAACCCCACCCTGATGACGATGATCGAGGAGGAGCTGGCGGACACGACCATCCGAACGATTGACGAGTTCGGTGTACCTGCGGGCTTCAAGGAGGCGTACTTCATCGCGATGATCGGGTTCCTGACCGCCAATGGCCTGCCGGGGAACCTCCCCTCGGCCACGGGCGCCCGGCGCCCGGCAGTGCTCGGTGCTCTTCACCAGGGGCCGCGGCTCTTCGAACCGCCCCCGCCGGCGAAGATCGCACCTACCCGCCTCCGCATCGTCGATGGATCGGCCTGATGAGCACCCCGGTTCTCGTCGTCAACGATCTCACGACCGTGCTGCATCTGCCGGCAGGGGAGTTCCCAGTCGTGCACGGCGTCTCGTTCGACGTGTCCCCGGGGGAGACGGTCGCGCTCGTCGGCGAGTCGGGGTGCGGCAAGTCGATGACGATGCTCTCGGTGATGGGCCTCCACCCTCAGCCACCCGCCGAAATCGTGACGGGGAAGGTGCAGTTCGAGGGTGTCGACCTGCTCGAGCTTCCCGAGGAGGAGTACCGCGCATATCGGGGGGCGGAACTGGCGATGGTGTACCAGGACCCGATGACGTCGCTCAACCCGCTGATGCGGATCGGTGACCAGATCGTCGAAGCGATGACCTCCCACGGGTGGAAGCGGCGCCCGGCCCTCGATCGGGCAGTCGAAATGCTCGAACAGGTCGGAATCCCCCAACCGCGCCGGGCTGCCCATTCGTACCCGCACGAGTTCTCCGGGGGGATGCGGCAGCGAGTCGTCATCGCGATGGCTCTCGCCCTTCGACCCAAGGTGTTGATCGCCGACGAGCCCACCACCGCCCTCGATGTCACCATCCAGCAGCAGATCATCGAATTGGTGAACCGGTTGCGAACCGAGATGGGTATGGCGGTGGTCTGGATCACCCATGACCTCGGCGTCGTGGCACGCGTCGCGGAGCGGACCCTCGTCATGTACGGCGGCCGGATCGTCGAATCCGGGCCAACCCGGCGGATCTTCGCCGCCCCACAGCATCCCTACACCGCCGGACTCCTGGAGGCGATACCGCCCATTGCCGGCGCCGACCGTCGTCCCTTGCATCAGATCCCCGGCGCGCCGCCCGACCCGGCCGAGCGGATAAGCGGCTGTCCGTTCCATCCACGCTGCCCGTACGCCCTCCACGAGTGCCGCGAGAAAATGCCTCCCCTCACCGACCGCGGCGAGAGCGCGGCGGCGTGTTGGGTTCCCCCCGCCGAATGGGGGTCTTGATGCAGCCGATCCTGGAAACGGAGAGCCTCGTCCGCCGGTACCCGGTGAGGGGAACCAAGGAGACCCTGGCGGCGGTCGCCGGGGTGTCCTTCGCTCTTCACCCTGGGGAGACACTCGGGGTGGTAGGCGAGTCCGGCTGCGGCAAGTCCACCCTGGCACGACTCTTGGTGTTCTTGGAGCCTCCAACGTCGGGTCGGGTCAAACTCCGCGGGGCAGACGTCACCGACCTTCGGGGACGCGAGCTGCGAGCCATACGTCGCAGGATCCAGCTCGTCTTCCAGGATCCTCACTCCTCGCTCAATCCCCGGCTCACCGTGGGACGGACTCTGGAAGAGGTGATCGCGGTCCACCGCCTCAGGCCCCGCCCGGAACGCTCACGCCGGATGGTGGAGCTTCTCGAGATGGTCGGACTGTCGAGCAGCTTCGCCGACCGGTATCCCCATCAACTCTCCGGTGGGCAACGTCAGCGGGTCGGGATCGCCCGTGCGCTCGCAGTCGAGCCCGAGGTGCTGGTGCTGGACGAACCCGTCTCCGCGCTCGACGTCTCGGTCCGCTCCGGCGTCATGAACCTCCTCACCCGGCTGCGAGACGAACTCGGCCTCGCATACATCTTCATCTCACACGACCTCGCCATGGTGCGGCACATCTCCGATCGCATCGCGGTCATGTACCTGGGCCGGATCGCAGAGCTCGGCCCGTGGGACCGGGTCAGCCACGAGCCACTACACCCATACACCCTCGCCCTCCAACAAGCTGTCCCGGTCGCCGACCCCGAAGCCGAAGCTTCCCGAGAGATCGAGACACTGGTCGGCGAAGTCCCGGACCCGGCCAACCCGCCATCGGGATGCACGTTCCATCCCCGCTGCCCTCTCGCGGAGGACATCTGTCGCGTGGAGATCCCGGTACTCGCACCGCTCATCGAGGATCACAGCGCCGCCTGCCACGTCACCGCGCGGCGCCTCGGACGCCCCGAAGCGACCCTCAGCAACCGCTGAACACGGGGCGGCACGACGTTGGAGCCACCGACAACTTCGCGATCTTCGACTACATGCGCGTTTCGCGAACCGACTCGAGGGGCTTGGGTTTGGAATGCCGGATACCAACCCACTACCCAAATCCACCGGACGGGGCTCAGGACTCGAGAAGGTCCGGTCTCCGTCGTGTCGTGCGCTCCAGTCGCTGCTGACGTCTCCACCCTTCGATCCGACCGTGATCGCCGGACAGGAGCACTTCGGGGACCGACCATCCCCGGAACTCTGCCGGGCGCGTGTACACCGGTTCTCCCAGCAAAGCCTGGCGGAACGACTCGTTCAGCACTGACTCGGGATTGCCCAATACGTCGGGTAGCAATCGTGCCACCCCTTCGATCACCGCCAGTGCGGCCGGCTCGCCTCCGGCCATGACGAAATCGCCCAGCGAAACCTCCTCGTCGATCATGTTCTCGACGATTCGCTGATCGATCCCTTCATATCGACCGCAGACGAGCACGAGGTGGTCGAGTTCAGCCCAGCGGTCCAGGTGCGCCTGCGTCAGCGGGGAACCGGACGGTGTCAGGTACACACGGTGGCCGGCGGCGAGCGAATCGAGAGCTTCGGCCAGCGGACCCGGGCTCATCACCATGCCGGGTCCCCCGCCGAAAGGAGCATCGTCGACGGCCCGGTGCACCCCGGTGCCCCACTGCCGCAGATCCACGGGTTCGACTGTCAACGTCCCCCGGTCGGTGGCCCGGGACACCATCCCGACGGCGAGTGCGCCGGCGAAGTAGTCGGGGAAGATGGTGACGACGGAGATCCGCATGAGCCGAGCGTATCCTTCCTCCCATGCCGGACGACCAGACCGTTCCTGAATTCAACCTCCCGGACTGGGGCACCGAGGGCGCACCTCCTGAACCCGCCGTTCTCGACGAGAGCACCGACGAGGATGTCTCCGATCCGATCGAGATCTCGGTCGAACGGTCGATTCTGCTCGCCGCCGGCGCGCTCCCACCCCGATGGGACGTCCGCACTGTCCATGGGCTGGTGACCGGCCACGCCAAGAGCGACAAGGACGATCACGTCGCGGCGGTGGAGTCGGCGACGTCGAAGGCGCTGGCCGAACTGTCCCGGCGAGCCGTTGAGATGGGGGCCAACGCCGTCACCGATGTGAGGGTTACGACAACGGGGCGCAAGTCCAGGGTGGTCGCCACCGCATGGGGTACGGCGGTCTCGTTCAGTCGGTGAAGGTCGAGATCCGGATGTCTCCCGACACTGTCTTGGCGTTCAGTCGGACGCGGCGACGTTCGCCGGTCGACTGACCGCCCTCGGACTTGGACGGAACGTGAACCGTGCCCGACAGGGTGTTCACCTCGGCGTCGAGCGTGATCCCCTTGGGGAAACCGATCACGAGATCGCCAGACACGGACTTGATGGTGACCTCGTCACCCCGGAACCTCTCGATCCTCAGGTCCCCTGATGCACTGTTCGCTCTCACGTCACCCCCGACTTCGTCAGTACGGACGTCGCCCGATGCCAGCGCCGCGGTGAGACGACCGCCGACGCGGTCGACCCAGATGTCACCGGAGGCCGAATTCACTCGGAGATCGTCACCGACCCGCTCGCCCCGAACCGAACCTGAGGCCGTCTTGATCTCGACGGTGTGCGCGACCCGGAACGACACATCGCCCGATGCCGTCCGACATGTCAAGTCACCCATCTCCCCGTCCACGAAGACGTCCGCCGACGCAGAGCCCACGTCGAGGTCGCACCCGATTGGCACGGCGGCATTGATACGGACGTTGCCCCGAACGACCCATCCGCTCCGGTTGTCCGAGACGTAGATGGTGTCGCCCGATTGGTGAATCTCGACCATGTCGGGGTCCTTGGTGCTCACCTCCAGCGAGACCCGTCCGGTTGGGCCCGCGGTGACGTCGACTCGTCCCGATTGGATCTTCACGCTCAAGGCGGGTTTCGGTCCGACGGTGAACTCGTGGCTGATGGCGCTCACAGGTCGAAGCTCCCGCGCACGCTTCGGCCCACCTTCGTAGCCTTTCGGGCTCCGCTCGTGAGTGTCTTGACGACCCAGGTGTTCACCGAATCGCCGGTTTCGTCCGCGGCCGACTCGACCAGCCCCTTCAGCGTCGGGGGGAGGCGCAGCGTGATGCGGGCATCGAAGTCTTCCTCGAGAGCCGACGATTCGATGTGGGTGGCCTGGCTGACCCGCAACTGCGGTTCGCCATCGACGAGTACCACATCCACGGTGCGGTCACCGAGCTGTGCGCCGACTTCTTCGGCAGCCTGTTGGGCCAGCTCCATGCCGACCTGTCGCAATGCAGGTTCCAGAGCTGCGAGGAGCTGTGAGGCAGCAGCCTCCATCGTCGAATCCGCCCCGGCGACGGCGAGCTGGGTGCTCACCGCCGCCTCGAGCGCGGTGAGAACGGGAGTGAGGTGCATCAGCGGGTCTTCCTCTCGACGCGATCCTGGCGCACCCGAGGAATGCGCGGGGTTGCCCGGTGCCGACGAAGGTACTCGGCGTGATGTGCCTGATAGAAACTGTGGGCGGTCATTGTCCTGCTCTCCTCTGTGTGAAACTCTGCTGTGTGATGTCACCATGATGTCATAATGATGTCACGCTGTCAAGGGGTTTCTGTCATGCCAAGCGCGTCACTAATGAGGCGCTGCCCCGCTAAAAAGCGGCCACGGGTCAGATCAGGCGGCGTTCGGCGGCCCAGCGGGTGAGTTCGTTGCGGTTGGAGAGTTGCAGCTTGCGCAGCACGTTCGAGACGTGGGTTTCGACGGTCTTGATGGAGATGAACAGCTCCTCACCCGTCTCGCGGTAGGTGTAGCCGCGGGCGATGAGACGCAGCACCTCGCGTTCGCGATCCGTGAGGAGGTCGAACTCGGGGTCCACCTGGCCGACCGGGACCGAACTGAACGCGTCGAGCACGAAGCCTGCCAGGCGGGGCGAGAACACCGCCTCTCCGGCAGCGACCGTGCGGATGGCCGCCGCCACCTCCTCCGGCGATGCGGTCTTCGTGATGTATCCCCGCGCGCCGGCTCGTACCACGGAGACCACATCGTCGGCCGCATCGGACGCCGACAACGCGAGAAACACCTGGTCGTCGATGTGCTGGCGCACCCCGGCGACGACGGCCGCTCCCCCGCCTCCCGGAAGGTGCACGTCCAAGAGCACCACATCGGGCCGGCGTTCGAGGATGAGCTCGACGGCGCCTTCGACATCGGATGCTTCGCCGATCACTTCGAGATCGGCGGCGAGCTCCGCCCGCACGCCGGCGCGGAACAGATCGTGGTCGTCCACGATGAACACGCGGATCGTCATCGCGGGACCTCCAGTCGCCATTCGGTTCCCCATCCCGTCTCGGACCGCACGATCGCCGCGCCGTGGCGGCTCGTGACACGTCCGATGATCGATTCTCGCACGCCGAGGCGATCATCCGGGAGTTGGGCCGGATCGAAGCCCGTGCCGCGGTCGCGTACGAAGACACGGAAGACCTCGTCGGTCACCTCGCCGAACACCGTCACCACCGATGCCCCCGAATGCATCGCGGCGTTGCTCATCGCCTCGCCCGCCGCCGCCACGAGGGCGAGGGCGTCATCGGTGAGCAACTCGTCACCCGACGTCACCACTTCGACCGGCACTGAGTGCCGTTCCTCGACCTCGCCGGCGGCTGCCGTCAATGCCGACGCGAACGTTCCGTCGACGCTCGGTCCGCCGAAGAGCCAGTCCCGCAGCTCCCGCTCCTGTTTCCTGGCGAGCATGGTGACCTCACCGGGTTCTGCGGAGCGGCGTTGGATGAGAGCGAGGGTCTGCAACACCGAGTCGTGCAGGTGACGAGAGATCTCCACTCGTTCCTCGGCCCGCGCCGTGGCCGCTTCGGCCGTGCGTCGGCGGTTGTCGGCTTCCCTCCGCTGCCGGTCGGCGGCCCGGAGAACACGGACCACCCATGTGAAGATCGAGGCACCAGCCGTATAGAGAACGATCGAACCGACGGCGTCTCCGACTCCGCCGGGCCGTACGGCCAGTGTGATGGCAATCATGATGAGCGCTGCCGCCCACGCTTCCCGACGCCCCCGGATCGAGGCGATGGCGACCACGATCAAGGGCAAGCCGCCCGAATAGTTGATCACGCCTGGCCCTGTCGCAGCCGAGGCGACGAGTGCACCGGCACCGAGGACGACATCGGCGCCGAGCGCCGGGATGGCCACCAGCCGGTGGAGTCGGGTCGACGACCACGCCACCGCCACCATCGACCATGCACCCACGATGGCGGCCACGGTGATCGGGAGCCACGGTTGCTGCATGGCGTCGCGGCTCACGAGATACGCAGCGAGAACCAGGATTCCGACCCATGCCGCCCCTATGACCCGCGCTCCGGCGGCAATGCGGAGAAGGATCGCTTCGAGATCATCGAGAGGTTGGGACGTCATTGGCGTGAAGGCTAAGTCCCAGCGAGCGCCGTTAGCCTCATTGGCATGCGTCCCGTTCCCCGTGCGAGGCGGGACCGGCTTGGGATCCTCGCCACCATCGTGCTGGTTCTCGCTGCCTGTTCTCCTCCCGACGCCACAACGACGACGACAGCGGTCGAGCCCGAAGACGCCTCGTCCACCACGACTGCGACGACGACCCGCACCATCACCACGGACGGAGGCGTTCTCGACGAGCCGCCGTGTAGCGCAGGCGACCAACCGTTCGTCCAGAACGGTGGTGCCGGTCTGATCGAGCGGGCGGACAGCGATGCCGACATCATCGCCGGACTGGCGTGGACGAGTTTTGGGAACTGTGACCGTCTGGTGATCGACTTCGTCGCTGCGAGCGGAGCACCGGCCGTCTCGCCGCCCGGGGTGGGACCCCTGTTCATCCGATCCGCCGGGGTTCTTCGGCTTCAGCTCGACGCAGCCGTCACGGGTTCGGCCATTCTCGATCAGGTGGTCGATTCGAACTTCGTGCACCGGGCTTTCGTCGTCCGCAGACCCACCGACGAACTCTTCGTGGACCTGCACCTCAAGAATCCTGCCGTGGTGCGGGTCAACGTCGCCGCCGGACCTGCGCGAATCCTCGTCGATCTGCTGGCCGGCGGTGACGCCTATACGTCGCCGGCCATCGTGACCGAGGATCTGGTCGTCGTCGATCCGGTCGGAGGCCCGCTGATATACCCGTTCACGGTCAACGGCTACCTCCGCACCCTCGTCGACACCATGACGGTCGCGCTCGAGTCAGGCGAGGTGACGACGACACACGAGGGTGAGGTCGGACCGAAGGGTGATACCTGGGGAGCGTTCACGGTCCTGATTTCGGACGGGCCGGACGGCTCGGGAACGCTCATCGTCGGCGACCGGATCCCCATCGCCGTCGAGCTCTCGTGACGGCGTCAGCTCTCGGGAACGAGCCCGGGTAGGTCGGCGACGACCACGGTCGCGGACTCCCTGTCCACGTCCGGGACCAGGGCGGCGACAAACGGGACTTCGAACGTGACCGGCCCACGGCGTACCACCAGCCGGTATTGGGCCGCACCCTCGACCACGTCGTCTACCCGTCCGAGGTCGGCACCATCCACTGATCGCACCCGAAATCCGATCAGCTCATCCGGCCAGAACTCGTCGTCTTGGAGGTCGCGACGGACCGAGGAATCGATGAAGAGGAACTCACCGGTCAGTGCTTCCGCGCCCGTCCGGTCGGACACTTCCCGGAATCGAACGAGGAGCGAACCCGGCCGCTGCTGGGACCGTTCCACCGTGAGCTGGCGTCCGTCGTCGGTGTTGACGGCCGCGCCGGCCGCGAAGCGTTGCGGATTGTCTGTCTCAGGATGGACGGCCAGATACCCGTGGAGTCCGTGGGGGCGCCCGATACGCCCGACCAGCACCCGGTCAGTCGATGAACTCGACGCCGGCAGACAGACCCTCCTCGTCGGCGGCGGCCTGGGCCACCGTGCGGATGGCGCGCGCCACCCGTCCACGCCGTCCGATCACCCGTCCCAGATCGCCCTTGGCGGTGCGGACCTCGGCAACGACCTCGTCCGGTCCCTGCTCGACCAGGGTCACATCGACCTCCTCGGGCTTGGAGACGATTTCCTTGACGAGAAACGTGACCACGTTCTCGACGATCTCGCCCTTGGTGTCAGTCACTCTTCCTCCGGATCTTCGGCGACATCGGCATCGGCTTCCTCCGCGGTGGGCTCCTCTGTCAGGGGCTCTTCTGCGGCGGAGTCCTCGATGACGGCGGGTTCTGCCGCGGGATCACTTGCCGCATCGTCGGCGCCAACCCCTTCGACCGCGGCTGCGGGAGCAGCGGGTACGGGGGTCTTGGCAGCGACCGTGTGGATCTTCCCGGATGCCACCTTGTAGCGCGACATGGCCCCGGAGATCTCGAGGAGCTTGCGGACGGCGTCGGTGGGTTGAGCACCCTTCTTCAACCAGTCTATGGCCTTGTCGGTGTCGATCTCGATGACCGAGGGATCCTGACGGGGGTCGTATCGACCCAACAGGTCGATGTAACGGCCGTCACGCGGCGCACGGCCGTCGATCACGACCACGCGATAGAACGGGGAATGCTTCTTCCCCATGCGCATCAGGCGCATCTTGACGGCCATCTACTTCACCTCTTGCGTTTCTTGCCGGCGGCGGCGAGGCCGGGCATGCCCGGAAGACCCCGGCCTCCGGCCAGCTGCTTCATCATCTTCTGCGCATCGGCAAACTGCTTGAGAAGTCGATTCACGTCCTGGGGGGTGGTACCCGACCCGACCGCGATCCGCTTCCGTCGGCTGCCGCCGATGATCTTTGGTTTTTGCCGCTCCCCGGGGGTCATCGAGCGGATGATCGCCTCGACGCGTGCCAGATCGCGGTCGTCGATGCTGACGTCCCGCAAGGCGGAACCGGCGCCCGGAAGCATAGCAAGGATGTCCTTCAGCGGCCCCATCCGCTTCAGCATCTGGAACTGCTCGAGGAAGTCCTCCAGGCTGAACTGGCCCTTCTCGAGCTTGCGGGCGGTCTTCTCGGCCTGTTCGTCGTCGAAGTTCTGCTCAGCCTTTTCGATCAGCCCGAGCACGTCGCCCATGCCGAGGATGCGACCGGCCATCCGATCGGGATGAAACGGCTCGAAGGCCGCCAGGTCCTCGCCCAGGCCGGCGAACTTGATCGGTACGCCGGTCACCTCCCGCACCGAGATCGCCGCGCCGCCCCGGGCGTCGCCATCCAGTTTCGAGAGCACGACACCCGTGAGAGCTATCTGGTCGGCGAATCCTTGCGCCACATTCACGGCGTCCTGACCGGTCATCGCATCCACGACCAGCAGCACCTCGTCGGGATCGGCTTCCCTGGCGACATCGGCCAACTCCCGCATGAGTTCCTGGTCGATCTGGAGCCGCCCCGCCGTGTCGATGATCACCGTGTCGCGGCCGAGTTTGGCGGCCTCCTTCATCGCCGCCTTCACCACCCGCCTCGGTTTGCCGGCCCGATCGGCATAGACCGGGACGTCGATCCTGCTGCCAAGCGTTTCCAACTGGTCGATGGCAGCGGGCCGCTGGAGGTCGGCAGCCACCAGCAGCGGGCGGCGCCCCTCGTTCCCGAGCCGAAGCGCGAGCTTGGCGGCGGTGGTCGTCTTGCCCGAACCCTGCAGACCGACCATGAGGATCGTGAGGGGCGGCGCAACCTTCTTGAGCGGGACGGCTTCCGCGCCGAGAGTGACGATCAATTCCTCATGGACGATCTTGATGACCTGTTGGCCGGGCGAGAGACTCTTCTGGGTGTCCGCGCCGAGGGCGCGTGCCCGGATGCGATCGAGCAGAGCCCTGACCACCGACACATTCACATCGGCTTCGAGGAGGGCGAGGCGGACCTCGCGCAGGGCGGCGTCGACATCGCCCTCATCCAGGCGGCCTTTTCCACGCAGACGCGCAAAGACACCTTCGAACCGATCGGTGAGAGTGTCGAACATGGGGGGTGAACGCTAACGGTGCCAGCACGCTCTGCCGAACGCGCTCGGCGCCATCGGTAGGCTCGCTCTGTGACCTCAGTCGACCTGTCCGACGCCATCGACGACCCCCGGGACGAGGAACTCCGGGCCGACATTCGGCGGCTCGGGGCCGAGCTCGGCAACGCTCTCCAACGCCAGCACGGTTCACGTCTCCTCGATCTCGTCGAGCGGGTCCGTGCGCTGACGAAATCAGTCCGCCTCACGGGAGACGAGAGTGCGGGCGCACAACTCGAGGAGGTGTTGGCGTCGCTGCACCTCTCGGACGCGATCAACCTGGTGCGGGCCTTCTCGGCCTACTTCTATCTCGCCAACGTGGCTGAACAGAGCCACCGGGTGGGCGACCTGGCGATGACCGACGAGAACCGCACGATCGCCGCCACCGTGGACCGTGTCCTGGCGGCGAACCTCGATCCGGGCCTCGTCGAGGCAGTCCTGGGCAGATTGGAACTTCGTCCCGTGTTCACCGCTCATCCGACCGAAGCCGCCCGGCGCACCCTGCTCACCAAACTCCGACGAGTCGCCGAACTCCTCGGCGAGCGATCTGATCCGCGGAGAACCGAAACCGACCGACGACGAATCGATCGGCGGGTAGCCGAACTCATCGATCAGATCTGGCAGACCGATGAGCTGCGCTCGGATCGTCCGACACCGATCGACGAGGCGCGGTCCGCCGTCTTCTACCTGGATCAACTCGCCTCCGACGTCCTTCCCGATCTCGGCGACGAGATCGACCTCCAGCTCGCCCGGCTGGGCGCCGGTGGAACCCGGCGACCACCCATACGGTTCGGAACGTGGGTGGCGGGCGATCGCGACGGCAACCCGAACGTGACCCCGGAGCTCACGATGAAGGTTCTCGAAATGCAGCACGAACACGGGCTGAGGGCACTGATCGAACACGTCGAGGCCGTAGCCGAGGAGTTGTCGATGTCGGCCAGGATCCACGGCATCTCCGACGAGCTCACCGCCAGTCTCGAGATCGATCGTGCTGCGCTCCCGACGGTGTGGGAGAGGTTCAAGGTCCTGAACGCCGACGAGCCCTACCGTTTGAAGTGCGCCTACATTCATCAGCGGCTGCGAAACACCCAGCGCCGGGTGGCTGGCGACGCCCGCCACGTTCCGGACAAGGACTACCTGCGCGGGGACCAGCTCCTCGCCGACCTCGCTCTCATGCGGCGTTCGCTCGACGACAACGCCGGCGGCCTGATCGCCAGCGGAGCGCTCATGCGACTCATCCGCAATGTCGAGATCTTCGGTTTCCACCTGGCGACGATGGACATCCGCGAGCACGCCGAAAAGCACCACGACGTGCTCGTTCAGCTCTACGACCGCCTCGGGACGGATTACACCAGTCTGGATCGCGCCAGCCGAACGAGCCTGCTGGCGTCCGAACTCGGCAACCGACGTCCGCTGGCATCGCCCGTGACTCCCCTCGACGGGCGGGCGGCGGTGACTTTCGACACCTTCAGCGCCATCCGCCGCGCCCATGAGCGCTTCGGACCCGGGGTGATCCAGTCCTACATCGTGTCGATGACCCAGGGGGTCGACGACGTGCTCGCCGCCGCAGTTCTCGCCCGGGACGCAGGCTTGATCGATCTGCACGCTGGAACGGCGTCGGTCGACATCGTTCCGCTCTTCGAGACGATCGAAGAGCTGCGAAGGGCCGGTGAGCTGCTCGACGCCATGCTCTCGGTGCCGGCGTATCGCCGGATCGTCGAGCTGCGCGGGAACACCCAAGAAGTGATGCTCGGCTATTCGGATTCGAACAAGTTCGGAGGCATCACCACCTCGCAGTGGGAGATCTACAAAGCTCAGCGGCTCCTGCGCAACGCCGCCACGCAGCACGGCGTCACGCTCCTGGGGTTCCACGGCCGCGGCGGCACCATCGGCCGCGGCGGCGGCCCCACCCATCAAGCGATACTCGCCCAACCGTTCGGAACTATCGACGGCGGCATCAAGGTCACCGAGCAGGGTGAAGTGATCTCGGACAAGTACGGGCTTCCCGGTCTCGCCACCCGCAATCTCGAACTCGCCGTGTCATCGGTGCTCGAGGCGTCGCTGCTCCACCGCGTCTCACGCCAGCCCAAGGATGTCCTCGATCGGTGGACCGAGACGATGGAACTCATCTCTCAATCGGCCTTCGCGGCATATCGGGACCTCGTCGACAGCGAAGGTCTCGTCGACTACTTCCTCTCGTCGACTCCGGTCGAGGAGCTGGCCGAGATGAACATCGGATCGCGGCCGTCGCGGCGTCCGGGTGGCGGAACGGGTCTCGAGGACCTCAGAGCGATCCCGTGGGTCTTCGGGTGGACCCAGTCCCGCCAGATCGTCCCAGGATGGTTCGGCGTCGGCACGGGCCTGGCTTCTGCCCGCCAGGCAGGGGCGTGGGAGATCGTCGAGGAGATGCAGGAAAACTGGCTCTTCATGCAGACCTTCGTCTCGAATGTCGAGATGACCCTGACCAAGACCGACCTCGCGATCGCCTCTCGTTACGTGCAACAGCTCGTCGACCCGGCCCTTCACCACCTCTTCGATGTGATCACCGCCGAGTTCGTGCGCACGTCAGAGGAGATCTCGCGCCTCACCGGAGACGCCCTCCTCGATCGACTACCGATCCTGCAGCGCACGTTGGCCGTCCGCGACTACTACCTCGATCCCCTCAACTACCTCCAGGTTTCGTTGCTGGAGCGCAGCCGGGCAGGTGAGCGTGACTCGCAGCTCGAGCGTGCCCTCCTCCTCACCGTCAACGGGATTGCGGCCGGAATGCGAAACACGGGCTGAACTCCGCGATAGAACACATGGCGTGGCCGCCCCGGCAGACCACGATTGCCGATGTGAAGCACTCCAGATCCGTGATCGTCGCCCTGATCAGCACGGTCGCGGTCTCGTGCACGGCCGTCCCGACTCCCGCTCCGGCGAATCCGGATGACTCCGCCACAGCTGTCCCGTTGACGACCACCACGGCCGTCGCCGCCGTGAACAGTCGCGGCCTGCCGTTCCCTCCGGCACCCGACGCCCCCAACGGCCCTTTCGACGACGACACCGCTGGTTTGATCGATCAGATCTGGTCCGGCCTTCCCGATTTCGTGGACGCCGAATCCATCCGCCGCCTCGGTGAGACCGACGACATCCGCGTGGCATGGATCATCGCCGACCTGCTCAGGTTCGCCGGATCAGGCGAGATCCTCCGGGCCGCGATCGAAGCGCTCGCGCCGCTCACCGGTGTGCAGTTCAACGGGGTCGCCACCTGGGTTTCGCTCACCGATCACCTGATTGCCTGGGACACGCCAGGGCCACCCGGCTATCTGGAGTACAAACGACGGCTCTTCACGGTCGTCGACGAGCGATGGGAATTCGTCTTCGCCGAGCCGAATGTCATGGACATGCGCCATCTGTCGTGGGGAGGTGTGCTCATCGACGACCGCCCGCTGGGCGATCCGAATCCGTGTCCGCGGGGCTGCATCCCCGCCCTCGATGATCCGGCAGTCACGGATGTGGCCGGCGGGGCGTGGTACCCCGACGATGCGATCGTCTTCGGCGTCGTGATCGGCGGTGAAGCCCGGGCCTACCCCAAGAACATCATGGAGATCCACGAGATGGTGAACGACACGCTCGGCGGGCGCCGCTTCGCGATGCCGTACTGCACGCTGTGCGCCTCGGCTCAGGTCTTCTTCACCGACGACCTCGCCGGATTCGCCCCCGTCCTCCGCACGTCGGGGCTGCTGTCACGCTCGAACAAGGTCATGTACGACCTCGAGACTCGTTCGGTTTTCGACACATTCACCGGAGCGGCCGTGACCGGCCCTCTACTCGAGGCGGGAGTAGTCCTCGAACAGGCAGGGGTCGTCACCTCGCCATGGGGAGAGTGGAAGGCGGCTCACCCGGACACGACCATCGTGGCTGCCGACGGCGGTATCGGACGCACCTACGACCTCGACCCCCTCCGCGGTCGGGACGACAACGGACCGATCTTTCCGATCGGGGATCGCGACCTGCGACTCGGCGTTCAGGAACAGGTGCTGGGCGTCGTGGCTCCTGACGGGACGGCGATCGCGTTTCCCGTCCGCGCCGCCCAGAACGCCCTCGCCAACGGCGAAGTGGTGTCATTGGCGGGGGTGGAAGTCGTCATGGACGGCGGCGGTGTCCGCGCGCTGGCCGAGGGGGTGCCGATCGGCTCGCATCAGGCTTTCTGGTTTGCGTGGAGCCAGTTCCATCCCGACACGCTCCTGTGGGAGGGATGAGCCACCGGCGCGCGCCGGTACCGCCGCGTTAGCCTGCCGCTCGTGTTCACGGCCGTCGACCATCCGCTCGCCCAGCACTACCTCACCGACCTGCGATCGATCGAGACCGACACGCCTCGCTTCCGAGCCTCCGCCAGACGTCTCGCCTACCTGCTGGTCGCCGAAGCCACCGCCGACCTCGACTTGATCGATGTCGACGTCGAGACACCGCTGGAACGCACCAAGAGCGGCCGGTTGGCCCGTCCGGTGGTGGCCGTTGCCGTGTTCAGAGCGGGGCTCGGTCTCCTCGACGCCGCGCTCGACATGCTGCCCGAGGCGCTGATCGGCTATGCCGGTGTCCAGCGCAACGAGGAGACTGCCGAACCAATGGAGTACTACGCCAAGTTTCCACCAATGGAAAACGCCCGGGTCCTGATCCTCGAGCCGATGCTCGCCACCGGCGGATCCCTGGCCTGGGCGGTGGAGAAGGTGAAAGCCCATGGCGCCACCGACATCACTGCGGTATGTGTCGTGGCGGCCCCCGAAGGGGTGGCGCACATGGAGGCGATCCATCCGGATGTGCGCATCGTGGCAGCCGCGCTGGACCGGGATCTCTCCGAGCAGTTCTACATCCGACCGGGACTGGGCGACATGGGCGACCGTCTCTTCGGGACGTGACCGCCCAATTCGAAGATGCGGTGCTCGAGGTGATCCGCTCCATCCCGGCCGGTCACGTCATGTCCTACGGAGACATCGCGGCCGAAGCCGGCTTTCCCCGTGCCGCTCGGGCGGTTGGAACTCTCCTCGCTACGACGCCCGCCGACTGTCCGTGGTGGCGGGTGGTTGGCTGGGACGGGCGCCTGCGGGCCCCCGATGTGGGCAAGCAGGCAGCACTCCTCGCCACCGAGTCGGTCCTCGTGCGTGGAGGAAGGGCCATACTCTCGAAATGATTCGACGGGCAGTGATCGTGGTCATGGACTCGTGTGGCGCCGGCGAGGCACCTGATGCCGCCGAATACGGAGATGAGGGTTCGGACACACTCGGCAACACCGCCATCGCCGTCGGCGGTCTCATCGTGCCCCACCTCACCGCCGCCGGCCTCGGCAATCTCCATGGCGACATCCTCGGGGTGCCGCCGGTGGAGGCACCCACGATGGCTTTCGGGAGGCTCGCCGAAGCCTCCGAGGGCAAGGACTCGACCACCGGACACTGGGAGATCGCCGGCATCGTGACCCGGACCGGTCACCGGACGTTCACCGATGACGGATTCCCCGCCGAACTCGTCTCCGCCGTCGAGGCCGAGGCCGGAGTGGAGTTCATCGGCAATGTCGCGGCTTCCGGCACGGAGATCATCGAGCGCCTCGGCCCCGACCACATGGCCACCGGGAGACCGATTCTCTACACGAGCGCGGATTCGGTGTTCCAGATCGCCGCGCACAACGATGTCGTCCCCTTGGATCGCCTCTACGAGATTTGCCGGATCGCCCGCAAGCACTGCAACGACTGGCAGATCGGACGGGTGATCGCCAGACCTTTCGTCGGCGGACCGGGGTCGTTCCGCCGCACCTATGACCGTCAAGACTTCGCCCTCCCGCCGCACTCCCCCACCCTGCTCGACCATGCCAAGGATGCAGGTCTCGCGGTTTTCGGAATCGGCAAGATCTCGGACCTGTTCGCCGGAGTGGGCCTGACCGACGCCGCCCACACCGAAGGCGACCGTGACGGGCTCGAACAGACCGTGGCCGCATTGGCCGACCGCACCGAGGCCGGGATCACCTTCACGAACCTCGTCGATCTCGACATGACCTACGGCCATCGCGAGAACCCGGCGGGTTACCACGACGGCCTGAAGCTGATCGATTCGTTCATTCCCGCTCTCGTGGCCGGACTCGGAGCCCAGGATCTCCTGTTCATCACCGCCGATCACGGCAACGATCCGACGGATGGCTCGACGGATCACACGCGGGAGTACGTACCGCTGCTGGTCGCAGGGATGCGCGCCGCCGGTGTGGCTCTCGGCGATCGGGACCAATACTGCGACATCGCTGCCACCATCGCCGCCGGAATGGGATTGCCCGACCCCGTCCGGGGCGAGTCGTTCCTGGACCAGATCACATGAATGTCGTCGATCTCATCGAAGCCAAGCGCGACGGCGGGGAACTCTCCGACGAAGAGATCGCCTCGCTGATCAAGGGCTACACAGCCGGGACCGTCACCGACTACCAGATGGCGGCGATGGCGATGGCGGTCTTCATCCGCGGCCTCGACAACCGCGAACTGGAGGCGTGGACCTCGGCCATGATGCACTCGGGGGAGATCCTCGACTTCTCCCACATCGCACAGCCGAAGGTGGACAAACACTCCACCGGCGGCGTCGGCGACAAGGTTTCGATTTCCCTCGCGCCGATCGTCGCCTCCTGCGGTGTGGCGATCCCGATGATGTCCGGTCGTGGGTTGGGCCACACTGGCGGCACGCTCGACAAGCTCGAGGCGATACCCGGGTTCAGAACCCAGCTCACTCCTGGCGAGTTCACCCGAGTGCTCGAACGTCACGGTCTCGTCCTCGCCGGACAGTCAGAGACCCTGGTCCCAGCCGACCGCAAGCTCTACGCCCTGCGCGATGCCACCGGCACAGTTCCATCCACACCCCTGATCGCGAGTTCGATCATGTCCAAGAAGCTCGCCGAAGGACTCGACGCCCTGGTACTCGATGTGAAGGTGGGCGTCGGGGCTTTCATGCAGAACCTGGACGACGCACGCACACTCGCCGGGACGATGGTGGCCATCGGCTCGCGTCATGGCGTGAATACGGTCGCCGTGCTGACGGCGATGAATGCTCCACTCGGCCGCGAAGTCGGCAACGCGTCGGAGATCCGCGAATCCCTCGACGTGCTGCGCGGTGGCGGGCCGGCCGACCTCGTCGAAGTCACGATGGCTCTCGGAATCGAGATGCTGGTTGCCGCCGGAATCTCCACCGATGAGGACGACGCGCGTTCGCGCCTAGAGGGCGCCGTCACCTCAGGACGAGCCCTGGAGCTCTTCGGAGACGTCGTCGCCGCCCAGGGAGGTGACCGCCGCGTCCTCGAAGACGACTCGATCATGGCCGGCGCTGATCGCTCCCACACGGTTCTCGCCGATCGCAGCGGCGTCCTCTCGGTCTGCCATGCCCGCAAGATCGGGGTGGCGGCGATGCGCCTCGGCGCCGGTCGTGAACGGAAAGAGGACACGATCGACCCCGGTGTCGGAATCACGCTCGAAGCAAAGCCCGGGGACCACGTCAGCGAGGGGGACCGGCTCGCCACCCTCCACTACCGGCATCCTGCTCGCTTGCAGGAGGCCCTCCGCGTCCTCGATGGCGCCTTTGTGCTCGACGTCGACGCTCCGTCCGACCCGTTGATCATCGACCGGATTGGTCGCTGACGATTCGGGATACAGACCGCTCGG
>DATKEC010000051.1:0-39747 GCA_035544575.1 Acidimicrobiia bacterium
TCGAGGTAGGTCGCGACAGCCTCGTGGTGGGCGTCGGTCGAGTGCGCGATCGCCTGCATGGCGGCGGTGAGTTCGAGAAAACCGGGGAGGTCCATCGTCCGGGCGTGGCGGAACAAGCGCTTCGTGAGACGAAGCGAATGCGCGGGTTTCGACCCGATGGTGTGCGCGAGCTCGGTGACCCGCGATTTCAGCTTGCCGGCTTCGACGACTTCGAGCAGCACACCGATGTGGTGCGCCTCCTCGGCGTCGATCACGCGGGCGGTGAAGGCCAGTTCGGCGGCTCGCTGCCATCCGACGATCCGAGGGAGAAGCCATGCCCCACCGTCGCCCGGGATGATGCCGAGGTCGACGAACGTGTGCGAGAAGCGGGCCTCGGTGGAGCCGAGCCGGAGATCACAGCCGAGCACGAGATCGAATCCCGCTCCGACTGCAGGGCCGTTGACGGCCGCAATCGTCACGAGATCCGAGGAGGCGAGTGTCGTCGTGAGCGTTTGGATCGATCGGCGATACGCTTCGGCGATCTGTTCGGGGCTGCCTGCGAACATGCCGGATCGGGTGGCCATGTCCTTGACGTTGCCTCCTGCCGAGAAGGCCGGCCCGTCGGCGTCGATGACGAGAACTGTCACAGCAGTGTCGGATTCGGCAACGGCGAACGCGCCGCGGATCTCGTCGAGGATCCGCTGGCCGGTGAGTGCGTTGCGGATCTCGGGGCGGGCGAGCGTCAGCCGGGCGATCGGCCCGTCGACGACGAATCGTGTGTCGAGCCGCCCGTCTCGCTGCTCAGAGATAGGCCTTCACCAGGTTCAACGCCCGTTCGGCTGTCTCCCCGGTGGCTTTGAGGCGAGTCTTGTCCGCGGTGGTCCGCCGAACTGCCAGCCGCGCCCAGTCCGAGGCGCTCCCCTTGATGAGATTCTCGGCGTCGGGGGAACCGTAGATCCACTTCACGTAGCCGGGGCCGATCACTTCGACCCTGATCGGAGCGAAGTCCTCGCCGGCTGACTTGAATGCGTATGGAAGAGTTTTCCAACCGAGGAAGCACACGTGGCGGATGCGCGGCGTGTCCGCCACCTCCTCGCCGATCGTCGAGTAGATGTCGAGACCGTGCGCCCACGTCTCCATGAGGCGGAGCGTGGCGAGGGTCTTGGCGCTCATGTCACCCTGTATCCACTCGACCCGGTCGGTCTCCTTCATGTGCGACAGCGGCTCGACGACGGTGGCGCGGCCGCCGCGCCACCACTCGATCACATCCTGGGGACGCATGTGACGTCCCCTCTGCACGGCCTCCTGTCGCAGGACGTCGAGATCGGGAGCGGACCGATAGCGGGACAAGTCGGCCGTCCCGGCGATCACCTGGCTGGCGAGCTCTTCGTAGTCGGCGAGGTGGGAGATGGTGTCGCGGATTGACCATCCTCTGGCTTGGGTCTGCCGATCCCAGTCCTTGAGCGAGATCCTTTGCAGGTACTGATCGAGGAACTGCTGCTCGGCTACGAGGTCGGAGAGGATTTCACGCACGATCTATCGATTTTAGTGCGAGATTTCACCTCTACGTCCAGACGCGGGGGATTCTGTCGAATCCGGTCACCATTCCCGGTCGGCCTGCTCATCGGTGAACGGGGCCGGGGGATGGACTTCGGTCGGCGCGTCGGCGTGCTCGTTGAGCCGATCGACGAGTCGGCGGAGTGCTCCGAACTGCCTGCGATCGAAATGGAATGTGATCCGGGCGAGGTCGAGAGCATCACTGTCGCGCACTTCAGCCGAGGTCGGCGAGATGCTCTCCATCCGACCGGTCACCACGATGTCGGAGAACTCGTCGTTCAGCTCCTCGAGCAGCTCGGGTGACGGCGGGGTCGTCATCCGCAAGACGAGGCGACCGTCCACGTAGCGCTGGGAGTGATAGTTCGCATAGAAGCGGCAGATCTCGTCGGCGGCGGCCTCCGGATCGGTTGTGAACGAGAACAGGTCGAGGTCGAGCGGGGAGATCAGGCCTTTGTCGACCAGCACGTCGCTGGCGAAGTCGATCAGCGGCTGCCAGTAGCCACTTCCTTCGGATTCGAGCATGACGATCGGGTGGAGGTCGCTCTTGCCGGTCTGGATGAGCGTGAGGAGCTCGAATGTCTCGTCCAGCGTGCCGAACCCGCCGGGAAAGAGTGCGAACGCGTGGGACTCCTTGACGAACCCGAGCTTGCGGGTGAAGAAGTATTTGAAGTTGACCGTCCGTTCGGCGAGGACGTACGCGTTGGCAGATGCTTCGAACGGAAGACGGATGTTGACGCCGTAGCTGTTCTCCGGCCCGGCACCCTTGTTTCCGGCTTCCATGATCCCGGGACCGGCACCGGTGATGACGCCCCACTTGCGGGCCACCATCGCTCGGGCGAATTCCTCGGCGAGGCGGTAATTCGGAGTGCCTTCGCCCAACCGGGCCGAGCCGTACATCGTCACCTTTGGCTCGTCGTGGCGCCGGAACACCAGCATCGAGTAGCGCATCTCCTTGAGAGCGGTGTTCACGAGTTTGAGATCGCCGCGCGGTGCACCGTCCCGATGGAGCTTGAGTGCAGTCGTCAGCATCTCGGCGATGAGGTCGCCGTTGGCGTTCGTCGAAGCGCTCTCGACCAGGTCACGGACGACCGCGTCGAGTTCGGGGTTCCCGAGTTCGTAGGCCATCAGCCCACGGTACCCGCGGCCCGGAGTCGGACGGACACCACTCGTGGCCGGGTCAAGTGAACGGGGCGGTGTCAGGACCCTTGCGCACGACCGCGTTCCAGACGGTCTCGTAGTGGTCACGGTCGTAGATGTCGACGTGGGGCAGGACGAACTCTTCCCATGCCCTACGAAGGGGATCTTCGCTCGTGAGATGGATGCGCAGACCGGTGGGGAGACGGTCGAGAACGCTGCGCAGGCTCAGCGGCGTTTCCACCCGCGTGCCCGCATCGCTCGACTCGAAGCTGGCGTTGATCTCTGTCGCCAAGCGGGCGATCGCGACCACGTACGGATCGACGAGCCCCGGGTACCGGCGCCGCAGCATCAATTCGATCTGGTCTCCGCCGGGGAAGCTCTTCTCCCAGATCACCCAGCGGTCGGCGAACGCCTTGTTCAGGGTCTGGGTTCCGGCGTAGTCGCGCAGGTCCGTCGGGTTCATGGTGCCGAAGATGCGCACGTCGTCCCGCAGATCCACCCTCTCGCCGGTGGGCAGGTCGATGGCGGCGTATCGGTCGAGCAGACCGTGGAGGGCGAACAGGGTCTCGGCGCCGGCGGCGTTGAGCTCGGAGAGGTTGAGGAGGGCGGGTCCCCGCAGCGCCCGGGTGATGTCGCCGTCTTCCCAGCGCGACTCGGTGCCTCCGGTGCCGTCTCCGTGCAGCTTGGTCGACCCGATCAGCGTGACGTCGCGGACCTCGCCTGTGAGCGGAATCCGGTAATACGGGAGCCCGAGGATCGCCGCGAACTGCTCGACGTCATGGTCCTTGCCCGTCCCCATGTGCCCGCGCACGGCGACGTGAAGTGGGACGAACCCATCCGGATTCTCCCGTCTGACCGCTTCGATCTGCGCGAAGCGGTACAGCATTCCCAGATCGACGTAGTGCGGGTCGGGCTCGGGGATCTTGCCGTTGCGGATCTTGGAGTCCGCCAGCTTCGCGGGAACTTCGAACTTTTCGATCTTGATGGGCGGGTCCAGTCCGAGGGGATCCTCGAACACCACAGTTTCAGGCACTTGCTTGCTCCTTCCAGAGATTCGTTGTCGGACGGGCGGATCGGAGCCACCACGTATCCATGCCGAACAGGGCCAGGCTGCGACGCAGCGACGAACGCACACCGTCGACCATCGCCCGGGTGAGCTCCTCAGGGCGTTCGACGACCTGGTGGCGGCGGTAGGCGGTCGTCACGGTGTCGTCGCCGATCCCGATACCGAGCACGGTGGTCCCGGTTCGTTCGACCGACTCGACGGTCGCCTCGAGCGCTCGCAGCGAACCGCGCGTCATCCCGTCGGCGAGCACGACGAGCACTCGAACGCTCGACCCGAGCCGGGCGAGACGGTCAGCGGCCATCGTGATGTTGAACTCGTCGACGTTCGAGGCCTTGTCGAACATCGACACGGGCGGAGCCGAACGCGGGTCCCGGCGGGCCGCCCCCGCCGCCTTGGTGGGCTCGGCGGCGGTATAGAACATTCCTGCCAACAGATCTTCGGCATCGCGCCAGCGGCGGTCGAACGGCTTGACGATGTAGTGGTTCACCGTCGACGTGAGGCGGTCGGCGTGGCTCCCTTGGGTTTGCCGCAGACCGGCGGTGGCCTGGCTCCGACCTCGGGAGTAGGACCATTCCGTGTCATCGGGGCGCGCCGCGAACGAACGGTTGAACATCGCCACCTCGAAGTCGATCTGCAGCTCGTCACACAGCCGGGCCAGCGTCCAGGCGCCGAGCAGGGCCGAGGCCATGCCCCAAGACGAGCGGCGCCCATAGGGCCCCTCGCGTGGTTGCAGCATCGACGCAGAGGCATCGACGAGGAGACTCACCGCGTACGTACGTCTCGTGCGGGCAGCCCTTCGCTCGTACATGCGGGTGTAGAGGCCGGCGCCGATGAACAGTGCGGCGTGGGGCGAGACGTCACCCTGGTCGTAGCCTGACCGGAGTCCGCGTCGCTGGTTGGCCGCGAACAGCGGAAAGAGCTCGCCGGAGACCTGGCGTTGGGCGACGTCCCACTTGACGGCTGCCTCGGTCAGCGCTTGGCGGCCCTCCCGGGCGAACGCCCGAAACGTGCGCGGGACCGCCACGACGAGGAGCTTGCCCGCCTGGCCGGTCGGCAGATAGACCGTGGGCGCTTCGGAGACTCGGAGCAGCTGATCGGTGGTGGCGTCTCCCGCAAGTTCGCTGGCGCCCTTGCGGTCGGACAGCCCGGCGCGGGCCTCGGACGCCCGCCGTGTGTCGTGGTAGCTCTCGGCGTCGCGGACGACGGGGCTGGGGAGACGCACATGCTCGACGCCGTGTGCCACCGAGTCGGCGTCACGAGAGTCGGCGGCCTTCTGTTGTGCACTCGATGCGGTCTCCTCGAGTTTGGTGAGCAGTTGATTGGCACGGGCGATGTCGAGCAGTTCCAGTGACAGCGTCGCCACCTCCCACGGATCGGAGGCGTCCATCGTTCGCTCGAGGATGTGGCTTGCATCGCTGAGGGCAACGGCGGCGCGGGCGTCCATCCGTTTCTCCAAGGGCTCGCGGTCGGTGTACCCCCCGGCGACGAGAAAGCACGACAGCGCGAACTGGGAGAGGGCTCCTGCCGTGCGCATGGCCTCGACATAGCCGGTCCGGTACAGATCGGCCAGCACAGAGCGCGCCCCGGGATAGGCGACGAGTCCCTGCTTCTCCTGACGGGCGTCCTCGAGAGTGAAGAAGAGGGCTTCGGCGACCGGGCCGCCGGCGGTGGTCAACGCCCTGAGCAGATCGACCGGCGTGTCGTCGGTCTCGACGTCCGAGGGCCATGCGGAGGGATAGGGGCGCTTCTCGTCGAGATCGGTCGAGACGAGGTGGACGACTTCGTGGAGGGCCGACGCGATCGCGACCTCATCGGGGGTCACGGGCGCACTGCGGTTGTACGCCGCCTGGAACAGCCGCGGGTCACAGACGATCTCGTCGGCGCCGGCAGCTGACTCCGACCCGAGGCGGACCCGGAGTTGAGGGTTGCCCGAGAGGCTCCGGGCGAAGCGGGTGATGGCCGGCGACACGCGCTGGTAACGCGCCACGACCTGCTCGATTGCCCCCTCTTCCGGGCGGAGCATGTCTCGGAGAACGGTCTCGGTCCGGGCGCGCATAAGGGCCGATTGTCTCACAACCGCGCAAGTCAGTTTCCCGGATGGGACACCGATCCGCAGGATCCGTAGCATGACGCCGATGCACTATGACCTCTCGACGCTGCCCAACGGGCTGCGTGTGATCTCCGAGCCGATGCCGAGTCTCCGTTCTGTGGCTGTGGGCTGCTGGATCGACACCGGGACCCGCGACGAGGATCCCAACGAGGCGGGGGCGTCACACTTCCTCGAACACCTCCTCTTCAAGGGGTCCGAACAGCTCTCCGCTCGGGAGATCTCAGAGCGCTTCGACGCCATGGGGGCGGAGTCCAACGCCTTCACATCCAAGGACCACACCTGCTTCTGGGCACGCCTGCTCGACGAAGACCTCGAGGAGGGGTTGGGCACTCTCGCCGAGATGCTGCAACGTCCGGCGTTCCGTAACCACGAGATCGACGCCGAACGCCAGGTCGTGATCGAGGAGATCAACATGAGCGAGGACGATCCTGCAGACGTGGCATTCGAGGAGTTCACTCGGGCCGTGTTCGCGGGCCATCCCCTCGAAGCCCCGGTTCTCGGCACGCGGGAGAGCATCCGCGGGATGAGCCGGGACGACATCGCCGGATATTGGAAACGGCGCTACGGGGTGGGTTCGACGGTGATCGCGCTGACCGGCTCGGTCGACCACGAGGAGGTGGTCGACATGGCGGCGGCCGCATTCGGGGACTGGTCCGGCGATTGGGTCGACCATGAGTTCGCGCCACTGGCGATGCAGCAGATCGCCAACGTCGTCAGCCGCGACACCGAGCAAGCCCATATCGTCATCGGCGGAGAAGGGCTCGAGAGAGGCGACGAGCGTCGGTGGGCGTTCGAAGTCATGAACCATGTCCTCGGAGGCGGGATGTCGTCGCGACTGTTCACGACGATTCGCGAGGAGCGCGGTCTCGTCTACACCGTCTACTCCTTCCGCGCTTCGTACGCGGACACCGGCGCGTGGGGTGTGTATGCCGGCACCACGCCCGATCAGGTCGGGACCGTGCTCGACCTGATCCATGCGGAGTTGGAGCGGATGGTCACCGATGGTCTGACAGTCGAGGAGTTGGAGCGAGCCCGGGGGGCGATGCGGGGCGGCCTGGCGCTGGCCATGGAAGACGCCAACAGTCGGATGATCCGGCTGGGACGCGACGAACTCATCGGCGCTCCCCATCTCTCGGTGGATGAGCGGCTGGCCAAAGTGGAGGCCGTGACCCTCGATGACATCCGGGTCGTGGCAGAGTCGTTGTTGACCGGTCCCAAGGTGATCGGGGCGGTCGGGCCCTTCGCTTCCTCGGACCTGGACAAGTACCTCCGGTGATCCGGGTCGGCATTTCCGGTGCTGCTGGTCGGATGGGCCGCATGATCGCCGACGGCCTGCAGTCGGCTGAGGGAATCGCACTGGTGAGTCTCTTCGCACCCGGCCACGAAGGAGAGACCATTGCCGGGCTGGTGTGCTCCGCCGACGCCGAAGCATTGGCGGGCTGTGAGGTCGTCGTGGAGGTGACACTGCCCGATGTCGTGATGGACAACCTCGGACGATGGAAGGCGAACGGCTGCAACGTGGTCGTGGGCACTTCCGGCTTCGACGCCGCGCGGCTCGATGAACTCCGCGCGCTGTGGGGGAGCGGCCCCCCCAATTGCCTCGTCGTGGCCAACTTCTCCGTCGGAGCGGTGCTCATGACGCGTTTCGCCGCCGAAGCCGCTGGACATTTCGACGCCGCCGAGATCATCGAACTGCACCACGCAGCCAAAGTGGACGCGCCGTCGGGCACGGCCCTCGCCACCGCCGCCGCGATGGGCTCGGATGTCCCGATCCACTCGGTGCGTCTGCCGGGCCTCGTGGCACACCAGGAAGTGATTCTCGGCTCCGAGGGACAGACCCTGACGATCCGTCACGACACCACCGACCGGCGTTCGTTCCTGCCCGGTGTGGTGGCGGCGATTCGCGCGGTCGGGAGCCTCCCGGGTGTCACCGTCGGTCTGGATCAGGTTCTCTAGACGAGCCCAGCTAAGGCGGGGTCCGACGGTACAGTCGGCGGGTGGAGCATCACGCAGACTTTGCCGTGGCCGTCACCCAGCGGATGGAGGTCACGACCATCGCCGATCCCGACGACGGGATCGGCCCCATCGCCGGCCGGGTGATCACTCTGGGTTGGTGGGTGGAAGCTGGCGCGGCTCCGGTTACCGACCTTGAGCCCGCCGGAGTGCTCTACCTGGTGGCAGACGAACGGCGTCCCCGCCCGATGTGGGTGAAACAAGCCGACCTCACCTCGGTTCGCATCCACCACTAGCCGGAACAGACAGAGATGCTGGCGACCGGCCTTCCCCGGTCCTCCACCTGGCGATCAGGCGCGTTCGATCAGGAATGAGACGACGACACCGAGGCTGAGCGCCGCGCCGATGACCAGGCCGAGCACGCGACTCAGGGGGAACAGGCGTTGTTCGGTCACCTTGGTGGCGAGCACCGCCAGAACCAGCCATATGACGATGTCGGTGAACGGGGCGAGCGGAAGCTCACCGGCGACCGCCGCGAAGATCCCGGAGACCGGGGCGCCGGCCCCGTACAGGGCGAAGCCGATTTGCTGGGTGATCCGCCCGCCGTCACCGAGAGCCAGAGCCAGTCCGGCGACGGTTGCAGCCGTCCCGAACGCCAGGAGGATGCCGGCCGATACTGCCAGGGTCCGGCATCCCAGCCCGGTGTCCTCAGGCTTCGGTGATGGTGACGGATGCGATGACACAATCCTGCTCGGGTCGGTCCGATCGGTCGGTGGGAACGGCGAGGATCGAGTCGACGGCGTCGAGTCCGGAAGTGACCTCGGCGAAGATCGTGTAGCTGTGAGGTAGACCGACGTCGGCGACGCAGATGAAGAACTGTGACCCGTTCGTGTTCGGTCCGGAGTTCGCCATTGCCACCGTTCCGCGCGAGTACGAACCCGCTCCGTCGAGTTCGTCGCGGAACTTGTAGCCCGGACCACCCCTGCCCGTGCCAGTCGGGTCCCCGCCCTGGATGACAAAACCGGGGATGCACCGGTGGAAGATGACTCCCTCGTAGAAGCCCTCCCGCGCCAGGAAGACGAAGTTGTTGACTGTCAGTGGACTGCGTCCCGGGTCGAGTTCGAGTGTGATCTCGCCATGATTCGTGTCGAGCACGGCGCGGTAGGTCTTCGAGGTGTCGATAGTGAAGGCCGGTGCCTCATTCCACTGCTTGGCCACGGGTGTTCCTTTCGGACGGGGTGGCCCAGGCTAGAAGGGCCCTGGCCAGCCCAGAACCGGGCGCCGATCAGAAGAGTGCCGAGGCCAGCTTGCGACGGAAGGTCCCAACCTGGGGATGATCCTGTCCCAGCACCTCGAAGAGGTCGAGGAGAGCTGCGCGGGCGTTTTCGGCGGTGTCCCCGCGCTCGCCCACGAGGTCGACGAGGATCTGCATCGCCTCAGCCGTATCGCCGTTGACCGCGAGGGCTCGCGCGAACGTCAACCGATCCTGCTCCGAACCGGATTCGGCCGCCTGTGCGAGGGCAGCGATGTCACCGACGCCGCCCCAGAGCCGCGCCGCCGCCTCCATCCGCCTCACCTCTTCGGACTTGGCCAGCCTGGACAGCACGTCGAGTGCGGCCTCCGGATCGTCACGGTCCATGAGGATGGTGGCCAATCCGACGCCGGCGACCTCGTGGGAAGGGTCCTCTTCGAGCACGGAGCGGAAGCCGCTCTCGGCTTCGGCGATGTCGCCTCGATCGAGGGCGGCATCGGCGCGGGCGGCGGCCATGTCCAGTTCGGTGGGCAGCACCGAGTCGATGAATGTCCGCACCTGTGCTTCCGGCAGTGCGCCGGTGAAACGATTCGCCGGCTGTCCGTCGCGGAAGGCGATCACGGTCGGGATGCCCTGGACACCGAACTGCGCAGCGAGCGCGGGGTTCTGATCGACGTCGAGCTTGGCGAGCAGCCAGCGCCCGGCGTCCTCTGCCGCCATCCGTTCCAGGATCGGTCCCAGGATCTTGCACGGACCACACCAATCCGCCCAGAAGTCGACCACCACCGGCCGGTTGAGACTCTCTTCGAGCACCTGGGTGGCGAATGACGATTCGGCGATGTCGATCACTGCGGCGGTCACCTCCACAATGTACAGGCGCAGTGAGCTCACCCCACCCGAGGGTAAGCTCGCCGAGGGCCGCCTGACATCGAGGAGCCACGGATGCACCCGTTCGGTCGAGTGTTGACAGCCATGATCACGCCATTCACCAGCGATGGCGCGGTGGACCACGAAACCGCGTTTCGGCTGGCTCGTCACCTCGTCGACAACGGCTCGGATGGCCTGGTGGTCTGCGGAACCACGGGGGAGTCGCCCACGCTGTCCGCAGACGAGAAAGTGGCCGTCTTCGCCACTGTGAAGAGTGCCGTGGGCGAACGCGCCCGTGTGGTGGCGGGCACGGGGACCTACGACACAGCTGAATCCGTCGAACTGTCGAAGCGGGCGGCCGAGGTCGGTGCCGACGGGCTGTTGGCGGTGACGCCGTATTACTCCAAACCGGAACAGCGCGGACTGTTGGCGCATTTCACTGCGATCGCCGACGCCACGGACCTCGACGTGTTGCTGTACAACATCCCAGGTCGCACCGCCCGGCTCATCGAGATCCCGACGCTGGCAGCCCTCGCTGAACACGACCGCATCGTCGCCGTCAAAGACGCGGTGATGGACATCGACCACACCTCCGAGGTGTGCCGCACGATTCCCGGGCTGGCCGTGTACTCGGGTCAGGACTCGTTCACCCTGCCGATGATGTCGGTGGGGGCGACCGGCGTGGTGTCGGTCATCTCGCATCTCGCCGGCCGCCAGGTCCGAGAGATGGTGGATGCCGCTCTCGCCGGCGAGATCGCTCGCGCCCGCCAGCTCCATCAGCTGCTCCTTCCGCTCTGTTGGGCGTGTTTCATGGAATCGAACCCCGGGCCGGTACGCTCAGCCATGAATCGTTGGTGGGAGCCAGTCGGACCGCCGCGCCTTCCGGTCCTCGACGCCACCGACGCCACACTGACGGCAGTCGAAACTGCCCTCATCCATCTGCAGGAGCATTCATGAGCGTACGCATCACCTTCCTCGGTGGTCTCGGAGAGATCGGTCGCAATTGCGCCGCTCTCGAGATCGACGGCCGGATCTGCCTGATCGACGTCGGGCTGATGTTTCCCGAAGAGGACATGCTCGGCGTCGACCTCGTCTTTCCGGACTGGTCGTGGCTGATCGAGAGGAAGAACGATGTCGACTTCGTCCTGCTCACCCACGGTCACGAAGACCACATGGGTGCGCTCGGCTACTTCCTGCGTGACATCAACGTCCCCGTCTACGGCACGAAGCTCGCCCTCGAATTCTGTCGGGGACGAGTCGAAGAGCTGGGCATCGACGCCCAGTTGCACCCCGTCGAGTACGGCGAGTGGAAGACCCACGGTCCGTTCCGCTTCCGTTTGATACAAGTGAGCCACTCGGTACCGGACGCGGCGGGAATCGCGTTCGACACCCCGGAAGGCATCATCATCCACTCCGGCGACTTCAAGCTCGATCCGACGCCGATCGACGCCCGTCCGACGGATCTGCCCACTTTCGCCGAGTTCGGCAAGAAGGGCGTCCGTCTGCTCCTCTCGGACTCCACCAACGCCGAGTGGCCTGGGTTCGTGCCTTCCGAATCCTCCCTGGCGGACCCGATTCGTGACATCGTCCGCGACGCCCCGGGCCGCGTGATCGCCGCATGCTTCAGCTCCCACATCCATCGGGTGCAGCAGATCGCCGACGCGGGGATCGACACCGGCCGCAAGGTCGCCTTCTTCGGTCGGTCGATGCACCGCAACACCGAGGTGGGCATCGATCTCAACGTTCTCGAGCTTCCCAAGGCAAGCGTCGTCGACATCAAGGATCTCATGGCGCTGCCGGCGCACCAGCAGCTCCTCATCACCACGGGGAGTCAGGGCGAGCCGTTTGCTGCTCTCTCCTTGATGGCACAGGGCCGACACAAGTTCGTCGACCTCGACGAGGGTGACACCGTGCTCATCTCGGCGACGCCGATCCCCGGTAACGAGACCGCCGTTTCTCGGGTCATCTCCCGGCTCACCCGTCGGGGGGCGCGGGTCTTCCACGGGCGGAACGCCCAGGTGCATGTGTCCGGCCACGCCGCTCGGGACGAGCTGCTCACGTTCCTGAACGTGATCCGTCCGCAGGCCTTCGTCCCGGTGCACGGCGAGTACCGCCATCTCCATGCCCACGCCGAGCTCGCTCGCAAGATGGGCGTCGCCAAGGTCGACGTCCTCGAGGACGGCGACGCGGTCGTGCTCGATGGTGACCGCACGATGGTCGAGCGGCGAGCTGTGCCGGCGGGCTATGTCTACTTCGACGGGGCCGGCGTGGGCGACGTCAAGCGCGGGGTGTTGCGGGACCGTTCCCGACTGGCCGACGAGGGTGTGGTGGTCGTCACCGTCGGCATCGAGCGTTCCAGCGGATCCATCGTGTTCGGTCCCGATCTCGACAGCCATGGGTTGATGGACGACCCCAGCGCCATCCTGCAGAAGGCGGCCGAGGCGGTTCGGGCCGAGGTCGAGAGGCGGGCCACTGACGGCACGTTCGACCACTCGGCGATGCAGAACGCCGTCCGTCAGGCAGCGGCAACCGTCATCCGTGCCGAGACGACCCGCAAACCGGTGATCCTTCCGGTCATCCTCGACGTATGACCCGACGTGTGTTGGCAGGCCTCATCGGCCTGCTCGCGGTGACGGCCTGTGCCGGGCCGGGGTCGACTGAACCGTATCCCGGCGTGCCGTGGACCGACCCGTCCGGAGACGTAGTGGCGTCCGACAGCCTGGCGCTGTACTCCGACGATTGCCCGGGCCGGGAGTCGGCGGGGTTCCTCGACATCTCCTGGCCACTCGAACCGGTGCCCGGCGTCCAACCCGAGCTACGGCGGTATGTACGCGACCCTGCCGCGGTGTTGCCGCCCGCCCAACTGCTCGCCCCCTACGACCGCGCCAGTTCGCTGCCGCGCGGGGCGCGTTTCACCGGGTATGAGACTCCTGACTATCAGCTGTGGGCCGGGCCCGACGAGGCGATCTATCTCTACCTCGTCTACGGCACACGGGTCGAGGCGCTTCCGCGCGCGGTCGACGAAGCCGTTCCCTGCTCGCCCTGACCCGAATCTCGCGCGCTCCGCGCGAGGTTCGCGCGGAGAGTCACCGGAACCGGACGAGCGTCTGATAACGTTCCAATCACATGGCCAAGAAGACTCCCGCCCGTCGGGGAACCACGGGGCGGAAACGGGTGTCATCGAAGCGGACAACCAACAGAGCCCCGACCAACCGGGCTGCTCCGAGTCGGGCCGGCAAGAGTCGGGCCGGCAAGAGCCGGGTTGGGAAGACCGAACGGACCGTCACGCTGGCGACCGTCCGGAACTTCCTCCGGGACCGACTCGGCGGTCAGGCCGACGATGTCTGGGGGCTCGTCCTCCTCGTCACCGCCACGCTGGTGACCCTCTCCTTCTTCGGTCAGGCCGGTCCGGCCGGCCGGTGGATCGATCTGGGACTCGGCTGGCTGTTCGGCGTCTGGGCCTACGCCATCCCACCCATCCTCGTCGGCGTGGGCCTCGTCCTCGCCCTCGGTCGCCGCAGCGAAGGCACCGGCCGGCTGGCGCTCGGAGCTCTCGCCGTCTTCATCGGGTCGCTCGCCATGTTCCATCTGCTCACCGGCGCGGTGTCGCTGGCAGCCAACGTCGACCTGGTCGAACAGCGAGGGGGCGCGGTCGGTGCACTGCTGTCCTTCCCCCTCCGTCGACTGCTCGGCATCTGGGGGGCATTCGTCATCCTCACCGCGGTCATCGCCATGGGCGTGCTCGTCGTCACCCGGACGTCGGTCCGCGAGTTGGTGGTCGCGTTCGGGGAGATCTTCTCCGGGATGCGTCGCCTCGCCGGGTCGGTCAGGGTGGCGAGCGGCTCGCGCCCGGCACTACAGCCGAGGCCCCGCCGACAGCCACGTCACGCCGCTCCGAAGCCGGCAAAGCGCGTGAAGCCACCGGCGCCTGCAGTCACGACTCCCGCCGCCGCTCCTCGACCGCCGGCGCAAAAGACCGTCGTCCGTACCGACGGGACCTATCAGCTGCCACCCCTCGAACTCCTCGAGTTCGGCGGGGGTGAGGAAACGAACCGAAGGGCCCTGGAGGACACCGCCCGGGATCTGGAGGAGACGCTGCATCAGCATGGCGTCGATGCCCAACTCACCAAGATCGTCCCCGGCCCGACCGTGACCCGGTACGAGGTCGAACTCGCGCCCGGCGTCAAGGTCAACCGGGTGTCGAATCTCGCCCACGACATCGCCTACGCCCTGGCCACGCCCGATGTGCGCCTGCTCGTTCCGATCCCCGGCAAGAGCGCCATCGGTGTGGAGGTGCCAAACCGGAAACGGCGTCTCGTCTCACTCGGCGACATCCTGCGCTCACCCGAGGCGACTCGAGAGAAGCACCCGCTGACGGTCGCCGTGGGCATGGACATCAGCGGGATGCCGATGCTGTTGAACCTCTCGGAGCTGCCTCACGTGCTGATCGCCGGGGCGACCGGTGCGGGGAAGTCGTCGTGCATCAACTCGCTCGTCACGTCGCTCCTCGTCCGTACGACTCCCGACGACGTCCGGCTGATCATGGTCGATCCCAAGCGCGTCGAGCTCGGCCAGTACAACGGCGCGCCTCATCTGCTGACGCGGGTCATCACCAATCCGAAGAAGGCGAACGACGCGCTCAAGTGGGCCGTGGCCGAGATGGATCGCCGGTATGACTTGTTGGCCGATGCCAAGGTGCGCGACATCGACGGATATCGAGAGAAGCTCGACGTCGGCGGTCTCGACACCGAGCAGTTCGACCGCTTTCCCTACATCGTGATCCTCGTCGACGAGCTCAACGACCTGATGATGGTGGCCGGTCGCGAGGTCGAAGAGTCGATCGTGCGGATCGCCCAGATGGCGCGGGCGGTGGGAATCCATCTGGTGTTGGCCACCCAGCGTCCGTCGGTCAATGTGATCACCGGCGTCATCAAGGCCAACGTGCCTTCGCGGCTCGCATTCAGTGTCGCCAGCCAGACGGACTCACGGGTCATCCTCGACTCCTCCGGTGCCGAAAAGCTCGTCGGCATGGGTGACATGCTGGTGGTCACCGCCAAGGAACCCCGTCCCCGCCGTATTCAGGGCGCCTTCGTCCGCGAGACCGAGATCCATGCCGTGGTCGATTGGGTGAAGGCACAACGCGAGGCCCAGTACAAGGACCAGGAGGTGCTCGAAGTCGCCCAGGCCGCGTCGGCGGCCGCGGCCGAAGTCGAGGACGACGCCGAAGAAGCAATCGTGCGCCAGGCGATGGAGCTGATCGTGCGCAATCAGCTCGGCTCCACTTCGATGCTGCAACGCAAGCTTCGCATCGGCTTCGCCCGCGCCGGCAGGGTGATGGACATCCTCGAGACGCGTGGCGTCGTCGGTCCCTCGGTCGGCTCCAAGGCGCGCGATGTGCTGATGACCATCGATGAGCTCGATGAGCTGCTGGCAGGCGTAACCCACTGATCGGGTACGCTCCGGCGTCGCATGCGCCAGATCCTCACGCCATCGGGCGGACTCGTCGGTGAACCCCCCGTGGACATCGAAATGACCGTTCGGCTCTACCGAGCGATGGTCTTCGCCCGTGCCTACGACCGCAAGTCGATGTCGCTGCAGCGGCAGGGTCGACTCGCCACCTACGCACCCTTCGAGGGTCAGGAAGCAGCTCAGGTCGGCTCCGCGGCCGCGCTCCATCCCGACGATTGGCTCGTGGCAACGTATCGAGATGCCGCAGCGATGTGGATGCAGGGCTACCCGCTCGAGTTGCTGTTCGCCGGGCGGACCGGTCACGAGTCGGGAGGGCGCCCGCCGGATCACGTCAACGTGATGCCCCCGTCCGTCACGGTGGGCGGGCACATGGTCCATGCCGTCGGTCTCGCCTGGGCGGAACGCCTGCGGGGCTCATCCCGGATCGCCATGACGATGTTCGGCGACGGCGCCACCTCCGAAGGCGACTTCCACGAGGCGATGAACTTCGCCGGCGTCTTCGGCGTCGGCGTCGTGTTCGTCTGTCAGAACAACGGTTGGGCGATCTCGCTGCCGCGTTCGGAACAGACGGCATCCGAGACCATCGCGGAGAAGGCCATCGCCTACGGGATTCCGGGCGTCCAGGTCGACGGCAACGACGTGTTCGCCGTCCACCAGGCCGCGAGCGAAGCCGTGGATCGGGCGCGTTCGGGTGGAGGAGCGACGCTGATCGAAGCTGTCACGTACCGGATCGGACCGCACACGACGGCAGACGATCCGGGCCGCTATCGGGAGCCATCCGAGGCCGAAGACTGGGCGCGACGGGATCCCCTCGAGCGTGTGAGGATCTTCCTCTCCGAGCGCGACCGATGGACCGAGGAGTGGCAGGCCGACGTCGAGTCGAGGACCTTCGACGAGGTGGAGCGGGCGATCTCGCTCGCCGAGTCCCTGTACGAACCAGATGCCGCCCACCTCTTCGACGCCGTCTTCGAGTCGCCCACCCCGACGCTTCTCGCCCAACGCGACACACTCCGGTCCCTGCTCGGGGACGAGGACTGATGGCCGAGCTCACCATCGCCCAGGCACTCAACGCCGGTCTGGCCCTCGCCCTCGAAGAGTGGGACGAGGCGCTGCTGATGGGGCAGGACATCGGGCGTGCGGGCGGCGTCTTCCGCATCACCGACGGGCTCAGGGACACGTTCGGCGCCGACCGTGTGATCGACACCCCCGTCGCCGAATCCGGAATCGTCGGTGTCGGCTTCGGGATGGCGGTCGCGGGCATGCGACCGATCCTCGAAATGCAGTTCATGGGTTTTTCGTATCCCGCGGTCGACCAGATCATCAATCACGTCTCGCGGATTCGTCACCGTTCCCGTCACCGGTTCTCGGCTCCGCTCGTGATCCGCATCCCGTACGGAGGCGGCATCGGCGCCGCCGAGCATCACTCGGAGTCGGCCGAAGCCATCTTCGCCCACACCCCCGGTCTCAAGGTGGTCGTTCCGTCACGGCCCCACGACGCCAAAGGTCTTCTGCTCTCGGCGGTCGAGGATCCCGATCCTGTGATCTTCCTCGAGCCCATTCGCCTGTATCGGTCTGTGAAGGAAGACGTCGGGGAGGGACCGATCAGAGTTCGGATCGGATCGGCCGCGGTCGAGCGACAGGGGAGGGATGCGACCCTCATCTCCTATGGCGCCATGATGCGCGAGAGTCGTCTGGCCGCGGCGGGACTGGCAGACGAAGGTGTCTCCGTGGAGTTGATCGATCTGCGCTCGCTCGTCCCTCTCGACATCGAGACGATCATCCGCAGTGTCGACAAGACCGGCCGGGCGGTCGTCGTGACCGAGGCACCCCGCACCGGCGGATTCGCATCTGAGATCGTCGCCGTCATCCAGGAGCACTCGCTGTACTCGCTGGAAGCACCGGTTCAGCGCGTCACCGGGTGGGACACCGTTTTTCCGCTCAAGCGAGGCGAATCGCTGTACCTTCCGAGCGTGGCTCGCGTCGTAGGCGCCGTCAAGGCGACGTTGGAGGCCTGAGGTGGCGTTCGAGTTCCTCCTGCCGGACATCGGTGAAGGTCTCGCCGAAGCCGAGATCGTCGAATGGTTTGTCTCGGAGGGGGACACCGTGACGATGGACCAGGTGATCGTCGCGGTCGAGACCGACAAGGCGGTGGTCGACATCCCGATCCCCGTTCCCGGCACCATCCTCCACATGGGTGGAGCCGTGGGCGACATCCTGGAGGTCGGCTCGGTGCTCGCCGTCGTCGGCGAAGCAGGTGAACGGTGGCCCGCCGATGTCGACGACGACGGCGCCGCTGACGCCACGACCGAGCCGGGATCGTCCGACGTCGCCCCGATCGTCGGAACGCTGGACACCGAGGTGACGGTGCTGTCTGCTGCCGGCGATACTCAGCCGTCATCCGGTCAATCGGTGCAGGCGATGCCGGTGGTCCGCAAGTTGGCGAGGGATCTCGGGGTCGACATCGCCCACGTTTCCGGCACCGGACCGGACGGGCGAATCACGCGCGAAGACGTGACCGCGGCCGCCGGCCAGCCCGAGACCTCGGTCGAATCCGAGACTCCGGTCGAGCCCGAGACTCCGGTTGAACCCGAAGCCCCGATCGAACCCACAGCCAGCGAGCCGGCGGTGGAGCATCCCGCATCCACGGGGGAGGAGTCCCCCGGCGATCATCAGCGCCGGCGAAGACTGTCGGGCGTCCGCCGAACGATCGCCGAGCGTGTGAGCCGTTCCTGGGCGGAGATCCCCCACGTGACCGCATTCGACGAAGTCGATGCCACCCGCCTTCTCGAAGTGAGAAGGGCGCTCACGAAGCGTTCCGCCGTTCCGATCTCGGTCGACGCATTGGTGGCGCGGGCGATGGTTCCGATTCTGGAGGAGTATCCGGATTTCAACGCCCGCCTCGACGGCGAGACCATCATCGACAACGAGTCGATCGACATCGGCGTTGCCGTCGACGCCGCAGACGGTCTGATGATCGTGGTCGTCCGAGACGTGGCGAGGCGCACGCTGACCGAGATCGCGTCGGAAGTGGTGAGATTGTCGGATCTGGCGAAGCAGCACAGGGTCACACCGGCGGACATGTCCGGCCAGACATTCACCGTGTCGAACATCGGTGCGGTCGGCGGCGGTCATGGCACGCCCATCGTCCCCTATGGCACCACCGCGATCCTGTCGGTCGGGCGAGCGGTGGAACGTCCGGTCGCCCGCGGCGGGAAGGTGGTGATCGTTGCCGTGATGCCGCTGTCGCTCTCCTACGATCACCGCCTGATCGACGGCGGACAGGGGCGCCGGTTCCTGGCGCGGGTAGTCGAGAACCTGGCCGAGCCTGCGCTGTTTCTGGCCGATTGACCGGGACGGTCAGTCGGTGCGGAGCAGCTGTGCCATCTTGCGGCGCAAGAGCGGGGGAGCCTGCCGCAAGCCGATCTCGAGTGCGAACTCGGCGTCACGGTCGAGATTCAAGACGACTTCCTCACCTTCAGCCCGCACATGGATGCCGTCGACGTCGGCGTTGATGCGCACCTCTTCGCGCGCCCAGTTCCCGATTTCGACGTCGCCCGCCGTGATACCCATCCGGTCGTCTCGCAGATCGATGACGACCGGCAGCCCCGGCCCGTCCTCACCGACCATCTTCAACGATGCCTCGTAGGTGCTCATCGCACGTCCTCCTGGGGGTCATCCCACGGGTCAGGGTACGTGACGGAACCTGATTCGGAAGTCCCGTCTTGGCCGGGATGGCGATCGAGGAACTCGACCAACTCGGCGATGTCGGTCTGGCCCGGGGCCGGCCCGGAGAGCACCGTCACCAGGTGGGCCTGTTCGCGATGGCCGGCTCGGACGCTTGGCATTTCGCCGGCGGGCACACGGCAGCACGTCTCGGCCGGACATCCCGACGTCGCCTGGTGCGCCGTGCGCCTGCCCCGGAACCAGCGGGCGTCTGAGTAGCGCACACCGGTGGTGAGGGCGCGGGCATCGGAATCGGGCGTGAGATGCGTCGCCGACCAGTACGAACCGGCCGGTGTGTCGGTGAACTGATAGTGAATGTCGAATCGATCGGTGGAGGTGTACACGGCGCGGGCGCCCAGATGTCGGCACAGGCGCTGTCCCTCGGATGCTCCCTGGAGAACCGGGAGGGGGAAGCCGTCGTTCTGATATGCCTTCCAGACCACCCCGTGACGGTCGGAGTGGATGAAGTGGGTCTCGATGCCGAGATGCCGCGTCGCCAGGTTCGTGAAGCGCTGGGCTGCCATCTGATAGGAGACGTAGAACCGTTCCTTGATGTCCTCCACGGTCAGGTCGCGCTCCTTCTTGGCCGCGCCGAGCGCGACGGCGGCGGACCGTTCTGGCACCAACACGGCGGCCGCGAAGTAGGCCTCCTCGAGCCGCTGACGCTGGTGGTCGAAGGCGCTCACAGGCTCTGCGTGCCCGAGAATCTTGGCGGCGACCGCCTGCAGGATCACCTTTCGCGCCTGCCGGGTGCGCAGCGAGTTTCGCTGACCCAAATAGATGACGCCGGCGTCCTCATCGACGATCGAGCGAACGTGCACCGGGACATCGGCGACGGGATTCACGGTGTAGCCCACGTGGGTGACGATGGCATTCAGATGCCGACTGGTGATGGCGCCCTGACCCTCGTGGCCGGATGACGAGAGGAGCTGTTTGGCCGCCTGCTCCACGTGCTGGAGATATCCGCCGTGTTCGGTGAGCCAGCGGGACACTTCGGCGGTGGCGTGACGGACGGTGTCCCGGCTCTCGTCGCCGTCGCTTCGCGTGAAAGCGTCGAACAGGGTCACGACGTGCTCGAGGGCCTCGTCGGCCACCCTGGCCGTGGCCTTCAGTTCTGCCAGACCGAAGGCTTGATAGCGGGGATCTGCTTTGACCCGCTCGAAGTCGAGTTCGAGTTCCGCTCGCCGGTTGGGCGGCTTCGGCGATAGGAGGTCATCGGTGTCGACTCCCAATGCGGTGGCCAACGCGTCGATCTGTGACATCTTTGGCTCGCGCTTGGCGTTCTCGAGAAGCGAGAGGTACGGAGCGGGTCGGCCTATCAGTCCCCCCAGCTCCTCGAGTGTCAGGCCGCGTTGGCGTCGAATGTGCCGCAGGCGATGACCGAAGACGGCCGGATCGAAGGACACCCGAACTCTCTCCTCACTCTCGGATTCGCGAAATATCGCCCAATCTTACAGCGTCGAACCGCCGCGCGGCTCCGATACTCGGCGACAATCTGACAAGAACGACGAAAGGACACGGCGAAATGGACATCTCGCTGCATCGCGCACCGCCCGGGACCGAACACATCCTCACTCCCGAAGCGGTCGCCTTCGTCGTGGACCTGCACGATCGCTTCGAAGGCCGACGCCAGGAACTCCTCGATCTGCGCCGGGAGCGCCGGGATGCGCTGGTGCACGGTGCTTCGATGCGGTTCCTGCCCGAAACCGCGGCGGTGAGAAGCCAGGATTGGTCCGTTGCCGCGCATCCGCACGATCTGGTTCACCGCCGAGTCGAGATCACCGGACCAGTCGACGCCAAGATGATGATCAACGCGCTCAACTCGGGTGCGAACGTGTTCATGGCCGATCTGGAGGACGCCACGTCGCCGACGTGGGTGAACGTCGTCAGCGGTCAGGCGAATCTCCTGGAAGCCCAGCGCGGCACCCTGCACCTGGACACCGGCGCCAGGAGCTATCGTCTCGAGCCGAATCCGGCGACTCTGCTCGTGAGACCCCGTGGCTGGCACCTCACCGAAAAGCACCTGCGGGTCGACGGAGAGAAGATCTCCGCCTCGTTGTTCGATGCCGGGCTGTACCTCTACCACGGCGGTCGGGTGGCGGTGGAGCGGGGATCGGGGCCGTACTTCTATCTCCCGAAGCTGGAATCCCACCTCGAAGCCCGCCTGTGGAACGACGTGTTCATGCACGCCCAATCCCGCCTCGGCATGCCGCATGGAACGGTGCGGGCCACGGTGCTGATCGAGACGATCTGGGCTGCCCACGAGATGGACGAGATCCTCTTCGAGCTGGCAGACCATGCCTCGGGCTTGAACGCCGGCCGCTGGGACTACATCTTCTCGGTCATCAAGGCGTTCCGCCACGACTCTGACTTCGTCCTCCCCGATCGGGCGCAGGTCGGCATGACGGTGCCGTTCATGCGTTCCTACACCGACCTCATGGTCCAAACGTGTCATCGTCGAGGCGCGTACGCCATCGGGGGGATGGCCGCGTTCATTCCCAACAGAAACAACCCGAAGGTCACTGCGGCCGCATTGGAGAAGGTGGCAGCGGACAAGCGCCGCGAGGCACAGCAGGGCTGCGACGGGACGTGGGTGGCGCACCCCGACCTCGTCGAGGTGGCCCGCAAGGAGTTCGACCAGGTCATGGGCGACGAGCCCAATCAGCTCGGGAAGTCCATCGGCTACACGGTCCGCGCCGCCGACCTCACCGACGTGACGATTGACGGCGGGACCGTCACCGAAGCTGGGCTCCGCACGAACATCTCCGTCGGCATCCGCTACCTGGCGGCTTGGCTCGACGGCCAGGGTGCCGCCTCTCTCGACGATCTGATGGAGGATGCCGCCACCGCCGAGATCAGCCGATCCCAGATCTGGCAGTGGATCCGCCACAGGACGCAAACCGATGACGGCGCGGCGATCACCGAAGAACGCGTCCGTCGACTGATCGACGAGGAGTGCGCCGGTCTCGAAGTCCCGCATCTCGTCGATGCCCGCAAGGTGTTCGAAGAGGTCGCCCTCGGCGACCACTTCCCCGACTTCCTCACCCTCGCCGCCTACGAACTCATCGACTGAACGGAGCCCACCGATGACCTCACGACAAGACCAGATCGCCGACCTCGGGAACAGGTGGGCCGATGACGACCGCTGGACCGGCATCGAGAGGCGCTACCGCGCCGAGGAGGTCGTCAATCTCCGGGGCTCGTTCCCCGAGCATCATCCGCTGGCGGCGGCGATGGCCGAGAAGCTGTGGAGGGAGCTGGCGACCTCGGACTACGTCAGCGCCCTCGGCGCGCTGTCAGGCGGTCAGGCTGTGCAGATGGTCAAGGCCGGTCTGCGAGCGATCTACCTGTCCGGGTGGCAGGTGGCAGCCGACGCCAACCTCTCGGGCGAGGTGTATCCGGACCAGTCTCTCTACCCGGCCAACTCGGCGCCGGAACTGGTGCGGCGCATCAATGCAGCACTGCGGCGCGCAGACCAGATCGCCTGGAGCGAAGGCGACGAGGATTCGGAGTGGTTCGTGCCGATCGTCGCCGACGGCGAGGCGGGCTTTGGCGGGGCGCTGAACGTCTTCGAATTGACGAAATCCTTCATCGCGGCGGGTGCAGCCGGCGTGCACTTCGAGGATCAACTGGCCGCGGAGAAGAAGTGCGGGCACATGGGCGGAAAGGTGCTGGTCCCGAGCAGCCAGCACATCCGGACGCTCACGGCAGCGCGGTTGGCAGCCGATGTCATGGACTCTCCGACGCTGATCGTCGCCCGCACCGACGCCAACGCCGCCAACCTGCTCACCAGCGACATCGACGAGATCGACCGGCCGTTCTGCACCGGGGAACGGACGGCCGAGGGGTTCTTCCGGGTTCGACCCGGGCTCGACCAGGCGATCTCCCGCGCACTGTCCTATGCGCCGTACTCCGATCTGATCTGGTGTGAGACCGCCAAGCCCGACCTGGACGAGGCGGCACGATTCGCCGATGCGATCCATGCCCGCTTCCCGGGAAAGCCGCTGGCATACAACTGCTCGCCGTCGTTCAACTGGAAGGCGCATCTCGACGACGACACGATCGCCCGCTTCCAAGAGGAGCTGGCGGCGATGGGATACAAGTTCCAGTTCATCACGCTGGCCGGGTTCCACGCCTTGAATTCGTCGATGTTCGAACTCGCCCGGGGCTACGCCGAGCGTGGAATGTCGGCGTACGTCGAGTTGCAGCAGCAGGAGTTCGCCAGCGAGCCGGTCGGCTACACCGCCACCAAGCACCAACGCGAGGTGGGTGCGGGATACTTCGACGCGGTTTCGAATGCCGTTGCCGGTGGCGAAGCGTCTACCTTGGCACTTGTCGGCTCCACGGAAGCCGAGCAGTTCTGAACCACGGAGGCGCCCATGTCGAAGATCGTCCACGTCGTCGGAACCGGGACGATCGGTGAGCCGCTCATCGGAATGCTGGCCGATCACCGGGAGGACTTCGGGATCGACGAAGTCACGTTTCACAAGCGGACCCCGCTGCTGACCGAACGGGGAAAGGTGGGCGACCTGGAGCGACGGGGAGCGATCCTGGCCGTCGACTCGGACCGCCACCAGGAATTCGAACAGCTCGGCCACGTGCCGAAATACGAGGCTCGTCAGGCCATCGACCGGGCCTCGGTGGTGATCGACTGCACGCCGGTGGGCAACCAGATGAAGACCACCTACTACGACCACGCCCCGGAACCGCTCGGGTTCATGGCCCAGGGATCCGAGTACGGCTTCGGGAAGATGTACGCCCGAGGGATCAACGACACTGCGCTGCAGCATGGTGATGACCGTTTTCTCCACATCGTGTCTTGCAACACCCACAACATCGCGGTCCTCGTGAAGACATTGGCGATGGATCCCGACGGGACGAGTCACCTCGAGGACGGCCGGTTCTTGTGTATCCGCCGGTCGAACGACATCTCCCAGGACGACGGGTTCGTTCCGTCGCCGACGGTGGAGCCGCACAAGGACGACCGCTTCGGCACCCACCACGCCCGTGACGCCCACGGGTTGTTCGAGACGCTCGGACATGACCTGAGCTTGTTCTCGTCGGCGCTGAAGCTGAACACCCAATACATGCACTCGATCCACTTCAGTCTCATCCTCGACCATGACATCACCCTCGACGACGTCAAGGATCGGCTGTACGCCAACACCCGCGTCGCCGTCACCCACAAACGTTCGGCAAATGCGGTCTTCAGCTTCGGTCGTGACCACGGCTACTACGGGCGCATCCTGAGTCAGACGGTCGTAGCCCTCGACACATTGGCGGTGCGCGGCGGCAACGAGATCGTTGGGTTCTGTTTCACCCCCCAGGACGGGAATCCGCTGCTGTCGACCGTTGCGGGCATGCTCTGGTACCTCGACGAACCTTCGATGGATTCCCGGATCGACATCCTCCGCCCGTACTTCTTCCGCGAGGTCTGAGAGCTAGCCTCGGCGTATGGACGGCCAGAAGCAGCGGCAGGCACTGACCGCCGCGGAACGCGCCATCGAGGCCCTCGGACGCAAGGACGCCTCGGCGGCCCGCATGGCCATCTCAACCGCGGTCGAGCGCGATCAGGTCGGACTCTTCGCCTCGCTGGCCGACGCCATCTACCTCGCCGCGGCGGAACTCGACAGCGACGATGAGATCAGCGCCGCCTCCTGGAATCAGGTGGCGGATGCGGTGGGTCCTGGTCCGCTGCAGGCCCTGGTCGAGCAATACCGCTGACGTTGTCGGACTACCACCTCCACCTCCATCCCCACGAGCCATCGGTCGCAGGCCCGCCGCCGGCCGAGTACCCCCCGGATCACATCGAGGCCTATGTCGAGGCCGCGGCCGCACGGGGAGTCGGAGAGCTCGGGTTCACCGAACACCTCTACCGGTGCGTGGAGTCCGAGGGCCCGCTCGGCCGCTTCTGGGACGGCGAGGAGCATCGGGACCTGGCCGAGCACACCGCGGGATTCGTCGCCGAAGACCGAAACCTCTCCCTCGAGGCGTACGTCACCGCGGTCACCAACGCCAAGGACCGCGGTCTTCCGGTCAAGCTCGGCCTGGAGGTCGACTTCTTCCCCGACACGATCGAAGCCGTCTCCGAGCTGCTGTCTCCCTACCCATGGGACTACCTGATCGGCTCGGTCCACTGGATCGGGGGTTGGGCGATCGATTCGTCGTCGTCGCTCGTCGGTTGGGACCACAAGGGCCTCGAGTGGGCATGGAACGCATACTTCGACCTGACGGTCGCTCTCGCCGGGTCGGCCGAGGTCGACGTCCTCGCTCACGTCGACCTGCCCAAGAAGTACGGCAAGCGCCTCCCGTCCGAACCGGTTGCACGATACGACGAGGTGATCGAGGCGGCCGTCCGCACACAGACCGCGGTCGAAGTGTCGTCCCAGGGACTCCGCAAACCAGCTGCCGAGGTCTACCCATCTCCGGCGTTCCTGCGCCGGTTCCACGCCGCCGGGGTCCCGATCACTCTGGCATCCGACGGCCACTTCCCACATGAAGCCGGAGAAGGCCATGCCGAGGTGGTGGCCGCGGCCCGCGCCGCCGGCTACACGAGCCATCTCCGTTTCGACCGGCGTCGCCGCTACTCCGTGGAGCTGCCGCCACTGTCTGAAATGCTCTGAACCGGTCCTGTCACCGGCGGCGCGAATCCGACCGAAGGCCGCCACCCGTAGACTGCCGGCGATGTCTGCAGCTCCCACCGTCTGGTTGACGACGCTCGGCTGTGCCAAGAATCAGGTCGACTCCGAAAAGGTGGAGATGATGCTTGGCGACGCCGGGTACGGAGTCGCGGCCAGCCCCGAATCTGCCGACGTCGTGATGGTCAACACCTGCGCCTTCATCGAGGAGGCGCGCCGGGAGTCGGTCGAGACCATCCTCGAAGCCCAGGATCGCAAGAAGTCCGGCGCCCGCACTGTCGTCATCGGATGCATGGCTCAGCGGTTCGGTGTCGAGGTCGAAGCTGCTCTCCCCGAGGTGGACGCCGTGGTCGGACTCGACCGGTACGGCCAGCTCATCGCCACCCTGGACGGGCTGACCGGCTACGGCCCCGACGGCGCAGGGCCGTGGGAACCGGTGACCGTGCGGCGTCGTCCTGTCATGGACATCCTCGACTCGGTGAACCGTCCGCGTCCCGGCGTTCCCTATGCGTATGTCAAGGTGGCCGAGGGGTGCGACAAGCCGTGCACGTTCTGTGCGATTCCGCTCATCAGGGGCAAGCAGCGCTCGCGCCGTCCCCGTGAGATCCGCCAGGAAATCGGCAATCTCACCGCCCTCGGCGTGCGTGAAGTCGTCCTCGTCGCCCAGGATCTCGCTGCTTATGGCCGCGATCTCGGCCGGACGACCGGCGCCGACCGAGGGGCGCCCGGATTCGTCGAGCTGCTCCGGTCTGTCAGCGAGGTCGAAGGCCTCGACCGGTTGCGTCTCCTCTACCTCTACCCGAAAGAGATCCGTGACTCGCTGATCGAAGAGATGGCGTCGAACCCGGTCGTCGCCTCGTACTTCGACCTGTCGCTCCAGCACGCCTCGGGCCGCCTCCTGCGGGCAATGCGCCGGCCTGGCGACGGAGGCCGATACCGCGAGCTGATCGGCCGTATTCGCACCGCAAGCCCGGACGCCACGCTGCGGTCCTCGTTCATCGTCGGATTTCCGGGCGAAACCGTCGACGACGTCGAAGAGCTGGCGGAGTTCCTCGAAGACGTCCGTCTCGACTGGGCCGGGTTCTTTCCCTACTCGGCCGAGGACGGCACTCCCGCAGCCGACCTCGACGGAAGGATCGACCCTGCGGATGTCTCAGAACGTCTCCGGTATTTGAGCGGCGTTCAAGAAGAGGTCACTTCACAGATCAATGCAGATCGGGTTGGCGAGGTCATCGACGTCCTCGTGGACCAGGTCGAAGACGAACGACCGGTGGGGCGAAGCGTGTGGCAGGCGCCGGAGATCGACGGCGTGATCGTGCTGGATGCGGGAACCCCGGGGGAGTGGGTGACCGCCGAGATCACCGCGGCGATCGGCACCGACCTCGAGGCCCGGGTCGTCTCGTGATCGTCGAAGTCGTCGCCGTCGGCACCGAACTGCTGTTGGGCCAGATCGTGAACGGGAACGCGGCGACCATCGGGTCCGCACTCGCACTCAACGGCTTTGATGCGCACTTCCAGCAGGTCGTGGGAGACAACCACGAGCGCATCGTGACCGCACTCGGCTTGGCGGCCGCCCGAGCCGACGCGGTGATCATCACCGGGGGAATCGGCCCCACCCAGGACGACATCACCCGCGAGGCGCTGTGCGCCCTCACGGGCCGATCGATGGTGCGCAACGAAGAGTACGTCGAGGTGCTGCAGCGGCGGTTCGCCTCGATGGGCCGGGAGATGCCCGACAACAATCGCCGACAGGCGGATCACCCCGAGGGCGCCGAGCAACTGGGGAATCCGAAGGGCACTGCACCCGGCATCGCCCTCTTCCACGAGGGCACCTGGTTCTTCGCGCTGCCCGGAGTGCCCGAGGAGATGGACCTGCTCCTCACCGATCATGTCCTGCCTCGGCTGCGTGCCGCCGCCGGTGACAACAGCACGCTCCACAGTCGCGTTCTCCGCAGTTGGGGGCTGTCCGAGTCGGCAGTCGCCGCCACGCTCGATGACCTCTACACAGGCTCGACCAACCCGTCGATCGCCTTTCTCGCGTCAGGTGGCGAGATCAAGATCCGCATCACCGCCAAAGCGGCCGATGTCGCCGCCGCCGAGGCGATGATCGGCCCCGTCGAGGCCGAGGTGCGGGAGCGACTGGGCCCTGCGATCTTCGGAACCGACGCCGACACCATCGAGCCTGTCGTCGCTCGTCTGTTGGAAGACGAGGGATGGACCGTGGCGTTCGCCGAGTCCGCCACCGGTGGTCTGGTGGCCAGCCGATTCACGGCAGTGCCCGGTGTGTCCCGGGTGTTCCGGGGCGCCATCGTTCCGTACGCGGCCGAAACGAAGGATTCGGTGCTCGGCGTCGACATCGCCGACGGTGTGGTCACCGAAGAGGTCGCCTTGGCGCTGGCCGAGGCCGTGCGGGCGCGCTTCGGGGCGGACGTGGGAGTCGGTGTGACCGGTTCTGCCGGACCGGCGTCGCTGGAACGTGAGGTCGGGACCATGATGGTGGCGGTCGTCACGCCGGAGGGCGAGGGTGTCCGGACGCTGCGGTTTCCCGGAGACAGGGAACGAGTGCGCACCTATACCGCCACCGCCGCGCTTCATCTGGCGAGACTCGGCATCTCGGGCCGCTGGTGGAATCAGTAGGCAGGATCTTCGTCGCAGTCGGGTTCCCGCCCGAAGTGCGTGCCCATCTCGGCCAGTGGCTCGAGCCGCTCGAACTGGCTGGCAGGATCGTTCCAGCCGAGGATCTCCATCTCACGGTCCGATTCCTGGGCGAACTCGACGCGGTGGCGCTCGATCGGCTGTCGGGAGCCCTCGATCAGTCCGACCTGATCGAACCCTTCTCGATTCGTCTCGATGGTCTCGGGGCATTCCCGCACGCCCGGAAGGCATCGGTTATCTGGATCGGCGTCGACGATCAGTCCGGTCGCCTCGGCCTCGTTCACACCGGCGTGGAGGACGCCTGCGAGGAAGCCGGTCTGGGTCGTGACGAGAGGCCGTTCCGGCCACATGTCACGGTGTCGCGATGCCGCCCGCCGGCCGACGTCCGCGCAATCATGTCCACCGCCCCGCCCCTCGGGATCTCGACGCCGGTTGACCATGTGGTGGTGCTGCGATCACACCTGGGTGCCGGTGCCGGGCGATACGAGGCCGTCGAGCGATTCGATCTCGGCTAGCGGACGGAGCCTGGTTGCCAGGCGTTCGAAAGCGAACCGGAAGATGTCGAACGGAAATGCCACCGACGAACAGGCGTTCGATTATGGTGACACCCACAGAGCGGCGACCTCGGACAATCGACGTTTCTGTCACACCCCGGGCATACCGTCACGGACACGAGGCAGAAGAGCGGGACGACGAGAGGATTCATACATGGAACGGGAGAACGCAGCCGAGCGGACGAAGGCCGTCGAGATGGCCGTGTCCCAGATCGAGCGCCAGTTCGGCAAGGGCGCGATCATGAAGATGGGAGACGGAGCGGATCGCAAGGTCGACGTCATTTCCACCGGAGCTCTCTCCCTCGACCTCGCACTCGGGATCGGCGGTGTTCCCCGGGGTCGCGTCGTCGAGATCTACGGACCGGAGTCGAGCGGGAAGACCACCCTCGCGATGCACATCGTCGCCGAGGCTCAACGCAACGGTGGAATCGCGGCGTTCATCGATGCAGAGCACGCGCTCGACCCGGTGTACGCCCGGAATCTCGGGGTGGATGTCGACGAACTGCTCATCTCCCAACCGGACACCGGCGAACAGGCCCTGGAGATCGCAGACATGCTCATTCGTTCCGGAGCCCTCGATGTCGTCGTGATCGACTCCGTGGCTGCCCTGGTGCCACGCGCCGAGATCGAAGGGGAGATGGGTGACACCCACGTCGGGCTGCAGGCCCGTCTCATGTCCCAGGCGCTCCGCAAGATCACGGCCAACCTCAACCGGTCGAAGACCACCGCAGTGTTCATCAACCAGCTGCGGGAAAAGATCGGGGTGATGTTCGGTTCGCCCGAAACCACTCCGGGGGGCCGGGCGCTCAAGTTCTACTCGTCGGTACGTCTCGACATCCGTCGCATCGAGGCGATCAAGGACGGCGGGGAGAACGTGGGAAACCGGGTGCGGGTGAAGGTCGCCAAGAACAAGATGGCTCCGCCGTTCCGACTCGCCGAGTTCGACATCATGTTTGGCGAGGGGATCTCCCGGGAGGGCAGCCTCCTCGATGTGGCGGTGGATCAGGGAGTCGTCAAGAAGAGCGGCGCATGGTTCACCTACGAAAAGGACCAGCTCGGCCAAGGTCGGGAGAACGCCAAGCGCTTCCTGCGGGAGAACCCCGAGATCGCGATGCAACTGCAAGCGAAGATCTACGAGATGGTCGGCATGGCGGGGACCATCCCGGCGTCGGCTGGGGTCACCGAAGAAGTGACGGATCTCGGCGATGCCATCGAGGCCGACGCCATCGAGGCCGAGGCCCTCAGCGACTGAAGATCGCAGAATCTGGTCGATCACCGGTTAGAATGTCAGGTTCACACACACGAACAAGACGATCAGAAGTCTCCCAGAACGATGCAACACCCGACAACGCCACATCCGAGAGGTCCGAGCCACCCCAGCGGCTGACACACCCACCGCTCTCTGATAGCCATCGTTGTCGCACCATCGTGACCGTGTGTGCCGGGTCCCGTCGTGGGGTCCGGCACCACTCGTTGGAGGGTTGCAGCAGGAATGCTGCGGTAGGAGTGTTGCGGTTGGAGTGTCGCGGGGGGCGACGGTCGGGAAGAAGGAAACATGGACACCACGGCGCTGATCGCGATATCGGTGGCGGCGGCCGTCCTGATCGCCGGCGGCGCAGGGTTTGTCCTGGCGCGGTCGGTCTTCAGGGCCAGAGACGTCTCCAGTCCCGATCCCGAGGACCTGATCTCTCACTCCCGGCTCGAGGCCCAACGGATCCTGGGAAGGGCCGAGGAAGAGGGGCGTGCCCGAGCCGACGCTTTCCGCGAACGCGAAGAAGCCAAGCTCGAACACCGCCGCCTCGAGCTCGACAACGTGGAGGGCCGGCTCAGCCAGCGCGAGGAGACACTCGAACAGCGCGCATCCAACCTGGCGTCCCGCGAACAGCTCCTCCTCGAGCGGGAACGGGAAACCGGCGAAATCCGCCAGGAGACCGATGGTCTGAGGGAACGGGTCCGGGCTGAACTGGAACGGCTGGCTGGCATCGACGCCAAGGCGGCGAAGGAACAGCTCCTCGGCGAAGTGGAGGACGAAGCGCGCCGAGACGCGATGTTGCTGGTCCGTGATCTCGAGGTGAAGGCCCGTGAAGAGGCCGACCGGAGGGCACGCCGCATCCTGGCGACTGCCGTCCAGCGGCTGGCGTCCGAAGTCGTCACCGAGACAACAGTGTCGGTCGTCGCACTTCCGTCAGACGACATGAAGGGGCGCATCATCGGCCGCGAAGGTCGCAACATTCGCGCCCTGGAGGCGGTGACGGGCGTGAACCTCATCGTGGACGACACACCCGAGGCCGTGTCGGTGGCGTCGTTCGATCCTGTCCGGCGCGAAGTCGCCCGGCTCACTCTGGAACGACTCGTGGCGGATGGACGAATTCACCCCGCCTCCATCGAGGAAGCCTTCTCGAAAGCCCAGGCCGAGGTGGAACAGAGCGTGCGCGACGCCGGCGAGTGGGCGCTGCTCGAGGTCGGCATGTCCCGCATGCATCCGGAGCTCGTCACTGTTCTCGGACGCCTCAAGTACCGCACGTCGTACGGCCAGAACGTCCTCAATCACCTCGTGGAGTCCGCCCACATCGCCTCGATGCTGGCGAGCGAGCTCGGCATCGATCCGATCCCGGTGAAGCGGTCGGCCCTGCTTCACGACATCGGCAAGGCCGTCACCCACGAAGTCGAAGGCTCCCATGCCCTGATCGGCGCCGAGATCGCCCGCCGTTTCGGCGAGGACGCCGCCATCGTCCACGGTATCGAAGCCCACCACAACGAAGTCGAGCCACGCACGATCCTGGCGATCATCGTCCAGGCCGCCGATTCGGTCTCGGCCGCGCGGCCCGGCGCCCGGCGCGAGGCGCTGGAGTCTTACGTCCGGCGGCTGGAACGGCTGGAATCTCTCGCACTCGACTTCGACGGTGTGGAGCGCGTCTTTGCCATGCAGGCCGGCCGCGAGGTGCGAGTCGTCGTAGACCCTGGCCAGATCGACGACTTGGCGGCTTCTGACCTCTCGCGTCGTATTGCCAAGAAGCTGGAGGAAGACCTCCAGTATCCTGGTCAGATCCAGGTGACGGTGATCCGGGAGTTCCGGGCCACCGACTACGCGCGCTGAGTATCGAGATGACGACGACGATCCTCCCGGAGCCGCGACGTCGTGAACCGGCATACCGTCCACCGAGCCGGGCCGGCCAGCTCTTCCACATCCGCACATTCGGGTGTCAGATGAACGAACACGACTCCGAGCGCATCGCCGGAATGCTGGCTTCCGACGGGATGGAGTGGACCGACGAACTGGCGAAGGCCGACGTGGTCTACGTGAACACCTGCACGATCCGCGAGAACGCCGACAACCGGCTGTACGGAAATCTCGGCCAGCTCAAGGCGGTCAAGGACATCAACCCGGCCATGAAGCTGGTGGTGGGGGGTTGCGCCGCCCAGAAGGACCGCGACTACGTGCGGGAGCGGGCCCCGTGGGTGGACGTCGTCATGGGGACCCACAACCTCGACCGCGTCCTGGATCTGCTCGACCACGTCGAGGCGTGGGGTCCGATCACCGAGGTCGTCGACGAACTCCAGGCGATGCCCTCGTCGCTGCCCTCCAAGCGCGAACTGACCCACTCGGCGTGGGTGACGATCCAGGTCGGTTGCAACAACACCTGCACGTTCTGCATCGTGCCGTCGGTTCGCGGAACCGAGATCAGCCGACGCCCCGGCGACGTGGTGGGCGAGGTCCGTCGGCTGGCCGATGACGGCGTGGTCGAGGTGACGCTGCTCGGCCAGAACGTCGACACGTACGGCCGCGATCTCGCGATCGACGGCAAGCGACGTCCGATCTTCGCCGACTTGCTTCGACAAGTGGGGGCAGTGGAGGGCATCCGTCGTGTCCGGTTCACCAGCCCTCACCCCAACGACTTCCGGCGAGATGTCGCCGAGGCGATGGCCGAAACCGACGCGGTCTGTGAACAGCTTCACTTCCCGCTCCAGAGCGGATCGAATCGGATCCTGGCGGCGATGCATCGCGGCTACACCGCCGAGAAGTACCTCCAACGATTGGCCATGGCTCGGGAGGTCATCGACGGGTTGTCCGTGTCCACGGACTTCATCGTCGGCTTCCCGGGCGAGACCGAGGCCGATTTCACGGCCACCTTGGACCTGGCCCGGGAAGCAGCCTTCGATCAGGCCTTCATGTTCATCTTCTCTCCACGCCCGGGAACCGCCGCGGCCGGGATGGCCGAAGACTTCGTCGACCCCGAGGTGGTCCAGGAGCGCTTCCAACGGCTCATGGCCGTCCAGACCGCCAACGGGCTGACGTCCAATCAACGCGATGTCGGCCGCAGGGTGGACGTGCTGGCGGAGGGCCCGTCGAAGAAGGATCCGACCATGGCGACCACCCGAACGCGCACCGGCAAGGTCGTCCACGTCGAAGGCGTTCACCCTGCCGGGACGTTCCTCGACGTTGAGATCGTTGCGGCCACCCAGCACTACCTCATCGGGAGCACGATCTGAGGGAGTTGCTCGTCATCGTCGGACCCACGGCATCTTCCAAGAGTGCGGTGGGTCTGGAGGCGGCCGAACGGATCGGTGGCCGCATCCTCTCCCTCGACTCGATGCAGGTCTATCGCGGTATGGATGTCGGCACCGCCAAGGCTTCGCCGGCGGATCGGGGGCGTGTTCCACACTCGATGATCGACATCGCCGACCCCTCCGATGAATACAGCGTCGAGGAGTTCCAGCGCGAAGCTCGCTCCATCCTCGAATCTGTGCCAGAGCCGGTCATCCTCGTCGGGGGCTCGGGTCTCCACATGCGGGCGGTGATCGATCCGCTCGAGTTTCTCCCCACCGACGCCGCGCTGCGTGAAGAGCTCGAAGGCATCGATTCCGACGAACTCGTTGCCGAGCTCGTGTTTGACGATCCCGCCGCCGGGGATTTCGTCGACCTCGCCAATCCGCGTCGGGTGATCCGGGCGGTCGAAGTGCATCGGCTGACGGGTCGTTCCCCCCAGTCCATCTCCCGAGAACCGTCCCGGTTGGCGGTCACACGCTACGAGGCGCGCTACCCGTGCCGGATCGTCGGTCTGGATCCGGGTGACGCTCTGGCCGGTCGGGTGGATGCCCGCCTGGCGCGCATGGTTGCCGGCGGCCTCATCGAGGAGGTGGCAGAGCTGGCGCCCCGGCTGGGGCGCACCGCCGCCCAGGCGGTCGGCTACGCCCAGATGCTCCCGGTCGTCCGCGGCGAGACGTCGGTCGATGAAGGCGTTGCGGCCACGCGGACGGCCACGATGGATCTTGCCCGTCGGCAGCGGGCGTGGTTCCGCCGCGATCCTCGGGTCCGTTGGCTGGATCCGTTGCGCGACGACGTGGTGGCGGCTGTCATGGAGATGGCATGAGATTCACGAAGATGCACGGTCTCGGAAACGACTTCGTCCTCCTGGACGAGCCGGTCACCGTCACCCCCGAACTGGTGCGGGCGATGTGTGATCGCCACTTCGGGATCGGGGCCGATGGCGTGCTCACGATCGGAGCCACGGAGGGCGCCGTGCGAATGGGGTACTGGAACGCCGACGGGTCCGAAGCCGAGATGTGTGGAAACGGGCTGCGTTGCGTGGCACGCGTCGCAGTCGATCGCGGCCTGGCCGGACCGGGCACATTCGTCGTTGACACCCCGGCCGGTCCCAGGCGGGTGGCCGTGGGTGACGAGATCCGGGTGGACCTCGGGTCGCCGACCGTTTCGGATGTGATCGAGATCGATGGCCGGCATTTTCGCAAAGTCTCGGTGGGCAACCCCCACGCCGTCACCGAGGTGGACGACCTCGCCGATGTCGCCGTTGCCGAGATCGGCCCGGCGGTCCAACCGCACTTCCCGACGGGCGCCAATGTCGAGTTCGTCCGGATCCGTGGTGGCGCCGTGGAGATGAGGGTGTGGGAACGAGGAGTGGGCGAGACGCTGGCCTGTGGCAGCGGGATCGTCGCGGTCGCTGCGGTTGCTCGACGGATGGGCGGGGGAGACCGGATCTCGGTCACGATGCCCGGAGGCACCGCTCGGGTCGACTTCGAAGATGGCGGGGCCTGGTTGGTCGGCCCCGCCGAGTATGTCTTCGAAGGCGAGTGGGGTTCCGGGCCCTGAGGGCCGCCACTCAGCCGAGTTTGCGGAGAACGGTGACGACTTTGCCGATGACGTTCACGTCCCGTTCGAAGATCATGGGCTCGTACGCCGGATTCTCCGAGATCAACATCACCTTGCCGCCGGCCCGCCGGAGCCGCTTGACGGTGGCTTCCTCGCCATCGATGAGCGCGGCGATGATCTCTCCGTCCATGGCGTGATCCTGGCGCCGCACCACGACGTAGTCCCCGTCGAATATCCCGGCGTCGATCATCGAGTCTCCACGCACCTCGAGCATGAAGATCGGACCGTTGCCGACGAGTTCGGTGGGCAGAGCCATGACGTTCTCGACATGCTCGGCGGCGAGGATCGGCGAACCGGCGGCAATGCGGCCGACGAGGGGGACGTCGCGGAGGTGTTCGTCGTCCCGGGTGCTGGGGGCCGCCCGACCTGGCTCGGATCCGCCCAGCACTTCGATGGCGCGCGGCTTGGTGGGATCACGGCGGATGTAGCCGAGCTTGACGAGGGTCGAGAGATGGCTGTGCACGGTGGAGGGTGACGAGAGACCGATGGCGTCGCCGATCTCGCGGACGGAGGGCGGATAGCCCCGGTCGGCCACGGTGTCGCGGATGTAGTCGAGCACCTGGCGTTGACGTCCGCTGAGCACGCCGTCTCCGCCGATCCTGGTTGGTTCTTCGGTGTCTCTGGGCATGGTGGTCCTCTCGTCCGTGCGGCGGATGGTACCCGCCTGAACTTCGCGCTCCAAACATCTGTTCGACTTGACCGTCGAACATCCGTTCGTGTATGGTATCGAACAGATGTTCGGATCACAAGCACTCCCCTCCAAGACCGGGATTCCTGTCACACCTCATCCGTACGTTGCCAGCACCAAGCCAGGAGCATCGACATGACAACCTTCGTCCTCGATCCCCGCACCCCAACTCGAACCCAGTACCCCAGCCAGTCCCGCGGCCCCCGCTACGTGGTGCCGCCCCGCCTGGTGGCCGTCCTTCTCGTTCTTTCGGTGCTGGTGGTTCTCACGACCGCGGTCCAGGCCGACCAACCGGTGGCCGTGGCGGTGTACACCGTCGAGTCGGGCGACACCCTCTGGAGCATCGCCGCGACGGCCACGGATCACGGCGACGACGTGCGTGACATGGTGGCGGCGATGCGCGAGCTCAACGGTCTGGTCGGCTCGACCATCCACCCCGGCCAAGTTCTTCACGTGCCCCAGGGCTAGAGAGCCGGGACATGGGTACGCTCGCGGATCTCATGCAGTGCCCCGAGTGTTCTCACGGTGACTCCCGCGTTGTCGATTCCCGTCCCGCCGAAGCGGGTTCGTCGATTCGACGGCGTCGTGAGTGTGAGCGATGCGGTGCTCGATTCACGACCTATGAGCGGTTGGCAACGGTGCGCATGGTCCGGAAGCGGTCCGGCCAGCTGCAGCCATACGACGCCGGCAAGGTCCGAGCGGGGCTCGCAGCCGCCCTGGCCGATCGACCGATTCCGGTCGGCGCGGTGAGCGGCATCGTCGAACGCATCGACGTGCAGCTCCAGGACGTCGGCGCACCGGTGGAGTCAGAGCGCATCGGCCAGCTGGTGCTGGCCGAACTCCGGGCCCTCGACGAGGTCGCCTATCTCCGCTTCGCCAGCGTGTATCAGGACTTCCAGGGGGTGCGTGATTTCGAAGAGGCGCTCGCCGCGCTCGAGGACCAGGTTTCGCTCAACGATTGACAGACATCGGGACCGCCAATTCGGCGACCCGCTCCCTGGCCCAGTCGGCGATGGAGAAGGCGGTACCGGTCCAGCTCGACCGGACGAATCCGATCTGGGTCTCGAGTTCGGCGACGTGGCCGGCGGCGCGCTCGGCATCCCGTGCCCGCAGGGAATCGAGATACGAGGCCTGCCAGTCCGGCAACGACGCCGCCAGGTCTGACAATGCCATCCGATGTGTATCGGTCAGGTCGTTGCCCGGGAGTGCCCCAACACCCGAGCTGAACTCGTTGACCCATTCCGTCACCTGTTGGGTCACTGCCGTGAGCCCGTCGATGTCGGTTTCGGCTGGGAGCTCGATCGGACGTGTGATGAGCTGGACCGCGGCGGCATATGCGACCGACTCCGAGAGAATCGTGCCGAGCGTGAGCGCTCCACCGGACTGCGCGATCGCCTGTTCGCGGATGGGTGCCATGTCGGCGTCGTCGGGCATGTCGCCGGCCACACCGAACAGGGTGCGGGCGGAATCGTCGAGGCCGGCCAGAGCAGTGGATGCTCCGAGCGGATTCTCCACCGACCCATCGGCCAGGTCCTCGATGAGCGGATCGAGGACGATCACCGCGTCGACGACGCTGGCGGAAGCCACGGTGACTGCCTCGATCGACTCGGCGGCGCGAGCAGAATCCCATGTGAGAGCCCGCCATCCGAGAAGCAAGGCCACGACGATGAGGGCCCCGATCGCTGCGACCTTGCGCTTGCGGACCCCTGACTGCACGAGGGTCGTATCGAGTTCGTTGGGGGTCCAGCCCAGAATGTCTTCATCCGGCCCCAGGTTCCAGAGTTCTTCGACCAACAGCCCGGTGATCGAGAGCGTGTCGGCATCCGTCACCGGCCGTGGCATCGGCTGTGGCCAGGACTGGGGGTCGGCCGGATGGGCGGGCGACTTAGGAGCCGGGGGACGTGGATCGAAGTCGCGGTCGAGCAGGTCGACTCCGCCTCCGACGGGTGCGGGGTCGAGGGCAACCGACAGTGTGCGGCGAAGCGGGGGGCTGGTCTGGCGCGGCGCGTGGGCACCCCGACGACGACGCGCGTCGGAGCGGAGACGTCGACCGGAAGTCTCTTCGATGGTGGTGAGGTCCACGACGTGGTCGAGGAGGCACTGTCCGTTGCGAACGGTTACCCGTGCCTGACACTCGGTACAGTATCCGTGTGGCAAAGTCTGTCAGCTCCGTGGTAAGTCCGCCCGAACGCCCCACGATGTAATGACGACTTGTCACGTTAGCTTCACTCGGCTCGATACTGAACTACCTCCTCCCTCCCAAGCCCACCCGGGCGACGCCGGGTTCGACTTGGTGACGGCGATCGATGTCGAGCTGGCGCCGGGGGAGCGGTCTGTGGTGCCGACGGGTATCGCCATCGCAGTGCTCGAGGGCTTCGCCGGATTGGTCCTGGCACGGTCCGGTCATGCCGCTCGCCACGGTGTCGGAGTGGTCAATGCCCCGGGACTGATCGACGGCGGGTATCGCGGCGAGATCAAGGTCATCCTGATCAACCACGGTGACGAGGTGATCCGGTTTGGGAGGGGAGAGCGCATTGCGCAACTCCTCATCATCCCGCTGCCGTCCGTCGTCCTCGAGGAGGTGGCCGAGCTCTCCACCAGCGCCCGCGGAAGCGCCGGGTTCGGATCTTCGGGACGCTGAGGCGGGTTGGCAGACATTCCCGGCCACCGGCTAAGATTGCTCATTCCTGCGGAAGTAGCTCAGCTGGTAGAGCGCAACCTTGCCAAGGTTGAGGTCGCGGGTTCGAACCCCGTCTTCCGCTCCAAAGACCGGCGCTGGCCGGTCTTTTTGGTCGAATCATGGCGACGTGGCCGAGTGGTTAGGCACGGGTCTGCAAAACCTGTTACCCCGGTTCAATTCCGGGCGTCGCCTCTACATCTCATCCGATCACAGGGCCGGCGCCGGGGAGTCGGGATGGTGTCGGTGGTGTAACCTGCGCCGCCGACTCGACGCTGGCAGCGATCGCGGGCCCTTAGCTCAGGGGGAGAGCGCTTCCCTGACACGGAAGAGGTCGTTGGTTCAAATCCAACAGGGCCCACCCCGGAGAATCCCCTGTGAACACGGGGGATTTTCTCCGTTCCGAGCGCCGACGTCGCTATGTGAGCGAGTTCCACCACCAGTTTGCGTAGAGCAGAACGCTGACGAACAGACCGAGAGCGGTGCCGACAGCAACTGAGAGAGCGGCAACCAGTCGATGGTTCCGCACGATGACCGCGGCTGCTCCTGCTGGAAGAGCGCCATAAACGACAGCGAGCGGTGGCCGGTCAAGAAGCCAGTCCAACAGTAGAGAAGGCCGCAAAAAACCGCCTCCGTCCGGGCTCCGGATTAGCACCGTCGGCACAAACAGCGCAACCCCGCCGAGGAAGCCGATCACTGCAAGGGTCGACCAACCTGGATCCGCCAGAGCGCCGGGCTCCTTTCGGTGAGCCATGTCGCAGTATGAGGCTCTGCGGTCTGGATTGTCTACTGCTCGAAGCAGTCACGAGACGCGGGCGATCGCTGATGGCTCAGGTGGGAGCCGGCCGCTGGAAGACGCGCCCGTCCTGGAATCCGAAGTCCCAGACGTCGATGTCGGGAGGCGTCACCTCGAGCACGGTGAGTGCGGTGCAGACCTGGCTGCGATGATCGGACCCGTGGTGGAGGGCCTGTGCCAGGCGGATGCTCAATGGAGCGTGGCTCTCCGAGCCGTCGTCCCGTGTGCGGACCAGTACCGCGTCGGCATCGATTTCGCCGGCAACCACGTCGGCCCAGGCCGCCTGATGGCTCTCCATCTCCGCCCGCAGTTGTTTGATGTCCATGTCGTCTGCCTCAGGGTCGGGTGCGGGCCGCCCGCCGGTCACGAACAGGTAGGACGAGTCGGCGCCGACCAGGTGGCGCAACGTGTCGATGATCGAGCCGAAGGTGCCCGGAACCGGGGTGGCGAGTTGAGC
>DATKEC010000052.1:0-9792 GCA_035544575.1 Acidimicrobiia bacterium
TCGGAGAGTTCTCGGTTGGTCATCCCGCTGAGATCGTGGCCGTCGAAGACGACCCGGCCACGCACGTTGCGGCCGGGATGGGGGACCAGACCGAGAATCGACAATGCGGTGACCGACTTGCCGCACCCTGACTCGCCGACGATGCCGAGGATCTCGCCCTTGCGAACTGTGAAGCTGATCTCGTCGACGGCCTTCACCACGCCATCCCGGGTGTGGAAGTGGGTGGCGAGCCCTTCGACGGAGAGGAGGAGGTCGTCAGTCATTGAGCGTCGGATCCATCGCATCGCGCAGACCGTCGCCGATCAGGTTGAACCCGAGGACGGTGATCATGATTGCGAGGCCGGGGAAGAACACCAGATGGGGATCGGAGAACACGCGGTTTCGATTGGCGGCCAGCATCGTTCCCCACTCGGCTTGGGGTGGTTGGGCTCCGAGCCCGAGAAAGCCGAGTCCGGCTGCCTCGAGGATCGCCGAGGCGATGCCGAGCGTGCCGAGCACGATCAGCGGGGTGATGGCATTTGGGGCGATCCGGGTCAGGAGGATTCGGGCGGACGAGGCGCCGAGTGCCCGCGAGGCCGCGACATAGTCGATCTCCTTGACCGAGAGCACCGACGCGCGCATGACGCGGGCGTATTGCGGGATCGTGACCGTTGCCAGCGCGATCAGCGTGTTGCGCAGGCCCGGTCCCAGCGCGGCGACGATCGCGATTGCCAGCAGGAATCCGGGAAAGCCGAGCACAACGTCCATGATTCGCATCAGGACGTTGTCGATCCAGCCGGAGGTGTAACCCGCCACCGCCCCGATCGTGGCGCCGATCAGGATGGCGATCGTCACCGTGGAGATGCCGAGCGTGAGGCTGACACGGGCCCCGTAGATGATTCTGGAGAACTGATCCCTGACGTTGCCGTCGATACCGAGGATGTGCTGGGGAGTGGCAGGGTCGCACCCGAGCATGTGGATGCAGGGCTTGTCGAATCGACTCACGTCTTCTTTGCCGATCAGCACCTCGTAGGGGTCGTACGGAGCGATGATCGGGGCGAAGATGGCGATGGTCGTCATGAGACCCACCAGGATCATCCCGGCGATGCTGATCTTCCTGCTCAGGAACCGGCGGAGGATCATCCGCCACACCGAGTGCGGCTCGTCGAGCAGCTGGTCAGGGTCCCGTGCGAAGGCGTCGAGGCGCTGGATCTTGGGGTCGGAGGCAGCGGCGCGGTCGGTCACTCGTACCGAATCCTCGGGTCGAGCCAGCCGTAGCTGATGTCCACCAACAGGTTGATGATCACATACCCGGACGCGATCACTGCCACGAAGCCCTGGATGACGGCGTAATCACGGGCGGTGATCGCCTCGAACAGCGTCTTGCCGACTCCGGAGAGGTTGAACACTGTTTCGGTCAGGACCGCGCCACCCAGCAGCAACCCGAGCTGGAGACCGACGATCGTGACCACAGGAAGCATTGCGTTTCTGAAGGCGTGCTTGGCGACGACGCGACGTTCCATCGCACCTTTGGCCCGGGCCGTACGGATGTAGTCCCGGCTGAGCACCTCGAGCAGAGCGGAGCGGGTGATGCGGGCGATGATGGCCAGCGGGATCGTGGCGAGAGCCATCGCCGGCAGGATGAGGTGGCGGATGGCGTCCCACAGGACGGTCCAGTTGGCCGTGATCAGGGCGTTGAAGACAGCGAGCCGGCTGACGAATTCCATGACGCCGGATCCGAACGTCTCATCGGTGACCGTCCACCCCCACACGTCGTAGAAGGGAACCGGTATCACACCGGCGCTCAACCGTCCCGACGGTGGCAATGCCAGGAAGGTGTCCTTCAGAATGAGAGCGAACAGGTACTGGAGCAGCAAACCCAGCCAGAACACCGGCATCGACACGCCGATGTTGGCGAAGGTCATCGTGCTCACGTCCACGAGGGAGTTGTGGCGGCGGGCAGAGAGCAGACCGAGCGGGATGCCCGCCGCAACGGCGATGACGAGGGCTGACGCGGTGAGTTCGACGGTGAGTGGCATGCGGTCGATCATCACCTGGGTCACGGGGCGAGACGACTGCAGCGAGAACCCGAGGTCGCCCTGGAGGATGTTGCGAACGTAAACGGCCAACTGGACCGGTATCGGCTGGTCCAGTCCGTAACGCACATTGAACGCTTCGCACGCCTCGGCGGTGGCACGTTCGCCGAGCATTGCCGAACAGGGTTCTCCGGGGATGAGTCGCACCAGGAAGAAGGTGACGACCAGCAAGCCCAGCAGTACCGGGATGGCGAGCAGGACTCGGCGGACGATGTATGAGAGCAAGAGGGGGGAGAGTAGATGGGGGGCACCTGACGGTGCCCCCCATCCTCATGTCAATTGTGAATCAGCCTTCGGCGTTGATCAGTCCGCCCCACAGGTATGCGTAGTAGTCGAAACCGCCGGTGTTGCCCACATGGAGCGGGTTGGCGGCGTCGAGGGCGACGGACCACGAGAACACGACGTCGTTGGCGTCGAACGTGGAACCGTCGTGGAACGTCACACCGGTGCGCAGCGAGCACACCCACACGGTCAGGTCGTCGTTCGGCTCACACCCCGTCGCCAGACGCGGAACCACGGATCCGCTGTCGGTGGCGTAGGTGAGGAGCGGCTCGACCACCTGCTGGCACGGCGACAGGGACTCACCGTCGGTCTCGTCCGCGCAGTACAGCGAGATGGGCTCGTTGTTCTGCATGTAGACGAAGGTGTCCTTGCCCGGGTTCATGAACTCGAACTGCGGAGCACCGAACGGCGGGTAGTGAGCACCGTCCACCGAGACCAGAGCCGCCGAAGCGGCAGCACCGTGGGCCACAGGGATCATCGGAACGAGATCCCGGATGGCATTGTTGGCAGCCTCGTAGAGCGGCGCGGCTTCTGCGGGATCGGCGATACCGGAGGCCTCGGCCAGCGGCTCGTAGATCTCGGCGTGAGCGTTGCCGAACTGCGGGTTGGCCGCCCCGAAGTGGAAGTCCAGGAAGTTGGTGACGTGCGGGTAGTCCGCACCCCAGCCGAGGAGGTGGATTCCGTCGAGGTTGCCCGTGGTGGACTGCTCGATGAAGTCACCGGACTCCATCTGGATCACTTCAGCCGTGATGCCGAGGTTGTCGGCCAGCTGGGTCTGGATCTCGACTGCGACAGCACCCGGATCCGGCAGGTACACACGGAAGACATCTCGGTAGGAGACGGTCGTGCTGAACCCGTCGGGGAAGCCGGCGTCTGCCAGCATCTGGCGAGCCGCTTCAGGATCGAAGTCGTACCACGCATCGCCGGCACAGCCGTTCTCGATCGTGCACGGTGTGAAGTGCGTCGGCACCGTCGACCCGTCGGGGTAGAAGTTGTCGATGATCCGCTGCCGGTCGATTCCCATCGCGATGGCGCGGCGCACGTCTGGGTTGTCAAACGGCGCGAACGTGTTCGTGAACCCGACGTAGAACACGTTCGGGTTGGCGATCGGGATGAACTGCAGATTGGCGTCGCCCTGGATCGTCTCGAAATCGTCGGGTGACGGGTTCGTGATCATGTCGACATTGCCGGACTGCAGTTCGAGCAGCCGCTGAGCGCCTTCTGTCGCCCAGCGGTAGACGAGGGTGTCGAACGCCGGCTGCTGGCCGTAATAGGCATCGTTCTTCGAGAACACGATCTGATTGCCGCGGTCCCACTCGTCGAGAACGAACGGACCAGTGCCGATCGGGTTGTCCAGCGGCGCCCCGCCCGTTGCCTCGAGATGCTCCTGCGGCTGAATGCCGAAGGGCGTGAATGCAGCCTTCTGCAGGAAGGCGGGATCGGGCGAGCACAGATTGAACTGCACCGTGAACTCATCGACCGCCACGATCGACTCGATCTTGCCTCCGTAGTCACATCCGCCCGCATCGAGTGTCAGACCTTCGAAGTCGTCGCTCGGCGGGGCTGCCTCGGTTGTCGTGGTCTCCGCGGCCGTCGTCGTCGACGCCTCGGTTGTGGTGGTGTCGTCGGCAGTGTCGCCGCCACAAGCAGCCGCGATCATGCTGATGAGCGCGAGCAGCGCTATCCAGCGAATTCGTTTCATTGGTTCCTCCTGATTCATGAAGCCCGCGCGGTGGCGGAACTCTCGGTAGAAGTTACTTGCTCCATGCAGCGAGCGCATGTCAGCACCCGTTCAAGGCGGTGTCACCCGCCGTTCACCGCTCCGTGGGACAGGACAGACAGGAGCGCTCTGCCATATGCATCCGGTGCTGTCGGCCCGTGGTGACGCGTCTCGCCTCCCGCAGAGTCGAGAACGCAGCACCAACCTGTGTCGGTCCGCTGGAGTGCCGTGATCCGCTTGCCCAACGCCGAACGAATCTGAGCCTCGGTCGGCATCCACACCACATCCTGCTGGAGGATGTAATCGAGCGACCACTCGACGGCACCGTTGAATGTGATGGCCGCGATGCCGTCGGCCAGGGGCTGAACCTCGACGGACAGATCCGCGATGACGAAGACACGGTCGTCGAGATCTCGGTCGGGGATGTGAAAGAAGTCGAATTGGCGCGGTCGCCAGGTCAAGCCAGCCGACCGCAACTGCCTGGCGAGGACGACCGAGATCACGAGATCGACCCTACCGGTTGGTCAGACCCAACGGTCGGAGCGACGTCAGGGTCTCGGAACCGACTGGCGGGCCAGGTTCAACTGTCGGCTGGGATCAACAAGGGGCTGATCCGTAGGACCGCGATTTGTCCATCGGTGAGATTCGTTCCGAACTGCATCAGGTTGTGTGCATCGGCGTAGGTGTCGAGAATTGGATTGCGCACGACGACACCCGTGGCGCTGCGGTCCTCCAGGTGTCGTAGCCCGAGCAGATGGGCGATCTCGTGTGCCACGAGCCGGGCGGTCTCTGCCGGGCTGCGGAAAGCCACCGTCACCGCCACGCCCGTCCCGTCATGCGGCCCTGGAACCCCGGACGCGATGCCGCTGAGACCGTTGGGGAGGGAATCAACGACGACGAGGTTGGCCCCTCCCGCGGAACTCTCTGCCACGGCGGCGAACAGAGAGTGCAGCGCCGACCCGGGTCGGCGGTTCTCCACGTCGTCGATCTCCGACGGCGTTCCGGCTGGAACGACGCCCCTGCGCCACCTGACGGTGACACCGGCCCGATCGAAGATGTCCACCACACGGGACCGAGCGTCCTGAGCGAGCCGACTCTCGCCCGGCTCGAAGATCGTGATCGGCAGGACCGTCCTCGCTTCTCCAGCCAGGACGAGGACCTCCACGTCGAGTTCGCTGGCTCCGGCGACCAGGAAGGAGAATGACGCCGGTCCGGCGGGAAGGTCCCAGCCCGGAGCGAAGGGGTACGTGAAGGCGTAGCTGTCCTGCTGGATCTCATGGACAAAGCCGGGTGAGGACTCGACGATCTCATGTTCGGAAATCGCCTCGGCATGTCCCGTCCCTCAGACGGATCGACGGCTGTGATCTCCAGGCCGCCCAGGATGAGAGAACCGAGCTGGATCAGCGTCTCCGGGGACCGGGACCGGGCCAGGACGGAAACGACGGTGGCGTCGGCGGGAACTTCGAAGTCGAGCGTCGCGCTGACACCATCCGTGACATCGAGGACTGCTTTGACGCGAACCGGGGTGGTTGGCGAGGAGGCGACGGATGTTGTCGTGGTCGATCTCTCGACCGCCCCTGCCGGGGCCGCTGTCGTGGTCGGGGAACCGGTCGGTGAGCAGGCTGCGACGAGCACACATGCGCCCATGGCGACGAGGGCCGGTGCGAGGCGCCGGCTCACCGTTCAGATCACCGGTAACGCCAGACGATGCGGCCCTTCGTTGGGTCGTACGTGGACACTTCTACGTCGACTTCGTCGCCTGGCAGGATCCGGATCATCCGTCCCCGTCGCATCCGCCCGCTGGGGCGCGCCGAGACCTCGAGGCCTCCCTCGAGTTCAACGAGGAAGGTTGCGGAGCGCAGCACCTTCTTCACCGTGCCGCGCATGCGGATGTATTCGTCGTCGTTGTCTGCCATGGAGTCGGTTCAATCCTCAGTTCGGAAAGGGGCGAACGCCCCCGGCGGGAGGTTAGAGCGTTGGTTGGTGGACGTCACACCCGCACCACTAGGACCAGTCGAGGAGTACCTTCCCCGCCTCGCCCGAGGCGGCCACGTCGAATCCCTCTTCGAAGGACTCGACGGCGAACTCGTGGGTCACGACCGCCGAGACATCGAGACCGGTCTCGAGCATGGCCGCCATCTTGTACCAGGTCTCGAAAATGCGGCGTCCGTAGATGCCGCGCACCGTGAGGCTCTTGAAGATGACGTTGTTCAGGTCGAGTTCCACTGGACCCGGCGGAATCCCGAGGACCGCCACCCGCCCACCGTGGTTCATCGCGGCCAGCAGTTGGTTGAACGCAGGTTCGGCGCCCGACATCTCCAAACCGACGTCGAAGCCTTCGGTCATTCCCAGTTCGCCCATGACGTCGTCCAGCGTCTCGGTTCTCACATCGACCGGCCGGGCGTTGCCGAACAAGGACACCATGCCCAAGCGCCTGGGATTGATGTCGGTCACCGCGATGTGGCGGGCCCCGATGTGGCGGACGATGGCGGCTGCCATCAGCCCGATCGGGCCGGCACCGGTGATGAGCACGTCCTCGCCGATGACGTCGAACGCCAGCGCCGTGTGGGTGGCGTTGCCGAGCGGATCGAGGATGGCGGCCGTCCGGTCGTCGATGTGGTCGGGCACGGGAAAGACGTTGTCCGCCGGCAGCACCACGTAGTCGGCGAAGGCTCCGGGCCGAGTCACGCCCAGACCGAGGTGATTGCGGCAGAAGTTCCGGCGCCCCCCGCGGCAATTGCGGCAATGCCCGCACGTGATGTGGCCCTCGCCGGACACGCGGGTTCCGACCGGGAGACCCTGAACACCGGCACCGTGCCGCTCGACAGTGCCGGTGAACTCGTGGCCGACGATCATGGGTGCGGGGATGGTCGTCGCAGCCCACGGATCCCAATTGAGAATGTGGAGGTCGGTCCCGCAGATCGACGTATACCGGACGCGGATCAGGACGTCGTTCATGCCGACTTCGGGCGTCTTTTCCTCTTTGAGGACGAGGCCGGGATGCGGCCCGGTCTTGACCAAGGCCCGCATCAGATCACGCCCATGTCCCGTCCGACCGTCACGAAGGCTTCGATGGCACGGTCTACTTGCTCGCTGGTGTGGCCGGCACTCATCTGGGTTCGGATCCGTGCCTGGCCCTCGGGAACCACCGGGAACGAGAAGCCGATCACATAGACACCCAGTCCGAGCATTCGTTGGGCCATCTCCGATGCAACCTTGGCGTCGCCCAGCAACACGGGAATGATCGGGTGACCCTGGCCAGTGAGCGTGAAGCCGGCGCGGGTCATCTCGTTCCGGAAGTGCTCGCTGTTGGCAACGAGGCGGGCTCGGAGGTCGTCGGCGGAATCGATCACGTCGAGGGCGGTCAGCGTCGTCGCCGCGATGACCGGCGCCAGGGAGTTCGAGAAGAGATATGGGCGAGAACGCTGCCGCAGCCATGCGACGATCTCGGAACGACCTGAGGTGTAGCCACCCGACGCCCCACCGAGAGCCTTGCCCAATGTGCCCGTGATGATGTCGATGCGATCTGCCGTGCCGGTGGCCTCCGGTGTTCCCTTGCCTCCCGCTCCGATGAACCCCACCGCGTGCGAATCGTCGACCATCACCAGTGCCTGGTGCCTTTCGGCAAGCTCGCAGATCGACTCGAGGTCGGCGACGACACCGTCCATCGAAAAGACTCCATCGGTGGCGATGAGTCGATAGCGGGCACCGGCGGCAGCCTCCAATTGGCGTGCGAGATCCGCCATGTCGTTGTTGGCGTAGCGCAGTCGCTCTGCCTTGCTGAGGCGGACGCCGTCGATGATCGATGCGTGGTTCAGAGCATCGGAGATGATGGCGTCGTTCTCGTCAAGGATCGTCTCGAACAAGCCGGTGTTGGCGTCGAAACATGATGAATAGAGAAGCGTGTCCTCGGTGCCGAGAAACGCGGAGATGCGCTCTTCGAGTTGACGATGGACCTGTTGGGTGCCGCAGATGAACCGGACCGAGGCCATGCCGTAACCCCACCGCTCGAGTGCGGAGGCCGCTGCTGCGACCAGCCGGTCGTCGTCGGCCAAACCGAGATAATTGTTGGCGCAGAAGTTCAGCACTCTCGAACCGTCAGCCAGTTCGATTTCCGGTCCTTGTGGGGACCCGATGATCCGTTCGTCCTTGCGCAGGCCGCGTTCGGACAGATCGTCGATGCGCTCGTCGAGGTCTGACAACAACGGGTGAGCCATGAGCCCGACGGTAGTGGAGGAAGCTGGGGCGGTCGCCACCCGCACCAGGGGGTGGTAGCTACGGTGGCGACCCGCTGCCTCCCAGCTCATCCGCAGCCGACGGGGGGACGGCCACGGGGTCGGGTTGAAGTCCCGCGTCGGCCGTCGGTGTTACAGGAATTCCCAGGCGATCCTGAAATCAGCCGACTGGGCCCCCGAGCCATGCCGCCGCGTTCTCGCACGCCCGACCGACTTCGATGAGGTCGCCACACACGCGGCCGAATGCTTCGTACGCCGACTGGAGAGGTGTTTGGAAGAACAGGTCGTCACACGCATCGAGGTCGCCGACCGAGCACGTGTCCCACAACAGGTCGAAGGTGGCGTCGTCGCCGTATCCGAACACATCGCCGGACTGCAGGAACGAGCACGGCACGCCGATGTCACCGTCGACGCGGGTGCCGGCGCAAGTGGCGCCATAGCCTTCGTAGGCCGAACCGAAGGGGGCTGCCGCGAACAGCGCGTCACACGAACCCGCCACTCCCGACTCACACTCGTCCCACAGGCTGTCGAGGACGAAGTCGTCGCCGTACGCGGCGGCCGACGAAGAGAACTTGCTCTGGCAGTCGACCGAGAAGGCCTGCCGGAGCGGAATCGAAGCTCCGCATGTCTGGCCCCACAACTCGTACTCGCCGTATGCCGAGAAGTACAGGTCCCGGCACGCCTGGCCATCGCGGTTGCCGCATCGTGAGTAGAGATCGTCGAGGTCCGGGTCGTCGCCGAAGGCAACGGCGGTCAGATCGGGTTCGAGGATGTCGCCAGGGTCGAAGACGTCCTCGCCCAGTTGACCGAAGAGCGATCCGAAAGCGCCGAACATGGACGCGAAGATCGTCGTGAACACGATCTCCTCTGCGTCGACAGGGATCGCGGTTCCGCATGCGTCCACGGTCCACTCGTCCACGACCGAGACTGCCTCATCGAGTTCGGCGGTTCGCAGCATGGAGGGATCGAGGTCTTCGAGCCCGCCATCGAGAGTCTCGTCCGCTGAGGCGAGGGCCTCACGCCATGGGTCGACGCCGTCTGAGACCTCGGTCAACGCCGCACCGACTTCGTCCGGTGCATCCTCGGCGATGACGGCGAGTTGGTCGTAGAAACTCACAAGCCCGGCGACGACGATCCGACCGACCTCGGCGTCCGCGAGTTCGGACTCGTCGGTGATGGCCAGGCCGTCGAGAGCCGCAGTGATCCCCGCATCGAGGTCGAAGGTCGCAACTTTGAGCGTATTGCAGGTTGCAGACGCCAGCACGAGCGGGTCGATGGTGGTGGTCGTGGTTGGGGGGATCGTCGTGGCGGTGCTCGTCGTCGATTCCTCGGCGTCCGGCGGTGAGCATCCGGCGACGAGCACCGTGGCGACGATGGTCGCTGTGATCCTGCGCATGTGTTTGGTCTCCCGTGTGCGGCGGCTCGCGCCGACACCACATTCTGGCCGGGCGATACGCTGATCAACGTGACACGTTACGAC
>DATKEC010000053.1:0-2439 GCA_035544575.1 Acidimicrobiia bacterium
CCTTGTCCGGATCGAGATTCTCGTACGGCGCATAGGCGCGCATCCACCGGTATTGGTCCTCGAGCTTGGGATTGCCCCACTCCTCCCACTCGATGACCGTCAGCGGCAGGGTCTCGTCGAGCATCGTGTTGACGAGATCGACGAACGGGACCTCGGCGACGATCGCCCCGAAGAGCTCCGGTGCGAGGTTGGCGACCGCTCCCATGAGCAAGCCGCCGGCCGAACCTCCGCGAGCGCCGAGTTGGGCCGGGGTGGTGACTCCGGACCCGATGAGATGTTCGGCGGCGCGAATGAAGTCGGTGAACGTGTTGATCTTGTGCTCGAGCTTCCCGCCTTCGTACCAGAGCCGTCCCATTTCCCCACCGCCGCGGGGGTGGGCGATCGCGAACGCCGCTCCCCGATCGAGCAGCGACAGCCGGGGGATCGAGAAGTACGGGTCCACCGTCACCTCATATGAGCCATACCCGTAGAGCAACGTCGGCGCGGGCAGAGTGAGATCCTTACGCCGGACGAGAGAGATCGGGATCCGTGTGCCGTCGTCGGCCACCGCCCACAGTCGTTCTGCGACATAGGAGGTCCGGTCGTAACCGCCGAGAACAGGTTGTTCTTTGACGACGGTGCGTTCGCCGGACTCCAGGTCGAGGTCGATGATCTGCCGTGGCGTCGTGAGCGACTGGTACGCGATGCGGACGACGGACGTGTCGAACTCGTAGTTCGTGTCGAGACCGACCGTGTAGACGGCCTCGTCGAAGTCGAGTTCGGTCTGTGTCCCGTCGGTCAGCACCGTCAGCGAGCTGAGCCCATCGATCCGCCCCGACACGACGACGTGGTTGGCGAAGGCCTTGACGGCGGCGACCTTGCGGAAGGGGTCGTGGTCGATGAGCGTCGTCTCGTCCTCGGCATCGCCGACTGCGACGGACACCAGCCGTCCGTTGGGAGCGCCGGCATCGGTGACGATCAACCATCGTCCATTTCGGTGGTCGGCGCTGTATTGGACGCCGTGTGTGCGAGGCAGGACCGGCTCGAACGCCGGCCGGGGATCGGAAGCCTCGGCGTAGTGGACGTCGGCGGTGATCTGGGAGCCGGCCGCGACGAGAATGAACCGGCGATCGGTGGTCGTCTTCACCTCCAAGAACATCCGGTCGTCAGGCTCCTCGAAGACGACGGAGTCCTCACTCGGGTCGGTGCCGATTCGGTGCATCCACACTTTGTCGGGGCGGTGCGCCTCGTCGAAGGTCGTGTAGAAGTAGCTCCGCGAGTCAGAGGTCCACGCTCCGCTGTAGTAGGTCGCCTCGATCTCGTCGGCCAGGTCCTCGCCTGTCGCGAGGTCGCGGAATCGAAGCCGGAACGACTCGCTGCCGTCGATATCGAACGAATAGGCCAGCAGGCTGTGGTCGGGGGACACCTTGTACACGGCAACGGAGAGGTAGTCATGGCCCTCGGCCAGCACGTTGGCGTCCACCAGGGTCTGTTCAGGCCCCTCGGCAGAGCCCTTCATCCGCACCAGCACCGGATACTGTTGGCCTTCTTCGGTGCGGGACGCGTACCACCAGTCATCCCATTTGGCGGGGGGCGAGAGATCGGTTTGCTGAGTACGGGCGACGATCTCGTCGAAGATCTCCCGACGGAGCGGTTCGAGCGGTGCGAGCACCGAGGCGGCGTAGTCGTTCTCGGCGCGCAAGTGGGCGAGTGTCTCCTCGCTGTCTCGGTTGCGGAGCCATCCGAAGTCATCGATGACGATGTCTCCGAACATCGAACGTTCGACGGGGACACGGACTGCGTTGGGTGGGTTCGTCACGGGGCGCCAAATTACCTGTTTCGTGGGCCTGCGCACGGCGCGGGAGGCATCACTACGGTTCGGGTCGATGGGTGGGATCGCCGACTTGTTCACAGACGGGGACATGACTGGGCGAGCCGTCCTGACCGCGCTTCTCATCGGAGCCCTCTTTGTCATCCGGTGGCTCGTGCTGCGGGCGGTACACGCCCGGGTCGAGGATGGGACGGCGTATTTCCGGACCAAGAAGTGGATGGCCTACGCGGTCACCGTCATCGGCATTTTCGGGCTTGCCCGGATCTGGTTCGGCGGGACGGGTGGAGTCACGACGTATCTCGGAATCCTGTCCGCGGGCATCGCCATCGCTTTGGCCAACGTTCTCGAGAATCTGGCGGGCTGGATGTTCATCGTCACCCGCCGCCCCTTCCGTGTGGGCGATCGCATCGAGATCGAGGGACGAGCGGGCGACGTCGTGGACATCCGGGCGTTCCGGTTCTCGATGCTCGAGATCGGCAACTGGGTCGATGCCGACCAGTCGACCGGACGCCTCGTCCATGTTCCAAACGGGAAGGTGTTCTCCGAACAGGTCAGCAACTACACCGAGGGCTTCCCGTACATCTGGGACGAGATCGGCGTGACGGTGACGTTCGAGTCGGACTGGAAGC
>DATKEC010000054.1:0-3723 GCA_035544575.1 Acidimicrobiia bacterium
GTGATGAAAGTCAGATCGAGGAACACCTGCTCGGTGGTGATACTCCCCAGAAGGTGCACGAGGAGCCCTCCGGCGAATCCGGCGAGTATGCCGCTCAACGTGAAGGCCCACAGTCGCTCACGATGAATGTCGATGCCGCTGCTCTGAGCGACGAGCGCGTCGTCCCGCGTCGCGCGCAGACGTCGCCCCCCCCGACTCAGCTGATAGGTGAACGCGATCGCCATGACTGCCAGCAGGCCAATCGTCGCCTGGATGAAGCCGGTCGTCTGCGGGATCAGTGACAAGGTCTTGGCGCCGGGGCCGATAGCTTCCCAATTGCGGAAGACGTTGTTGGTGATGATCAGCACGGCGAAGGTGGCGATGCCCGCTGAGAGCCCGGACAGACGCATCAACGGGATTCCCACCAGAAGGGCAAGTAACCCACCCGCGGTCGCGGCGAGGATGAGCGACGGAAGATTCCCCATCTCGAGGTTGGCCAGGAACGGGAGCAAGTCAGGGAAGGTCGTCGGCTTCACGGCGGCCGGGGCGGTCGCCAGTCCGGCAGCGAAGGCTCCCACCGCCACAAAGCTGATGTGGCCGAACGAGATGACCCCGGAGTTTCCGACGAAAACATAGAGGGCGACCACGATCACCGCGGTCACCAGGATCGAGCGGATCTGCCTCTGCGTGGCAGCCGACGTCAGCTGTGACGCCAGCGAAATGGCCACGATCAGCAGCGAAGGCACGAAAAGCGGCCACCAGCGCCGCAACATCATCACACCCGCTCCGCGACGCCGGCCCGTCGTGCGAACAACCCGTCCGGACGCACCAGGAGAACCACGATCACCAGGGCGAACAGCAGACTGTTGAGAAAGACTCTGCTCCCCGAGGGGAGTATGTCGCCAAGGGCAACGGTGGCGAACCCGATGACGAACCCGCCCAGTGTTGCCGGGAGGAGCCGCCCGAGCCCGCCAACCACCACGCCGACCAGTGCCGGCACAAGGACGAGGAAGCCATAGGTCGGGGTGACCAAGGGCCGTTGCACGGCAAGGACCAGAGTCACCACCCCGGCGAGGAGGCCGCCGATCGCAAAGGCGAGCCGGATAACGAACCCGGCGCGGACGCCCAGGATCTGAGCCGTCCGGAAGTCCGCCGCCGCGGCGCGTATCTGAAGGCCCACGGTCGTCTTCCCGAGCAACCACATCATCGCTCCGAGGATGGCCCCTCCGACGGCGACAGCGATGATCGTGATCCAGCGAATGCGAAGTTCGCCGATCTCAACCGCGCGGTTGAGCGCAGGGAGAAAATCGATTGATGCGCCTTGTGGGCCAAAGACGAGAAGAAGGGCGTTCTGCAGCACGAAGCTGACGGCGAAGGTCGCCACGAGCATCGTCGCGGCGGTTGCGCCCCGCAGCGGGCGATACAGGAACTCCATCAGGAGGGCGACCAAGAGCACCACGGCGAGCGCGGCGCCGACTCTCACCGCGCCTGGGTAGGCCTTTGTCATGAACAGCGTGTAGGCACCGACGGTGATCAGCTCACCGTGGGCGAAGTTGACCAGACGCATTACGCCGAAGATCAGGCCGATTCCCATCGCCACTAGGGCGTAGAGCACACCGAGGGCAGTCGAGTCGATGAGGCTTTGGATGAGCTCCATCAACCGAAGTACGCGTGCGCCATCCGCCCGGTGTCTCCGGCGTCTTCCGGGCCGAGGGTTGCTACCAGCTCGCCGTTGCGCATCACGTGGGTGCGGTTGGCGAAGCTCACTGTGAGCTGGGCTCGCTGCTCCACCAGGAGAACGGCGACCCCTCGATCTCTGACTACGGCGAGCGTCTCGAACAACGTGTCGATCACCCCCGGGGCAAGTCCGAGCGAGGGCTCGTCGAGGAGCAGAACTCGTGGCGCGCCGACCAGAGCCCGCGCGATCGCCAATTGCTGTTGCTGGCCTCCGGACAGTGCACCGGCTTGTCGAGACCAGAAACGGGAGACAACCGGGAAGAGCTGCTCGACCCACTCCAGGTCAGCGCGGTGTTTTCGGGCAGGCCGGCGGAGCATGCCGAGTCGCATATTCTCAGCCACCGAGAAGTCGGGAAATATCCGGCGCCCTTCGGGGACCATGCCAATGCCACGTCGGGCTATGGCGTCGGGGGACTCGCCGACGATGGACAACCCGTCGAATCGGATGTCTCCGGAGGCCGACCGCTCGAGCCCCATGATCGAAAGCAGCGTCGTCGATTTGCCAGCGCCATTCGGGCCGATCAGACCGACAACCTCGCCTGCCCCGACTTCGAGGTTGAGGCCACGGACCGCCGAGACCCCTCCGTAGTCGACCGACAGATCGTCGAGTACCAGGATCGGCTCACTCACCGTCTTCGTCCTCGATTAGCGCCGCTCCGAGATACACGGAAGCGACCGCGGCATTGGCCCGTACCTCCTGCCACGTGCCCTCGGCGATGGTGGATCCCTCGTCGAGTACGTGCACCCGATCTGACACGGCCATGATCAGGGCCATGTTGTGATCGATCAGCAGCACGCCTGCGTTGTGATCGTCCCGCACGGAGCGAACCACGTCGGCGAAGTCGGGGACCTCGGCGTCGTTCAGACCTGCCGCCGGCTCATCCATGAGCACGAACTTGGGCTCTGTGGCCAACGCCCGGGCGACCCCGAGCTTGCGCTCGGCTCCGTGGGGAAGGATCGACGCCGGGGAGTCCTGAACGTCGGTGAGATCGAGCAATTCGAGGAGGCGATCGGCGGTGCTCCGAGCGTCTGCCGCCGAGGCTCTCACGCCGAGCGCGCTCACTTCGACGTTCTCTCTCACCGAAAGTCCGGCATAGGACCGGGCGTGTTGGAACGTCCTGGCCAAGCCGGCACGCCCACGGCGATGCGGCGGCCAGGCGGTGACATCGTTGCCCTCGAGCAGCACCCGGCCACTCGCGGGCCGATCGAAGCCGCTCAGCACGTTCACCAGCGTCGACTTGCCGGCGCCGTTCGGGCCGATCAACCCGACGACTTCGTGGCTGGCCAGCTCGAGGGTGACGTCGGCGAGTGCCACCACGCCGTCAAAGGAACGTGAAACGGCATCGGCCCGCAGCGACATTGCGGGCCGATGCGATGCCTCCATGGTCTATCCAGAAGGGTGTTAGTGGCCCGTCACTATCGAATCTCTGCAGGAGAGGTTGCCGTCCACAGCGTGAGGAACGAGTTGACACCGTCGTTGATGACGATCACGCGATACGGCCTGCCGAATACGGTGTGCTGCTCGGGCGAGTAAGAGATCGGTCCCGAGATGGTGGGCAGACCGTCGAACGACTCGAAGGCCGCAGCCAGATCGGCGCCTTCGGTTCCGCCCGTCTCCTCGATCGCGGCTGCGATCGCATCGATCGCAGCCGCACCGGTGACGAATCCACCGGTCAGTGGCGGCTGGCCAGTCGCCGCCGCCAGTGCCTCGGCGAGCTCATTGACCTCGGGCTCGGGATCGTCGCCGAAGATCGAGGCGAACGTCACGTAATAGAAGTTGTTCAGGCCCGCCGGCACCCAGAAATTGCCGTCACATGCCCAAGAGCAGATGATGGGCGTCTCGTTGCCGAGCGCTCGCAGTGATTGACTGAAGGTCGCGGGGAGATCCTGGAACGCCGACGACGTGGCGATCACATCGGCCTCGACCCCATCGACCGCGGTCACGACGCTCTCGATGGTGCCGTCGAAGCTCGTGAAGCTCTCCTCCGCTACGACTTCGCCTCCGAG